>NZ_JAJNKD010000027.1:0-79510 GCF_021043325.1 Ideonella azotifigens
GCATGGCCCAGGCGGGCGTGCATGCGGATCAGCTCGCCGACGGCCCGGTCGGCCATCGCGCGGGCTTGGGGGGATGGATCCTGCAGCGACTGGCCGATGGTCCAGGCGTCTTCCCAGGCGGCAATGGCGCGGGAGAAATAGCCTTCGCGGTAGTACCACAGGCCCAGGTTGGTCTGCAGGCCCAGGCGCCAGGCGGACTGCGGGTGGGCGGCGAGGAAGCGCTCGACCGGGGCCAGGCCGTCGAGACTGCCGGGGTTGAGGCCGGCCAGGGCCTGGGTGAGGGCGGCTTCGTCTGCGGCCACCAGAGGGCTGGTGGCGATCAGGGGTTCCTCAAAGCCGGGGACGGCGCGGGGCGCCAGTGACAGCGTGGGGGCGGCCACCATGCTGGCCGCAGGCGCTTCGGTGGCCTGGACGTTGGCGACCTGCAGCAGGCCGCCGATGACGAGCTTGGCGCTCAGGCGAGCCAGCATGCGCAGACTAGAAACCATGGCCATGGATCGCTCCCGTGGAAGGTGACGCAATGCGAAAAATTCTTGCACGCTCGCTCTCCCGCTTGCCGGTCTTTCGGCGAGCAAAGTAGGGGGATGGGTTAACGCGAGGGTGGCCGCGTTTTTGCTGGCGCGGATACTGCTGCCCACCGTTGTGACAAGGTTCCGCATGCGCCTGCAAGAGTCCCTGAAGTTCGCCTGCCGGCCTTTGCTGCTGCTGGCCCTTGCCTGTGTCACCGCTGCTGCGCAGGGCGCTGCGCAGCGCCTCGCGAAACCGGTCCCTGCCTGGCCGGACATGGCGGTTGGGCCCAGCCAGATCCAGGTCGGCAGCCTGACACTGGAACGCTGCCACGAGATCGCCTACTGTGGCCGGCTGGACCGCCCCTTCGACCCCACCGGCACGGTGCCCGGCACCATCGCCATCCGCTTCGAGCTCTACCGCCGCCACCTGGCGGACCAGCCGGCCACAGGTACCTTTGTCGCCGTCGAAGGCGGGCCTGGCTATCCGTCCAGCGGCACGCGCAGCGCCTACCTGCGCCTGCTGTGGCCGCTGATGGACAGCAAGGATTTGCTGCTGGTCGACAACCGCGGCACCGGCGGCTCACAAGCCGTCGACTGCCCGCGCCTGCAGACCGAACACCGCAGCGGCGGGCCGACCGTTGCCGACATCGCCGCCTGCGGCCGCCAGCTGGGCGCCAGCGCGCCGCTCTACAGCAGCGCCTACGCGGCAGACGACCTGGCCGCAGTGCTGGCGGCGCTTGAGCGCAGCTCGGTCGACCTCTATGGCGACTCCTACGGCACCTACTTCAGCCAGGTCTTCGCCTACCGGCATCCGTCCTTGCTGCGCTCCGTCGTGCTGGATTCGGCCTACCCTGTGCCCATGGTCGGCGGCGAGTCGCCCTGGTACCCGTATTTCGCGCCGACGATGAACAACGCGTTCAACCAGGTCTGCGCCCGCTCCCCGTACTGCGCTGCCTTGCCCGGCAGCGGCATGGACCACATCCAGCCTGCACTGGACCTGCTGCGCGCCCATCCGTTCGACGCCCAGGCCCGCAATGCCGACGGCGAGATGACCAGCTTCCGCGCAGAGCCCTCGACGCTGGCGCTGGTGATGCTGGCCGGCGCGCCGCCGTACGCGGTGGCCAGGGAGCTGGACGCGGCCTCGCGTGCGTTCGCGCAGGGCGACCAGGCGCCGCTGCTGCGCCTGATGGCCGAGGCCGTCAGCTCGCAGGACCCGCGTTATGCCCACGACCTGCCGCAGGCCTACAGCGAAGGCCTGTTCTGGGCCGTCAGTTGCCAGGACTATGCGCAGGTTTACGACATGACGCTGCCACCCGCCGCGCGCCAGCAGCAGCGCGACCGTCGCATCGCCGAGCGCGAGCGCCGCCAGCCCGGCACCTACGCACCGTTCAGCATCGACGAATTCCGCGGCATGTCGCTGGACTACAGCCTGCTGGACGCCTGCGTGCGCTGGCCCGCGCCTTCGGCCGCGCACCCGCCCGGGCCACTGCTGCCGAAACACCCGCAAATGCCGGCCGTGCCGGTGCTGGTGCTCAACGGCGAGCTGGACACCATCACCACGCCGCCCGAAGGCACAGCAGTGGCCTCGCTGTTCCCGAACGCCCGCCACATCGTACTGGCCAACGAGTTCCACATCGGCGCCTTGCCGCCGATGCTCGACGACTGCGGCGCAAACCTGGTGCGCCGCTTCTTCACGACGCTGGACGCAGGAGACGCCGACTGCGCGGCCCGCATCGCCCCGATCCGCACCACGCCGCTGTTCGCCCTGCGCTCGACCGACCTGCCGCTGCCCCAGCCCTTGCCCGGCAACCAGGCCGGGCCAGCCGCGCTCAAGGCCGCAGCCTCGGCCGTGCTTGAGTTGGGCGACGCCGTTGCCCGCCTCGAAAGCGCAGGCGGCTCGCTCAGCCCGGCGCTGCGCGGCGGCAGCGTGGCCAACCAGTTCAGTGAAGGCGTCTACCAGCTGCAGTTGGTCCAGGCGCGCTTCACGAACGACGTGGCCGTTGACGGCCAACTCAGCTGGCCCTGGGGCCGCGGCACCGCGGTTGCGCAGATCCGCTTCACGACCGCAGCCGGCGAGCGCGGCGAGCTGGCCGTCAACTGGCCCGAGCAGCAGGCCGGCAGCTTGGCGACGCTGAGCGGCACGCTGGCGGGCCGCCGCATTGAAGCGCAGATGCCCGCGCCCTGATCTCAGCCGGCCAGAAAGTCGGCCTGCCTGAACCTCGCCGCCAGGAACTGGCCGTTGGCGACCAGCGCGGCGGCGTCGTGCGAGGCCACGTTGGCGACGATTTCGCGCAGTTGGCTGTCCAGCAGGTCCAGCTGTTCGGCCAGCAATTCGCGTGCTGTCTTGCCGTCTTTGAGCGGATGGTTGAGGCGGAAGGCAGGGGGCAGGGCGGCGTAGTTGGCGAGGGTTTCGGGCAGGTAGCGCAGCACGGTTTCGCGCACGGTGAAGAGCTCGTCGCCGTGGGTCTGCGCGCCCACCAGGCGGGGCAGCACTTCGGCGGCGGACTCGCGCACGCGGGCCAGGTGCTGGCGCATCTCGTCGTTCAGGTGCGGGCTGGCCTGGGCGATGACGGCGTCCAGGCGGTCCAGCGTCTGCGCCACGGTCAGGCTGTCCTCGATGTGCCGCTCCAGCGCCGGTGGGCGGCGGCCGAGCAGCCAGCCCGCTGCGTACAGGCCGACGGTGATGAGCAGCCAGCCGTGGCCGATGAGGCCGGCGAACAGCAGCGCAGGGCCAAGCAGCGCCAGTGCGCAGCCGGCAATGTTGGCGCTGCTGTACAGCCACAGCAGCAGGCGCAGCTTCAGCGTGCGTTCAGGCATCGGGGTTCATTGAGGTCACTGATAACCGCGGATTTCCTTGAACACCTGGCTCAGCTGCAGCTTGCGGCCGTCGAACTCGCGGCCACCGGAGAGCTGGGCGATCTGCTGCATCTCGGCCACGTTGCCTTCGCCGAACAGGATGGGAAAGATGCGCGCCGGCAGCGGGCCGGTGTGGCTGGCGCGGAAGTCGGCCAGTTTCAGGCCCGCGTTGTTCTCGCCATCGGTCAGCAGCACGACGCTGACCTGGCGCTCCGGCTCGCGTTTCATCTCCTGCGCCGCCAGTGCCTCGGCCTCGCTCAAGGCGGAGTAGATCGCGGTGCCGCCGTCGGCACTCATCGCATCGGCCTGGCGCAGCAGGCTGGCGCGGGCGCTGTCGATCTGGCCGGCGTCAAAGCGCACCCAGACCGGTGGCGCGACCTCGCTGGCGAAGGTGATCAGCACCACGCGTTCGCGGCTCTGGAAGGCGCTGTAGCGGGCGCTGGCGGTGGTGGCAGTGGTGTCGGCACCGGTCAGCTGCTTGAGCGCGCTGCGCATCGCCTGCAGGCGCTGGCCCTGCATCGAGCCGCTGAGGTCCAGCACGAAGATGGAGGTGGCCGGCTTGCGCCATTTGGCCTGGTAGGCGGCCAGCACCGCGTCTATCACTTCCAGCCGGTTCGGGAAGGCCAGCTCGGCCACCGCGCTGGCAGGCAGCGTGCTGGCCAGCGGCGCCTCGGGGTTGGCCGGGCGAAGGAAGGCGGCGGCGAGCGCATCACGCTGGAAGGGCAGGGCCTTCAGCGCAGCGACCAGCTGGTTGTACGGCGCGCGTTGCGCCTCGTTCAGCAGCATCAGCGGGTAGTCGGCCGAGATCATGCCGTCGCGCGGGTAGACCAACACGAGCCGGTCGGCCGGTGCCAGCCGGGCATTGGCGCGCAGGATCACGGCCTCGTAGTTGACCATCGCGTCGATGGCCGCGGGGTTCTTGATGTAGGCCTCGGCCAACCAGCCCGAACTGCCGGCAGTCAGCTGCTGGCCGCTGAGGAAGGCTTTCAGACTGGCCTCGTCCACGTCCTTCTCGCTCAGGTCTTCGGTCTTGCCGGCCAGCGCCGAGGCCACGGCGAACAGCGCGCTCATGCCGGTGTTGGAACTGGTGGCGTTGGTCATGCCGTAGCGCAGCCTGCCGTCGCCCGCGGCCTGGGCGATCTCGGCCCAGCCGGGCGCCTGCCGGTCCCAGCCAAGCTCGGCCGCCTTCGCGGCCTTCACGCCCAGCGCAATGCGCGAATAGAAGAGCTTGTCGCGCGCCAGCGGTTTGGTCTGCAGCGCCAGCGCCGGGTAGGCGCCGTTGGGCGGCAGGATGGCGTCGAAATGCTCGCCGGCGTTGATGCGCTCGACGATGTCCAGCGTGCCGGCGTACGAGAGCTGCAGGTCCACGCCCGCGGCGCGCGCCGCGGCGATCAGCGGCGCTTCCAGATCCTTCAGCTCGGAGCCGGCGAGCACTGTGAATGGGGTGGCGCCTGCGCCGTTGTCGGCTGACGCTGCGGGCTGCTTGCCGCAGGCCGCAAGCGCCAGCAGCACGGCGGCGAAGAGCCACCACCGGCCCAGCCTCACAGCGTGACCCCGCCGCTCGGTGCTTGCAGTGCTGCGCTGCTGTCCTGCTGGCGCACCCTGTCCAGGTAGCTGCGGCTCTTGGCCACCTCGTCGCTCAGGGCGTCGACGGTGGTCTGCATGGCATCCAGCGCCTTGACCTTGAAGTCGGCAATCGCGTCCATGGTCTGGTAGATGTTGGCAAAGGCCTGCTGCAGCTTGGCAAGCTCGATGGTGCTGCTGGCGGCCTGCTGGTGGATCGCACCGCTCTGCTCGCGCAGCAGCTCGCTGGTGCTGGCGATCAGCTTGCCGGTGGTGGTGTTCAGCGCGCTCACCTGGTCCAGCACCAGCTTCTGGTTGGCCAGCGCCTGGGCCACGATCACGGCGGTGCGCAGCGCAGAGACGGTGGTCGTGGTGGCGCGGTCCACGCCCTTGCTCAGTTCCAGGTTGTTCTTGCGGATCAGGTCCAGCGCCAGGTAGCCCTGGATGTTGACGGCCAGCTGGGTCAGCAGGTCCGTGACCTTCTGGCGCGCGTAGAACAGCATTTCCTCGCGCACCACGCGGGCCTTCTCGGGGTCGCTGGCGTCCAGCTCGGCGGCCTTGGCGGCGAGCTGGCTGTCCAGGGCCTTGCCGATGTGCACGTACTTCTCCAGCCGCGTCATCAGCGCCCAGAGATTCGTCTTCTCCTGCTCGATCGCGGCGTTGTCGCGCAGCAGCTCGTCCTTGCCGCGCTTGAGCGATTCGATGATGGCGTTCAAGTGCGCCTGAGAGGACTGGTAGCGGTCGAAGTAGTCGACCAGCTTGTTGCCCAGCGGAATGAAGCCCAGCAGCTTGCGGGCCGAGAACAGGTCGCCCTGGCGGGACGGGTCCAGCGCCTCGACCTGGCGGCGCAGGTCGACCAGCGACTGGCCGATCTGCGAGCCCTGGTCGAACAGCCCATTCTTCAGCGAGCCGACCGGCCGCTCCAGCATGCGGTTGGACACCGAGGCCGAAGCTTCCACCTCCTTGTTGCCCATGCTGTGGATGCGCTCGACCGCCAGCTTGAACTGCGGGTGCTGGCTGTCGTGGGCGCTGATGTCGTCAATGAACTGCCGCACCTGCGCGTCCAATTCAGAGACCTCTTCCGGCTTCAGCCGCACCTTGCCGCTGGCCGATTCGATGGGCAGCGCCACCACCGGCGCCGGCGGCTCCAGCGTGAAGCTTGCGGGCGCTTGCAGCGTGTCGGTCGGCTTTTCGATGTTGTTCATGTTCGGCTCCCTTTCCTTGTTGGGTTCGTGTTCACTTGAAGCGGGCGTCAATGCCCACGATCATTCGTTCCAGCCACTCGAAGCTGGGCGGGTCGATCACGTCCACCAGCACCTCGGGCACGTTCACGCCCCGCTTGGCCCAGCCCTCCGGGCCATGGCTGTCGCCGCCGGTGCGAAAGCCGTATTCGTGGGCCAGCGCGCGCAGCGCCGGGTCGTTTTCCAGGGCAGTGCCCAGCCGCGCGCCGGCGGCGGTGTAGGGCACCAGCACGTGCTTGGAGAAGACGGTGGGGCGCGGGTAGATCAGCACCATGTCGCGCTGGCGCTGGTTCGGGTTCTTCAGCCAGAAGGCCACCAGCTGCGACTCGTAGGCCACCAGCAGCGGTGCCTTGCCCATGCCCAGCGCCAGGTAGTCTTCGAATGGCCCGGCAGACGACTGTTCCTGGAAGCCCTGGCGCAGGAACAGCGGCGCGACCATCGGCATCACCCGGTCCACGTCTTCCTGGCTCTGCACGATCTGCTGGCGGTTGGCCAGGTAGCTGGCCAGCGCCAGGTACATCGCGGCCGAGTTCGAGGTGCGCACGTCGGTCGAACTCACCAGCACCGACTTGCGGGTGGCAAAGGCCTCGCTGGCCTTGAGGTCCTGCCAGCGCGTGCCGTTTTCCACCAGCTTCATCAGCGCCGGCAGGTCGGTCAGCTCGTAGTAGTCGCCGTGTTTCGTCGCGATGCCGTTGGCCAACAGGATTTCGGCGATGGGCCGCCAGCTGGCGAAGACGATGGGCGTGTAGAACGGGTTGAAGACCGCGGCCGCCTTGGCCTTGGCTTTCAGCTGCTGCGCGGCCGGCGCGCCGGACGGGAAGCCGAAGTCGTAGCGGCTGGCGTCAAAGCCGGCGGCAATCGCGCGGGAACCGGCCGTCTCGACCGTCACGTGCAGGCCCTGGGCCGCCAGCGCCTGCTGGACCCGCGGGTCTGCGAAAAACGCTTCTTTCTCCGAGCCGATCAGCCCACGCAGCGTGACCTGCTGCGCCTGGACCTGCTGCGCTGCGGCACTGGCCGCGGACTCGCCTTTCAAGCGAGCGTGGGAGTACCACGCGCCTGCGCCGACGGCGGCCAGCAAGGCCAGCCCCAGCACAGGCGCCAACAACTTACGCACTGCCAAAGATTTGCGCTCCTCGCGACCGGTGGATGGTCATTGCGCGCGACGCTAGCGTCGCTTTGTGACAGGACACTGCACACGCGTCCTGATTTCCGCAGCGCTGGCCATCACCGTCACCTGATCAAGCGACAGTGATCGGGTATTTGTAACGGAACCGGAGAATCCCGATTCCCCATGCGGCAGCGCGGCGCCTGGGAATAACCCGCGGCTTCGATAATCATTGGCAGGTGCTGTACATCAAACAGGGGATAGGGTGATGGGTAGCGCTTGCTCGGCGGGTTGGCATCGAGTAAATTGAAATTGGAGTTGCGCTGCAGGGAATGTGGCGCGGTTTCAGTTCGCGTTGTAGGAAGAACTGCAATAAGACCTTGACGCGCACGCGGGAAATTCTGAGCGCTTTGCCCTTGGCTTGATGTTTCGCCCGGGCGTTGCGGCAGTACCTTGAATTCCTCCGAGTGTGGGCCCGATGTTGGCTGCCGCTGTTGCGCTTTTGGCGCCTCTGCGCAACCAGCAGGTTTGCTGCTGCATGGGAGTTTGGCGAAAAGAGTTCATCAAATCAGGCGAGGGTGCCGGTGAATACCGCGGCGAAGCCGTGGGCGTGCCCATTCATGCAATGCGCGTTACTGTTGCGGCAGCGCCGTTGCGTTGAAAAATTATTCATAAGCTCGTCTGCCCCATGCATATGGGGCTGGATTATCTTTTTCTTGGCTGTCCGAATATTGGAGGAAGTCATGGCAGAAATGGTGGTGCCTGGCACCTACGTCGAGGTACGTGCGGAAGGTTTGATTTCGGCGGGTGGCGTGAGCTCCGGCATCGTCGCCGTCATCGGGACCGCCGCGGCGGGCCCGGTCGGCCAGCCGGTCACCCTGTCTGGCATGGCAGACGCCAGTGAGCTGTTCGGCGCGCCCGACAGCTTCAGCGTGCCCAACGACGGCAGCAACCCGCTGACGCTGACGCGCGCGCTGCAATACGTCTACGGCAATGGCGCCTCCACCGTCATTGCGGTGCGCGTGGCGAGCTCGCGGGCCACTGCGGCCCAGTTCGCGCTGAAGGATGGTGCGGACAACACCATCGCCACGCTCAGCGCGGCCACGCCCGGTTCCTGGGGCAACAACCTGCAGGTTTCGGTGGACGCGGCCAAGGTACCGGCGCGCATCAACAGTGAGCGCCAGACCTCGGGTTTCGCCAACCTGGCCTACCACCGCGTGCTGCCCACGCCGCAGAACCGGATCCAGGTGATCCGCGGCGACACCCGGCGCGTGGACACCTTCAACATCGTCTACAAATCGGTCGCCACGGCCGAGCCGGTGGGCAAAGTCGGCAACGTGTTCCAGCTGGCCAGTGCGCCGGTGGCGCAGGTCGCGTCCATCAATGCCGTCACCGTGCTGGACGGCGATGGCAAGCCGCTGCGGGCCTATGGCGCCAACCCGCCGGCCGGCGTCACCGCCGGCACGCTGCTCTACGACATCGCGGTCACGCCCGCGCTCAACGAGTTGCGCATCAACCCGGCCAACGGCCAGCTGACCTTCGAGGCCACGCAAGTGCCCACGGCGCAGCAAAGCGTGGTCGCCACCTACGCGGTGGACCACGCCGCGCCAGCCGCCGGCCAGGTGCTGGTGACGGTGTGGAACGGCCACCTGGACTTCCACGCCGGCGAAGCGCCGCGCGCGCCGGCCGCCGACACGCTGCTCGCCAGCTACTCGGTCGAGTCGGCAGACAGCGTGCAGGTCACCATCGGCGGGGGCCAGACCAAGGAAAGCTACATCGTGCCGGACGGCAACATGCTGGCGCAGCTGGCCGCAGGCTCGCGGCTGGTCAGCGTGGCGCCCAACGGCAACTTCGCCAGCGCCAAGCCGGCGGCAGGCGTGGCCTCGTACTTCGGCACCGGCAGCAACCAGGGCGGGGCAGACGGCGCCGACGCGGCGGACACCGATTACGCCGCCGGGCTGGAAGCCATCGCCAACCAGCTGGTCAACATCGTGCTGCTGGCCGGGCAGGACGCCAACACCATGGGCTCGGTGCTGATCGACCACCTGAAGGCCACCGAGGAAACCGACTTCGAGCGCATCGGCGTGATCGGCGCCACCGGCAGCTCGGTGGCCGAATTCCTGGGCCACAACCTGGCCGAGGCGCGCGTGGTGCTGGTGGCGCCCGGCATCAAGCTGCCGGACGGCTCGGTGCTGCCGCCGGCCTACACGGCTGCGGCGGTGGCCGGGCTCATCTCGTCACTGCCGGTGCAGACCAGCCTGACCAATAAGGCGCTGAACATCCCGAACGTGGCCTTTGCCGCCAACCGCGGCCAGCAGGCGCAACTGATCGAGCGCAACGTGCTGGCTGTCGTCGTGAAGGAAGGTTTGCGCGTGCTCAAGGGCGTGACCACCGAAGGCGTGGGCGAGCCGTATTCGGCCATCCCCACGCGCCGCATCGTCGACTACGCCAAGTACGGCGTGCGCTCTGCCGCCAACCCTTACATCGGCCGGCTCAACAACACGCGGGTGCGCACCGCGCTGAAGGCCACGCTGGACGCCTTCCTGACCGGCATGGTCCAGGACGAGGCGCTGACCGGCTACTCGCTGGACGTGACCGCCACGCGGGCGCAGGAGATCGCCGGCCAGGTGAGTGTCGTGATGACCATCCAGCCGACCTTCAGCATCGACTTCATCCGCGTCGTGATGACGCTGCAATGATCAGGAGCACGCTTCATGGCCAATGATGTCTTTCGCGCGATCGACGCGGTGCTGGTGCTCGGTGTCGAGGACACCTCCACCCCCGAGGGGCAGGCAGCCGACGCGATGGTCTCGCAGTACGACCTGTCCAACGTGGTGGGCCGGCTCACCAATGTCGCGATCAGCGTGACCAGCGATGTGCAGCCCTTCTACGAGATCGGCAGCCGCTACCCCACGCATTTGCGCCCCGGCGTGGTCCGCGTGACCGGCACCGCAGAGCGCGCCCACGTCAACGGCGCGCTGGTGCGGCTGATGCTGGGCGAAGGCGCCACCAGCCCGCCGTCCGGCCCGTCCTTCGTGCAGCCCTCGTTCAACCTGATCTCCACGCTGCGCGATCCGAACCACCCGACGCAGTCGACCAAGGTCACGCTGTTCGGCGTCAAGTTCGACAGCTGGGCCTATGCCATCCCGAGCGACAGCTTCGTGATGGAGTCGGTCGGCTTCCAGGCCATGCGCGTGGCCTATGAGGAAACCTGAGCGCCATGTCCAACGCCCAGGCCTTGCGCGTCGACACCCCGCAGATGCTCTCGCCGCAGGAACTGCTGGCGGGCGGCTCGCTGGTGCACGAGGTGGAGGTGCCGGCTGCCGTGCTGTCGCCAGCGCAGGGGGCAGAAGCAGGTGGCCGCGTGCGCTTGCGGCCGCTGAAGGTCGCCACGCTGGCGCTCATTTCCAAGGCCGCGCAGGATGACAGCTCGCTGGTGCCGCTGCTGATCGTCAAGGAATCGCTGATCGAGCCGGCGCTGTCGTTTGACCAGGTGCGCCAGTTGCATGCCGGACTGGTGCAGTTTCTGGTCGCCGAGGTCAACCGCATCTCGGGGCTGGACACCGACGGCGGCGCGGCCCGCGCGGCTGCTTCTGCGCCGATTGGCGCGGCGCATGTGCTGCTGGCGCGGCACTACGGCTGGACGCCGGCCCAGGTGGGCGAGTTGTCACCGGGGCAGGTGGCGGTCTACCTGGCCGGGCTGCAGGGCAGCGATGGGGGCGAGCCATGAGGGCCCGCTGGGACGCGGGCGCGCAGCTTTCTGTGCGTTGCGCTGAACGCCTGTTTGAGAGTGCCGGGCTGCAATGGGTGGACCATGCGGACGCCGCCTGGCCGGCGGATCCTTGGGCGCGCTTCGACCAGCTGATCCGCGCTGCGCTCAAAGGCGGCACACCTCGCCAGGCAGCAGTGGCCGAACCTGTGGCCAGCACACTGGCGCCGAACTGGCCACGGCCGCGGCCGGTGCCCGTGGTGGCGTCGCCGTTGGCCAGTGCGCGATCTGCGTCCGGCCCGACGGCCGGCGCGTTGCTGCCACCCGGCTGGGCGCCTCGGGCGCCAGTGCAAGCCGCGCAGGCCGCGGCAGTTGCAGAGCAGCCCCTGGGCTTGGTCACCGCTGTGCCCGCCGGCCCGGCAGCGCGGCGAGCGGCGCTGGCAACGCTTCGCGAGCCGGCCGCTCGGTCAGCCGGGGCCATGCGGCAACACGCTTCCCTCCACTCCGTTCACCCTGAGCCTGTCGAAGGGCCGGGGCTTCGACAAGCTCAGCCCGAACGGGATGCGGATGCGGGTGCGGGTGCGGGTGCGGGTGCGGGAGCGGGAGCGGGAGCGGGAGGCGCGCCTGTTTCCCCCGTCCGCCAACCGTTCGCCCTGAGCTTGGCTAAGGGTCAAGGCTTTGACGGAGCCTTTAGTCCCGAGCACGGTCGAAGGGTCAGCCAGAACGGTGGTGGGGCGTCACCCTCTCACGGCGGCGCTGCATCACTCTCTCAGGGGGGCGCTTCGTCACGCTCTTCGGTGGATGGGGCGTCCCCCTCTCCGTTCGCCCTGAGCTTGTCGAAGGGCCGGGGCGTTGACCAGGTCGGGCGTGCGCCGCTGCCGCACCCCACCCGGCTCGTGCAAGGCCTGTCCGGGCTGCGTGCGCTGATGCAAGGCGCGGTTGCCGAGAGCCAGGCGCGTGTCGATGTGCCGCCGTCGCTGCAGCCGTCCAATGCGGCCACCGCCGAGGCAACTGCGCAGATCGCCGCCGCAGCGCCCGTCGCATTGCCGCCCGTGCCCGCCTTCACGCCCGCACCCACACCCCGCCCCTGGCCCGAGCTGGACGCCGTCTCCGAAGACATGCTGGTGGACCGCCTGGTGGACCGGTTGCAGGAGCGCTGGCGTGAACACGCGCTGCGCCAGTTCGGTTTCACCGGGGGGCTGCTGTGATGCGCGTCCCGTGCCTGCAAAAGGCTTGAGATGGCGCTCGAACTCGCCGGCGTGGTGCTGGACAAGCTGCTCAGCATCGACGTGACCGAAGGCGCGCGCTTCGTGCGCCATGCCGTGCCCGGCCAGGAGGGCGACTATGCGCAGGCGCTTGGCCGGCCCAGCGTGCAGATCCGCGTGCGCGGCATCTGCTACGGCGACGGTGCGGCCGACGACATCCAGACCCTGCGCGGCCACCTGCTGGGCCGTGCGCCGGTGGACTTCCTGTGCGAGATCACCGGCCAGGGCTACTTCTCGCAGGTGCTGGTGGACAAGCTCGAAGTCGGCCAGCGGGCGGGCCGGCTGGACGAGTTCGACTTCAGCTGCGAGCTGACCGAGTACCTGCCGCCGCCCCCGCCGCCAGCATCCAGCCCGTTTGGTGACATCGACACCAGCCTGCTGGACGAAGCCGGCGCGCTGATGGATGACGTGCAGAACGCGCTGGCCGAGGTCGCCGGCCTGGTGGACCTGATCGCCGGCGCCGCCGACTTCGCCAACCCCACGACCCGGCTGCCCGGCATGCTGGACGCCTTCAGCGGCGCCACTGGCGGTGCGGCCGGCGCGCTCTCGGCCATCGGGGAACTGCTGTGACCGGTGCCACCGCCAGCCTGCCCGACCTGGGCCCGGCGCTGGACGCCGCGACCAACGCGCAGACGGGCCTGTCCAGCTTCATGGACGTGGCCGGTTCGCTGGCGAGTGGCGACTCGGGTTCTCCATTGGGCGCCGTGACGCAGGCCTTTGGCGGTGTGCAGGGCGCGCTGGACATCGATGTCAGCGGCCTGTCCGAAGCGCTGCCCAAGGCCATCAGCACGATCCAGAACGCCCTGCCTGGCGACGCGCTGGCCTTCATCGAGAACCTCAACGAAAGCTACCAGGGCCTGTCGGACTTTCTCGCCAACAGCCCGCTGGTTCAGCAGATCCACCCCGGCGACAGCCTGGAGCAGACCGCGCTGAAGCTGATCGAGGCCGTGCTCAGCGCCTTCAGCGACCGGCTGGCCGAACTCGGCAGTACGCTGATCGACACCGACACGCTGGCCCAGGTCACCGCCGCCTTGGGCACCATCGAGCAGTTGGCCGGCGGCCAGGTGCCCTCGGCCGACGACCTGCTGAACTTCCTCGCCCAGCAGCTGGTGGGCGTGGACCACGACCTGCTCGCCGGTGCCAGCCAGCACCTGGACGGCGCGCTGGCGCTGATCCAGCCGCTCACCGCTGGTGGCATCGAGGGCCTGATCGGCACGGTGCGCGACCAGGCCGCCCTCAGCTTCCAGGCCCTGGCCAACGCCATCGTCAGCTTCGACGCGGCAGACGCTGCTGCCTACGCAGCGCTGGAGGCGCTGCTGCAAGCCTGGTCCGACGCGCTGGGCCTGGCCTTCGACGCGATTGACGCCGGCTGCGACGCGCTGACCGCGCTGGTCGCGGACGACGCCTGGGACACGCTGTTCTCGGCCTATGCCACCGTGCTCGGCGCCGTGCCGCTGGTCGAGCTGCCCAGCGTGGACGACGCGGTCGATGCGATCGCCTCGGTGATCGAATCGCTGCTGTCGCGGCTGCGCATGAGCCTGTCGCCGCAGGACTTGGCGGCCCAGATCGCGCGCGCTTCCAACGGCGTGCACGAGATGTTCGCCGCCTCGCCGCTGTCGCAGGTCCAGCAGATCCTGATCGACTTCATTGGCAAGATCCAGCAGGCCATGGCAGACGTGCCGACCGAGCAGGTGCAGCTGGCCGTGAGCGGCATGCTCTCGCGCGTCAAGCAGGAGCTGGACGCGCTGCACATCGACCAGGTTCGCACCGGCATTGCCGAAGGCTTCCAGGCCGCGCACGACTTCATCGAGCAGAACATTGGCGACGACCTGCTGGGCGACCTGAGCAGCACGCTGGCCGACGCGCTGGACCAGTTCAAGCAGATTCCGATTGCCGACGTGGCCGACGCCATTGGCGACGTGGTGCAGCAGGCCGGTTCGCTGATCCAGCAACTGGCCAGCGACCTGTCTTCCGCGCTAGACGACCTGAAGGCCTTGCTGGCCCAACTCGACGGGCTGGACTTCAAGCCGGTGGCCGACGAGGTCATCGACGAGATCGACGCGCTGAAGGCCAAGCTCTCGGCCATCAAGCCCGAGTCGCTGTCCGAACCCGAGAAGATCGCCATCCAGGGCGGCCTGGCGCTGCTGCGCGCGGTGGACCTCGAAGGCATGATCGAGACCCAGCTGAAGACGGGTTTCAAGACCATCGACGACGAGCTGGCCGAAGCAGTGCAGGCCGTGCTGGACGCCTGGAACAACTTCCGCGACCGCATCATCGGCTTCGACGGCAGCGCCATCCTGGCGCCTGTCAATGCGCTGCTGGACCAGGTCGAGAAGTCGGTCAACGGCATCAATGCCACGCTGGTGCTGGCGCCGCTGGACGGGCTGGTCGACGAACTCGTGGCCCAGGCCGACAAGCTCTCGCCTGGCCAACTGCTGGAACCGCTGAAAGCGCCTTACCAGCAGATGATGGCCGCCATCAACCGCGCCAGCCCGGACGTGTGGGTCGAGCCCTTGCGCCTGCTGCACACCGAGATCGACCGCCTGGTCGACCTGATCGACATCACGCCGCTGCTGGACACGCTGGAGCAGAAGGAGCGCGAGCTCTTCACCCAGGCCCGCGACGGCCTGGCCAGCGCGCTGGACAGCGTGCACCTGCCGCCGCCGCTGGACACGTTTTTCGAGACCATGAAGGCCTTGATGCTGGGCCTG
This sequence comes from Ideonella azotifigens, assembly GCF_021043325.1. Classification (NCBI taxonomy): domain Bacteria; kingdom Pseudomonadati; phylum Pseudomonadota; class Betaproteobacteria; order Burkholderiales; family Sphaerotilaceae; genus Ideonella; species Ideonella azotifigens. The sequence goes on from NZ_JAJNKD010000027.1 coordinate 14,960, forward strand.
GCCGATGCGGTGTTTGGCGACCCGGACGGCGCGCTGCGCCAGTACAACCTGACGCTGGGCGACAGCGTCAAGCCCAGCAGCCTGTTCAAGCCGCTGGACCTGGTGTTCGACCAGCTGATGGCCGCGGTGGACAAGCTGCCGGTGGCCGACGTGGCCAGCGCGCTCGAAGCCATCCGCACGGGGCTGGGCATGGCCTTGCCGGCGTTGAACCCGGCCCAGGTCACGCGCTTGTTGCGCGAGGCCCAGCAGCGGGTGGACGCGCTCTCGCCCAGCGCGCTGGCCGGCGCCGTGACGCTGCCGGCGCTGCGCGTGCGGCTGGACGCGCAGATCGCGCTGTCGGCCGGTAACGGCGCCGCCAAGGCCTCGCTGAGCGCGAAGTTCGACCTGGTGCTGGCGCCGCTGAAGCTGGATGTGCCCAGTTCGCGCCTGCAGCAGCTGGACGGCCGCGTGCGCGAGCTCTCCGCCGCCTTGCGCCAGCGCATCAACGGCCTGGACGCCAGCGGCGCGCAGGCCGCCTACAACCGCCTGAACAGCGGCCTGGCCAAGATGCTGCCGGCCTTCCTGACCCAGCCGCAACCCATCACCGCCGACACGCTGCACGGCGCGCTCGCCACGCTGCGCCCTTCCACCAAGGCACGCCGCATCGACCTCGCGGTCGACCGCTTCCTCGGCGACCTGGCGCCGCTGCAGGCCGCGCTGGACGATGCCGTCAACGGCTTCTTCGGCGAGATCCGCCAGGCCGCACTGGTGCTGCACCCGGCCGGGCTGAAGACGGCGGTTTCCGGCGTCTACGACACGCTGCGTGCCAAGCTCAACATCCTGGACCCTGACGCGCTGGCCGCCGAACTGAAGACCACCGTTTGGGACCCGCTGATGGACCCGCTCAAAGCCATCGACCCGGCAGCGATCCAGGTCCAGCTCGATGCGCTGTACCAGCAACTGGTGGCCAAGATCACCGGCAGCCTGCGCGGCATGCTCACGCAGCTGAAGCAGGCCATCGACGGCTTCCTGAACCAGGTGCGGGCCGAACTCAAGAAAGTGCTGGACGCGCTGAAGGCCCAGCTCGAAGCCATCCTGGCTGACGTGACCGCCTTGCTGCAGCAGGTGGACCAGCTCATCGTGCACGACCTGCTGGAACGCCTGCTGACGCTGCTGGCCAACCTGCAGACCAGCTTCGACCAGCAGCTCGACCGCGTGCTCAACGAGTTCGACACCATGCTGAACGCGATCCCGCTGGGCGCGCCGTCCCAATCTTCCGCACTGGCCCTGTGATGGACGCCCTGCAACGCCTGCAAGCCTTCGACGCCACGCAACGCGCGGCGCGCGACACGCGCTGCGAGCAGGGCCTGCCGGTCGAAGTGCACGAAGGCCCGCAGCTCTGCAGCTACGCCTGGCAGGCTGGCGAACTCGCCACCCTCACCGAGCCCGACGGCACCCGCTACGACTACCGCTATGGCGTGGACGGCCGCCTCACCGAGGTCGACCGCAACGGCCGCGCATGGGCGCGCTACAGCTACGACGCCTCCGGTCGGCTGACCGAAGCCAGGCGTGCGGATGGCGAGCGCGCGCACGATTACGACGCCCAGGGCAAGCTGCTGCGCACCCGCCGCGGCGGCGCCAGCCCGTGGGTCTACCGCTGGGTGGGCGGCCGTGTCAGCGAAGCGCGGTCGGACCACGAACATACCGCGTTCGACTACGACGAGGCGGGCCGCTTGATCGGCCTGACGCAGCGCGTCGACGGCGTGGCACTCAGCCTGCGTTTCGACTTCGATGCCAACGGCCGCCTCGCGCAGGTCAGCTTCCCCGAGTGGGACCAGCGCATCGGCTTCGAATGGGACGTGCGTGGCCGTGCCACCGAAGTCAGCTGGAACGGCGCGACCGCGGCAGAGCTGGGCAGCGACGACGCGCAGCGCCTGGCCTGGCACCGCGGGCCGGACAAGCTGCTGCACCAGACCTGGCACGACCCCGAGTCCGGCCAGTCCCTGCGCGAACAACTGACGCTGGCCGGCCGCGAGCTGTGGGCGTGTGCGCTGGAACGCGACGCCGCGTTCCGGCTTTCGCGCGAAGGCGAACGCCAGCACCGCTACGACGCGCAAGGCCGGCTGATGGAAGCCACCGAAGGCGCGCAGGCCTGGCGCTACGCCTTCGGTCCGGCCGACGAGGTGGTGGGCGAGGGCGACGACTTCGCCATCGACTGCGACGCCGTGGGCCGTGTGCTGCGCGTGCGGGACGCGGCTGGTGAGAAGGTCTACCGCTACGACGACGCGGGCGAGCTCGAATCGCTGCTGGTCAACGGCGAATGCGTGGGCCGCTTTGTCTATGACCACAAGGGACGGCTGGTCGCCAAGCACGGCCAGTCCGGCGGCGAGCGCTACCTCTACGGCGCAGACGATGGCCTGCTCGCGGTGGCCGACGGACACGGCCGGCCGAAGTTCATCGTGCTGCGCCTGCCCACCGGCGTGGTCGGCCTGGTGGACTTCCGCGGCAACCCGCAAGGTGAGCTGCGCAGCCTGCATGCCGATGCCGGTGGCAACCTGGTCTTCTGCGGCGAAGAAGGGCCGTATCGCTACGACCCGTTCGGTGTGCCTCTGCGAGCGGATGGCGAGGTGCCGGCCATGTACCGCGGCCGCTTCTGGCATGCGGAGCTGGGCCTGTACCGCCTGGGCGCGCGCTGGTACGACCCGCGGCTGCGCCGCTTCCTGACGCCCGACAGCCACACCGGCGCACCGGACGATGCGCGCCTCGTCAGCCCGTTTGTGCTGGCTTCGGCGCAGCGCATGCAGCGCGCCGGCCTGCTGGCCGACTGGCTGCGCGAGCCGCGGCTGCGCTGCCGTTACGCCTACTGCGCCAACGACCCGGTCAACCGCTTCGACCCGAACGGCCACTGGAGCTTTGGCGGCGTTTTGCTGTCGCTGCTGGGCGTGATCTGGACGCTGCCGAACACCGCGTTCGGCCTGGCCATCGAGGTCAGCATCCTGATCGGCGAAGTGGTGCGCTGGCTGGTCTGGGCTTTCACGCTGGGCCATGTGAGCTGGCAGACCCCCGGCTTCGACGTCGCCTCTTCCGGCAGGCTGAATGCCTTTGCGCTGGTCTTCAAGGGCGGCTGGCTGGGCTCGTTCGACGGGCTGCTGGGCATCACCTTCGGCAACGTCTTCTTCGTCAACGGCGAGTACGAACAGAACGCCGCCTGGCAGGCCTTGCCGGATCCGGTCTCGCCGCCGGCCTACAGCGGCGCGGTGAGCATCCCGAAGTCCCAGGCGCTTTACGAGCACGAGCTGCGCCATGTGAACCAGTACGGCTGGTTCGGCCCGTTTTTCCACCTCGGCCTGCCGCTGTTCGGCGTGTACCTGTGGGACGTGATCCTGCACGGCTACCAGGACGCCGAGCTGGAAAAGGATGCCCGCGCCCACGGCGGCTTCCCCACGAATTGAGGGCCTCGCAAACATGGCTGGCCTGAACCCCCGTTTCGCCTTCACCGCTGGCAGCCTGAGCGCAGACAGCAGCGCGCCGGTGGCTGCACCCTCGCGCTTTGTCGTCGAGCGCAGCCTGGACGTGCCGCTGGACGGCTTGCGCGTGCTGCTGGCCGAAAGCGGCGGCGTGGCCGTGGGCGACCCTGTGACGCTGGACCTGGGCGATGAGGACGGGCTGGAGCGAGTCTTCACCGGCAGCGTGGCCGAGTTGCGGCCGCGGCTGGGCGGCTGCCAGCTGGTCTGCGTGGGCACGCTGCTGTCGCTGGTGGAACTGCGCGTGGCCTCGTTCTACCAGCAGCAAAGTGCCGGTGACGTGGTGCGCGACCTGATTGGCCAGGCCGCGCTGGAAGCCGGCCAGATCGAAGACGGCGTGACGCTGGCGCGCTACGCCTTCGAGCGCCGGCAGGGTGCGCACACGCAGCTGCGCCGGCTGGCCGAGCGGCTGGGCTTTTCGCTGTTCAGCGACCGCGAGGGCAAGGTCAATTTCCGCGGCGTGGGGGCTGCGGCTTCGCTTGGCAGTGGCGGCGTGGGCGGCGCCCTGGGCGCGGCTGCGGGTGCTGCCGGTGCGCTGGGCTTGGGCGGTGCTGGCAGCCTGGCCTATGGCAAGCATTTGCTCGCCGCCGAAGCCATGCTGCAGCCGGCGCTTGCACGCCAGGTCACGGTCGGCGGCGAGAGCCCGATGTCCGGCCAGGGCGAGGACAAGAGCTTTTGGCTGACTGCCACCGACAGCGCCTATGAAGACTCCGCCGGCAGCGGCGACGAGTGGCTGATCACCGACCCCGCGGCCCGCACCAAGGACATGGCCGGCCGCTTTGCCGCCGGTTATGCGGCCGGTTTCGCACGTCGAGCAGCGGCCATCCGCCTCAGCGTGCTGGGCATGCCGGCGCTGGAGCTGGGCGACGCCATGAGCGCCAGCGATGCGCCCGAGGCTGGCCTGAACGCCAGCGGCACCATCACCGCGCTGCGCCACCGCTTTGGCGAGCGCGACGGCTTTGTCACCGAGCTGACCCTCGCCACGGAGCCGCAGCCATGAGCGCGCCGGGCCGCTCCCAAGCGCTCATCCCGAAGCACGCAGTGCGGAGGGACTTCCAATGAACGAGCTCATGGACATGGTGCGCCGCCTGGTGCGCGAGGAGCTGGCGCTGCGCCGCGGCCCGCAGCTGGCCACGGTCACGGCCATCAGCGCGCATGAAAGCGACTCGGACACCAACAACTACGAAGCCGACGTGCGCCTTAAGCACGACGGGCTGGAACTGCCCAAGGTGCCGATCGCCGTGCCGCACGTGGGCATTGCCGCGCCGCCGCGCGTGGGCGACCTGGTGCTGGTCGAGTTCCTGGACATGGACCTGCAGCAGCCGCTGATCTGCGGCCGCTTTTATCACGACCAGGAGCGCGCCCCGCTGTTCAAGGAGAGCGACGTGCTGTTCGAGCACCGCCTGCCCGACGGCACGCTGAACCACCTGCGCATGGCGGCAGACGGCAGCCTGTTCCTGCAGCGCGACGTGACCAAGCCCGAGGACAACAGCGAGTGCAAGGCCGGCCTGCGCATCGACCCGCAAGGCCTGATCGAGCTGAAGTCCGGTGACGATTTCGTGCTGACCATCGACCCTGCCGGCAGCATCACGCTGCAGTCCAAGGACAAGGACGTGAAGATCGACTGCAAGACGCTGACGGTCACTGGCGACGCTCATGTGCAGGGCAAGATCACCGTGGACGGCGACGGCAAGATCGCCGGCATCTCGATCTCCGGCACCGAGATCTCGGCGTGAACCACGATGGCCAACATCACGCTCAAGGGCCCCGTCATGCTGCGCGGCAACCTCAGCTTCAGCGGCGGCAAGCTGATCGTCGGCTCGGCCGAGGCGCTGGTGGTGGTGACGGGTGGCGATTCGCCGCAGTGCAATGGCGCGCCGCCGGTGCTGCTGCCGCCACCGCCCGCGTCGCCCACCTTCCCGCAGCCCACGGTGTGGATCATCAGCAGCTTCAACCAGACGGTGAAGGTCAACAACAAGGCCATCGTTGCGCTGGGCATGGTGATGCAGGGGCAGGCCGGCGCACCGTGGCCCGGCATGATGCTGCCCGGCAGCGGCCCGGCGCTGATCAACGGCATCCCGATCAACATCGTCGGCGACCAGGCGGTGATCTTCCCGTCCGGCGGTTCGGCGTCGTTCACGTCCAGCGGGCAATGACCATGGCCGACGTGACCTTGACCATCACGCAACCGGCCAACGGCGCCGGCTTGATCGGTCCGGTCACACTGGTCGGCAGTGCGGTGGGCAACACCGCGGGCCTGTTCTTCAAGTGGTTCTCATCCCTGAACAGTGCCGCCACCGAAGCCAAGCCCGAGATCAACCCGCTGGACCACAGCCTGGCCGCGCTCAGCCATGCCATCCCGGTGCTGGGCGAATTCGGCAGCCACGCACTGGTGCTGGCCGCGACCGACCGCGAAGGCATCGACCTGGCATCCGTCAAGGCCATCACACGTTCCGCATTGGCCGGCGGCGCGCCACCGGCCGCGCCCACGCCTTGCGTGGTGCACCAGCTTGCCGGCGCGCAGTTCCTGAACCCGGCCAGCGACGGCCTGAACCTCTCGAAGGCCAGCGCGACGATCGACTTCCTCGCGCCCGGCGCCTGGCTCAAGCCCGGCCCGGCCAACACCTGGGTCGCCAACACCGACTACCAGGCGCTGAACGGCGTGCTGCTCAGCCTTCGACTGGAGCCGGACGGCCCGGCTGACGCCGCCCACAGCGCCGACATCGCGCTGAACCTGCCTGCGCTGCCGTTTTTCCGCCAGAACGACAAGACCTGGCTGCGCAAGACCGGCCCCTTGCCCGTCAACCTCGGCACCGGTGCCTACCGCCTGCTGCTGAAAGCCAGCGCGGGCGGGCAGACCGTCACCGTGACCCGGCACATCAACTTGAGCGCCTGAGGACACAGCACATGGCCCAACCCGCAACCCATCTTTTCGGCACCGACCTCGCACTTCGCGACGTGGCCGGCGCCGCCGACTTCACGTTCCAGGGCGTGGTTGGCGGCAGTGGCGACCTGGCGCTGGCCATCGGCAACGACAACATCGTGCAGGCGCTGACGATGCGGCTGCGGGTTCGCGTGGGCGAGCTGGCGCCGTTGGGCTGGGCCGATTACGGCTCGCGGCTGCACGAGCTGATCGGCGAACCGGACCTGGCGCGCACGCGGCTCAAGGCCCAGGTCTTTGCGCGCGACGCGGTGCAGGCCGACCCAAGGGTCGAGCAGGTGCTGTCGGTCGACATCGTCCGCATTCCCGGCGAGCGCCAGGTGCTGCGGCTGGCGCTGCTGGTGCAGCTCTTCCAGGCCTCGCAGCCATTGAACCTGGTCCACGACCTCGCGTTGGAGACTACATGATCGTCGACGTTGGCAACCCCTTCTCGCGGCCCTACGGTTCGCTGGTCGAGTCGCTGCAGGACAGCCTGCTGCTGGGCGTGGCGCAGCCGGCGACGCTGGAGCTGATTTTTGTCGGGCACGCCGAGACGGACTCCCTGAGCTATCCGATCAGGGGACCAGGTCCCGTCAGCGGGCTGGCCGCGCAGATCACGGGCTTCGCAGGCGGCAAGCCGGCGGTGTTCGACATTGAGGTTCACTACCGTTACTCGGTCGGCCAACTGGTCTGGAACAGGTCGCCAGGCTATCCCGGCGAGGAAGCTCCGCCGGGCTGGTACCCGGACGACAACTCGCGCCTGACCGTCGGCTACAGCTACCGCGACCTGCCTTCGGGCATCACCGACTTCAACGCCGGCAGCGTGGCCGGCACGCTGGTGCGCGCGGTCTCGCGCGAGCTGAAGCTGCTGTACGAACAGATGGACCAGGCCTTCCAACGCGCCTTCATCGACTATGCGCAAGGCGTGGCGCTGGACAACGTGGTGGCGCTGCTGGGCATCGTGCGCAACCCAGCACTGCCGGCGCAAGGCGAGGTCACGTTTTCGCTCAAGCGCGCGCCACGCAACGACGTGATGATCCCGCTGGGCACGCGCGTGGCCGATGCGCGCGGCCGCCTCTTCAAGGTCACCACGGCCGGCGTGATCCCTGCCGTCGTCGTCGAGAACTTCGCCGCGGCCAAGGTGCTGCACGTCACGCAGGCGATTGCCAGCCTGGCCAGCGTGCAGCTCAAGGGCGTGGCCGGCAACCTGGTCACGGTGGACAGCGCGCTCGGCAAGCCCTTTGGCGCCGACGGGCTCACGGTGACGCTGGCCGCCGCGCCGCCCGTGGGTTCGACGGTGGTTGTCAGCTACCTGGCCAAGGCGCCGAACGTCACGGTGCCGGTCATCGCGTTGGACAACGGCCCCGAGGGCAACCTCGGCTCCGACAGCCTCACGGTGATGCCCACGCCGCCTCGCGGCGTGGACGGCGGCGTGACGAATGCCAAGCCACTGACCGGCGGCGAAGCGGCCGAGGCCGACGACCCGCTGCGCGAGCGCGCCAAGCACGCGCTGGAGCGCGCCGGCAATGCCACGCTGAACGCGATCCGCTTTGCGGTGCTGAGCATCGACGGGGTCGACAGCGTTGAGGTGAGCGACTTCTCGGTCGACTCGCAGATCCCGCTGGGCGAGGTCCGGGTGCTGTTTTCCACCGGCAAGCCGGAGATCGAGGATGCCGTCAAGGCGACGGTGGACAAGACGCGCGCCGCCGGCATCCGCGCGAACGTCAAGAAGGTCTCCACCGTCACGCTGTCGGGCCAGTTCCTGGTCATCCCGGACGTGGCCGGCGCTGGCAAGGAAGCCTTTGCGCGCTACAAGACCGCGGTGGTCAAGGCGTTGAACGGCCTGGGCATTGGCGAGCCGGTGTCGGCACGCAAGCTGTCCTCGCTGGTGTTCCAGGTCGCCGGGCTGGCGGACGTGGGCGAGGCACAGCTGAATGCCGATGGCGTGCCGGTCACGACCGATCCGTTCCTGATCCAGCCGGGCGCGCAGGTTCGGCCCGATGAAGGCGCGATTTCGGTGTTGCCCTTGCAGGCCCTGGCAGTGAGCAACGCCAAGCTCACCGGTGGCAACACGCTGGCCTGCACGGTTGCGATCCGCGATGACGCCGATCTGCCCGTGACGCTGCGCAACTTCAAGCTGGCGCTCACGGTTTCGGTGCGCGGCCGGCCCACCGCGGCGCCCAGCCAGTCCTTGCAGCAGGTTGGGCAGACCACAGGCACCGTCACCTTCACCAATGCCAGCAGCGCCGCGGCCACGTTCGCGACGATCAGCATTCCTGGCCTTGCCGGCTTGGAAGCCGCATCGCTGCAGGTGATGGTCCAGGCCTCAGCCTACCCTGGCATGCGCGGCGGCCCTGCGCCGCTGGCCCTGGCGTGAACAGGCGGAGCGCAAGATGAGTTTCAAGACGGATCGTCTCGTCGCGCTGTTCCCGGACGTCTACGCGGCGCACGAGGACGGCTCGCTGCTCTACACCGTGCTGGACGCGCTTGGTGCCGAGCTGATGCAGGCCGATGCGGCCATCAAGGACCTGCTGAAGTCGCACTGGATCGATTACGCCAGGGGCGGCGGGCTGGACGGGCTGGGCGCGCTGCTGGGCGTGGCCCGGCGGCTGCTGCCGAACGGCACGCCCGAGGGCGACGACACCTTCCGCCCGCTGGTCAAGTCCACCGTCTCGTCCTTCATCGGCGGCGGCACGGTGGACGCCGTCAAGGGCGCGGTGCGCGCCGCACTGGGCCTGCCCTACGACCTGGCCTTGTTCAGGCAGCAACTGGAGTCGCGCAGCGGCACCAGCAGCGCCACGGATGCCTTGATTGCCGGGCTGGCGCAGCTGGTGCAGGTGGAGGAGTTCGCGCCCAAGCTGGAGGTGGTGCTGGGCAGCAGCCTGCCGACGGTGGGCGGCAGCACGGCGACGCTGAATCTGGACTTCAGCAGCGTGGAACCCATGCCGCCGCGCATCGAATGGACCTTCGGCCCGGGCGGCGGCCGCGGCCTGTCGATCACGCTGCAGGACACCGGCGCTGGCGTGGTGGCCGACGCGGCATTTGAGGTGCCTCAGGGTCAGGCGCTGGTGATCACAGGCTCGACGGTGGCCGAATTCAGCGCGTCCATCGCCAGCACCGACGTCAGCAGCCAGTTCAGGATGCTCGATGGCGTGTCGCCGCCTGCCTTGCCCGCCGTGCCTTCGGGCGCGTCGAAGTGGGTCTTCAAGGCTGCCCGCGGCGCGGTGTTCGACGCTTCGGCCTTCGACCGCGACGAGACCTTCGACAGCGCCGGTTTTTCGGTGCGCATGCAGTGGCTGCGCCTGCAGCCGCTGGTGTTCGACGTGATCGTGCCGTATTTCGTCAGCGCCGCGGTGCAGCGGCTGTTGCACGGTACGGGCTACGAGGACCGCTTCAAGTTGTTCAAGGGCCTGTCGCTGGACGCCATGCAGCGCGTGGTCGACAACAGCCGCGCAGCCGGCGTGCGCGGCATGGTGCAGTACGCGATCAACCTGCCGTTCGAGTCCAGCGAGCGCCAGCCCTGGGAAGACCAGGCGGCCAAGGAACAGTTCAGCGCGCTGCTGGACCAGCGCAACACCGAGACCCAGGACGCCAGCGAGGCGCTGGCCATTGGCGCGCTGGACAGCGAGTCCGAGCACCACGACGCCAGCGAGCGATTCGTGATTGGCGGCGTCTACAACGTTGCGGTCTTCGACGGCGCGTTCGGTTTCTTATAGACAAGACACAGCGGAGCAAGACCATGCAGGAAAACATGAACATGCAAGGCCGGGTGCGGCTGATTGCCCAGGCGCGGGACGGCAGCATCCTGCTCGACCGCAGCCATGCCAATCGCATCGTGCAGGCGGGCAGGGCGCTGGTGGCGCAGCGCTTTGCCGGCGTGCCAGGCACACCGCCGGCCATCGTCAGCCACATGGGCGTGGGGACGGGATTCACCGCGCCGGCCGACGGCGACCTGAAGCTGGTGGCCGAGCGCGCGCGCAACCCGGTGGCCGCGCCGGTCTACAGCAACGTCGTCGACGGCGGCATCAGCCGCATCAAGGTCAGCCTGCAGACCGTCTTCGACTTCGGCGAAGCCAATGGCGCCGAGCCGCTGCGCGAGGCCGGCATCTTCACCGCGGCCACCGGCGGCACGATCTACAACCGCGTCGTCTTCGACGCCGTGACCAAGGCCAACACCTTCAAGCTCACGCTGATCTGGGACATCGTCTTCTGACGTGACCCGCTCGGCCGCAATGCACCTTCAGGAGACGCCCCATGGCCTTCACGCCCGACCTGCCATTTCCCAAGAGCGCCGGAGATCCGCTCAAGTCCAAGGACTGGAACGACCTCGTCGTCGAAACCAAGCGCCTGGACACCGCCAAGGTCGAACGCGCCGGTGACGCGATCACCGGCTCGCTGTCGGTGTCCGGCACGCTGGCCGTCGGCAAGACGGTGGCCACGTCCACAGCCAAGCTCGATGTGGCCGGCACCCTGGCGCTCAATGACAACAACCTGATGCTGCGCGCCGGCAACGACACCTTCCACGGGCTGGGCTGGTTCGGCACCGGCAAGCTGTTCGCCAGCACCAATCCCGACGGCCCCGTGCTTTGGGGCAATGCCGGTGGCGCGCTGGGGACCCAGGCGGGCGGAACGCAGAAGGTCGCACTCAGCTGGAACAGCAGCGGCAATGTCGCGATCGGCGTGGCGTCGACCGAGCTGAAGGTGGACATTGGGGACCGCATCCGCTTGCGCCAGGGCGCCAGCGGCAGTGCCGGGCTGTGGCTCTACCAGACCACGCCGGCTGCAGACCGAGCCTTCATCGGCATGGCGGGCGACACCACCGTGGGCCTGTACGGCACCACGGCGGGCTGGTCGCTGACCACGGACACGAACACCGGCACAGTTGGCGTGCGAAGCTTGCCTCAGACCTATGCGGCCTGCTACGTGAACGCAACTTCCATCGGCTATGGGCTGGAAGTGATTGGTGCCACATCGTATGCGGTGTATGCCGGAGGCCGCATTTTCGACACCAGCATTCGCAGCATCGTTCGCGCCACGAACTCGACGAACACCACGTCCACTGGCTATGTGGACGTGCCCAACATGCAGACCAGCGTGACGGTGCCGGCCAACATCTACAGGTGGTTCCAGATCCACGTGTTCATCAACGGCGTGCAGACCCAAGGGCCTGCCAATGTCGCCGGCTACTTCAGGCTTCTGGTCGATGGCAGCGTGTATGACGTTACCCGCCACGAGTTCAACAACAACGGCTGGGAGCTGCGCGGCGTCACGCTGGCCACGATGGTCTACCTCGGCGCGGGCAATCACACGATTTCGGTGCAATGGGCCACCACCGCCGGCACCTTGTACTGCTGCTGGTACGGCGATTCGCGCCAGATCCAGATCGTCGAACTCTGAGCACCGGGAGATCGCATGAACATCATCATCGACAAGCGCAGCCACGCAGTGCTGTTCCAGGTCAACGTGGACGCTGGCCGGGAGCTGAAGCCGGAAGAACTTTTCCCAGGGTTCGATCCCAAGACCATGGTCTTCGGCCGCGCCCCTCTGCCCTACGTGCCCGCCCGCTTCGAGATCAGGGACGGCGTGGTGGTTGACCTCGATGCGCCACCGCTGCCGGCCGAGCCGGTGCCGGAGACGCTCGCTCAGGCCCGGGAGCGCAAGAAGCAGTTGCTGACTGGTGATGCCCTGGCGCAGCGCTCCAAGCTGGTGCCCGACTACCAGCTGCTGAACATCGGCCTGGGCGTCTATGACGAGACCCGCGTCGCCGGCATCAAGGCCACCGTCAACGCTTTCCGCGACGAGGTCAACCGCGTCGAAGCGCAGATCGACAAGGCCAGGACGATCAAGGAAGTGGACGCGCTGCAGCCCAGCTTCCCGGTCGCGCTGGTGCGCACCGGTGCGGTCTCCGGCACCGGACTTCCGAAGGCTGCGGCCCGTACCAAGAAATAAGGAACCTGAATCATGAGCGACATCGAATCCAAGCTGCGCCAGCGCCTGTCCGAGCTGCGCGCCGAATACGACAAGGGCCAGGAAGCCCTGCAGGGCCTGGAGAGCCAGGCCGCGAACCTGCGCGCCACGCTGCTGCGCATCAGCGGCGCGGTGCAGGTGCTGCAGGAGACGCTGGGCGATGAAGTCGAGGCGGGTGAAGTCGTGGCCGGCGAGATCGCCGCCAGCACGCCGCCGGTCAACGGCCACGCTGCGGCCCTGCCACCGGCGCACTGAGCCCGGGTCGCCGCCATGCTGCTCGCGCTGCAGACCGCCATCACCGCCTTGCTGGGCGATTCGCTGCCAGCGCTGTTTGTCGGCGACGGCGGCGTGCAGACCAGCTACGGCCTGGACAGCTGGACCTTCGACCCGAACTCGGCCGACCCGGTCGCTGGCGAGCCCGGCCCGGAAGACGCGGTGGACCTGCTGCCCTTCGACCCGATGGCGCCCACCGGCCCCTACGCGCTGACACGCCCGCCATACCCCGGCCCAAAGCGTGTCTACCTGCGCTCTGCCGTGGGCGACCTGATCCCCCTGTCGCCCACCGAGCTGAGCTGGGACCTGGCCGACGCCAAGGCCTTCAGCGTGCTGCCGCGCCCCGGCCGCGAGCTGGAAGACTTCAACCAGCTCGAAGTGCATTACGGCGTGGTCGCCGCGGGCTCGTCGCTGAAGCTGCTGCACCAGGCCACGCTGAGCCTGAGCGCGGCCGACGACGAGACAGCCGCGCAGGTGGCCGCGTTGGCATTGGCCGTGCTGCTGCTGAACCGCGACACGCTGCGCCAGCAAGCCGGCTTTGCCTTCAACGGCGGCAGCTACCAGGCCATTGGCAGCTTCAAGAAGCTGAGTTTCGTGGCCGGCACGGTCAACGGCACGGTGGCCACGGTGAACCTGACGGCTGAGCTGGCCCTGCGCGTCGAACGCCTGCTCGGTGAAGACGAGGGCCTGCCCATCGCGCAGATCCTGTCGCCCGGCCGACCGGCCAGCGGCCGCAAGGTCGACATCGACCCGATGGTCCAGAACTAGCGTCCAGAAGCAGAGGCTCCCATGGCCACGATCCAAGCCTTTGTGCGCTTCGACCCTGAGCGTGCGCCCGAGCAACGCAGCTTCCTCGACAGCCGCGTCAGCGTGTTGCGCGAGGCCGGCGGCCAATGCTGGGTCAGCCTGGACGAGGCGCAGGTGGCCACGCTGGTGGCGCAAGGCATGTCGGTGCAGCCCGCGCCCGAGGCCGAAGCCTTGCAGCTCGGCCCGCTGGCCTGGACCCCTGGCGGTGACGCGCCGGTACCGCCGGCCGCATTGAGTGCAGCCGTGCCCGCCGGCAATGCCCCGGCCTACTGGCTGGTGGTGTTTGTCGCCCCGGCCGACAAGAGCTGGTTGACCGAGCTGGCGCTGGCCGGCGCCGAGCCGGTGCAGACGCTGGCGGCGGCAGCCGGTGTCTGGCGCATGAGCGCCGCGGTGGCCGAAGCCGTGCGCGCGCTGCCCGAGGTGGCCTTTGCCGGCCTGTTCCACCCGGCCTATGTGCCCACGCTGGCGCTGGTCGGCGCCCAGGCGCCGCTGGACCTGGCCGGCTTTGCCGCGATGACGCTGGCGCTGCCGGCTTCGGTGCCCGAGGGCAACCTGCAGGTGCGCAGCTTCGACGGCGTGGACCCCGAGACGCTGCGCGCTGCGCTGGAGGCAGCCGGTGCTGCCATCGTCAGCCCGGCCCCGCAAGGCTTTGTGCTGCAGGTGGCGCCGGAGGCAGGGGCGGCGGTGCTGTCGGTGCCGGGTCTGTTCAGCGCCAGCCCGCCGTCCCTCGCGGCGGTGTGCAACCACAACGCTGGCGTGATCATTGGCGCCAACCAGGTGCGCGACCTGGGCACGGTCAACTTCCTGGTCAACCTCGACGGGCTGGGCGAGATTGGCGCGGTGGTCGACACCGGGTTCGACATCGGCGCCTTCGCGAGCACCACGCCGCCCGCCACCGCGGTGCTGACGAATTTCCACCCCGAACTGGCGGCCAACATCCGGCTGCTGGCCAACCACGGCGCGCCGCTGGTGGCCGGCGCCGTGCCTGACGAAAAACCGCACGGCACCCACGTGGCCGGCATCGTCGTGGGTGACGGCAGCCAGTCTGCAGGCCAGGCCCGCGGCATGGCGCCGCGCGCCGCGCTGGTGGGCCTGGGGCCGCTGGCCGCCGCAGTGCGCCCGGCCACGCAGGGCCAGCTGCCGCGAGACCCTCGCGTGCCCTTCGACTTCGCGGCGCAGAACGGCGCCTCGGTGATCAACAATTCCTGGGGTGCCTCCTTCAACACCGGCAACCAGAACCGCTACACCGACAACGAGACCCGCCCGGTCGACCGCTGGTGCTTCGACCACCCGGACGTGCTGGTGCTGTTCGCGGCCGGCAACGACGAGTCCGACACCGCGGCCGGTGGCGACGGCGTGCTGGATGCCAGCACGCTGAAGCTGGAGGCCACGGCGAAGAACGTGCTGACCATCGGCGCCTCCGAGAACCTGCGGGTGGACAGCGGATGGCGCGACGACTACCGCCGCTACTTCGGCCCGAAGTTCAACAACACCGCGTTCGACATCGCGGCCGGCACCGGCCTGAAGACCTTCGGCATGTCCGACAACGCCGACGAGATCGCGCTGTTCAGCGACCGCGGTCAGGTCCGCACGCCGGCACTGGTCAACACCTTGCGCGTCAAGCCCGACCTGGTCGCGCCCGGCACCAACATCCTGTCGGCCCGCTCGCAATGGGTGGCCCGGCCGCCGGCCCTGCCGCCGCCGCCTGCACCCGCCCCGCCTGCGCCCCCGCCGCCCCCTGCGGCCGGCGTGCCGCCGCCGGTGCCCTACAAAGGCCCGGTGTTCAACGACCCGTTCTACTTCCAGAACTTCGACACCATGCTGGCGGCCGGGCTGGACCGCAATCTCTACCAGGTCTTCCACGGCACCAGCATGGCCACGCCCATGGTCAGCGGCGCGGCGCTGCTGGTGCGCCAGTACTACCGCACCCGCCATGCGCAGATGCGCCGGCCGCTGCTGCTGGAGGGCGTGCCGCTGCCGGCCGCCCCTGCGCCGCCACCCGTCTTCGCCAGCCGGCCGTCGCTCGCCCCGCATCCGGACGGGCTGCTGTTCGCCTGGGCCACGCCGGCCCTGGCGGCCGATGCCAAGCGCATCGTCGCGCTGCGCGTGGGCCGCCACCAAGCGCCGGTGGACGCTGCGCCGGTGCTGCTGCAGGCAGCAGTGGGCGAGCACGCTGCGCTGCAGGTGGCCACGCTGGGCGAAAAGAGTTACCTGTTGCACCGGCATGCCGACGGCAAGCTGCGGCTCTCGTGCTACGACCGCAAGCTGGCACCGGTGGCCGCCTTTGGCAGTGCAGGCGTGGTGACGCTGGACCCGGCAGCCCGCAGCACCGACGCCGTGCCGCCAGCGCTGCTGGCGGTCAACAACCAGCTGGTCTGCGTGTGGCCGGTCAGCGCAGACAAGGGCGTGGTGTTCCAGCGCTTCAATGCCGACACGGGCGCCGCGGTGGACGCGGCAGCGGTCAGCTTGATGAACTGCGACGCCATCGGCCCGCAGCAGCCGCTGAGCTGGAACGGCAGCCGCTTTGCCTTTTGCAGCGTGCTCAACGACAGCAGCTTCCAGCTGCAGGTGAGGCAGTTCGGCACCAACGGCAAGGCCCTGGGCGCCAGCGCCTTCACGGTGCTGGACCAGGCCCAGGCCATCCGCGAGCCCAGCCTGGTGTGGGACGGGCGCAAGAACGAATACCTGCTGGTCTGGGTGGACGCGCGCAATGCCGCGGGCGGCGAACTGTGGCGGCAGCGGCTGGGCCCGCAGCTCGCCAAGCTGGGCATGCCGGAGCTGCTCATGTCCCTGCCGGCTGGCGTTCACCTGCGGCGCCCGCAGATCCTGCTGCACCCGGACGGCGGCTATCTGCTGACCTGGGAAGACGACAGCCAGGACACCCGCATCGACCTCTATCTGGCCACGCTGGACGCGAATGCCGTGCCCGATGGCCGCACCCCCATGGACGCGGCCTCCGGCCGGGCCGTGCTGCGGCTGACCGACTCGCCGGGCGACACCAACGGCCACGCCGTGCTGGCCGACGCGCAAGGCCATGTGCTGGTCTACCAGAACCCGGACGAGGTCAACGCCGATCGCATGGGCGTCTACGCGCTGAACCTCACCAAGGGCCAGGCCTTCGAGGCGCAGGAAGACCCGTCCACCCCGTGGCAGAAGAGCGGCCGTTATGTGACCACCACGCTGGCCGAACATGCGAATGCGTCGCTGCACCCGCTGTCTGCCGTGTGGACGGGGGCCAGCTGGGACTTCCTGCGGCTGGTGCCAGGCCCTGTCATCGGCGCGCGGCTGCAGTGGCTGCGGCTCACGGCCGATGGCCTGCCCGATGCGCGCCACGGCGTGGACGGCCTGCGCGAGCGGCCCTGGCCCTTCATTCCCACCGGCGCGGAGCTGCTGTGGAACGGCAATGACCGGCGCGTGGCGGTGGTCAACGACATGATTGCCGGCATCAGCGTCCACCTGGCCGACGCCGACGGCGTGCCGGTGCCCGGCTTCGGCGCGGCCGGCAGCGCGGCGCTGGCAGACACCGTGGCGCTGCACGACGGCACCACGCCGCAGCTCGGCATGCTCACGCCGCCAGCCTTTGGCGTGCTGGTGGCCTACGGCAGCCTGCAGGAAGGCGTGCTGCACCTGCGGCAGCAGCAGCTGGACGCCGCCGGCAAGGCGGTGGGCACGCCAGCCGAGCTGCTGAGCTGCGACGGCGTGGCCGCGCACCAGTGGTGGCAGTTCGCCAACAGCGAGGCCAAGGCCACCGCCATTTACCACCGCACCAGCGGTGCGAATGTGCAGGTGCTGAGCCGCCAGTTCGACGCCGCAGGGGTGGCGGCCGGCGCCGAGCAGCTGCTCAGCGCCACCACGGGCGAGGCCCGCAACGGCGTGGTGGCGCGCCGGCCCACCGATGCCAGCAACGCCAACCGCGAATACGCCGCGGCCTGGCAGTTCCGCGCCACTGCCGGCGCGAACTGGGAGATTCGCTTCAGCCGGCTGGACCGCAACGGGGTGCCCATGAGCAACCCGCCGATTCCTGGCGTGATGCAGTCCGTGAAGGACTTTGCCGTGGTCAATGCTGCGATGCCCGACTGGGGCGCCGGCCACGATGCCATCGAGCCGCAACTCGTCAGCACCTACACCCACGAAGCCTGGAGCGAGCCGCCGCCGGTGCTGCTCACGCCACCCGAGTGGAGCCCCAGCTGGGGCCTGGCCTGGATCGGCATCGAGCCCGACACCACGCGCCGGCTCTACTTCAGCGTGCTCGACGAAAACGGCCGGCGCGTCAACGTGCCGCAGCCGCCACCCAACCCCAGGCCGGCACTGCCTGCCTCCGGGCTCAGCGCGCCGGCACCGGCCGCCATCCTCGGCCTCAGCACCCCGGGCGCCAATGTGCGCGACCATCGCCTGGTCTGGAACGGCCGCGTCTTCCTGCTGACCTGGACCGAAGAGCAGGCCGGCAAGCTGCGTCACATGGCCACCCTGGTCAACCGCCACGCCACCCGCCTGGCCTACGACCTGCCCAGCGCCGCACTGCTGCGCGCCACGCTGGTCAACGGTGCCACCAACATCACGCCCGGCCCGCTGCCCGACACCGCCGCCGGCTACGGCTGGGGCCGCGTGAACCTGCGCCAAAGCCTGGCCCCCGCGCTGCCCGTCACCTTCCACGCCCGCGACGACTGCGCCCTCGGCCCCGGCCGCAGCGTGCGCTACCACTTCACGCTGCCGCCCGGCACCGCGCTGCTGCGCGTCACGCTGAACTGGACCGACCCCCCCGGCCCCCGCCTGGTCAACCACCTGCACCTCACCGTGCGCGCCCCTGGCGGCACCCCTGAATACCGGGGCAACCTCTGGGACACCACCGCCACCCGCACCCACCTCTCCCGCCCCGTCGCCACGCCCCCGGTCCCCGCAGACGCCCACGAAGACATCCAGACCTTCAAGCAGGTCGTGCTGGAGAACCCCGCCCAAGGCGACTACGAAGTCGAGGTCTCAGCAGACGCATTCCCGGCGGACCCGTTCAACCAACAGAACCTGCAGCCATTTGCGCTGGTGTTCCTGGGGACGGGGACGGAAGCGAAGTTTGCGCAGACGGTGGCGCAGGTGGTGGGGGCGGCGGTTTATTGAGGGCGGCGCTTTCGGACTGCTTCAGGCTGGCTGCTGCCGCTGGGTTTCTGCGGTCCGTTGACCGCTGTCGGTTGGGAAGCCGCCGGTGCCAATGGTAGCCAAGGTCAGGTTCAGGCAACAATGCGGAACTGACGCGGCCGGCCAGGAGCGGGCATTGCCAACGTGCAGCTTTGAGGAAATAGAAAATGGGATTGGACGCACAAGTCATTGCGATCGGGCCGTTTAACGCCGACATCGCTTCTGCGCTTGAATACGGCGAGAAGCGATATGCTGGGGTGCCACCCGGCGCCACTGTGGTGTCCACAGTTTTTCTAGCAGCGACGTCGGATGAAAGCGTCGCGCTCGCTGCGGCCTTTGGAGTTGGTGCCTTTGAGATGGGCAAGCACAAGCTCGATCCGAAAAATGCGGACATTGAAGCGCTTGCCTTGCAATTCGGAGAAGCCGATGCAGGCAACTTTAGACGACTAGCAAGTCGAGGGTTTGAGTTCTACTACATGCCGAACGGCTAGCGTCCGCAACGGGTCGGCAAAGTGAGCTCGCAGTCTCAAGAACCGGTCGCTCAGGCTTGGTCAGGCCGTACGTCAGCTC
Source organism: Ideonella azotifigens (assembly GCF_021043325.1). Classification (NCBI taxonomy): domain Bacteria; kingdom Pseudomonadati; phylum Pseudomonadota; class Betaproteobacteria; order Burkholderiales; family Sphaerotilaceae; genus Ideonella; species Ideonella azotifigens. The sequence goes on from NZ_JAJNKD010000027.1 coordinate 34,130, forward strand.
CCGGAGCTGTCTGCGAACTGGTAGTCCCGGCCAGGAACGGTCATCGGTGAATGTCTGCCATCAGGCAACATGCAACAGCACTGATCTTGTTTAGCCACGTTGCCGCGGCAGCTCACGTTCGAAATTCACTAAGATGTAGGATATTCAAGATCTGAATTGGCCACCAACATTCAGCCAATATTCATTTGTAAGACTAGTCAGTAATGCTTGACCAAATGTTCACGGCGGAGAACTTTCGTCGCATCTATGACGCCGAAAACCGCAAAGGCGCCGACTTGGCTACCCGCTACTTTCCGAGTCTCGAGCCGGTCACGCTCGCCGTGCGCGACAAGGTAAAAGACATTCGAGATCTACGGAAGGTGGCATCCAAACTGACAGCTGAAGATTTCGAGACACAGTTGCTTGCCTTGAAAGATGAACTAGTTACCTTAAAAGCAACCAAGTCATCCGCTGTTGACGTCTTGATGGGTGAAATTAGTCGGAAGGTCCACAAGTCAAGCTTCAAAATAGACCTCTCTCAAAAAACTGGGCCGAAAGGAAAGTCGGTTTTCTGCATCGACGCGGAGCCCGAAACCTTTTTTGTCATCAAGCAGCTTCAACGCAACATTCATTGTACCTACGACGTCAAGCAGGCTAACCGTCATGACTTGGTCTGCCAGCTTCGCGATATGCTAGGCAGCAAATTTCCTTTCGAGTTAGTCCGCACCGACATTTCGTCGTTTTATGAAAGCGTTGATCGTCAGCGGTTGATCGAAAAGCTCGATCGCGACCAGCTACTGAGCGCCGCGTCAAAAAAATACATTAAGCAAGTGCTGAACTCATACGGAAATATTTCTGGCAACGCGACCGGCATTCCACGAGGTGTTGGCGTTAGCGCATATTTGGCTGAGTTGTATCTAGGACCAGTAGACAAAGCGATCCAGAACCTCCCCGGTTTGACCCTATATTGCCGATTTGTAGATGACATCGTGGCTATGTTTGCACGACCACCAGTCGGTAAAGATCTTGGTTCGTTCAAAGACCAAATCATTGCTATTTTTGGAGAAAACGGGCTTACTTACAATGCAGCCAAAACCTCCGAATTCAAACTTGCCGATGCAGGGCCAAAAAAATTTGAGTATCTTGGTTATCGCTTCCTCGTTAGACCAGGAAAGGTAGAAATCAGCCCAAGCTCAGCGAAGATAATGAAATATCGTGCAAGGATGAATGCTGCATTTGCGGACTATTGGCGGGAGATGCCGGTAAGCCCGAAAGGTGCATATCGGAAGTTACACGCACGTGTGAGGTTCCTGACTGGCAATACCCGCCTTTCCAACAGCAAGTCATGCGCTGTGACCGGCATCTATTTCAATAATTCGATTGCGAACAATTTAGCGAGCCTCAAGCTCCTCGATAAGCGTCTCAAAACACGCATTGGTGAGCTAAAGCGGACCAGCCTTCAGAAGACACTGAAAAACCTCAAATTCACCACAGGTTTTGAGCAGCGCCGTTATCATAACTTCAGTACGCAAGAGCTTCAAGTGATCGTGGAGGCTTGGAAATATGTCTAAACGACGTGTCTTGCTAACCCACAGGAAGCAAAGGGCCGTGCTGACTGACATGCTGCCGTTCGAGGTGCCTCCAACTTTTTCCAATCGAGGCTATTTCCGATTTCTAAGAAACCACAGCGTTGAAATCGAAAAGGGTCAGTTGCGCTGGATTTGTGAAACAACAGATCTAGACCTGACATTGCGGATACTGTTCGGGATTGCCCCCAATACTCCTATCGCAACCGAAACTGTAACCGAATGGGGCAAGCACAAAACGCGCCGTTCAGTGCCCATTAGCAAATGTCGGATGGATACGGTCCCGTTCAATTTTCGGGTAGCTCACAATCTTGATGGACGCACCCTGAGTATAGTGCATCCGCGAAATCAGGTTGATGTGGCCAACTTCTATGTAACGCACAGCGCATTGATTACGTACTATACGTCCGTCAGCGATTTTTCGATTCGTCGCCCAGTGTCTGTGTCGCGATATGTTTATTACAAGGACAAGCTCCATGAAGAGCGCCTGGACTCGACAGCCGGGGTAGAAGAGGAAGGCCGTGAATATGAGCAGCTCGGCTCCTACTTCGTTTACAAGAAGTATCGAAACATACATCGATTTTTTGAATCTCACCAGTATCACAGTAGCGAAAAGAAATACGACGCGATGGTGCAGATCGACGTCAACAAATGCTTCGATAGCATTTACACTCATTCGCTGCCTTGGTCTGTACTAGGAAGGGATCAAACGAAATTCAGTTTGGAAGAATCGAAAGCTACTTTTGGAGGGCGGTTTGACGCCCTAATGCAAAATCTGAATCATAAAGAGACAAATGGTATTGTTATTGGTCCGGAGTTTTCTCGGATTTTTGCTGAAATCATTTTGCAATCGGTCGACGCCGAGCTCTGCAAAAAATTATTTGAAGGCGAGAATCTGACTCATAGGGTAGATTATGAAATATTTCGGTACGTGGACGATTTTTTTGTTTTTTACAACAAAGAGTCTACACGGATAAAGATATTTGAAACGCTTCAGGGAATTCTAAAATCCAAAAAACTGAGCATCAACACTGCAAAGATAAAGCAATATCAAAAGCCGATCATTACCGAAATCACAATCGCCAAAGAGCGGATCTCAACCCTTTTAAAAGATGAGATTGATCCAGTGTGTGAAGAGGAGGAACCAACACCGGATTCCCTCACAGCACCAAAGCGGAACCTGGTCTGCTCCATAAATACAAACCGCCTAATCACCAGATATAAGTCCGTCATCAAGGGGGCAGGTGTTACCTATGGTGATCTACTCAATTACACATTTGGAATAATTGAGAACAAGCTCGAAAAGCTTTGTAGAGCGTATGTCGAGTGCGACAAATCAGATCGTGATCGCAAGCGCCTCATTAAGGCCATGCTTGCGAGCATGGAGTATGTATTTTTCTGCTACTCTGCAAGCCCGAAAGTCAACCACACTATCCGCCTCTGCCGGATGGTTGCAACTTCGGTTGGCTTCCTGCATGCTCAAGGCCTTCCATACGAGTTGAAGCATTTGCTGTTTAAGTACATCCAAGAAAACGTGATGCAACAGCTCGAAAAGAACACAATGAGTAATCAAAGCGAGGTTGAAAGCCTATATTTACTCATTTCTCTATCGTATATCGGGCGTGAGTATTGGCTACCAGTCTCCGTCATTCTTCGGCATTTTTTGATCACGGAAGAAGCAGGTACGGGAAATTATGTTCGCCCAGGTTTCATGAGCCACTTTTCAATCACGGTCCTTCTTTCTTACATTAAAGACAAGGTTCGTTACGTGAGGTTGAAGACCTTCTTGGAAGCACACATCATTGCCAAGCTTGAACATATGGAGGCCTATCGCAACAGTGATACCGAGGCGCTGATCTTGCTGCTCGATCTCGTGATCTGCCCTTATATCAGTTTCGCTACCAAAACTCGCATTGGACAAATTTTTGATTTGGATGCAGTAGGGCTCTCGTCTATCCAATCCTCCAACGACCACTGGTTCACGGCCTGGGGAGATAGGTTCGATCTCGGGAAAGAGCTGGACGCGAAGCGCAGTCGTGAGGTATATTGATTGCGGCGCCCCGCTTTACCCGAATGGCTGTTGGCAGCCCACACACAAGCGCCATCTCTTCCCCTATATCAATTGGGGGAAGAGTAGTGAGACGGTAGGAGTGGGCCGTCTTACCCCCCGTCAGCACTGCATACGACATGATCGAACGCAGCTATGGGTCGAGAGCACCTGTTCGCCGCCGGTGGCAGCAGACATTCGATCAATGCTTGACTCGGGGGCTTTGCGGCTTGGACGGCCGCTGTGCGCTCCGCACCGGACGTTGGTGTCGCCGGCAGGGGCTCAACTTAGTGGCTGGTTCGTGGCCGGCAGCGTGCCCCCGATCCCCAGCAGCCAATGGCAGCACCCGCTGCGAAGCGGTCATGTCGGTAGCCCTGCAAAATTCAGGTAAACGTTCGGAGCGCGAAAGGTGGCGCCTTCAGGGCCCCGCCGCCAGCTTCAGCTGAACAGGCGCCGCGGCAGCGGTCTGGTTGAAGTTGCTGTCGTAATCCGTGGCGTTGAGGGCCACGCTGGCGGTGCCGGGCTTGAATGCGTTCGGGACGATGGCGTCGATGGTGCCGTTGCCCTTGCCGCCAGCGCATGGCACGGTGCCGCTGCCCGAGCCTTGTGCCGCGCCCTGCGTGATCGTGAAGCTGACGCCGACCGATGGGATGGACGTGCTGCAACTCAGGTTCACGCCGACGACGACATGGGTCACCTTTTCGTAGAACGGATCCACCCAGACCCAGCGGTGATAGAGCTTGTCGGTCCTGGCCGCGGAGACGCTGCCCGTGGTGACGGGCGGTGACGGGCGCAGCGCCAGCGAGGCGTAGACATCGGCCGTGTTCTCGGCGCCGCCGGACGCGAACTCGAACAGGTAGGTCACGCCCGGCTGTGCCGAGAAGCGGGTTGCGCCGGGCTTGGACTTGCCAGGGGTGAAGCTGTTGGCCACCAGCGTCGGCTGGTCCAGCGTGCCGGTCATGACCTGCACGACCGGCGACACGTAGGCGCTGGTGAACAGCACGTCCAGGTCCTGCTGGGCCGTGGCGGTGAAGCTGTACCACAGCGTGTCGCCATAGGGGTAGCAGAAAGTGACGCCGTTGTCGGTGTAGCAGGGCGTGAAGGGGTCGTACGAACTGTCGCCTTGCGCCGCACCGACATCGCCGTTCGTGCTCCATGGCACGCCGGGAATCGCTTCCGCGAACCAGAAGAGGTCATTGGCCGGCGGCACCGCGCTCCACGGATTCACGTAGGCATGCGGATTGACGTTCAGGTTCAGCGTGGTCTCGCCGTTCGCAACCGGGGAATAGACCTCGAAGTAATAGGCCGTGCCTGCCGTGGCGTAGAACTCGACTTCGTGCGCATCCGGATGGCATTGCACCGCCGATAGCGCGCCCGGCGCGCCGCCCCACACCGCCATGCGCGGGCGCAGCGGGGTGGAACCGGTGGTCGCTGAAACGCGTGCCTGGATGAACTGATCGACGGGCGAGGTGTAGCGGTACCAGACGCTCTGGTAGGGCGTGGTGCCGCAGGAAGGATCTGTGGCCGACTGCGTGGCGCCCGTCATCAGGACGGTTGCGGCCGTGCCGCCTGCGGCAATGACGATGGCCTGGGCAATGTCGTCATTGGCCGGCGCGGCCCATGCAATCGCCGGAACCGTGGTGGCTGCTGCCGTCAGCAGTGCAGCAAGCATGCGTCGAATGTTCGGCTGAAACATCAAGGCTCTCCTCGTCTGGCTGCCTGGACGGCATGCGTTGCACGCGGAGATTTTGAGGCCTTGGCAGCCGGCGCAGTTGGCACGAAAGCGGGACAGGCCGTGGCAGTGCGACGAGAAGCGGGTGTTTGCGACGCCCGCAACGGGCTCTCACCTGCGAGCTTCTGATGGACCTGCCACGCTGGTGTGCGCTCAATTGGCCGCTGGCGACGCAGGCACGTCCTGCAGGCGGAACCACGCGGCAAAAGCCTGGGCCACCACCGGCCGGCTCAGCAGGTAGCCTTGCAGTTCGTCGCAGCCGTGCGCGTGCAGGAAGTCGAGCTGCGCCTGTGTCTCGACCCCTTCGGCAACGACCTTCATGCCCAGGCCGTGGCCGAGCGCGATCACGGCTTTGGCGATCGCACTGTCCTCGGAGTCATTGGGGGTGTCCTTGACGAATGAGCGATCGATCTTGAGCGTGTCCACGTTGAAGCGCTTGAGGTAGCGCAACGACGATTGGCCGGTGCCGAAGTCGTCGATCGCGATGCCAACGCCCATGCGGCCGAGCTCGGCCATCGTGCGCGAGACCACCTCCGAGTCGTCGATGAGCATGCTCTCGGTGAGCTCGACTTCCAGCAGTTGCGGTGCCAGGCCGGTTTCGCGCAGCACGCCTGCGATCTGCTGGACCAGTTCAGGGTGCCTGAATTGCCTGGCCGAAACGTTCACCGCAACCTGCAGCGGGCGCATGCCCGCACGCTGCCACTTCATCATCTGTCCACAGGCTTCGCGGAAAACCCAGGCGCCCACCGGCACGATCAGGCCGGTCTCTTCGAGGATGGCAATGAAACGGTCGGGTGCGACCAGCGCCTGGCCTGCCGGCTTCCATCGCAGCAGTGCCTCGACACCGATGACCTGGCCTGTCCGGATGTTGGCCTTGGGCTGGTAGTGGAGCTGGAACTCGCCGCGTTCCAGCGCCTGCCGCAGTTGGACTTCGAGCGCGTGGCGTTCGGTGGCGGCCCGATTCATCTTCTCCTCGAAGAAGCAGAAGGTGTCGCGCCCAAGCTCCTTGGACCGGTACATCGCCATGTCGGCCTGCTTGATCAGACCATCGAGGTCCACGCCTGAATCACTGTTCAGCGTGATGCCGATGCTTGCCGTGACGAAGAGTTCATGTGCACCGACCTTGATCGGTCGCGCCAGCGCGTGCAGGATTCGCCTGGCGATGGCCGCTGCTTCGCCGGCGTTCACGCCCTCGGTCAGGATCATGAACTCGTCGCCACCCAGCCGAAAGACTTCGTCTGCCGCCGCAGCCTGGCCACTGCGCGCGATCGAGTCGCTGTCGCGCAGGCAGTCCGCCAGCACGTCGGAAATGGCCACCAGCAATTGGTCGCCAACTTCATGGCCCAGGCTGTCGTTGATGACCTTGAAACGGTCGATGTCCAGAAACATCAAAGCCAGTCGCTTGGATGAACGGCGCGAGCGCCTGATGGCTTGCTGGAGGCGGTCACGAAACAGCGTTCGGTTCGGCAGGCCGGTCAGGCCGTCGAAGTTGGCCAGGCGGGTCAGCTGCTTCTCGTTCGTCTCGCGCTCCGAGATTTCGCGGCTGTGCGCTTCGCGCAGGTGTTCGGTGAGCTCGGAGATCGCCGAGCGCTGCCGGCCCAGGGAGTTGGCCATGCTGTCGAGCGCGGACATCAGCCCACCCAGCTCGCCGCGTGGATAGGGCGGGGCGATGCGCGCGTTCAGGTCGCCCGCACCCAGGTTGCGAACCATCGACGTGATGCGCACCACGGGGCGCCGGATTCCCCATTCCGCCAGCGACCAGACCCCTGCAAACAACAGCAGCGCTGCCCCGATCAGGACGACCAGACCTTCGCGAAGGTGTCGTCTCGAACTTGCCACCAGCACCTGGTGAGGCTGGCCCAGCAGGACGCGCAGGCCCGCAGCCCGCATCGCCGGAGAGTCCGCCACGGCCCAAACGTGACGCAGGCCGTCGACGCCAATGATTTCACCCATGCCGCCGGACTGTGCGAGGGCGAAGAGGGGACTGCCCGCCATCGACGCGCCGGGTGTGTGCAGAACTTCCTTGCCGCCCACCGAGGCCAGCACGGTGCCTTTGTCGTCCAGCAGCAGCAGCTCGGCCGCCTCCAGAAGAGACTGCCGTCGTGCGTCTTCGGCGAAGCTCTGCAGGTTCAAGGAGGCCACCAACATGTAGCGAAGTGCACCGTCGTCGGCCCGGGCCGGATACACGACCTGCAGCACTGCAGTGCCCGTGAGGCGACCGAATGCGGGCTCGGTCGAGACGCCGGTTGCGCCGGCCAGCACACGCTTCACATAGTTTCGGTCGGACAGGTTGACCACACGTCCGCTCTGCAAGGAGTCGCAATGCAGTTGCCCGTCGGGCAGTACCGTCACGATGCCGGTGTATTGGGGGTAAGTCTCGCGCACCGCCGAGAGATGGGCGGAGCACAGAACGCGGTCCGCGCTGTCGAGAAGTTGAGAGTGCGCCAGACCGTAGTGCAGCTGCGCAGTGCCCTGAACGCGCTGATCGAGCGCCGCCGCCACGTTGTTGGACGAAAGGGCCAGGTTGCTGACCGCGTCGGCGATCTCGGCTTCGTTCTCCTTCAGGAAGCGCCAGCCGAGAAGCGAAGCCGGCAGCAGCGTGGCCAGCAATACCAGGCACAGAAGGCGGGAACGCAGGCTCATCGCGGCAGCTCTGCAGGTGGATCGACGGGAAGGCAGGACAGCCCCCGCTGCGCATCGCCGTGGCGCGCAGCGCTGGGTTCATCGGCATCGTGCTGAACGACGTACATCCGCTTTTTTCGGCGAGACGCGACAAGACTTGAGCGGCTGCCATGCGCAGCCGCGGCCGCTGCTCGCCAGCCCCCCGCCTCTGCGCGTACATTTACCCCTCTCCCCCGAGGCGTTTGCGCCTCCCCCAATGGGCTCACCCACGAGGAATGTTGTCGATGGATGCGCGTGGAGTCTTGCCGGCGCTGGCCTTCGGCCCTTTTGTGCTTGACCGCTCTCACAAGCAGTTGCTGGAAGCCGGCAGGCCACTGCACCTTGGCGGCAGGGCTTTTGACCTGCTGGCGGCGTTGACCGAGCGGCCCGGGGAAGTGCTCAGCCGGCAGGCGCTCGAAGCCAGGGTCTGGCCGCACACCATCGTCGAGGAGACCAGCCTGCGCGTGCACATCTCGGCCCTGCGCAAGATCCTCGGCGACGGCGTGGCCGGCGCGCGCTACATCGCCAACGTGCCCGGCCGCGGCTACAGCTTCGTGGTCCCGGTGACGGTGCTGGCCCCGGCGCCCGAGGCCGCGGTGCCGGCCCTCGCGGCCGCTGCGGCTGTCACGCCGGCGAACCCGCCGCGGCGCACGCACAACCTGCCGGCCCGGTTGAACCACACGATCGGCCGCTCTGCCGTCACCCAGGCGCTTGGCGAGCGCTTGCTCACGCGGCGCCTGGTGTCCATCGTCGGCCCGGGCGGCATGGGCAAGACCACGGTGGCGCTGGACGTTGCCGAGGCGCAGCTGGGCCACCACCCGGATGGCGTGTGGTTCGTCGACCTGGCGCCGCTGTCGGACCCGGCGCGCGTGCCGCTGGCGCTGGCCCTGGCGCTGCAGATCTCCGTGTGCGCCCGGGATCCCTGGGAAGCCTTGCTGGGGCCGCTGGGCAACAGCCGCATGCTGATCGTGCTGGACAACTGCGAGCATGTGATCGAGGCCGCCGCGCGCCTGGCCGAGCGTGTGCTGCGGGCAGCGCCGGGCGTGCACATCCTCGCCACCAGCCGCGAGGCGCTGGAGGCCGAAGGCGAATGGGTGCATCGCCTGTCGGCGCTGGAGGCGCCGGTGCCGGAGGACGCGACGGATGTCGCGCAATGCCGGGCCTTCCCGGCGGTGCAGCTCTTCGCCGAGCGCGCCGGCGCCAACTCGGACGGCTTTGCGCTGACCGAGGCCAACCTCGGTGTCGTCTGCCACCTCTGCCGGCAGCTGGACGGCATGCCGCTGGCCATCGAGCTGGCCGCGGGCCGCATCGACACCCTGGGGCTGCAAGGCCTCGCGGCTCGGCTCGACGAGATGTTCGCACTGCTCACGCGCGGGCGCCGCACCGCGCTGCCGCGCCATGTCACGCTGCAGGCCTTGCTGGATTGGAGCCATGCACTGTTGACCGAGGTCGAGCGTGTCGTGCTGCGCCGCCTGTCGGTCTTCCGCTCGAGCTTCACGCTCGAATCGGCAACCGCGGTGCTGGCCAGCGAGGACCTGCCGGCGACGGCGGTCGTTGAAGGCGTGATCGGCCTGGCCGCCAAGTCGCTGGTGGCCGTCGACGTCAGCGGCGAGGCGGTGCTGCATCGCCTGCTCTACACGACGCGCACCTATGCAGCCGACAAGCTGCAGCGCAGCGGCGAGGCCGGGCAGATCGCCGCCGCCCATGCCAGGCACTTCGAGGACCTGCTGACGCGCACGCTGCGGGACCGCGACATGCTGCCCATCGCCGAATGGCTGCAGCGCCACGGCCGGATGATGGACGACGTGCGTGCGGGCCTGGACTGGGCCTTCTCGCCGCAAGGGGACACGCTGCAGGGCGTGCGGCTGACGGCCGCGGCGCTGGACCTGGTCTACGAGCTGGGCCTGCTGGATGAATACCGCAGCCGCGTGGACACCGCGATGGAGGCGGTGGCTTCGCTGCAGCCGCCGCAGGCCGGCCTGGAGCTGCGGCTGCGCGCCGCCCGCAACTTCCTGCACACGCAGACCACAGGGCGCGACTATTCGCGTGGCGCGAACTTCGCGCGCACGCTGGAACTCGCCGACCAGCTCGATTCGGTGCCGCAACGCATCGAGGCCATGTTCAGCCTGTGCGCCAACGCGTTTGGTACGGGTGACTACCGCGACGTGGCGGAAGTCGCCATGCGCATCAAGCAGCACGCGCCCGATCCGAACGAGCCGGTGGCCGTGCTGCTGTCGGACCGCTTCCTGGCGCTGAGCTACCACTACCTCGGCCGGCACGAGGAGGCCCGCCCGCTGGTGGACCGGGTGCTGCACTATCCGGCGGGCAACGCCTACCGCGAATACATCGGCCACATCCCGAAGACGGTCTCGATGGGCATCCTGATGGCGCGCACGCTGTGGCTGCAGGGCGCCTGCGACCAGGCCGTGGCGGTGGCCGCGCTGGCCGAGGCCGAGGCCGAAGGCGTCAACCCCCTGGCCTTGAGCCAGGCGCTCGCGATGGGCTCTCTCCCGATCGCCCTGTGGCGCGGCGAGAACGAGCGCGCCGGCGCGCTGCTGGACCGGCTGCAGGCGCATGCCACGCGGCATTCGCAGGGCTACTGGCAGTCCTGGGCGCGCAGCTACCGGCAGGTGCTGGACGCGCGTGTCAACGGCGTCGCGCCGGGCCTGGGCCTGGCGTTGTCGCCCGTCGAGATGCTGTCCGGCCCGGCCGAGCTGGACATGCTGGGCACCCTGGCCGTGGGTGCCGTGTCGCCGCTGGGCGTCGAGCGGGTCGATGGCGGCATGGTGGGCTGGTGCGGCCCTGAGATCCTGCGCGCCGACGCCGAGAACGCCTTGCGCGACGGGACGCAGGCCGTGGCCGCCGCTGAAGCCACTTTCATGCGCTCGCTGGCAATGGCCCGCGCGCAGAACGCGCTCTCATGGGAGCTGCGCACCGCCACCAGCCTGGCCCGCCTGTGGCGCGACCAGGGCCGGCGCAAGGAGGCCAGCAGCCTGCTCACTGGCGTCTACGGCCGCTTCGAAGAGGGCCTGGCGACAGCCGACCTGGTGGCCGCGCGGGCGCTGGTCGACGAACTGAACTGAGCTGCCCGCCCCGCGCCCGGATCCGCAGATTTCACACCAATTCACGCGGCGCTGGCCGCGACTCGATCATCATTCCCCAGGGGCCGCGCAGGTGCGCGCCCGGCACAGGACAGGGGAGTTTCGATGGTGCAGCGGGGCAAGGGATGGGGTTCGGGAGCGGGTTCGCGGCGGGGCGGGCGGTGTGGCCCGATCGTGGCCACGGGATCGGCCGCAGGATCGGCCGCCGGGCTGGCGGTTGCCCTGGCCGCCGCCGGCATGGCCTCGCCCGCGCTCGCGCAGGACGCTGCCGCGACGCCTGCGGCCGCAGCTTCCGAGCCGCCGCAGGTGCAGGAGGTGATCGTGACCTCGCAGCGCGTGCAGACCGTGCTCGGCCGCACGCCGCTGTCGGTCGGCGTGCTGGACCAGCACCAGATCGAGACCCGCGGCACGGCCCAGCTGAGCGACCTCGTGGGCGTGGTGCCCGGCGTGACCGTGCCCAATGGCTTCAGCAACCAGCCGCAGGCGGTCGGCATCCGCGGCGTGGGCGTGTCGTCGGCGGCGATGAGCCAGGCGGTGGGCATTTATGTCGACGACGTGCCCATCGTGCGTGGCTATACCAGCGCGCTGTGGGACCTGCCGGACATCGCGCGCATCGAGGTGCTGCGCGGGCCGCAGGGCACGCTGTACGGCCAGAACCTGACCGCAGGCGCGGTGCGCATCATCTCCATCGACCCCGGCACCGAGCGCGCGGCCTGGGTCTCCGGCTCGCTGGGCAACCACGACGAATACCAGGCGCACGCCTACTTCAACGGGCCCATCGGCGACGGGCCGCTGTCCGGCAGCCTGGCGCTTTCGCGCCGCCGCAACCAAGGCTTCGGCTACAACGCCACGCTGGACGAACACGACAACAAGCTGGACGCGAGCCAGTTCCGCGCCAAGCTGCGCTGGCAGGAGCCGGCCGGCTGGGACGCCATCCTGGCGGTCGACGGCCTGCTGGACCATTCCGACACCAACACCGGCAACTTCCCGCTCAACGACCCCAACGCCGCGCCGCGGGTCAACTTCACGTCCACCACCTCCGGCCCGTTCAAGCGCCTGGCCGGCGGCCTCGAACTCAAGCTGAGCCACGCGCTGGGCGAGGGCCTGCAGTTCCACGCGATCACCGGCTACCGCGCCTTCAAGGACGATCCCACCGTGGCCGACATCGGCGGCCTGGCGATCCAGCGCTACCTGCTGGCGCAGAAGGTGCACCAGAAGGTCTTCTCGCAGGAGCTGCAGCTGCAGGCCAGGCAGGGCGACCTGGACTGGACCGCCGGCGCGATGCTGGTGTCGGATGACTTCCACTTCGAGCGCTTCGTCAGCATGACGCCGCCGGGCGCACCGGCTTCGTCGAACTCCGACGCGATCACCCACCTGGAGACCACAGACTTCGGCCTCTACGGCCAACTGCACTACCGCTGGACGGAGCGGCTCGGCATGACTGCCGGCCTGCGCGCCTACCGCACCGGGCAGACCGGCGCCAACCAGTACTGGCTGGCCGACGAACAGGGCGAGCACACGCAGAACGTCTACCAGGCGCCCCACCTGTCGACTGCCAGCAAGGGCCTGCTGCCACGGCTGGGCCTGGACTGGCAGCAGGACCGCGACCTGTTCCTCTACGCGAGCTTCGCGATGGGCCAGAAGTTCGGCGGCTTCAACCGCGCGGCCCAGTCCCAGCGCTCGGCCGAATTCGCCACCGACCCGGAGAAGGTCACCAGCTGGGAGCTGGGCAGCAAGTCGCGCCTGGCCGGCGGGCAGGTGAAGCTGGACATCGCGCTGTTCTACAACGACTACCGCGACTACCTCGCGTCGCTGAGCAACGCCGTGATCGACGGGGTGCACATCCCCGAGCCGGTGCTGGTCAACGCCGGCAAGGCCAAGACCTATGGTGCCGACATCGACCTGGGCTTCAAGCTCGCCGCGCACACCGATGTGGCGCTGTCGGCCGAACTGCTGCGCACCCGCTTCGACCAGTTCGAGAACCCCACCGGCGCGGCCGCCAGCAACTACGTCGGCAACCAGCTGCCGTTTGCGCCGCAGTTTTCGTTCGGCGCGAGCCTGGAGCACATCCAGCCGCTGCCGGACGGCTCGTCGCTGGGCCTCTCGGCTTCGGTCCAGCACCTGTCGCGGCAGTATTCGGACGTGCAGAACACGGCGCTCACCTCCGTGCCGGTGCAGACCTACTTCAACCTCGGCGCGAGCTGGCTGACGCCCGAGCGCGGCTGGACCTTCTCGCTGCGCGTGCGCAACCTCACCAACCGCAGCTACGTGCTGCTGCGCACGAGGATCCCGCCGGCCGACGTCGACGCCGCGTTCTACAACGCACCGCGCACCGTGCTCGCCACCGTGCGCCACGACTTCTGACCCCGGGGCGAGCCATGAGATCCGGCCTGGCGAGCGATTCGGCGCCGCCGCTGCCACGGCAGCCGCAGCCCTTTGAACGGCCGCTGCGCTTCGGCCGTTTCTCGCTCGATCCCGCCCGCAAGCTGCTGCTGGACGACGGCCAGGCCGTGCGGCTGGGCAGCCGCGCGCTGGACCTGTTGATTGCCTTGGTGGAGCGGGCCGGCGAGGTGGTGAGCCACGACGAGCTGTTCGCCCGCGTGTGGCCGAGCACGGTGGTGGAACCCTCCAGCCTGCGCGTGCACATGTCGGCGCTGCGCAGGGCGCTGGGCGAGGGCAGCGGCAACCTGCGCTACATCGCCAGCCTGCCCGGCCGTGGCTACTGCTTCGTGATGGACATTGCCGAGCTGGATGCCGCACCCGCACCCGTCACTGCGCCCGCCACCGCACCCGCGGCCGCGTCCTTGTCGCGCCCCTTGCCGTCGCGGCTGACCGCGCTCGTCGGCCGCGAGCAGGTGCTGGCCAGGCTGTCGGCCAAGCTGCAGCTGGGCCGGTTGGTGACCATCGTCGGCCCCGGTGGCATCGGCAAGACCACCGTCGCGTTGGCCGTGGCCGAAGACTTCGCCTGCCGGCACGCCGAGGGCGCGGTGTTCGTCGACCTGGCGCCGCTGGTCGATCCGGCGCTGGTGCCGGCCACGCTGGCGGCCGCCCTGGGCATCCCGGTGCCGGCCCAGTCGCCGTGGCCTGCGCTGGAGGCGACGCTGGCTGAGCGCGATCTGCTGATCGTGCTGGACAACTGCGAACACCTGATCGCCGCCGCCGCCGTGCTGGCCGAACGCGTGCTTGGCGCCGCACCCCGGGTGCGTGTGCTGGCCACCAGCCGCGAACCGCTGGAGGCAGAGTCCGAAGCCATTCTCCGGCTCGAAGCGCTGGGCGTGCCGCCCGAGTGGCCGGTGCTCGACGTGCGGGCCGCGCTTGCCTATCCGGCTTTGCGCCTGTTCGTCGAACGGGCCACCGCCAGCGACGATGGCTTTGCGCTGTCGCCGGCCAACCTGCCGGCCGTCATCCGCCTGTGCCGCCACCTGGACGGCCTGCCGCTGGCCATCGAGCTCGCCGCGGCGCGCGTGGGCAGCCTGGGCATGCACGCGCTGGCCGAACGGCTGGACGACCTGTTCCGCCTGCTGCGGCGCGGCCGCCGCACCGTGCTGCCGCGCCACCAGACCTTGCAGGCCTTGCTGGACTGGAGCCACGGCCTGCTGGCACCGGAAGAGCAGCGCGTGCTGCACCGGCTGTCGGTCTTCCGCGCGTCGTTCACGCTGGAGGCTGCAGCCGAGCTGGCGAGCTGCGAACGCATCGCGCATGAACGGGTCACGGCCAGCCTGCTCAATCTGGTCGCCAAGTCGCTGGTGGAACGCGTGGCGGACGAGGTGCCGCGCTACCGCCTGCTGTTCGTCGCCCGGCTGTACGCCTCGGAGAGACTGTTGGCCGACGGTGATGGGCACGAGGTCCGCAGGCGCCACGCAATCTGCTGCCGCCGCCTGCTGGTAGGCGCGAATGCAGAGCTGGAAAACTATTGCGTGCCGCTGCCTGCGTGGCGGGCCGCCCACGCGCCGCTGCTGCCGGACATTCGCGCCGCGCTGGACTGGGGCGCTCACGCTGGCGGTGACGAGGCACTCTGTGCCGCCTTGCTCGTCGACTCGGGTCGCCTGGTGCTGGAACTCGGTTTGAACGACGAGTTCCTGCCCCGGGCCTTGCGCGCCCTTGCCATCGTGCGGGCGGAGGGCGGCACGCCATCGCAGCTCGAACTGGCGCTGCTGGCACTCGCGTGCATGCTGGAGGCTCAGTGCCGCATGGCGCGTGGCTTTCAGTCTGACATCGCGGCCCAGTTGGAAGCGCTCTCGCCGCGCATCGGCTCACCGCGGCAGCAGCGCACGGACCTGATGTGCCTTTGCGCCAATGCCTTCGCCCGTGGCGACTACCCGCGTCTGGCCGCGTGCGCCGGGCGCTTCGGCGAGCTGCCGCCGGACCCGGACGATCCGATCGACGCAGGCGCCATCGTGGTCGGGCGCCGCTTCGGCGCGCTGGCCAGTCACTACCTGGGCGATCACCGCGCCGCTTGGGCGGACTGTGCCGTCGTGCTGGCATATGCCGACACCCAGCTGCGCAGCAACCGTTATCCGCATCTGCCCTTGCAAGTGACCATGGGCATCCAGCAGGCGCGCATCCTGTGGCTGGAGGGCTGGGCGGACCGCGCGCTGCAGCGGGCGCTGGAGGTGCTGGCCTTTGTCGGAGGCGGGCACCATTTCGCAGTCAGCCAGACGCTGGCGCTGGCGGTCATCCCCATCCTGCTCTGGCGCGGTGACGACGTGCAGGCGGCGAGCTTCCTGGATCGACTGATCGACAGCGCCCTGGGCCATGGCCAGAGCTTCTGGCTGGGCTGGGGCGATGGCTACTGCAGGGTGCTGGCGCTGCGCGGCCAGGCGGTCGATGCGCTGCGGCGGCGCATTGGTGCCGAGCGGGGCTGGAGCAGCACCATGGAGGGCGACATGCTGGCCACGCTGGCGCCGGCGCTGGCCGGCCCGGCGCAGCTCGCCCGCGTCGAAGCCGGCACCGTGGGCTGGTGCGCGCCGGAAATCCTGCGGGCTCATGGCGAGCAGTTGCTCGCGGTGCCGGCACAAGCTGCGCAGGCCGAGGCGGTGTTGCTGCGCGCGCTGGCCCTCGCGCGGCAGCAGGGCGCGCGGGCCTGGGAGCTGCGCGCCGCCGCCAGCGTGGCCAGGCTGTGGCACGCCACCGGCCGAAGCGAGGCCGCGCGCGAGCTGCTGGCGCCGGTCGTGGCCGGTTTCACCGAAGGCCTGGGCTGTGTCGACCTGCAGCAAGCCGAGCGCTTGCTGGCCTGTTGGAAAAGCGAGCGCTGAGCCTTCAGCTCACGGCCTGCCGCTCGCGCCCGCGAGGGGCGAGCGACAGCAGCAGCAGCGTGGCCACCAGGCTGGCAGCCACGACCGCGAACATCGCGGCCGGCCCGGCGTCGCGCAGCATCGGCACCAGCAGCAGCGGGCCGAGCGCGGCGCCGGTGCGGTTCAGCGCCCAGGCGCCGGCGGTGGCCGAGGCGCGCGAGCGCGTGGGGAACAGCTCGGCGCCATAGACCGTCAGCAGCGTCACGTACAAGGAAATCGCCAGGTTGAACAGCGCCATCGCGACGATCAGCGCTGTGGTGCCGCTGCTGAAGACGAAGGCCGCGCCGCAGGCCAGCATGGCCAGGGCACAGGCCGCCATCGCCAGCCGCCGGTCGAAGCGGTCCATCACGGTGGACGCCAGCAGCGTGCCCAGCAGCGGGCCCAGCGACGACAGGCCGAAGATTAGCAGCGCAGCGTCGAGCTTGAAGCCGCGCTGCGTCAGCACCGCACCGGTCAGCAGCGGGAACGCCACGGTGGCCCAAGGGCTCAGCGAAAACAGGCCGGCCACCCAGGGCCAGCGGCGCCCGGCGGGGGCCGCGCGGTCGTCGTCGGCACTGGCCAGCGCATTCGCATCGCGCGGGGCAGGCGTGGCCTCGGGGCCGGGTGTGCCGGCCAGGCGCCGCGAGCGCTCGAAGGCCTGGCAGCCGGCCTCGGCCTGCGCCCCGCGCCCGCGGGCCTGCAGCCAGCGCGGCGACTCGGGCAGCGCGAGGAACAGCAGCCCCGAGAGCAGCGCGCCGGCGCTGCCCAGCAGGAAGCCCCAGCGCCAACCTTCGAGTCCAAGAGGCTGCAGAGGGGTCAGCCAACGCACCAGGAAGATGGCGGCGGGCGGGCCCAGCAGCGAGAGCGATAGGCTGCTGAAGATCAGCGTGCCGCGGCGCCGCGGCGGCAGCAGGTCGGTCAGGTAGGCGATGACGATGGGCGGATAGCCGCCCAGCGCCAGCCCGGAGAGGAAACGGCACAGCGTCAGCGCCACCACGCCGTGCAGCATGCCGGCGGCGAGCGACACGGCGGCGATCCACAGCATCAGGCTGATCAACGCGGTTCGCCGGCCCTTCCTGTCGGCCCACCAGCCCAGCAGCGGCGCGCCCAGCATCGCGCCGAGGAAGACCGCCGCCAGCAACAGCGCCAGCTCGCCCGCTGGCACCGGCGTGGGCGGCGCCGAGAAGACGGCTGCCAGCACGCCGCCAAAGGCCATCTCCAGCGTGTCCAGCATCATGCCCAGCGCGCAGATCAGCATCGCCAGGCCGTGCAGCCAGGTCACGGGCAGGCGGTCCATGCGCGCGGCGATGTCGTGTTCGAGCATGCGCTCGGGGGGGTGAGAGGGAAGGGCAGTCATCGGCACTCGTTTATCGGCACTCGTTTTGGGACCAGGTCCGGACGCCTGGGCTTCGGTGCCCACCATACGTGCTGCGCCAGCCTTGCGGCACCTGGCCGGCACCGGATTCACGCAAATTCACACCCGCCGTGGACCCTCGGCCCGCGGCGGCGTGGGAGGATGCCTCGCGATGCCGGATGCGGGTCGACGCACCTGATCCGGCCCCCTGTCTGCCCCCCCACCCACCTACCCACACGAGGCGGAGCGAGTGTGAGCGAGAACCTCTCCGGGAACCTCTCCCTTGGACCCTTCGTGCTGACCGCAGCGCCGCCTGGCCTGTGGTTCGGCACGCAGGCGGTCGAGATGGCGCATGCCGCGCTCGAACTGCTGGCCACCATCGCCCGCAGCGCCCACGGTGCCACCGCCGCGCAGCTCTGGCCGCTGGTGTCCGGCGAGCCTGTGGTCGACGAGGAGCAGCTGGGCGAGTGGGTCGGCCGCGTCAACACCGCACTCGGCCGCTGGACGCCGGCCTGGTACGTCGCGTGGTTCCCCGATGAGGAGGAGCCACGCTTCGTGCTGGTCGACGCCACCCGACGCTCCACCACCATGGCCGCGCTGCCGGCCCCTCGCACCGACATCATCGGCCGCGACGACGCGATCCAGCGCGTCGTCAGCGAACTGCGCGCGCACCGCTTCGTCACCGTGCTGGCCACCGGCGGCATGGGCAAGACCACGGTGGCACTGGCGGCGGCCCACCTGGCCGCGAGCGAGCATCCGGACGGCGTGCACTTCATCGACCTGGCCCCGTTTGTCGATGCCGAGCTGGCGGTGCAAGGCGTGGTGACCGCGCTGGGCTGTGCGGCCAGCGGCGTCGAGGCCCTGGCGGCCTTGCAGCGCTGGGCCGCCGGCCGGCGCGCGCTGTTCGTGCTGGACAGCTGCGAGCACGTGATCGAGGCCGCGGCCCAGGTGACCGAGGCACTGCTGGGCGCCGGGCCGGCGACCGCGGTGCTGGCCACCAGCCGCGAGCCGCTGCGGGCCGCAGGCGAGTGGTTGTACCGGCTTGCGCCGATGCGGCTGCCGCGGCCGGGCGAGGCGGTGTCGGCCAGCCAGGCGCTGGACTTCCCCGCGCTGCGCCTGTTCATCGAACGCGCGGGTGTGCCAGATGCCGGCTTCGTGCTGCAGGACGCGGAGCTGCCGCTGCTGGTTGCGCTGTGCACGCGGCTCGATGGCATTGCGCTGGCGATCGAGATCGTCGCGGCCCGCGCCGGCGCGCTGGGGCTCGCGGCGCTGGCTCGCCAGGTCGAGCAGCGGCTGCTGCAGCTGCCAGGCCCGCCAACCGCCGCACCCGCTCGCCATACCACCTTGTTCGCCTTGCTGGACTGGAGCTACCAGCTGCTGTCGCCCGGCGAGCAACAGGTGCTGCGGCGGCTCTCGGTCTTTCGCAACGGCTTCACGCTGGACGCTGCCATCGAGGTTACCACGGGCCCTGCGGCCGACGCCACCGGTGTGCAGGAAGACCTGCTGGACCTGGTCGCCAAGTCGCTGGTGGCGCCGGTGCGCGGCAGCGAGCCCGGGCGCCTGCGCCTGCTCGACACCACCCGCGCCTACGCCAGCGCCAGGCTCGACGAAGCCCGCGAGCGCGACGCCGTCAGCCGCCGGCATGCGCTGTGGCTCGCCTCGGCCCTGACCGAGGCCGAGCGCCGCTGGGATGGCATGAGCCGCGCGCAATGGCTGCTGCGGTATGCGCCCTTGATCGACGACAGCCGCGCCGCGCTGGACTGGGCCTTCACGCCTGGCGGCGACGTCGAACTCGGCATCGAGCTGACCCTCTCCAGCTTTGCGCTGGGCCGGCAGATGCTGCTGGTCGACGAGTTCACCCGCCGCGTGGAACAAACCATGGAAGCGCTGGTGGCCCGCGGCATGGACCCGGCAGCCAAGGGGGCCGGCGGCGCGATCAGCTCGCCCCACATGCGGCTGATCTTCCTGGTCGGCTGCCTGGGCACCGGCGGCAGCGCCCGGATGCAGGCCCTCGCGCCGGCGCTGAAAAGCCTGTCGGCCATGGCGCCTGACGCGACCAGCCTGCTGCATCGCTTCGGCGCCTGCAACAGCATGTGGGCACTCTCCGTCGCGGAGGGCGACTTCCGCTCTGGCGGCGAATGGGCAGACCGGCTGACGCAAACCGCCGAGGCCATAGCCGACCCGGTGGCGCACCTGGTCGCCGGCCGCATCCAGGCGCAGAACCTGCACTTCATGGGCCGGCACGTCGAAGCCACCGAGATGGCCCGGCGTGTCCTGCACGAAGCCTGGCGCACCATCCCGCTGGCCTACAACCCTTCGCCGGTGGAGCTGCGCGTGTCCATGCGGGTGGTGCTGGCACGCGCGCTGTGGATGCAAGGCCTTCCCGAGCGCGCCGCCGCGATGGCGCTGGAGGCCATGGACCAGGCGCGCACCGACTCGCCGCTCGCCCAATGCCAGGCCATCGTGATGGGCTCGATGCCGGTGGCCTTGTGGAGCGGGCTGGACGACACCGCGCGTGCGCTGGCCGCCCAGGTCACCGACGTTGAAACCATCCAGGGCTTCGGCTACTGGCTGCGCTGGGGCAAGCGCTTCGGCGACGTGCTCTCGCTGCGCGCCGGCAGCCCGCTCCCGGCGATGCAGGATGCCGGCTTCTTCGACGAGCCCGACGAGGTGCTCGCCGACCACCTTGCCACCCTGGACGAACGCTGGCTGTCGCCCTCCTGCATCCAGCGCGTCGAGGCCGGCATGGTGGGCTGGTGCGCCCCCGAAGTGCTGCGCCGCCTGGGCGAACGCGCTCTGCACGAGGCCATGCCCGCCAGCCTGGCGCGCGGCGAAGCGCTGCTGCAACGCTCACTGGCGCTGGCGCGCCGGCAGGGCACCGCTGCCTGGGAACTGCGCACCGCCAGCAGCCTCGCCAGCCACTGGCAGGCGCGAGACCGCGCGCAGGAGGCCAGGGCCTTGCTCGAGCCCGTTCTCGCACGCTTCACCGAGGGATTCAAGACGGCCGACTGGCGTGCCGCGCAGGGCCTGTTGGCGGCGCTGCAATGATCTTCGCTCAGACGGGCGTGGCCTCGATGGCGGCTGGTGACACCCTCTTTGACGTGGCTTGCGCTGGCGCAAGCTGTTGCCTTGGCGCCTCGGTAGCATCGATCGGGACTGACCTCGGCCTGCCGGGGGTGCCCATCCTGGTGCCTGGGTGCCGAGGCGCGTCAGAACCGGAGGACATTCGCATGTACCGTCGCATCCTGGTCCCTTTTGACGGCGGTGAGACCTCGCAGCAAGGTCTCCGCGAGGCCATTCAGCTGGCAACGGAGCTGCAGGCCGAACTGCGCATCCTGGTCGTGGTGGACACCTCTGAACTCCACATGGGCTTCGCTTCTGCGGATGGTCTGCTGAGCACCGTGGCGCTGATGCGGCAGCGCAGCCAGGAACTCGCCGCTGCGGCCTGCACGCAGGCCCACGAGGCAGGCGCCAGGGCCGACTTCGTGGTGCGCGACATTGGCGCAGACCAGGTGGCAGACCTGGTGCTCGCGGAAGCCGACGAGTACCAGGCCGAGCTCATCGTCATGGGCACCCATGGCAGACGAGGCCTGAGCCGCGCCGCCCTCGGCAGCGAGGCCGAGTCCGTCAGCCGGCGAAGCAAGGTGCCGCTGCTGCTGGTTCGAACGCCGCAGGGCAAGCCGTCCGTGCTCGCGCCCGATGTTCCGACCCGCTTGCAGACCTCAGGCTGAGACCGCCTCTTGGCGCGATGCAGATCGTGCGCAGGCCTGGCGATGGGTGGGCGCTGTTTCCGTGCCTGAAGCCTCCTGTTGAACGGATTTGAAGGGCGACGACAACCCCTCGCGGGCAGCAGCTCTTCGCAATCGTCGAAAATGACGCTCCGGAGGCCATTTCCGGGCTGTGACGCGCCAGCGGCGCGCCCTGGCAACTGGCGCCAGCGATCCTTCAGCGACCACCCATGCATCTCGAACCAGAACAAGCCAGCTGCCGATTGACCACTGCCTATGGCGACTTCAGGCTGCATGGCTTCAAGGAACCGGCCACCGGGCTGGAACATGCCGCGCTGTGCTTTGGCGACCTGTCCACGGGCGAGCCGGTGCTGGTGCGGCTGCATTCGGAATGCCTGACCGGGGACGCCTTCGGCAGCTGCCACTGCGACTGCGGGCCGCAGCTGCGCAGTGCGTTGAAGGCGATTGCCACGGCTGGCCGCGGCGCGCTGCTTTACCTGCGCCAGGAAGGCCGTGGCATCGGGCTGCTGAACAAGATCCGCGCCTATGCGCTGCAGGAAACCGGCGTCGACACGTTGGATGCAAACCGCTTGCTGGGCCTGCCGGCCGATGCGCGGGACTACGGCTTTGCCGCGACCATGCTGTCGCAGCTGGGCATCCGCTCGGTCAAGCTGCTCACCAACAACCCCGGCAAGATCGAAGGCCTGAAGGCCCACGGCGTGGACGTGGTGGAGCGCGTCTCGCTGCAGGTGGGCCGCACCACGCGCAACGGCGCCTACCTGGACACCAAGGCCCACCGCATGGGCCATTTGTTCGATTTGGCGCGGGAATTGCCGGACGAAGCTTCGGAGGCCGATCCAGCGAGGTGAGTGCCGTCTATCTGACCCGCAGCTTGGCTGGCCGGTCGAACTGTCCGGAGGCCAGCCGGTCGATCAGGCGGGCCATGCGGCCGGACAGCAGCGGCCGGTCGTAGTGGGTCAGCACGCGCTGGCGGCCGGCGGTGCCCATGGCCTGGCGCTGCTCGGGATGCTGGATCAGCGTCTCCAGCGCGTGTTCCCATTCGGCTGGCTTGTTGGCCAGCCAGCCGGTCTGGCCAGGGACCACCACCTCGCAGTTCGCGCCCACCGGCGAGGCCACGCAGGGCAGGCCGGCGGCCATGTACTGCAACAGCTTGAAGGCGCACTTGCCGCGCGCAAACGGGTCGTCGCTGAGCGGCATCAGGCCGATGTCTGCACCGGCGATCGCGGCCGTCTCGCCCTCGGCCGACCAGTGCACTTTCTCGATCGGCACGTCGTCCCAGTCCGGCCAGTCCGAGCTGATGACACGCAGCTTCAGTTCGGGATGCCGCTGCGCCAGCCTGGCCAGCACCGGCCGCAGCGGCGCCAGGTAGGCCAGGTTGTGCGGCAGGCCGACCCAGGCCAGCGTGGCGCCGCTGCTTGAGCCGCTGCGCTGGGCCGGGTAGGCGGCAGCGTCGACCGGCGTGGGCACGATCTCCACCCGCGACGCGCCGCCGGCCGTGGCATGGCGGGCCAGCTCGGCATTGCCCACCGTGACCAGGCGTGACTGCCGGCAGGCGGCCTCGAAATTGCGCCGCCTGCGCGGCGAAGCCGGCCGCAGGTGACCGATGTATTTGGGCTGGCGCAGCCAGATCGCGTCGTCCAGGTCGAACATGCTGCGCGGCTGCAGACGCTGCAGCAGCCGCATCTCCCATGGCTCCAGCCGCAGCTTGTGCAGCACCACGGCCGAACTTGCGCGCAACAGGTGGCGCAGCTGCCAGATGCGCCAGCCATACAGGCGCTCGGGCAACACCCGGAGTTCATTGCGCCAGCCCAGCGATTCGACCACCGGCATCACCGGCGCCAGCCGGTGGCGGAACGAGGGCGCCTGAGGGTCGGTGCTGAGCCAGACCACGCTGCCGCGGCTTGCCGGGCTGCTCATTGCCATTGCCATCCACTGTTCATCGGAGAACTCTCGCCATCCAGTTGCGGGAGTATCGCCGGCCTGGTTCGCCGGCCCTCACCGGCCACGCAGGCGAACCCGGCACCAGCCGAGCGGGCATGAAAAAACCGGCCAGGGCCGGTTTAGGGAGCAAGCGACCGGCGGAGCCGGTCGGCAGGCATCAGTTCTGCGAGGACTGGCCCTGACCCGAGGCCGCCGTCGTGACGTGGCCGCCAAGGCGTTGCACTTCGGCCAGGTATTCCGGGCCATGGCGCCATTGCTGGTAGTTGGCCATGCGGCGCTTGTAGTCGGCACTGAAGACGACGTAGCTGTCTTCCTGCGCGGCCAGCATGTCCAGCCCGGCACGGCGCCACAGCACCAGGTCGGCCTGCACTTCGGCGCGGCTGAGGGTGGGTTGGTTGTCGAAATTGACGGTGCCGGTGTTGTCTTCGGCACGGGCCACGCCGGTGAGGGCGGCCAGGCCCAGGGCGGCAGCGCCCAGGAAACGAGTGACTTGCATGGAAATTCCTTTCGCTTGACAGGTGTGACCGACGAGGTCACGAAGTGGCGGCCGACTGCGAGGCAGTGGGTGGCTCAGAGCGGGGAAGCCGGTCGTCGATTCAGTGCCTTCATGGTAGAAACCCGCAGCCGACGCAAGCCTGACGCTCCGATGACAAATTTGTCATCCGGGCGGCAGTGCCACCTTCCCAGGTGGCACTGCATGGCGGGTTCAGCCCTCGGCGGGCAGCAGCAGGCCGAAGGTGTTCAGGCCGTTGGCAGACTCGACGAACACCGTGCCGCGGTGCATCACCGCGATGGCGTTGACGATGGCCAGGCCCAGGCCGTGGTTGCCGCCGCTGCTCAGGCGTGCGCTGTCGACGCGGTAGAAGCGGTCGAACAAATGCGGCAGGTGCTGCGCAGGAATTTCCGGGCCGGGGTTGGTGACGGCCAGCCGCACGTTGGCGCCTTCGCGCAGGATGCTCGCCTGCACCTCGTCGCCCGGAGCGGCATGCTGGATCGCATTGCGCATCAGGTTGCTCAGCGCGCGCCGCAGCAGCGCGGTCTCCACGCTGCACTTGGTGTCGCCCTCGACCCGCAGCGTCACGCCGCGATCGTCGAACAGCGGCTCCAGGAATTCGGCAACCTTGCGCACCTCGTCTGCCATGCACACGGCCAGCTGGCGCGAGGCCGCGGCGCCCTGGTCGGCGCGGGCGAGGAACAGCATGTCGTTGACGATGGCCTTCAGGCGTTCCATCTCTTCCAGGTTCGAATGCAGCACCTCTTCGAGTTCGGCTGCGCTGCGCGGGCGCGTGAGCATCACCTGGGTCTGGCCGATCAGGTTGGTCAGCGGCGTGCGCAGTTCGTGGGCCACGTCGGCATTGAAGCCTTCGAGCTGCTGGTAGGCGGTTTCCAGCCGCGCCAGCGCGCCGTTGAACGAGGCGGTGAGGTCGTCCAGCTCAGCCGGCATGGGCTTGAGCGCCAGCCGCTGGCCCTTGTGGTTCGGGTCCAGCGCCTGGGCCTGGCGCGACAGCCGGCGCAGCGGCCGCAGCCCGAAGCGCGCCATGCCATAGCCCAGCACCGCAACGGCCAGCACGCCCGCGCTGCCCAGCACGACCAACGTCAGGCGGAAGGCGTTCAGCGTGTCCCAGAAGCGCGCCGGGTCCTTGGCCAGCACCAGCCGCACCTCGGGCCGGTCGCCATCGGCCGGCAGCGTGCGCGACCAGGTCATCCAGGCCGGCCCGTGGCCATTCGCCAGCAGCAAGCCGAAGCCGCTCTGCTGCGACAGCGCGACCACGTCCGGCGTGGGCGTGCCGTAGCTGAAGCCCGGCCGGTCGCTGAGCAGCCAGACCCGCATGCCACTGCGTTCGGCTTCCATCGCGTCCATGGTCGGCGTGAGCCACAGCCGCCATTGCGACTCGCTCTGCGTGCGCAGCACGCTGGACTCGACCCAGCCGCCGCGCAAGCCCAGCTCGTAGCGCAGCTGGTCGTTGATGCCGGCCTGCAGCACCAGGTAGATGATGACGCCGGCAACGACGAAGACCACCGACGCGCAGGCCGCGAACAGCGCGGTCAGCCGGCTGGCCAGCGAGCGGATCATGGCGCGGCGCTGGCCGCGGGCGAGGAGGTGCCCTGGCGTTCTTCCAGCACGTAGCCCATGCCGCGCAGCGTGTGCAGCAGCTTGTTCGGGTACGGCCCGTCGATCTTCGCGCGCAGCCGCTTGATGGCGACCTCGACCACGTTGGTGTTGCTGTCGAAGTTCATGTCCCAGACCAGCTCGGCGATCTCGGTGCGCGATAGCACCTGGCCGCTGCGGCGAGCCAGCGTGCTGAGCAGCGAGAACTCCTTGGCCGTCAGGTCGATGCGGTCGCCGCCGCGGTGCACCTTGCGGCTCATCAGGTCCAGCACCATGTCCCCAATCGTCAGCGTGCTGGCCTCCTGCTGTCGGCTGCGCCGCCCCAGGGCCTGCAGCCGGGCACTCAGTTCGAGGAAGGAGAATGGCTTGACGAGGTAGTCGTCGGCCCCATCCTGCAGGCCGCGCACCCGGTCCTCGACGCTGTCGCGTGCGGTCAGCATCAGGATGGGCATGTCCTTGCTGCGGCGCACGTCGCGCAGCACCTGGAAGCCGTCGATGCCTGGCAGCATCACGTCCAGCACCAGCACGTCGTAAGCGTTTTCGAGCGCGGCGTGGCGGCCGTCGATCCCGTTGCGGGCGACGTCCACCACATGGCCCTGCTCGGTCAACCCGCGCAGCAGGTAATCGGCCGTCTTGGCCTCGTCTTCCACGATCAGGACGCGCATGCCGCGAGTCTAGCGACCCGTGACCGTTTGCATCGCTGACCGCTGGATGACATTTACGTCATCTGAACCTCAGGGTGCGCGTGGCGCGAGGCGGTCTGCCGGCGCGACCGGGAACGGGAAGCCGAGCACGGTGGCCTTGCCCTGGGTCTGGTTCTGGGCCTGGCAGTCGGCGCTGCAATCGGTGGCAGACGGCGAGACCTCGGTCGCGTCTTCACCCAGCACCATGCCCATGCGGCCGCCGCTCTGCACGTCCCAGCGCGACACGCCGCCGCAATGCTTCACGCTGACTGGTGCGCCGTTGCGGTTGATGATGGTGTTGTTGCAGGTGGCTTCGCTGCGGCGCGTGGCCAGCTGCGCGCTGTCGCGGCCGACGAACTTGGACGAGAAGTCGTTGCCGAAATTGACCCGGGCCGGCACCACCAGCGTGGTGTCGCCGAAAGGCACCACGTCACCCTCGCGGTTGCGGAAGTTGCGGTTGTCGAAATAGAACGGCGTGAGGTTGGCGTTCTGCGTGCTCTCGGCCAGCGTGTGGGTGAACAGGGTCGTTTTGCCATCCTCGCGCTCGGCTTCCATCTGGAACACGCCGCCTTGTGCGCAATCCTTGGCCTGGATCTTCAGCTTCACCGCCTTGCCGCGCAGCACGCTCAAGCTACCGTCCTTGGATTCCAGCTTCAGGTTGCCGGTCAGCGCCACGCCTTGCAGGTCCGGCACCTTGCTGGCGAAGATGGCCGTGCGCACGCCGCCGGTCAGGTCCTTGCTGTTGGCAGCACCCGTCAGCACGTAGTTGCGGATGGCCAGCGTGGCCGGGTCGATCTCGAAGGCCACGTACTTGCCCTGAACCAGGAAGGCCCCGGTGAGTTGCGCCGGCTTCAGGTCCAGCTTGAAGTTGCCGCTCTTGCCGAGCGCGGCGAAGCTGCCGCCACTGCAGGCGGCCGAGGTGGCGGCCTGGGCCAGGCCAGCGCTTCCGACCAACAGCAGCGCCGTGGCAAACAGGCGGCTTTGACGGTCGAAGGACTTGGGGGAGAAAGCAGACATGGGCGGGCGCTCCGTGGGGTGAAAGATCACTTCACTGTTGCGCGCAACGTGCCAGGCCAGGCCCTTGAACCAAACCGTTCAAAATCAAGCACTTGGGCCTGCCGGACAGGGCAAGCCCGTCAAGACCGGGCCAAATGCCCCACCAACCCTTGGGGTGCTGGTGGGGGATCTGCCCCAGTTGCCGCCGACACTGGGCGATCTGCCCCCGCTGCGCCTCACTTTGCCGGTGGCACAGGCGTTGCGACTTGTGTCTTCGGTCCCTTTCCTTCAACCACGCCATCAAACGATTGCCCTGGATGCCGCTGTTCCGTCTCAAAGCCTCGCCGCGACAGGAGTTCGACCTGCTGCGCTGGTTCTCGCGCATCAGCCTCGCCGCGGCGGCATTGGTCAGCGTGCTGCTCGCGCTGGGCCTGGCGGCCGTGGTGCAGACGCTGCTGCTGCGGCACGATGCCGAGCTGAGCCGGCAGTTCGTGCAAAGCATCGTCGCCACCCAGTCCGTCTCAAGGCACTTCACCAGCGGGCCCACGCCCGGCCGCGAGGCCGCGCTGGCCGAGTTCTTCGGCCACGTGGCGGCCATGCCGGACGTGCTTCGCGCCAATGTCTACGACCGCAGCGGCGCGGTGCTGTGGTCCAGCGAATCGCTGCTGACCGGCCGCCAGTTCGAGGACAACGACGAGCTGCTGCGCTCGCTGCGTGGCGAGACCGTGGTCGAGCGCGGGCCGGTGGCGGCGGGCGACAAGGCCGAGCACATGGCGCTGGGCCCCGGCCAACTGCACTTCGTCGAGAGCTACCTGCCGGTCTATGACGCTGAGCAGAAGACGGGCGGGGCGCCGATCGGCGCAGTGGAGCTCTACCGCGTGCCCACCGAGCTGAACGCCACGCTGCGCGAGGCCGGCTTTGCCGTCTGGAGCGGCACGCTGATCAGCGGCCTGCTGCTGTACCTCGCACTGCTGGGCTTTGTGCGCAAGGCCAGCCGGCAGTTGCAGGCGCAGCGCGAGCGCCTGATCGAGGCGGAGGCCATGGCACGCACCGGCGAGATCGCCGCGTCGGTTGCGCACAGCATCCGCAACCCCTTGGCCTCCATCCGCTCCAGTGCCGAGTTGCAGCTGGAAATTGGCGAGGCCACGCCGGCCGATGCCCGCGAGACCATTGGCCATGTGGACCGCATCGAGCATCTGGTGCGCACGCTGCTGAGCTATGTGCAGCATCCGGCCGAGGTGCGCGGCAGCACCGATCTGGCCGCGCTGCTGGCGGCGGCCGAACAACGCTTCGCCCCTGTCTTCCAGGGCCAGGGCAAACAGCTGCGCCTGCGCACCGAGCCCGGCCTGCCCGAGGCGCATGGCGAGGAAGTGGCCATTGCCCAGGTGCTGAACTCGCTGCTGGCCAATGCGCTGGAGGCGACGGCTGCTGGTGCGCTGGTCGAGGTCAATGTGGAACGGGCCGGCGCGATGCTGGCGCTGACGGTGAGCGACCCCGGCACCGGCATTGCGCCCGAGCGCCTGGCCGAGGTCTTCAAGCCTTTTGCCACCACCAAGCCCCGCGGCCTGGGCATGGGGCTGACGCTGGCGCGCCGCACCGTGGACCGGCTGGGCGGCCGCATCGAACTGAGCAGCCGCCCTGGCCAGACTCGCGCCACCGTGCTGCTGAAACCTGCCAACGCATAAGAAGAGAAACCGAGCACCGCATGGGCCTGGCCATCCTGATCATCGAAGACGAGACCACGCTGGCGCGCAACCTCGCCGTCTACCTGGAACGCCAGGGCTACGAGGCGCGCACGGCGGCCAGTGCCGAGGAAGGGCTGGCGCAGCTGGCGAGCTGGCGGCCGGAGCTGGTGCTGTGCGACCACAACCTGCCGGGCCAGAGCGGGCTGGAGGCGCTGCGCCGCATTCGCACGCAGGACCCGGACATTCGCGTCGTGATGATGACCGGCTACGGCAGCACCGAGCTGGCCGTCGAGGCGATGAAGGCCGGCGCGGCAGATTTCCTGACCAAGCCGCTGGTGCTGGGCGAGGTCAAGCTGCTGATCGAGCGCCTGCTGGACCAGGGCCGCCTGGCCAACGCGGTGGACTACTACACCCAGCGCGAGGCACAAGGCAGCGGGCTGGACAAGATCATTGGCGAGTCCCCGCCAATGCGGGCGTTGAAAGCGTCGATTGCCACGCTGCTGGACGCCGAGGCCCAGCTGGCCGACGCGCAGCCGGCGGCGGCCCTGATCGTCGGCGAGACCGGCACCGGCAAGGAACTGGTGGCGCGTGCGCTGCACTTCGGCGGCCCGCGCCGAGCCCGCCCCTTCGTCGAGCTGAACTGCGGTGCCTTGCCTTCGCAGCTGGTCGAGGCCGAGCTGTTCGGCTACGAGCGCGGCGCCTTCACCGACGCGCGCCAGCGCAAGGCCGGCCTGCTGGAAACGGCAGAAGGCGGCAGCGTCTTCCTGGACGAGATCGGCGAGACCGAATTGGCCACGCAGGTCAAGCTGCTGAAGCTCTTGGAGGAGAAACAGCTGCGCCGGCTCGGCGGCCTGCACAGCCGGCCGGTGGACGCGCGCGTCATCAGCGCTACCAACCGCCCGCTGCAGCAGATGGTGGCCGCGGGCAGCTTCAGGGCCGACCTGTACTACCGGCTGCGCATCATCGAGCTGACCGTGCCGCCGCTGCGCGAGCGCGGCAGCGACATCGTGCTGCTGGCCCGCCACTTCCTCGCGCTGCACGCCGGCCGCTACCGCAAGCCCGGCCTGCGCTTTTCGGCCGAAGCCGAACGCCGCCTGCTGGGCCACGCCTGGCCCGGCAATGTGCGTGAACTGCGCAACGCGATCGAGCAGGCGGTGCTGATGGCGATGGACACGAACATCGGCCCGGCCGAGCTGCGCTTCCTCGGTGACGCAGCGTTGCCCACGGCGCCCACCGCATTCGCGGCAGAAGCCACCGACGACGAGGACCTGAACCTCGAACGCATGGAGCGCCGCCTGGTGCAACGCGCACTGGACCGCAGCGGTCAGAACGTCAGCGCCGCAGCGCGCTTGCTGGGTGTCTCGCGCGATACCCTGCGCTACCGGCTGGAGCGCCTGGGGCTGCGCACCGGCGAGGACAACGGCGGCTGAGCTTCGCGGGCTATACCGTGCCCTACCGGGCGCCGCGCAGCCGAAACCTCCGCTTGCCATCCGGCGTTTCAAATTCGTCGGGCGAATCGGTGGTCTTCAGGCGTTCGCCGGTGGCGAGCCGGTAGCTCAGTTCAACGCTGCCATTCGGGTGGGCGACTTTTTCTCGCAGGATGATGCAGGCCTCCCCGCGTTGTCCGATGGCTTCAAGCTTGTCTGGTGTCATGCCGTGATGTTGCGACAGGCCGGGCCTGTGCTGGTAACCGAACCTTTCCGCGGGCATGGACAAGCGGGGTCCTGCCTGCGCGGTGAGCCTGGCCTGAACCGGCTCAGGTCCGCCACGTCCTGCGCCAGGCCAGTTGCGCGGTGCACCAGAGGGCCGCCGCGGCGGGCAGCAAGGCCCATTGCCATGGCAGGTCAGGCGGCAGACCGAAGACGCGGGCCAGCGCAGGCAGCGCCAGCAGCGCGGCCCAACCCAGGCCGATGCCGGCGATGAGCACCTGCAGCGCCGTATTGCCGGGTGCGCCGCGCGGGTGGCGGCCGCGGAACCAGGCCAGCATCAGCAGGTTGCCGGCGACGATGGAGGCCAGGCTGGCCAGGCGCAGGCCTTCGTCCGACCAGCCGACGCGGTGCCCCAGGGCCTGGACCAGCAGCACCCCGAGGAAAGAGAGCCCGCCGACCGCCAGCGAGCGCAACGCGGCCCGCAGCGTGAACAGCCTGGCGCTGGCCGCGCGCGGCGGCACGCGCATGCTGTCCGCGCTCGCAGGCTCGGCCTCGAAGACCAGCGAGCAGGCCGGGTCGATGATCAGCTCCAGCGCCACCACGTGCATCGGCAGCAGCAGCACCGGTCCGCCCATCAGCACCGGCAGCAGCGACACGCCGACGATGGGCACGTGCACCGCAAAGAGGTAACCCAAAGCCTGGTGGAGGTTGGCGAAGATGCGCCGGCCGGCGCGCACGGCCTGCACCAGCGAGGCAAAGTCATCGTTCAGCAGCACCAGCGCGGCGGCCTCGCGGGCCACGTCGGTGCCGCGCTGGCCCATGGCCACGCCAATGTCGGCGGCGCGCAGCGCAGGTGCGTCGTTGACGCCGTCACCTGTCATCGCCACCACCTCGCCGCGCTGCTGCAGCGCCTGCACGATGCGCAGCTTCTGCGCCGGGTCCACCCGCGCGAAGACCTGCACGCTGGCGAGCTGCTGCCTGAGCTCGGCGTCGCTCATGCCCGCCAGCGCCACGCCGGTGAGCACCTCGGGCGCTGCCGCCTGCAGCCCGGCCTGCAGGGCGATGGCGCGTGCCGTCAGCGGTGCATCGCCGGTGATCATCACGACCCGCATGCCTGCCGCGCGGCACGCCGCGACGGCGGCCGGCACGTCGGCCCGCAACGGGTCCTGAAAGCCCAGCAGGCCCAGCGGGGCCAGCGCCAGGCCGGCGGGCAGGCTGCCGTCGGCCGGGGCCTGGTCGGCCCGTCCGCACACGACGGCCAGCACCCGCATGCCTTCGCTGCTCCAGTTGCGCGTGCACTCGGCCAGGCGGGCCAGCAGGGCCGGGTCGCCGCTGCATTGGGCCAGCAGCGCTTCGGGCGCACCCTTGAGCCAGACGGTGGCGCCCCCAGCCTCGCTGTCCCGCCACCAATGGGTGACCCAAGGCCTGCCAGGGCCCACACCCAGGCGCGGCCCCGGCGTGAAGCGGCCGTCGGCCGGGGGCGGGCCACCCGCGGCACGGAAGATCGCGCGGTCCATCGGCTCGATGCCGTGCGGCAGGCTGGCCCGCATCGCGCCGGCCAGCAGCGCCGCGGCGCGCTCGCCCGGTGCATGGCCGTTCACGTCCACCGGGGCTTGGCCATCGTGCAGCGCCACCAGGGCCATTTCATTGCGCGTCAGCGTGCCGGTCTTGTCCACGCACAGCACGCTGACGGTGCCCAGCGCCTCGATGGCCTGCGGCTCCCGGGTGAGCACGCCTTGCCGGGCCAGCCGCCATGCACCGATGGCCAGCATGACCGTCCAGACCACTGCGAATTCTTCCGGGATCAGCGACATCGCCAGGGTCAGCCCGATCAGCAGCCCTTCGGACCAGGAGCCGGTGCGCCAGGCGTGCAGGCTGCTGCTGACCAGGCAGATCAGCAGCGCCATGATGGCCACGCGCCGCACCAGCTGCTTCAGCTCGGCCTCCAGCCGGCTGGGCCGCCGGTGCAGCTGCTGCAGGCTGTGGCCCAGGCGACCCAGCGTGGTCCGGGCGCCGGTGGCGGTGACCACGGCCACGCCGTCGCCCTGGACCACCAGGCTGCCGGCCGACAGGCTGGACTCGCTGCCCTCGCCACCCGGGTGCTTGGGCACCGGCAGCGACTCGCCCGTCAGCTGCGACTCGTCCACCTGCACAGTGCCGCCTTCGACCAGGCGCGCGTCGGCAGCCAGCCGGTCACCCTCATCAATCACCAGCCGGTCGCCGCAGACCAACTCGGCGCTGGCGACCCGCAGCGCCTGCCCATCGCGGATCACGGTGCAGCGCGGGGCCGACAGGTCCTTCAGCGCATGCAGCACCCGCTCTGTCCGGTGCGCCTGGTAGATCGCCAGCCCGCCGACCAGCAGGGCCGAGAGCATCAGCAGCGCCGCGTCCTCGCGGTTGCCCAGCAGGCCGTACAGGCCGGCGGTGACCAGCAGCAACAGGATCATCGGCTGCGTCATGACCTCCCAGGCCATCTGCAGCAGGCCGCGGCGCGGCGCGGCGGGCAGCAGGTTCGGGCCGTCGCGTGAGCGCAGGCGGAGCACTTCGTCGGAGGCAAGGCCGCGGGGGTTGTCGGGAGTCGGCGGCACGGCGTTCATCCTGCAGGTATCGCCGAACCGGAGGTGCTGCGCCTTGATTCAGCGCAGGCCGTTTGAACCTGGGCTGCGCTTGCGGCAGATCAAGCGCGGTGGAGCGGCACCGCCGAAGAATCCGGCGGTGCCCGCGAACCCTCGTTCGCCAAGGAGCTTGCCATGACCTATCGCAGCCTGCTGGTCCACCTGGACAGTGATGCGCAGTGCGCGGCCCGCACCCGGCTTGCCCGTCGCTTGGCCGCCGACCTGGCCTGCCACCTGGTCGGGCTGGCGCCCACCGGGCTGATCGAGCTGCAGCGGGTGGACTACGGGGGCAACCTGGCCGGCCTGGCCGAGATGGCGCGCGATGCGCTTTGCCAGGAGGCCGAAGCGGTGGCGCTGCGATTCCGGCGCGACTGCGAAGCCGCGGGCCTGCGGTCCGTTGAGACCGTGGTTGACGAGGCCCACAAGGCAGAATCCATTGTGCGCCATGCCCACTGCAGCGACCTGGCCGTGCTGAGCCAGGCCGACCCCGACGCCCCCGGCGGCCCGGCGCAGCAGGACTTGGTGGCGCGTGTGGTGCTGGAAAGCGCCCGCCCCACGCTGCTGCTGCCGTATGCCGGACATTTCGAGACGGTAGCGCAGCGGGCGCTGGTGGCCTGGGACGACAGCGCCGAGGCTGCCCGCGCGCTGCGCGACGCGCTGCCGCTGTTGCGGCGCGCCGAGCGGGTGCAGCTGGTGCTGTGGCGGCGCGGCACCGGCCTGGGCCAGCTGTCCGATGAAAGCCTGAAGCCGGTGCAGCGCTGGCTGATGTGGCAGGGCGTGACCGCCGACGTGGCCTGCCTGGCCACCGAGCTGGACATTGCCAACGCCACCCTCTCGCACGCGGCCGACACCAGCGCCGACCTGATCGTGATGGGCGCCTATGGCCATGCGCGCTGGTCCGAGCGCCTGCTGGGCGGCGCCACCCGCGGCGTGTTGCAGACGATGACCGTGCCGGTGCTGATGTCGCACTGAGCTTGGCGCGTCGCAGCGTCGCAAGCAGCCGCCTTCGCGGCCGTCCTCACGCCAGGCGCATCACGCCCGCAGGACCGCGGGTCCGCGCGCTGCGGCGCCCAGGCGTGCCAGCACGCTGCGGCAGTCGCAGCCTGTGGCTGACGCAGCCTGCTGGTTGGCGCCGGCTGGGAACGCCAGCGCGAGTTCACGCCAGTCATGCTCGGCCAGGAATTGCTCGGCCAGTGGCAAGACCTGCTGCTCTTCGGCGGCCATGTGCGCGCGCTGGAACAGCGTGTAGCGGCGGACCAGCCGCTCGAAGGTCTCGCGCCGGGACGTGCCCATCATCTCGAAGCGCAGCAGCGCGTGCTCCAGTTCGCGCAACCAGCGCTGGCCCTGTGCGTGCTCGTTGTCCAGGCGGTCCAGCAGGCAGCGGGTCATCGGCACGCTGGCGCGCAGCTTGGGGAACAGCAGCTCCGACTCCTTGCGGTGATGCTGTTGCTCCGGGGATTCTTCCAGGCCCCACAGCAGCGCCCGCAGTTCATCAAAATCGGGCAGGACTTCTGCCGCAGGGTGCTTGGCCAGACCTTGTGCCAAGGCATCCAGCAATTGGCAGGTGATGCTGTGCTCTTGCAGGATGACAAGGGTGGCGGGATGCAGCATCGGGCCGGCCGGATGCGGCGCGAGGGATCCGGCTGTGTCGGGTGTCATCAGCAGTTGTGGCTGACCATGGTCGGGCGCGTTCATCTGGGTTTCCCGGAGTGGCGTCTTCGACACTACGCGGGCGCCGGCCACGCCGGCTTGACCTGCAACAAGTTCTGCCTGCTTGCGCGGCCGGGCCTTCCTGCGCCTTGGCCCGGTCAGCGCGTCGCAGCCTCCAGCGCCTGTTGCAGCGCCTGGCCTTGTCCGCTGGGCAGCGAAAGTTGCTGCGGCGGCTGGGTATCGTGCTGCCAGCGCAGGCTGTCGCCTTCCCACCAAAGCAGCTCGGCAACCTGGCCATCGCGCAGCAGCCGCAGCGCCTGGGCCGGCGCGCTGCCGGCGGGCAGGGCGGGCTGCCAGGTCGTGCCGGCCGCGGCCTGGTCCAGCGTGGCCAGCCAGTCCCGCAGCGCAGGCGTCACGGGCTGTGGCGGGGTGTCGCCGCCGCGCTGCCAGGTCCAGCGTGCAGGCTCGGTGGCCAGGGCCTGACGCAGGGCAGTCAGCGCGGCGACGGCTGGCGCAGGCAGGGCCGGCGCCATGCGGGCCAGGGTGTGGGTGGACGCGCCGGCAATGGCGGCCAAGCCGGCCTGTGGCGAGCGTTCGGAACGGGCCTGAGCCCTGGTTTCGGCCTGCGCCACCTCAACCGGCGGCGTGGCAACCGGCTTGGCGGCTTCGGCGACAGGTGCAGGCACCGGGGCGGCGGCATTGGACACGGCGTCGGCCATGGCGCCGATCTTGGCGGAGGCAATGGCCGTGGCAGGCGGAGGCGGCGCGGCAGGTGCCTGCGCGGCTGCGGGCGCTGCGGGAGGGGCAGGCGAGGGGGTCGCCTCGGCCAGCGCGACGGCTTGCGGTGGCGCTGCCTTGCGCGCAGCCAGGACCGGCGCTGGCGCGGGCTTGGGCGTCTGCTTGGGCGCTTCGGCTTGCTGCCGCTCGACCTTGCCTTCCAGCTGCGGGCGAACGTCGATTGCTGCGGGCGCTGCGGCATCGGCCATCTGCTCGGCCATTTGCTCGGCCTGCGGCGCAGTGGGTGAAGTGCCTGCGGTTGTCGAGGCCGCCTGCGCGGGCTCACGCAGCGGCCCGAGGTCGCTGGCTTGCTCGCGCCACATCAGGCCCACCAGCACCGCGAGCATCACGCCGGCAAAGCCACTGGCGGCAGACGGCCGGCTCAGCCAGTCCCACCAGCTTTTGCGCGACCGCGCAGGAGGTGCCGGCCTGAGGTCGCGTGCCTTGGCCTGGGCCTCGCGCAGGATGGCTTCGCTCAGGGCCGGCGGCGGGCCGGCGAGGGCATCCGGGGCGTGCTTCAGCGCGCTCTGCAGGTAGGCGTCGCGTGCTTCGTCATTCATGACAACCCCTCGGCCGCCGAATACCTCGGCCGATCCCCCGGGGGGGGCGAGTGCGGACAACAGGCCTCCAGTGGAGGGCTGTTGCCAGCGAGCGGCCGGCTTGGGGCGGCCCGGCGCTCGGCCCGCCAGTGAGCGTCGGGCACACGATGTTTCATGACGCCTCCTTCTGCAGCGGTGCCAGGTAGGCGCCCATGCAGGTGCGCAGCTTGCTCATCGCGTAGCGCAGCCGGGTCTTGGCCGTCTCGAAACCCACCTCCAGCGCACGCGCCACTTCGGCCAGCGGCAACTCGTCGTCGTGGTGCAGCAGGAAGGCGCTGCGCTGCGGCAGCGGCAGCTCGTCCAGGCACGCCAGCAGGCGCTCGCCGGCTCGGCGCCAGAAGGCCAGCTCGTCGCCCTGCGGGGCCGGGCTGGGCGGGGCGGGCCACTGCTGCCAGGCGGCGTCGCCACCGGCTGGTTCCCACGGCGTGCCGTCCTCGCTGTCGCCCATGGCCACCTCGCGCCCGCTGCGGCGCCAGATGTCGATCACGCGGTTCTGCGCCAGCGTGTAGAGCCAGGTGCGAAAGCTCGCGCCCTGCGGCTGCCATTGCGCGCGGGCGTTGACCAAGCGCAGCCAGGTGTCCTGGAACACCTCGTCGGTCTGCGCGGCCAGCGCCGTGCCCAGCAGCCGGCGCACGAAGCGGTACAGCCCCGCCTGGTGGCGGCTGTAGAGCTGCTCGAAGGCTCGTGCGTCGCCCAGCGCATAGGCACGCATCAAGGCGTCGTCGCTGTCCGGTTCGGGGGCGCTGGGCGGGGGTGTCATCGGGGTAGCAGTCTGCCTCACACACACGGTGATACGGCCGGGGTGCCGGAACGGGGTGAAAGTGCTTCGAAAATTCTCTGGCGATGTTTGGTGAGATTTTTCACCCTGCTGCGCCGCGTGCCACGTGTCAGTCCTCATCGAGTCATTTCGAGGAGACCCACGATGAACCGCACCCTGACCTTGCCGCGCCGCCCCGGCGTGCCGGCGCTGCTGATCACGCTGACTGCCGGCCTGCTGGCCGCGGCGCTGGCAACCGCCTGTGCCGACGCGCGTGAGCTGCCACCCACCGCCATGCCTTCCCAACCCTGGCCACCCGCCTGGCAGCAAGGCGAGCAGGCCGACGCCACGGACTTCACGCCACCAGCCTTCGACACGCCCTCGGCCACCGACTGCCGGCGCCTGCCGGTGGTGCGAGAGCAAGGCGGCGAGGCCATCGGTCAATCGGGTGTGACATCGGGTGTGAGCGAGCTGCGCCGCGAGTCCGCCGGGCCTGGCTCGCGGGCCGGCATGGCCTCAGGCGCTGTCGAGAGAGCGCCGGCTGCGCCGCCACCCATGCCGTCAGTGGCACCGGCGGCCAGGCCGCTGGCGGAAGCGACGATGCGCGACGCGGCCTCGGCCGATAGTGTCAGCAAGATTGCCGGTGCCGCCCAGGCCTTGTCATCGCCGGCTCGCCAGCGCCCGGCCGAGACTGTGGTCATGGCCGGCGTGGTCGACGACAACGCCGACTTCGGCGAGTACCTGAACTACCGCCAGCGCCACCCCGGCCTGCCGGTGCGCGAGCGCGACATCCGCGAGCGTTACCTGCTGGAGGTGACCGACGCACAAGGCTTCCCGGTGCACGACGCCGAGGTTGCCGTGCAGCGCGCCGGCGTCGCGCAGCCGGTCATGTGGGCCCGCACCGACACGGCCGGCCACGTCTGGCTGCACCCGCGTGCCTTCCTCGCACCCGGCATGGCGGACGAACGCACGCTGGGCGTGGCGGTGCGCAAGAACGGCCAGCAGGCGCGCGCCGTGCTCATGCGCGGCCAGCCTCAGGCGCTGCAGCTTCGGCTGGGCACGCTGCCCGCCGCGCAAGCCCGGCTGGACCTGGTCTTCCTGATCGACGCCACCGGCTCGATGGACGACGAAATCGCCAAGCTCAAGGCCTCGATGCGCGCGATGGCCGAGCAGATCGCCCGCCTGCCGGGCCAGCCCGACGTCTGCTACGGCCTGGTCGCCTACCGCGACCGCGGCGACGCCTTCCTGACCCGCACGCAGGACTTCACCCACGACCTGGCCGCCTTCCAGCAAGGCCTGGCGCGGCTGCAGGCCGGCGGCGGTGGCGACACGCCCGAAGCGCTGAACGAGGCGCTGCATGAAGTCGTGCATGGCCTCAGCTGGCGCCGCGAAGCCGCCCGCATGGTCGTGCTGGTGGCCGACGCACCGCCGCACCTGGACTACGGCGGATGCATGACAGCCCCCGAGGCCTACGGCGTCAACCCCCCGAGGGGGTGGCAGGCAGGCTTGGGGCGGCCCGGCGCCTGCCCGCAATATGACCGCGACATGCAGGCCGCGCTCGCCAAGGGCATCAAGCTGTTCGCCGTCGGCGCCAGCGGCCTGGACCCGGTCGGCGAATACATCTTTCGCCAGATGGCCCAGTACACCGCCGGCCGCTTCGTCTTCCTGACCTACCGCGACGCCAGCGACCCTGGCAGCGGCCCCGGTTCGCAGACCGTGCACGACGTGCAGCAGTATTCGGTGCAGACGCTGGACCGGCTGGTGGTGCGGCTGGTGGGCGAGGAGATGGCCAAGCTCAAGCGGGGGTGAAGCGTTGCTGAGGTGATGGTCTCGGGTATCGTCACGGCACCCCGATGTGGGGTGCCACGACCATCCGCCGTGACCCGAGTCCTGACCGTTCTTGCTGCTGCCCTGTTCGCCACGCATTCCGCCTGGGCGCAGGGGGCCGACGCAGCGCCTGCCGTGCCCGAGTCCCCCAACCCCGCAGCCCGTCCGCTGTGGGAAGCCGGCCTTGCCGTCGTGGGCGTGCGCGGGCCGGACTATCCGGCAGCCGGCAGCACCCACAACCGCGCCGCCGTCGTGCCCATCGTGATCTACCGCGGCGAGCGCCTGCGCGTGGACGACGAGGGCGTGCGCGGGCGGCTGCTCAACACGGGAGAGTTCGAGCTGGACATTTCCGCCGCCGCCGCCTTCAACGCCCGCGACAGCCCCGCCCGTGCCGGCATGCCCGGCCTGGACTACACCTTCGAGCTCGGCCCGCAAGCCATCTACCGCAGAAACCTCGGTGGCGGCCAGCAGCTCAGCGCCCACCTGCAGCTGCGCGGCGTGTTCTCCACCGACTGGGGCAGCATCGAAGGCCGCGGCTACGTGGTGCAACCCGAGCTGCGCTGGCGCCAGCGCGGCTGGCCACTGGCCGGCAGCCAGGTCCAGCTCAGTGCACAGGCCACCTGGGCCAGCGAAGAACTGCAGAGGTACTTCTATCAAGTGGACCCAGCCTACGCGACCAGTACTCGCGCCACCTATGACGCCCGCGCCGGCTACTTCGGCGCCGCGCTGCGCGCCAGCTGGTCCCAGCGCCTGTCCCCCAGCATGGCCGTGAGCCTGGGCCTCACCCTCAACGACCACCACGGCGCCGCCAACCGCGACAGCCCACTGTTCCAGCGCGAACGCGACGTGCAGGCGTTGGTGGCGTTTGTGTGGACGCCGTGGCGCGGCGGGGGCGCTGGCGAGCCATGAATTGGCTCACCGGGGTCAATGCATGGGCAGGGTGCGGGGCGGCTGGGGTGGGCAGCGCCTGGTACGTAAAATCCTCGGCCAACAAAAGATGGGCTGGGGAGACAGATGCGCAGGGTGGTGCAACTGCTGAAGCCGGGTAGCGAGGATTTCTCGCCGCGGCAGGCCTGGCTTCGGCTGTGGGTGCTGGCGGGTGATCAGCCACGACTCAACGCTTGGGAGCAGCAACGCGACGCGCAGGGCTTTGACGCGCAGGTTGAAGGTCTTTTCGCGCTCATTGATGACGAAAAGCCCGTGACGTTGGAGTTGGCCCAGGCCCAGCCTTTGGCGCTGATCCGGGCGCTGGACCAATGGCTGGCCGCCATGCAGCGCCCCGCAGGCCGGACGCTGGCCACCGGCCGCGCCCAGACGCAGTACACCGAGGAGGGCCAAGGCTACTGGCTTGCGCCGGTGTTTCAAGCCGCTCGTCAGACCTCGGCGATGGCGACCCAGGTGACGCAGCGCGCGCTTTGGTTTCGCCACCACGTGGCCATTCCCTGCCGCACGAGCCAGGGCTTGGAGGTATCGCTTCAACCCAGCGCAGGGCTGCTGGACGAAGCCTTGTCTGAGCTGGCCGCCAGGCAGGAAGGCGAACTCAAGGCGTGGGTGGCCCATTTCAATGACGGTGCTGACGTGGCCTGGACCCGCGACATTGGCACGGCAGGCAACTGGCGCACCGTGTCGGTGGAGCCTGCGGCACAACGCCAAGCCTCGATTGCCGACACCCTCCAGCGTGCCCAGCACAGCGGCGCCGTGGTGGTGGTGTTTCCGGAGTTCACGGTCGATCTGCAGCAGCGCCGGGTCATTGCCGAGCACCTGATCCAGCACGCCACGGGCAGTGTTCAGCTTGTGGTGGCAGGCAGCTTTCACGAGCCCGAGCTGGGTGGGAATCCCCTGCAGGCCTACAACACCGCGCCCGTGTTGGTGGCCAACGGGCTGGAGTTGTTCAGGCATCGCAAGCTGCGGTTGTTTGGTGACGAAGCCCATGGCGCCGAATGCGCCCAGATCGGCAACACCCTGCATGTGCTGCTCACCCCGCTGGGCGGCATGACGGTGATGATCTGCAAAGACTATCTGGACGGCGACGACCGGGTTCGCACCGCCTTGCACGAGGTGCTGGTGGATTGGGTGTGGGTGCCCAGCTACGGCAATGCCACCACGCTGAAGCTGCACAAACAGCGGGCACGCGAGCTGGCGCAGGTCCGGGTGGGGCTGTCCACGCTGGTGGCGCAGACCCAGAACACCGCGATGGATAAAACCGGGCGATTGCTGCCCGGCTTTGCTCACGCTGCCGGCCATGGCGCTCCCATGGACGTGGGCGACGATGGTGGCCTGGTGAGCCTGACTTGGCGCCGCGTGACAACGCCTGTGCTGGACCCGAGCCGCAGACCCGCGCTGAAGCGGATCAAGTGAGCAAGGCGCCTGCCGATGTCTAAACTGTTCTAAACTTTCGAACTCAGACGATTTAGGATGCTTTCCTCATGGCCTGGATCGACCACCACCCAGACGACTTGATTGAGCGCAGCGAGCCGGCCCAAGCGCTGGACTGGCTGCGCCAGCAATCCACGCTGGATGCGGCAGCGCTCGGCAAGCTGGATCTGTTTTTGCACCACTGGGTGCTGTTGCTGCTGCAACGCCCGGCCGATGCGCAAGGCGTGCTGGAACTGATGAGCCTGTGCCAGGTGGCGCGCAGCCGCGCGGCGGCCACGCCGGGCGCCGAGGCCATGGACCAGCGTTGGCAGGCCTTTGAAGACCTGCTGGAGGCCAAGCGCCTGGCGCTGCGTGCGGCGGCAGCGGCACCGGCCGCGCCGCTGCGCCATGAACCGGCCATCCGCCAGTTCATCCAGGCCCAGGCGCAGCAGCGCGCCACGCAAGCCGCCTTGGCCGCCCACTTGGGTCTGAGCGCTGGCCGGGTCAGCCAGATCCTGGGTGTGCTGGAAAGCCGCGGCCGGGTGTTGCGGCAGCGCCAGGGGCAGGAGAACTGGGTGAGCTGGGCCACCCAGGCCGAGGCGCAGCCGGCCCCCGCCCAACCATCCGCCAAGACCCCGTCCACCGCTGCCGCTCCCCTGCACCTGGCCGTGCAGGTGTTCGGCCGGGCCGCCTGAGCACTGACCCGCATGCGCCCAGCCGTCATCAGCTTCTACAGCTACAAGGGCGGCGTCGGCCGCAGCCTGCTGGCAGCCAACCTGGCCGTGGCCCTGGCCCGCGAAGGCAAGACCCTGCTGTGGGATCTGGATGTCGAGGCCCCGGGCCTGCACCACATCCGCGCCCTGGGCGTGGAGGGCCACCGCAAGGGCTTCTTTGAATGGCTGGGCACCTGGCAGGCCGACAAGGCCCGGCCCGTGGGCCCGCAGGATCTGCAGCGCTTCGACGAACTGCTGCGCCCCACGCCGTTCACCGATCTGCAACTGCTGCCGGCCCATGGCCAGGAGGCCGATGCCGCAGCGCTGTACTTCGGCATCGACTGGCCCTATCTGCTGGGCAGTGGCGCCGAGCCGGGCCGTGCGCTGTTTCAGGAGTTGTTTGAGCACTTGGGCCGGGCTGGCTACCGCCATGTGCTGATCGACACCCGCACGGGCCTCACCGACCTGGGGGCCCTGCTGGCCGGCGTGCTGCCCGATGCCACGGTGCTGGTGGGTGGTTACGGCCGGCAGAACCTGGCCGGCCTGGGCCGGGTGTTCAAGTCGCTCAAGGGCATTGATCGCAGCCTGCGCCCCAGCAACACCGATCTGCAGCTGTTTCCGGTGGCATCCCCCATTCCGCAGGACGATCCCGCACTGGTCGAAGCCGGCAAGCGCGTCTGGGCCGATGCGCTGGGCGTGCCCGACATCGCCTCGGTGCGCGAGATCGGCTACGACCCCAGCCTGCCCTTTGGCGAAGAGCTGCTGATCCTGCAGCCGCAACGCCGTGTGGCCCAGGACTACGAGCGTGTGCGCGCCGACCTGTCGGCCTTTGTGGCCACGCTGTTCGCCGACCAGGCCGCGGCCCAGGCTGAGCGCGAGGCGCGACCGGACGTGTTTGAGCGCGACCGGTCCGACCCGCGTGGCTCGCGCGCTGCCCAGGGCAAGCGCTTTGAAGACCGCGTGGCCGATCTGCTGCGCCTGCTGGGCTACACGGTCGAGCGCGAGCAACTGATCGGCCCCGACCGCGTGGACCTGCTGGCCCGCATTGAATCGGGCCTGGACACGCTGACCTATTTCGTCGAGTGCAAAGACCATCGCCAGGCCGTCAGCAAGGAAGTGGTCGATCTGTTGGGCTTGTGGCTCAGCAAGCCGCAGGCCCAGGCCCTGCACGCCCGCGGTATGGTGGTGGCCCGCG
The DNA here is from genome assembly GCF_021043325.1 of Ideonella azotifigens. Lineage (NCBI taxonomy): Bacteria > Pseudomonadati > Pseudomonadota > Betaproteobacteria > Burkholderiales > Sphaerotilaceae > Ideonella > Ideonella azotifigens. The sequence goes on from NZ_JAJNKD010000027.1 coordinate 77,164, forward strand.
CCTTCTCGCCGGCCGCGCTGGCCAGCGCCAAAGACCTGGGCATCACGGCCGTCACGCCGCAGGATCTGGAGCGCCGCCTGCTGGACGTGGACCGCTACCTGCACCAGCTGGTGGCCGACTTCGAGCAAGGCCCGCTGGCCAGCAGCTATGTGGACCAGCGCACCCGGCCAGAAGGTGCCGAGCAAGCCGGCATCACCGACCTGGTGGCCCACGGCCTGGAATGGGCCAAGGGCCGCGGCAGCCGGTTGTGGGTGCTGCTGGGCGACTACGGCACCGGCAAGACCGCCTACACGCTCAAGCTGGCCTACGAACTGGCCAAGCGCGCGCGCGATGATGGCCAGGCCCCTGTGCCGCTGCGGGTGAGCCTGCGCGACTTTCCCAACAAGGTGCGGCTGGATGAACTGCTGGCCGAGCGCTGGCAGCAGGCCACCGGTCAGCGCAAAGACCCGCGCGTGCTGCTGCACCTGGTGCAGCGCGGGCGCATCGTGCTGATCTTTGATGCCTTTGACGAAATGGGCATCGCCACGGCCGGGCGCAGCGTGGTGGAGCAGTTCCGCATGCTGGTGGGCATCAGCGCCCAGGCCGGCGACACCGCCGGCGGCAACCGCGTGCTGGTCACCTGCCGCGAGCAGTTCTTCAAAGACCATGGTGATGCCTTGCTGGCCGCTCACGGCCAGACCGACAGGCTGGCGCCTTCGGCCTTGCAGGATGTGGCCCAGCGCTTTGATGGCGACATCCGCTCGCTGGCCCTGTTCACGCCGCGGCAGGTGCGGCAGTTTCTGACGCTGCGCCTGGGCCGGCAGCAAGGCAGCGAGGCCATGGCCTTCCTGCAGCAGCAAAAGCTGCTGGAACTGGGCGACCGGCCGCAGCTGCTGGACATCATCATCGCCACCCTGCCGGCGCTGAAAGAACGCCAGACCCAGGGCGGCCAGGCGCTCAGCACCGGCGCGCTGTACCTCAGCTACACCAATCGCTGGCTGGACGAGTTCAAGCCCGCCGAGCGCCAAAGCAGCAGCGACACGCTGCGCAGCGTGCTCGAAGAGCTGGCCTGGCTGCTGTGGCAGCGCGTGGGCCACCGGCTGCATTACGGTGACTTGTATGCCCTGGTCAAGCAGCGCAGCGATTGGCGCGGCCAGCTCGACCCCAACCAGCTGGATGTGGAACTGCGCACCGCAGCCTTTTTATCGCGCACGCCCGATGGGCACTACGGCTTCTCGCACCGCAGCTTTCTGGAGTACTTTCTGGCCCGGCGCATCAAGGCAGCGGCCTGCCTGGGGCCTGACGATGCCGACTTCGCAGCGGTGCTGGACATTCCTCAACTGAGCGCCGAGGTCTGCAGTTTTGTGCATGATCTCGTGCCGGCCCAAGGCTCTGGAGCCGAGGCCGGCCCGCAGCGGCAGGCCCTGCAGCAGCAAGTGCGCAGCCTGCTGCAGCCTCAGCGCCAGCCTGTCGCCGCAGCGGCGGCGCGGGTCAATGCGCTGCTGCTGGGCCATCACCTGGGCCGCTTGTCGCTTGCTCAGGGGGCAGACCCGGCGCACGAAGACTGGCTGCCGGAGGCGGCCAACCTGCAGGGCCTGGACCTCAGCGAGATGGCCTTGCCCAACCTGCGAGCCGCGGGCGCTGATTTGACCGGCAGCACGCTGCGCGGCGCGGTGCTCAACGGCGCCCAGTTGTGCGGCGCCACCTTGGAGCGAGCGGACCTGAGCCAAACCGTGTTGTCGAAGGCCGATCTGTCAGCGGCCCGCCTGCGCGGCGCTTGCTTCAACGACACGGAGGCACCCTGGCTCAAGCTGGTGGGCAGCGATGCACGCGAGTCGCAATGGCTCAATGCCGATTTGGCCCTGGCCGAACTGGACGGCGTCGATTTTGGCCAGGCCGATCTGCGTGCGGCCCACCTGTCCCATGCTGGCGGCCGGCCGCGGCTGGATGGTGCCCTGCGGCAGGGGCTGACCGCCCGCTCGGCCCAACACTGGCCTGAGGCGCAGGACTGCCAGCCACCCTGGCCCCAATTGCGGCTGGCGCCTGGGCAAAGCCATGTTAGCGCAGCCAACGCTGTGACGTTTAGCCCGGATGGCCGCTGGCTGGCCAGCGCGGGGGGGGACCGCAGCGTGCGGCTGTGGGACGCGGCCAGCGGCGAGGCGCTACGCGTGCTGCAAGGCCACGAAAGCTTGGTTCTGAGCGTCGCGTTCAGCCCCGATGGCCGCTGGCTGGCCAGCGCGGGGTGTGACCGCGGCGTGCGGCTGTGGGACGCGGCCAGCGGCGAGGCGCTGCGCGTGCTGCAAGGCCACGAAAGCTTGGTTCTGAGCGTCGCGTTCAGCCCCGATGGCCGCTGGCTGGCCAGCGCGGG
>NZ_JAJNKD010000028.1:0-46765 GCF_021043325.1 Ideonella azotifigens
CGCAAAGTGACCGCTGCGGCTCAAGGAATCACATGACTGCTGTCGCTGCGCTGGAAATGGATTTTGCAGGGCCGACTACTTAGTGGACGTCGGCCGATGCTTTGTTGTTGTCGGCGCGGCGTTGGAGAGGGTCAAGAAGTGCATTCGCCCCCCGGTCTACATGGCCAAGCCAGACAGCGATGCTGGGCAGCAGGAGGCCCGCGACTACGCGAATGACTATCTCAGAAAGCTGGTGCACGTGGAGCTGCCTGTCCCCACTCGTGAGCAGATGCTCACCCGGCTGCTGGAGCCGCGGCAGGAGAGGCAGCAACAATCCCAGCAAATCGCCAGGAGGCATCTGCTAGAGCGTGCAGGCTATGCAGGGGCGGTCCTGGTGCTCTTGGCTGCGGTATGGATGGCCATGGGAATCGGAGCACGATTGCACGACCATGGTGCTGGCGATATACCTCTGCTGGATATAGCGCCATCGGCGTTAGCCTCTTCCGCGGTGGCTCCTTCTGCATCATCAGCTACTAGACCCGTTGCAGAAGCCCCTTCTTCACCCGCGAGCGGTGGACAGGGGCGGCGGCTGGCCGTAGGACCATTTGATAGGCAAGGCATCGTCCAGTTGGAAACGGCCGCGGACAAGCGAGCTTTGCCGGCAGCACCTTGGTACGTCGCACTGCTTTGCATCGCTGTGGTTGGCGCCGCGCTTGGCTGGAAGCGCCTGCGTCGCTATCGCGATGCAGTAGCGGTCGCCCTCGGTGGCGCAATACGTGAACACGACTCTCCGCGCTTCCTCAACGCGCTTCGACTGTGGGGGCCGCTCGTCATCGCCTGTGACCCGACGCCAAGGCAAGTCAAGCGCTTCTACAACCGCGCGCGGCTCCTCGCCGCTTTTGAGTCTGGCGCACTCGGGATAGACGAGGTGCAACTCGTTGCGCTTGCCGCGGCGGATCAAGCGACGCCTGAACTCTTCAAGTTCATCGACGATAACCACGTCGACACAGATGTGAACTTGACCTCCGTCCTGAAGGGCGCGGACACGGTAGCGACCTCACGAATGACTGAGAAGGAGAAGAAGATCTGGCAGGAGCACATCAAGGTGGCAGGCCGCGCTCCCACCGTCGATGAACTCAAGCGCTTCCGGCAGCGAGTTGCCGGATTGGAGGTGCGCTAGCCGCCACCACAGGTGTTCTGGGTCGGCGCGCGAGGGGCATGCAAAGCATCCCGACCTTCTCACGCACGCGGAGTTTCTGGTGGCAGAGCCCCGCGCGGCTGGACGGGAGCCTATTGCTGCTTCACAAGGGCTCTTTCTCACTGCTGTTTACATTGTGGGAGCGTCGCTCTGCTAGCAGCCGCTTCAGCAGATCCCACAGACCCGGTTGCGTTTGGATCTGCCATCAGACTGAACTAGGCCAGTAGCTCGCAAGCTCGGTGCGTGCGCGGCGGCGAATCTCCTGCGTTGGCCGGATGACTACGAACCAATTCCGGGACACGGCCAGGAGCAGCCTGTCGCAACCGACCACATTCCGGTAGCCTCCAGTGATGACTTCAAATCCGCGAAGACTCTTCCGAAAGGTGCTCGACGAGACGAGTGATCCCGTAGCAGCCATCAGGGCGGTGAGGGAGGTCTTCGGTCTTTCGGTCAGTGAGGCCAAGAACGTGTGGATTCAGGCAACTGGCCAGGCGGCGGGCCTTGACGAGCATCAAGAGAAACTCGCCGCAGCGCTGCCAAGGATCGTGTGTCCGAAATGCCTCTCTGACACGACAGTGGTTCGCAAGATGCACACCCGGCCAGCCGGTTTGGGGTATGGCGATGTCAGTAGTGCTGAGATCGCCAATCCCGATTTCGTCAACGGATTCTGGTGCTCCACATGCCAAGTTGGGTTCGTCCCAGATCACTTGCTCGACGACCTTGGCCTTGTCGCGGTTAGGCCGATCTAGTTGGCAGAATTCGGCCAGGAGCCGTCGGCCACGGGCGTCTCCTATGAGGTGGGCTGCTTTCTGGAAGCGGCGTGAGAAGATCGAACGCTCATCGAAGAGCATGCTGCGGCCGCCAGTCAAGATGCCCCGCCTGGCTACTTACAAACGATGGAAAAAGACGACGCTCATTCCACACGGATCACTGAGGGCAACCCGGCGCTCGACACGTTGAAGTGCTCTTGGAGGACTGCCAAGTACTCAGACGAGGACGGCATCGGACCGATGGGCTCGTTGTTCGAAGCCGGCGACGCGCTGGTGGCCGTGGCACGGTTAGACGAGTTGGGTACCACCATTCTGGGGAGCGGCATCATGGTCGGGCCCGGCCTCCTGTTGACGGCGACGCACGTACTCGATGAATTTCCAAAGTCAGGAAGTGGTCCAGCGTTCCTGACCTTCTTGCCTTCCGGTTCGAGAGCATGGTTGCCGGTTTCAACGATCACGTCGTCCAGAACCAGTGCGTTCGACGAGAATCGGTCGACGGCTTACGACATCACGTTGGTCAGTTGTACCCTGAACTCAGACGCGCACGACCAGCACCCTTTGACACTGGCTCCGATACACGTGGCTCTCCCGTTGATTGGTGACCGGCTATGGGCCTTCGGCTACTGCCATACGCACATCGAAGACGCGGCGGCAATGATTTCGCCAACGGTCAGTTCGGGTCTCGTGACGGCAGTGTTTCCGCACGGCCGTGGAGAGCGGATGCCGGCATCTTGCATCGAAGTCGAGATGGAGACAATGGGAGGGATGAGCGGCGGACCTGTCGTCAACGCAGCGGGTCAAGTCATCGGCATCGTTTCCTCATCTCTCGACGGCGGACCCTCGTACGTCACCCTCGTATGGGACGTGTTGCGTATGAACATCCGTAGCGCCCTGCCGTGGCTTGCCGATCACGGCGAAATAAGCCTTTTCGGTGCACACGAACTCGGCCTCGTGAAGCTGACTGGACAGGTCAAGCGAAAGAGAGGAACCAAAGACGTCGTGATGACGATGTCTGAGCAGGAAATGCTTCTCTTCATTGGAGCATCGGATCCCAAACTTATCGAGCAATCGAGAGCCGAGAGCGAAAACCGACTTGACCGAGAGTGGGTCGAGAAATTCGAAGATGAATGGGGAAACGACCTTGAAGACGCAGCAGAGCGCGCCGCCATGAAGTTTCTTTCTGAGCGAAAGGTTGAGTTTGTTGCCGAGTGTTTGCAGACCCTGGACATTCCCGAGCACTGCCTGAAAGAGATCCGCGAGTTCAATGTCGATGACAACCATGGTCCTGACTACCCAGAAATCATCAAGGCCGAGAGGCGCGAAGACGGAACCATTGGCATCTCGTTCAGCTTTGAAATGCCTCATGTCATGTGGGAACTCAGCATCTCAGCTGAGGCGTACGTTGTGCACGCAGCCGACTACGAAGAATACTTCTGGAACGTAGAGCTTGACGGCTCGTTTGCGCGCATGCAAGCCTTCCAGCACTGCTATTTTGAGATGGACTTGACGTTCGATTCGGTGAATGAGCTTTTCGTCAACGCCAAGATCACACGCACTGGGACGATGCGAGAGACCAGAAATCCTCGACGTCCGAAGGCCGCTTGAGGCCGCCCCAAGGGCTTGTAGGTCGTAAGCAGGCTGTTCTGGCACGAACGAATGTTGACTGCTGTGACAGCCGCAGGCGAACTTAAGGTGAGGTCTTGGGAAGCTCTGGAAAGGAGTGCGGCCATCGAGAAGCTTGAAGTAAGATACATCGGATATTTGCCAACGGACTATTTTGTACTAGTCGAGGGCAGCATTATTATCGCTGGCACGTATGCGCCCAGCTCCGACAATGGGGCATCACCTGTGGATGTCTATTCGCCAGTCATACTGCATGATCAAGATGCTGGTCCCGCGAAGATCGTGTCACAGTTCCAAACCCGATTCGACGCATTGTGGAAGGGCGCGCATGTGCGCGCCTTGGTTACGGCACAACCAACTCCCTGAGCTGAGCAAACGAAAATGATGGGTTGAGATGCCTTCCGCAGCCCCTCCGGCGGATCGCGCCTACCTGTGCGTCTGCTCCTTGTTGAGGCTCATCCACTCGCGAGCTACTTTCAGGCACTTTTCCATCTGGCTCTCGGCAAGACCGGGCAGGTTGAGTGTGTCCTTCTCTTCTTCGATACAGTCGTTGAGCGCGATCCTGAGGCTCGTAGCCTGAAATGCGCCGAGCGGCCCTGACAACAGCTCGAAAGGTTCAATGCCCTTGGGAAGACGGGTCCTACTATCTACGACCACAAAGGCAATACTCTTTGGATTCAGATCCTGCACACCGGATAGATCGGTTCCTTCAAGTCTTGCTCCGTAGAACAGCGTTCGCGCCCAATCAGTGCCTGACAGTGATGCATTGCGCAAGTCGGCGCCAACAAAGGAGTTTGGGCCTCGTTGAGACGAGATGCTGGCGTACCTAAGGTCTGCTCTTAAGAATTCGCTTCCACTCAATGAAAAAGGCCAGAGAGAGGCGAAACGCAAGTCAGCGTTGCTGAAGTTCGCATTAATTATTCCTCCGAAGGTGATTGCCTCTCTTCGACGGTAACCCAGTGCGATTTCACGCGCTCCGAGAATCACTCCCCACCCTTCGACGTTCTCAGTAGCAACGCCAAACTTCATCATCCGCAGGTCAGCGCCAGAGAAATCCGATCCGGCTAAGTCGCTTCCACTGAAGTCAGCCTTTATCAGAGTGGAATTCTTGAGGTTAAGCCCAAGCAAGTACCTGTTTGTCAAGCTCTGCCCAACGATGCGGGTAAAATCCTTCGGCTCTTCGCCACTCCACTTATCCGGTAGGACGGTCAGGTTCGAACCACTTAAGTCAGCATTCAGACGCGATTGACTAAATGCCAGCGAGTACGACGCAATCTTTGCAGGAAGCCCCGGACTGGCCTTGCTAGAGCTGCCGCGACGCGAAGCATACATATAGCCCTCGGGTCCGCTGTACTCGATATACGGCCGGCTTGCTTCGAGCGTCGAGAAGGCAAGGCTTCCCCACCACAACATCCCGGTTGTCAGGAAGACCGTCACGCCGAAGCTTGCCAGGATTCCGCGAAGGCTTCTCCACGATTCCGTCCCGACTTCAGTTCGTCTGCGGAGAGTGCGTCGCATAAGCCGCCGGCAATGCCAGGTGAAGACGGCTGCAAACGACAGAATGGCAGTCTGAGATGTCAGCAAACCGACATGCTGACTCGGTAGGCTTCTCTGCAGCAGGACTGCAATTGTCAGCGGAACAAGCCACCAGATCAGCAGTTTGGATAGCGACTGGCCTGACCGGTCGAATGCAACTTCGCTCTTACGAAGCTGTGGAGTTTCGCTCCGAATCACGTCCGCTAGCAACCATGAAAAGGCGCGACGGTCGAGTCGCTGGCCGTCCGGAAATCTTGCAGGCAGCCATGCCAAGCATTCCCATAGACGCTGCAGGTGTAGATGAAGATATACGTGAAGAGATAGCAGCAGTCCGGGCGCGACCAGGAAAAACGTTGTCGTCGCGATGTCTACGCCGACTGCGGGAAGTTTAGCTGTGCCCGAATTCAGGACAAGGCTTGCGTCGCTAGTTGAGCCGACGGTGAGCCAGCAATAGAAGCACGCTGCCACGATCAGGAGTGCCAGCTTCTGAGTCTGAGCGGCGATATCGGTTGCCGTTGACACCAAAGGGAACTGGTCTAGTTGCTCAGGCAACGTGGCGCCGGTGAGATCGGTGCCGGCGAGCGCGCGCCCAGTGAGACCCTTAGAGTTGGCCAGCTTGGCCTTGCGCAAGCTGCTGTCGTAAAGTACCGCATCGTCCAGAAGAGCACCCGTGAAGTCTGCGTCATCCAGGCTAGCGCGCCTGACTTCCGCGCCGGACAAGATTGCCATCTGCAGATTGGCGCCCATCATGTTTGCGCCAACCAAGCTCATCCCAGACTCAGTGAAACACTGACCTCTCCGGCCATTCGTGGATAGCCACTCCTGGTGGAGCGCTAGTCGAGCTGCGAGATCAACCATTTCGTCTCCGACGTGGGTGGCGCGTCGGCAGAATACATGACGCGCACTGCAACCGAGTACCGTGTTCGACTCACCAGCGGAGGGGGCGAAAGATATCAGCCAAGGCCTGACATGAACTTCCGGCCGGCCGTATGCGGCTGCTTTGGGCCGCGGAGTCCACGGCAATGAAGGGTTGCTCCGGGTCGAGTCGAGCCCGTCGCGTGAAAGGGGACCGGTCGTTCATTGCCAGTGCCCCTGCAGTGACGCCGCGGGCGTCGGCTGTCTGACGGTTTGCCGACGCTCACGGCGTGGCCTGCTGTAGCAGCGAAGGTCAGCTTGATGCCAATGACCGTGAGTTCACCCGATCATCGCCACCGACCGCAACCGCTGCGTTGCCGACATCCCGTCAGCTCCGATGGCGGCGAATCGGCCGCGTCGGGTCCCGCCGAAACCGGGCCGTTCTCCTGCGTCGATCCCTGGCTCGCTCCGGCGGCTGCCCACGCTTTAGCGCTGCCCCTGAAAGTCATCGAGCCCTAAACACCAGCCCCCGGCTTTCGTCTTGGATATGTCCAGTCACGTGTCTCGCGTGCCTGGGTCATTTCTTCGAAGACACAGCCGACCATGCCCGCTTCCACGCCGAATCTCGCTGCCGCTCAACGCATTGCCGAACGCTTTGCTGCCCTGACGGACGCCCAGCGGCGAGCCGCCTACGCGAAGATGCAGGCGGAGGGACTGCACATGGCGCAGTTCCCGGTGCCGCGGCGCCAGGCGGGGACGGATGGGACCGCGGCTTGTGCGCTGTCGCATGCGCAGGAGCGGCAGTGTTTCCTGTGGCGGCTGGAACCGTTGGGCACGGCCTATCACATGGCCGAGACGCTGCGGCTGCAAGGTGCGCTGGACGAGGCTGCGGTGTGTGCGGCATTCGGAGCGCGTACACGCCTTTCGACCTGGCGCGCGGGCCGTTGCTGCGCGGCTTTTGGCGCTGGGCGCGCAGGCGAACGAGGGCCTGCGTTCGATCAATGGGTTGAGTTCTGATCCTCCTGGGCGACGCCATGGTCCAGCACAGTCAAACCTGAAAACAGCCCTCCAACTCCGCCCGGTCTTCGGCGGACAGCCCGAGCTGCCTGGCTTTGTTTTGCCAGGTACCGAGCACGGTCTTGAGGCGGGCCAGGTCTTCCTGGGCTTGCTGGGGGCGGACGCGGTAGAGGCTGGCGGTGGACAGAACGGTGGCCAGGTCCGGCTCGGTGCTGGCGTCGTCCAGGGCCAGGACGTGCACATCCTTCTTGGTGGACGGGTTCAGGTCGTAGGCGGGGGCCAGGCGCCAGCCTGTGGCCTCGCGGATGAAGCCGTGGTTGCGCAGATGGTCGTCGCGGTTGGCCACGGCGACATTGAAGAGAACCCGCCGGAAAAGCTCCCGCAGGTCTTGTTCAATCTTGCCCTCCACGCCTTGCTTGGAGGCAATGAACTCGGCCAGGTCCAGGTAGGACGCGTCTTCGCTGTCGCTGCGGCCGAGCACGGCCATGGCAGAGGTGAAGAAGCGCCGGTGGCCGTCCTGGCGGTCGAAGCGCTGCGTGACGAAGGTGTGGTGACCGTGCCCGATGCGCTCAAGCCGGGCCTGGGCCACGTTGAGTCCGAACTCTGCGGCGAGCTGATGCACGAGCATCTCGCGCAAGGCCCAGTCGTGGTCGTCGTCGGCGCCGGGGAACTTGGCAATCCACAGGCGCCCCTGGCCGTCCTGCAGGTTGGCCTTGGGGCGGGCGCCGCCAAGCGAGGCGCCGGGCGCCACGAGCACCTTGAGCCACTGCTGCAGCAGGCCGAGGTCGTCCACCTTCTTGCGCGTGAGCGCCAGGGCCACCGCCTGCAACTCGCCCATGTGGGTCAATGCCGGCGCAGCAAGCGCCTCGTTGGCCAGGGTGCTGCCGTCCACGAACACGGGCGGCGGCCCCTGCTTGAGTTGCTTGTCGCTTTGCAGCGCGGAAAAGCGCAGTGCCCCCATTCGCGTCACATCCTGGACGCCCAGGAAGAAGTCCCAGGGCCGCAGTTCGCGGCGGGCGCGTTGCTGTTGCTTCGCCTCGACCACCTCGCGACGCTTCATCAGCGTCTGCCCCCAGCGGTCGGGGCAACTGTCCATGAAGATGCCGAAGTTGGCGTCCTTCGGGTGGAAGTTGCCGCTGGCCAGCGAGAGCTCCGGGTCCAGCGCAAAGGCCTCTGCGCGCTTCAGCCACAGCGGCGAATATTCGAAGCGCACGGACTCCTGCCCCGCGCGGTGCAGTCGTCCCAGGTGGGTCAGTGGTCCGAATGTAGGGTCGTCGAGCCAGACCTCCAGCCCATCGGGGAGCGTGTGGATGACCGGTGCCGCGCCCGCGGCCAGCGCCTTCTTGCCGCGCGCGCTCATGAAGCAGCACCGCCTTCCGCCGGCATGGCTGGTGCGGCCGGCTTGGACGAAGCAGAGGAAGCCGACGAAGCGGGACTGACCTCATTGACCGGTTCCGGCCCCTTCTTCCGCTTTGGCGCACGCCTCGGCACGCCCAGTTCGGCATCCTGAAGCCGGCGGCCCACCGGATCGTCTGCCGCAAGCAGGTCCAGGTCTTTTTCCAGCCCGAGCACCGCCAGTACGCGCAGGTAGGTGCCCATGGTGACCGAGGCGTCCCCCTGCTCGACCTTGTTGAGGGTGGGGCGCGAAACCGATGCCCGCTCGGCCACCTGCGTGACCGTGAACCGTCGCCGTAGGCGAGCCTGGCGCAGGCGTTGCCCCAACGCGCCCAGAAGGCGCGACTGTGAGGGGTAGAGAGGCGGTGCTTTTGCAGGCATAAGAGAAATCATTATGACCAATATGGCAGGTAATTGCCATGAATGGAGACGCTTACCCGGTGGTTTCGTGGCTTGAGCCAATCGGTTGGATAACAGAAAACATTCTTCGCATTTTTCTACCTCAATGGCAACCATGGCTTCCGTTGCCAGCCGGCGGATCGAAGCATGCCTGCCGCGCGCTTGCGGCCCCCCGGCGCCGGGCTTTCCATGCCGCTCACCCTAAACACCAACCCCCGGCTTTCGTCTTTGACCATGTCCGGTCTCGCGTTCGTCGCGTGCCCCGGTCGTTCCTTTCAAGACACAGCCGACCATGCCCGCTTCCACGCCGAATCTCGCTGCCGCTCAACGCATCGCCGAACGCTTTGCTGCCCTGACCGACGCCCAGCGGCGCGCCGCGTACGCGAAGATGCAGGCCGAGGGGCTGCACATGGCGCAGTTCCCGGTGCCGCGGCGCCAGGCGGGAGCGGATGGGGCGGCGGCCTGCGCGCTGTCACATGCGCAGGAGCGGCAGTGGTTCCTGTGGCAGTTGGAGCCGCATGGCTCGGCTTATCACATGGCCGAGACGCTGCGCCTGCAGGGGCCGCTCGATGAAGCCGCCTTGCGCGCGGCGTTCCAGGCGCTGGTGGCCCGGCATGCAGCGCTGCGCACCGTCTTCCGGCCGGGTGAAGACGGCTTGCCGCAGCAGCTGGTTCAGCCCGTGCAAGCGCTGGACATTCCGCTGTGGGCGCATGACGGCGACACGCCTGACAGCGGCGACATGCAGGCTCGCCTGCACACGCTGGTCCACACGCCGTTCGATCTGGCGCAGGGCCCGCTGCTGCGCGTGGCGCTGATCCGCCTGGGCGCGCAGGACCATCTGCTGGCCGTGGTGATGCATCACATCGTCTCGGACGGCCGGTCGCTGCAGATCCTGGTGGCCGAGTTCGCCGAGCTGTACCAGGCGGCCTGCGCCGGCCAGGCCGCTGCGCTGAAGCCCTTGCCCGTGACCTATGCCGACTACGCCCTCTGGCAGCGCCAGTGGCTGGCGGCTGGCGAGAAGGAGCGCCAGCTGGCCTACTGGCGCGCGCAGCTGGGCGACGAGCATCCGGTGCTGCAACTGCCCACCGACCACCCGCGCCGCGCGGACGGCCGCTACACCGCGGCCCAGCATGGCCTGGACCTGCCGCAGGCGCTGGTGCAGGGCTTGCGCCGCCAGGCCCAGCAGCAGGGCGGCACCTTGTTCATGGCCTTGCTGGCGGGGCTGCAGGCCTTGCTCTACCGCCATACCGGCGAGGCGGACATGCGCGTGGGCGTGCCCATTGCCAACCGCCATCGCAGCGAGACCGAAGGCGTGGTCGGTTTTTTCGTCAACACCCAGGTGCTGCGCAGCCAGCTGCATGACGGCTTGCCGCTGCAGGCCTTGCTGGCGCAGGCCATCGAAGCCTCATTGGGCGCGCAGGACCATCAGGACCTGCCGTTCGAGCAATTGGTCGAAGCCCTGCAGCCCGAGCGCAGCCTGGGCAGCAGCCCGCTGTTCCAGGTGCTGCTGAACCATCAGCGCCAGGCGGCCACCGCCAGCGTGCAAGCCATTGCCGGCTTGCAGGTGCAGAGCCTGGCGCCAGCCACGCCTGCGGCGCTGTTCGAGCTGATGCTGGACGTGGCGGAGGACGAAGCAGGCCAGCCGCGCCTGAAGTTCGTCTACGCCCGTGAACTGTTCGAGCCGGCCAGCATCGCGCGAATGGCTGGCCACTACCTGGCCTTGCTGCAGGCGCTGGTGGAGGCCCCCGCGCAGCCGCTGGGCCAGGTGCCGCTGCTGGGCGCTGCCGAGCAGGCACAGCTGCGCCAATGGCGACAGCCGCTGCTGCAGGACGCGCCGGCGGCGCCGCTGCATGCATTGATCGAAGCCCAGGCGCAGCGTCAGCCCGCGGCCATCGCGTTGACGCTGGGCGACGCGCATGTCAGCTACGCCGAGCTGAACCAGCGTGCCAACCGCATTGCGCATCAGCTGATCGCGCGGGGCGTGGGGCCGGAGTGCAAGGTTGGCCTTGCGGTTGAGCGTTCGATCGAACTGGTGGTTGGCATGCTGGCCATCCTGAAAGCCGGCGGCGCCTACGTGCCGCTGGACCCGGACTATCCCGCCGAGCGCCTGGCCTACATGGTCGAGGACAGCGGCCTGGCGCTGCTGCTCAGCACCAGCGCGCTGCGAGCCAAGGTGCCGGTGCCGGCCACGCTGCCGGTGCTGTGCCTGGACGCGACGCCGCCTGCTGACGCCTACACCGACAACCCGGCCCGCGCTGCGCATGTGGACCAACTGGCCTACGTCATCTACACCTCCGGCTCCACCGGCCGGCCCAAGGGCGCGCAGCTCAGCCATCGGCACGTGGCGCGCCTGCTCAGCGCCACCGCACCGTGGTTCGGCTTTGGCCCGCGGGATGTGTGGACGCTGTTCCATTCCTACGCCTTCGACTTCTCGGTCTGGGAGATCTTCGGTGCGCTGTGCACCGGCGGCCGGCTGGTGGTGGTGCCGTACTGGGTCAGCCGTTCGCCGGCGGACTTCATGGCCTTGCTGCGCAGCGAGCAGGTCACGGTGCTGAACCAGACGCCTTCGGCCTTCCAGCAACTGGTGCACCTGCCGCACCTGCCCGAAGAAGAGGGCGCCGCGCCGCTCGCGCTGCGCCAGGTGATCTTCGGCGGCGAGGCGCTGGAGCCAGAGAGCCTGCGCCCGTGGTTCGACCGCCATGGCGATGAAATGCCGCGGCTGGTCAACATGTACGGCATCACCGAGACGACGGTGCATGTGACCTACCGGCCCATCACCCGTGCCGACCTCGGCTTGGGCAGAAGCCCCGTCGGCCGCGCCATTCCGGACCTGGGCCTGCAGGTGCTGGACGCGGCACTGAACCCGCTGCCAATCGGCGTGCCGGGCGAACTGCACGTCAGCGGTGCCGGCTTGGCGCGCGGCTACCTCGGCCGGCCCGGCCTGAGTGCCGAACGTTTCATTGCCGACCCCTTCGGCCCGCCGGGCGCGCGCCTGTACCGCACCGGCGACCTGGTGCGCCAGCGCGCCGATGGCCAGCTCGACTACCTCGGCCGCATCGACCAGCAGGTCAAGATCCGCGGCTTCCGCATCGAGCTCGGCGAGATCGAGGCCCAGTTGCTGGCCCAGCCCGAGGTGCAGGCCGCCGTGGTGATGGCGCGCAGGGCGGCGGGTGGCGACAGGCTGGTGGGCTACGTGGTGCCGCAGCCGGGTGCAGCGGCCGACGCTGCGCTGCTGCGCGAGCGGCTGGCCGCGCAACTGCCGGAGTACATGGTGCCGGCCGCGCTGGTGCTGCTGCCGGCGCTGCCGCTGAACGCCAACGGCAAGGTCGACCGCAAGGCCTTGCCCGAGCCCGAGCTGGCCACCGCGCAGCAGACCTTCGAGCCGCCGCAGGGCGAGGTGGAACAGGCGCTGGCCCTGTTGTGGGCCGAGGTGCTGGGCCTGCCGCAGGTGGGCCGTGCGGACAATTTCTTCGCGCTGGGCGGCCACTCGCTGCTGGCCATCCAACTGCTGGAGCGCATGCGCCGACAGGGCTGGAAGGTGCAGGTGCGCGAGCTGTTCCAGCACCCGCGCCTGGCGGACTTCGCCAGGCTTGTCGAGCCGGTGTCGGTGGACGAGCCCGCCGCGCCCGTCGCGCAAGTGGTCGGCATTCCGCCGGGCTGCGACTCGATCACGCCGGCGATGCTGCCGCTGGTCGCGTTGCAAGACAACCATCTGCGACTGATCGAATCCCAGGTGCCTGGCGGCGCCGCCAACATCCAGGACGTCTACCCGCTCGCGCCGCTGCAGGAAGGCATCCTGTTCCACCACATGATGCAGGCCGAGGGCGACGTCTACGTCAATGCCTTCCTGCTGGGCTTCGACAGCCGCGAGCGCCTGCAAGCTTTCGTTGAGGCGCTGAACCAGGTCGTGGCGCGGCACGACATCCTGCGCACTGCAGTGTTGTGGGACGGGCTGCCGGAGCCGGTGCAGGTCGTGGCACGCCAGGCCGCGCTGGCCATCGAATGGCCGCTGGAAGGCACGTCCTACGCTGGGGACGACGTGGCCGCGCAACTGACCGCGCTGGTGCAGGCGCGGGACTTCCGCATCGACGTGTGGCGCGCGCCGATGATGCGGCTGCTCGCCGCGCGCGATGCCGCCAACCAGCGCTGGCTGCTGCAGCTGCCCAGCCACCACCTGGCGCTGGACCATGCGTCCGAGGAGCTGTTGGTCGAGGAGATCGCGCAGATCCTGCAGGGCCGCGCTTCGCAACTGCCGGCCCCGGTGCCGTTCCGCCGCTTCGTGGCCCAGGCCCGCGAGGCGGCGGATCCGGCCGAGCAGACGCGCTTCTTCAAGGCCATGCTGGCGGAGGTGACCGAGTCCACCGCGCCTTTCGATCTGCTGGACGTGCAGGGCGATGGCGCTTCGCTGGCGGAGGCGCGCCAGATGCTGTCGCCCGCACTGGCCCAGGCGCTGCGCCTGCAGTGCCGGCAGGCCGGCATTGGCGCGGCCACGCTGTTCCACCTGGCCTGGGCGCTGGTGCTGGGCAAGACGACGGCGCGCGAAGACGTGGTCTTCGGCACCGTGCTGTTTGGCCGCATGCAGGGTGGCGAGGGCGCCGAGCGCGCGCTGGGCCTGTTCATCAACACGCTGCCGCTGCGGGTGAAGCTGCGCGGCCTGGGTGTGGCCGCTGCATTGCGGCAAACGCATGCGGCGCTCACTGAGCTGCTGCACCACGAGCACGCCAGCCTGTCACTGGCCCAGCGCTGCAGTGGCGTGCCTGCTGGCACACCGCTGTGCGCCACGTTGCTGAACTACCGCCACGTCACGCCCGCACAGGCGGACGCCGCGCAGGAAGCCCGCACCTGGCAAGGCATCGAAACCCTGGCCTTCCACGAGTCGTCCAACTACCCGTTCGGCCTGTCAGTGAACGACCAGGGCGAGGGCTTCGAGCTGATCGCGCAGATCGACCGGCGGGTGTCCGCACAGCGCATCTGCGACGACATGCAGCGCGCCGTGCAGCAACTGGTGCAGGCACTGGCCACCCAGCCCGACCAGCCGCTGCACACGCTGGCATTGCTCAGCCCCGTGGAGCTGGCGCAGCTGCAGCGCTGGGGCCGCGGCGACGCCAGTGGCTGCGACGGCCGGCTGGTGCATCAGCTGGTGGCCGAACAGGCCGCATTGCGGCCCGATGCGGTCGCGCTGATCATGGGCGAGCAGCAGCTCAGCTATGCAGAACTCGACACCCGCGCCAACCGGCTCGCGCACCGGCTGATCGCCGCCGGCGTGGCGCCCGAAGTGCGCGTCGGCCTGGCGCTGCCGCGTTCGTTGGACATGGTCGTCGCGCTGCTGGCAGTGCTGAAGGCTGGCGGCGCCTATGTGCCGCTGGACGCCAACTACCCGGCCGAGCGCCTGGCCTACATGCTGGCCGACAGCGGCGTGGCGCTGCTGCTGGCGCACACCCGCACCCAGCGCGGCCTGCCCGCACCGGCAACGCTGCTGCTGGACACGCTGGACCTGGCCGACCAACCGACGCATGCGCCCGAGGTGCCACTGCACGGCGAGCACCTGGCCTACGTCATCTACACCTCCGGCTCCACCGGCCAGCCCAAGGGCGTGGCGGTGGCGCACGGGCCGCTGGCCATGCACGTGCAGACCATCGGCCTGGCCTACGGCATGCGGCCCGAGGACCGCGAGCTGCAGTTCGCCTCCATCAGCTTCGACGGTGCGCACGAGCGCATCTGGGTGCCGCTGGCCTTCGGCTCGGCGCTGATGCCGCGGGACGAGGAGCTGTGGTCGGTCGAGCGCACCTGTGAGGAGATCCAGCGCCACGGCATCACCATTGCCTGCTTCACGCCCAGCTACCTGCACCAGATGGCCGAGCTGATGGGCGAGGCCGCCAGCCGGCTGCCGATCCGCTCGTACACGGTTGGCGGCGAAGCCATGCCGCGCACCAGCCTGGCGCTGGTGCATGCGGTGCTGAAACCCGAGCGCGTGATCAACGGCTACGGCCCGACCGAAACCGTCATCACGCCGACGATTGCAAAGGCCGAGCGTGGTGAAAACTTCGACGCCGCCTACATGCCCATCGGCCGCCTGGTCGGTGACCGCACGGCCCATGTGCTGGACGCCGCGCTGCGGCCGCTGCCGCCCGGCGTGGCCGGCGAGCTGTATCTCGGTGGCAGCGGCCTGGCGCGTGGCTACCTGGGCCGCGCCGGCCTGAGTGCCGAACGCTTCGTGGCCGATCCGTTCAGCGAAAACGGCGCGCGCCTCTACCGCACCGGCGACCTGGCTTGTTGGCGTGCAACTGCGGCCCCCAGGACCGGGCTGCCGCCCGGCCCGCCCCCCAAGGGGGACCAGGAACTCGGGAGCGGCCCGTCGTTCCTGGATGGCCAACTGGAATACCTCGGCCGCATCGACCACCAGGTCAAGATCCGAGGCTTCCGCATCGAGCTTGGCGAGGTCGAGGCCCAGTTGCTGGCGCAGCCGGAAGTGCGCGAGGCGGTGGCCGTGGCGCTGCCTGGCGGCGCCGGCTTGCGGCTGGTGGCTTACGTGTCGCTGCTGCCCGGCCAGCCGGTGGACGGTGCCACGCTGCGCAGCCGCCTGGCCGCGCTGCTGCCCGAGCACATGCTGCCCAGCCTGACGGTGGTGCTGCCCACGCTGCCGCTGAACCTGAACGGCAAGGTGGACCGGGCCGCGCTGCCGGTGCCGGCCTTCGAAGCTGCCGCCGAACACGCCGCGCCGCAGGGCGCAGCAGAGACCACCCTGGCCACGCTGTGGGCCGAAGTGCTGGGCGTGCCGCGCGTGGGCCGGCACGACAACTTCTTCGAGCTGGGTGGGGACTCCATCCTCAGCCTGCAGATCGTCGCCCGGGCCCGCGAGCGCGGCTGGCGGCTCACGCCGCGCCAGCTCTTCGAGCGCCAGACCGTCGCCCAGCTGGCCCAGGTGGCCGAGCCGGTGCACGCGGCCGGGCCCGCCGCGGTGGCGGCCTTGCCCGAGGGCTGGCTGCCACTGCTGCCCATCCAGGCCGACTTCTTCGCCCAGGCCGCGCCTTCGCTGCACTGGAACCAGGCGGTGCTGCTGCAAAGCCGCGCCGCGCTGCAGCCCGAACCGTTGCGCGCTGCGCTGGCCGCGCTGCTGCGCCAGCATCCCAGCCTGCGGCTGCGCTTCGCGCTTTCGCCCGAAGGCGTCTGGCAACAACGCTACGCAGCCGCCGACGAGGCCGACGCCGCCGAGCTGCTCTGGCTGCGCCAGGCGGCCGATGCGGCCGAGCTGCAGCGCCACTGCGACGAAGCCCAGCGCAGCATCGGCGTGCAGCACGGCCCGCTGCTGCGCGCACTCGCGGTGCAGCTGCCGGACGCCAGCTGGCGCCTGCTGCTGGCCATCCACCACCTGGCGGTCGACGGCGTCTCGTGGCGCATCCTGCTGCAGGATCTGGAAACGGCGTTGCGCCAACAGGCCGCCGGCCAGCCGGTGGTGCTGGCGCCGGCCACCAGCCGCTACGACGAATGGGTGCAGGCACTGCAGGCGCGCGCCGCGGACCATGCGCACGAGCTGCCGCATTGGCTGGCGCAGGCGGAAGCTGCCGAGCCCTGGCCCTGCGCCGGGCCACAGGGCCGAAACCGCATGGCCGACCAGGCCAGCCTGTCGTTCACGCTGTCGCCCGCCACCACGCAGGCCTTGCTGAAACAGGCGCCGGCCGCCTATCGCACGCAGGTCAACGACTTGCTGCTGACCGCGCTGGGCCGCGCGCTGTGCGCAGCCAGCGGCCGCAGCGAGCTGCAGGTCGACCTCGAAGGCCACGGCCGGGAAGACCTGGTGCCGGGGCTGGACCTGTCGCGCACGGTGGGCTGGTTCACCACCGTGCATCCGGTGCGGCTGGCGCCGCTGGGCGAGCCTGGCGTTGCGCTGCCGCGCGTCAAGGAAGCGCTGCGCCAGGCACCAAACAAGGGCCTGGGCCACGGCCTGCTGCGGCACTTCGGCACGCCTGCGCAGCGCGCGGCGCTGGCCGCTGCGCCCGCGTCGCCGGTGCTGTTCAACTACCTCGGCCAGTTCGACGGCAGCTTCGATGCCGAAGCGCCGTGGACACCGGCCGCGGAATCTGCCGGCGAGTCGGTCGACCCCGAAACCCCGCGCCCGCACGAGTTCAGCGTGCATGGCCAGGTCTTCGAAGGCCGGCTGCGGCTGGAGGTGGCCTACAGCCGCGAGCGCCATGACCAAGCCGCCGTGCAGGCCTGGATGCAGGGCTTCGAGCAGGCGCTGGAAGCGCTGGTGGCGCATTGCTGCAGCGGCGCACGCGGCGTCTCGCCTTCGGACTTCCCGCTGGTTCGCCTGACCCAGCCAGAGCTGGACGCCTTGCCCCTGCCTGCGGCCCGGCTGCAGGACTTGCTGCCACTCTCGCCCATGCAGCAAGGCCTGCTGTTCCACAGTCTCTACGAGCAGCAGGGCGCCGCCTATGTGACCCAGCTGCGTGTCGACGTGACCGGCCTGGACGTTGCCCGTTTCCACGCCGCCTGGCAAACCGTGCTGGCTCGCCACGAGGTGCTGCGCAGCGGTTTCCTGATCGGTGAACGTCCGCTGCAATGGGTGGCCGCCGAGGCCACGCTGCCGCTGGCGCAACACGATGCGCGTGAGCTGGCCGAACCCACGGCAGCGCTGGACGCCTGGGCCAGTGCCGACCTGGCCACCAGCTTCGACCTGGCCAGCCCGCCGCTGATGCGGCTGACGCTGGTGCAGCTGGGCGCCCGGCGCTACCACCTGATCTGGACCCTGCATCACCTGCTGCTGGACGGCTGGAGCGCCTCGCGCCTGATGGGCGAGGTGCTGCGCCTGTACGAAGGCCAGGCGCTGGCGCCCACCGTGGCTCGCTACCGTGACTACCTGGCCTGGCTGCAGGCACGGGACGCGGCGGCCGACCAGCGTTACTGGCAGGAGCGCCTGGCGGCAGTGGCCGAGCCCACGCTGCTGGCCGACGCATTGCCGCGCCCCGCCCAGCCCGAAGCAGGGCAGGGCAGGCAGCTGCTGGACTTCGGCCCTGAGGCCACGCAAGCCCTGCTGGCGGCGACTCGCGCCGAGCGCATCACCCTCAACACGCTGGTGCAGGCTGCCTGGGCCCTGCTGCTGGCGCGGCACACGGGGCAATCGGTGGCGGTCTTCGGTGCGACGGTCGCCGGCCGGCCGGCCGAGCTGCCGGGTGCCGAGCAGATGCTGGGCCTGTTCATCAACACCTTGCCGGTTGCCGTGCCGCTGCCGGCCGCGCAGCGGGTGGGCGAGTGGCTGCGGGCGCTGCAGGCGCAGAACCTGGCCTCGCGCGAGCATGAGCATGCGCCGCTGTACGAGATCCAGCGCTGGGCCGGCCGTGCCGGCCAGCCGCTGTTCGACACGCTGCTGGTGTTCGAGAACTACCCCGTGGACCAGGTGCTGGCCGAAGCCGCGCCTGGCGGCCTGCAGTTCGGCGACGTGGCGATGCAGGACGACACGCACTATCCGATGACGCTCTCGGTCCACCAGAGCGCCACGCTGACCATCGCGCTGGATCATTCGCGGGCCCGCTTCAGCGCCGCGGCCGCGGCCGCCCTGGCCGCGCAACTGCGGCACCTGGTGCTGGCGCTGGTCGAGGCGCCCGAGCAGGTGCTGGGCGAGGTGCAGGCGCTGGACGCCGCGGCCCGCGCCAGCTGGCTGCAACACGGCGCCGGCGCGGCCTGCCTGGCCGGCTTCGAGCCGGTGCACCAACGCTTGGCACGCCAGGCGGCGCTTCGCCCGCAGGCGCTTGCGCTGGTGTTCGGCGAAGAAATGTTGTGTCATGCCGAGCTGAACCAGCGCGCCAACCGCCTCGCCCACTGGCTGATGGCCCAAGGCGTGCGCGCCGAGGTCACCGTGGGCGTGGCGCTGGCGCGTTCGGTTGACATGGTGGTGGCCGTGCTGGCCATCCTGAAGGCCGGTGGCGCCTACGTGCCGCTGGACCCGGCCTATCCGCCGGAGCGCCTGGCGCACATGGTGGACGACAGCGGCATGGCGCTGCTGCTGTGCCACGCCGCGGTGCGCGAGCGCCTGCCGGTGCAGGCCGGCTGCCGCGTGGTCGAGATCGAATCGCTGCGCCTGGGCGATGAGGCCGGCGATGACCCGCAGGTGCAGGTGCACGCGGGTCAACTGGCCTACCTGATGTACACCTCCGGCTCCACCGGCAAGCCCAAGGGCGTGGCGATGGCGCACGGCCCGTTGGCCGACCATGTGCAGGTGGCCGAAGCCTTCTTCGGCTTGCAGCCCGAGGACCGCGTGCTGCAGTTCGCCACGCTGAATTTCGATGGCTTCGTCGAGCAGCTGTACCCCGCGCTGTGCGTGGGCGCCGCCGTGGTGCTGCGCGGGCCGGACGTGTGGGACGCCCACACTTTCCACCGCGCGCTGCACCGCCACGGCATCACCGTGGCCGACCTGACCACGGCCTACTGGTTTCTGCTGCTGCAGGACTTCGCGCGCCTGGGCCTGCGCGACCATGGCCGGCTGCGCCTGGTGCACGCCGGCGGCGAAGCCATGCCGCCCGAAGGCCTGGCGGCCTGGCGCGAGGCCGGGCTTTCCCAAGTGGCGCTGCGCAACACCTACGGCCCGACCGAAGCCGCCGTCACCGCCACCGTGCTGGACTGCGCGCCCTATGTGCAGCAGGCCCTGCCGGTGCCGGCCCGTTTGCCGATCGGCCAGGCCTTGCCGGGCCGTCAGCTGTACGTGGTGGACGCCGAGCTGAACCTCGCGCCGCCAGGCGCCATTGGCGAGGTGTGCATTGGCGGCGAGCTGCTGGCGCGCGGCTATGCGCGCCGCGCCGGCCTGAGCGCCGAACGTTTCGTGGCGGATCCATTTGCCACCCATGGCGGCCGGCTCTACCGCACCGGAGACCTGGTGCGCTGGACCGAAACTGGCGCGCTCGAATACATGGGCCGCAGCGACCACCAGCTGAAGATCCGCGGCTTCCGCGTCGAGCTGGCCGAGATCGAGGCGCAACTGCTGGCGCAGCCTGGCGTGCGCGAGGCTGTGGTGGTCGCGCAGCCCGCGGCCACCGGTGCGCGGCTGCTGGCCTATGTGTCGGCGGACGAAGGCACGGCGCTGCAAGGCGAGGCCCTGCGGGATGCCCTGGCTGTTGCGTTGCCGGACTACATGCTGCCCGCCGCCATTGCGGTGCTGCCCGCCTTGCCGCTGAACGCCAACGGCAAGATCGACCGCCATGCGCTGCCGCAACTTGCGCTGGCCGAGGCGCAGGCCTTCGAGCCGCCGCAAGGCGAACGCGAATGCCTGCTGGCCGCGCTGTGGCAGTCGCTGCTGGGTCGCCCGCAGGTGGGCCGGCAGGACCACTTCTTCGCGCTCGGCGGCCACTCGCTGCTGGCCGTGCAACTGCTGGGGCAGCTGCGGCGCCAGGGCTGGCAGACGGACGTGCGCACGCTGTTCCAGCGGCCACGCCTGGCCGAGCTGGCGGCCGTGTTGCAGCCGGTGGGCGAGGTGCAGGTTTCGGCAGATGCCGAGTCCGCCGTGCCGGCCGGTTGCAGCGCGCTGACCCCGGCGATGCTGCCGTTGGTGGCATTGGACGACGCGCAGCTGCGCCTGATCGAGGCTGCCGTGCCCGGCGGCGCGCGCAATGTGCAGGACGTCTACCCGCTGGCCCCGCTGCAGGAAGGCATCCTGTTCCATCACTTGATGCAGGAGACGGGCGACGCCTATGTCACGCCCTGCCTGCTGGCCTTTGACAGCGAGGCCAGGCTGCTGGCCTTCATCGCCAGCCTGAACCGCGTGATTGCGCGCCACGACATCCTGCGCACAGCCGTGCTGTGGGAAGGCCTGGCCGCGCCGGTGCAGGTGGTGCAGCGCGAGGCCACGCTGGTGCTCGAATGGCTGGCGCAAGGCGAGGGCGACACCGCCGAGCGCCTGAACGCCGCCGTGGACCCGGCGCGCCACCGCATTGACGTGCGCCGCGCGCCGATGCTGCGCGCATTGGCTGCGCAGGATGCAGCGGGCCAGCGCTGGCTGCTGCAGCTGCCCAGCCACCACCTGGTGCTGGATCACACCACGCTGGCGCTGCTGATCGCCGAGATCGCCGAAGTGCAGCAGGGCCGCGAGGCCGCGCTGCCGGCGCCGGTGCCATTTCGCCGCTACGTGGCGCAGGCCGTGCGCGCGCAGGACCGCGCCGCGCAGGAGGCTTATTTCCGCCGCACCTTGGGCGACCTGGACGAGCCGACCGCGCCGTTCCAGCTGCTGGACGTGCGCGGTGATGGCACAGGTGTTGACGAGTTGCGCCTGCCGCTGCCGGCCGCGCTGGCGGCCCAGCTGCGGCGCGAGGCGCAGCGCCATGGTGTGAGCGCCGCGGCGTTGTTCCACCTGGCCTGGGCCATGGTGCTGGCCCGCTGCACCGGGCGGCAGGACGTCGTCTTCGGCACCGTGCTGTTCGGCCGGCTGCAGGGCGATGCCGAGGTCGGCCGCGCGATGGGCCTGTTCATCAACACCTTGCCGCTGCGCCTCCGCCTGGCCGGGCAGGACGCGCCACAAGCCCTGCGGCAGACGCACGAGGCGCTGGCCGAGCTGCTGCGCCAT
The DNA here is from genome assembly GCF_021043325.1 of Ideonella azotifigens. Lineage (NCBI taxonomy): Bacteria > Pseudomonadati > Pseudomonadota > Betaproteobacteria > Burkholderiales > Sphaerotilaceae > Ideonella > Ideonella azotifigens. The sequence goes on from NZ_JAJNKD010000028.1 coordinate 21,320, forward strand.
GAGCACGCCAGCCTGGCGCTGGCGCAGCGCTGCAGCGGTCTGCCCGGCGGCACGCCGATGTTCACCGCGCTGCTGAACTACCGCTACGGCAGCCCGGCCGCGGCCGAAGGTGTGTCGGCCTGGCAGGGGGTGGAGATGCTGGGTGGCGAGGAGCGCACCAACTACCCGTTCACGCTCTCGGTGGACGACCTGGTGGACCAGGACGGTGGCTTCGACCTCGTTGCGCAGGTGGTGCGCAGCGTTGGCGCCGAGCGTATCTGCAGCTTGACCGTGGCCGCGCTGCAAGGCCTGGCCGATGCCTTGACCGAGGGTGGCAGCCAGCGCCTGGGCGAACTCGCGCTGGCCACCCAGGCCGAGCGCGAGGCGCTGCAGCGCTGGGGCGTGGCCGAGCCGGCGCTGCCGGGTGCGGAGCCGGTGCACCGCCTGATCGAGCGCCGCGTGCGGGCCCAGCCTGATGCACCGGCCGTGGTGTTCGGCGACACGGTGCTGAGCTACGCCGAGCTGAACCGCCGCGCCAACCAGCTGGCGCATCGCCTGATCGCGGCCGGCGTGCGGCCGGATGCGCGCGTGGGCGTGTGGATGGCACGTTCCATCGAGATGGTCGTCGCGCTGCTGGCGGTGATGAAGGCGGGCGGCGCCTACGTGCCGCTGGACCCGGAACACCCCGACGAACGCCTGGCCTACATGGCCGAGGACAGTGGCATCTCGCTGCTGTTGAGCGATCGCGACGTGGCGCCGTTTGCTGCCGGTCTGCCGAACTGGAACCTGCGCACGCTGGACCTGTCCGAGGCGCGGCAGGACGACCCGCGGCCGCTGCTGCATGGCGAGCACCTGGCCTATGTGATCTACACCTCCGGCTCCACCGGCCGGCCCAAGGGCGCGGCCAACCATCACCGCGCGCTCTACAACCGGCTGGCCTGGATGCAGCAGGCTTACGCACTGTCGCCACGCGACACCGTGCTGCAGAAAACCCCGTTTGGCTTCGACGTGTCGGTCTGGGAGTTCTTCTGGCCGCTGATGGCCGGCGCCCGCCTGGCCGTGGCCGCACCCGGCGAACACCGCGACCCGGCGCGCCTGGTCGCGCTGATCCTTCAGCACGGTGTCAGCACGCTGCACTTCGTGCCGTCGATGCTGCAGGCCTTCCTGGCGCATGAGGGCGTGGAGGCCTGCAACGAGGTGCTGCGCCGCATCGTCTGCAGCGGCGAGGCCTTGCCGGCCGAGGCGCAGCGCGATGTCTTCCGGCGGCTGCCGGGTGCCGCGCTGTACAACCTCTACGGCCCGACCGAAGCCGCCATCGACGTGACCCACTGGACCTGCCGCGAAGACGGCCGCGGCCAGGTCGCCATCGGCCGGCCCATCGCCGGCTTGCGCACCCAGGTGCTGGATGCGGACCTGAACCCCAGCCCGCCGGGCGTCGCCGGTGAGCTCTACCTCGGCGGCGTGGGCCTGGCCCGCGGCTACCTGGGCAAGCCGGCGCTCAGTGCCGAGCGCTTCATTGCCGATCCGCTGGGCGCGGACGGCGAACGCCTGTACCGCACCGGCGACCTGGCGCGCTGGGTTTCAAATGCAGCCCCCAGGACCGGGCTGCCGCCCGGCCCGCCCCCCAAGGGGGAGCAGGAACTCGGGAGCGGCCCGTCGTTCCTTGACGGCCAGCTCGAATACCTGGGCCGCACCGACCACCAGGTGAAGATCCGCGGCTTCCGCATCGAGCTGGGTGAGATCGAGGCACGGCTGCTGGCGCAGCCGGAAGTGCGCGAGGCCGTGGTGGTCGCGCGCAGCGGCCCCGGCGGCGCGCGGCTGCTGGCCTACGCATCCTTGCATGCCGGCCAGGTGGCGGACGCCGCATTGCTGCGCGAGCGCCTCGCCACCGGCCTGCCCGAGTACATGGTGCCGGCCAGCCTGACGCTGCTGCCGCAACTGCCGCTGAACACCAACGGCAAGGTCGACCGCAAGGCCTTGCCCGAGCCCGAGGCCAGCACGGCCGGTGCGTTCGAGGCGCCGGTGGGCGAGGTGGAGACCGCCATTGCCGCGCTGTGGGCCGAGGTGCTGCAGCGCCCGCGCGTGGGTCGCCACGACAACTTCTTCGAGCTGGGCGGCGACTCCATCCTCAGCCTGCAGATCGTCTCCCGCGCGCACCGCGCCGGCTGGCGCCTCACGCCGCGCCAGCTCTTCGAGCGCCAGACCGTGGCGCTGCTGGCGCCCGTGGTGCAGGCCGTGGGCCAGGCCGCCGAGCTGCGCCGCGAGGTGCAGGGCACGCTGCCGCTGCTGCCCTTCCAGGCCGAGTTCTTCGCGGCCGACATTCCGGCTCGCCACCACTGGAACCAGGCCGTGCTGCTGGCCAGCCGCGAGGCGCTGGCGCTCGGTCCGTTGGCCGACGCGCTGGCCGCGCTGGTGCGCCACCACGAGAGCCTGCGCCTGCGCTTTGTCGCCGACGCGCACGGCCACTGGCAGCAGGCCTATGCCGGGCAGGTCGATGCCGGCGAGTTGCTGTGGCACCGCCAGGCCGCCGACGCCGCTGCGCTCGATGCGATCTGCAATGAGGCCCAAACCAGCCTGGACCTGACGCACGGCCCGCTGCTGCGTGCCTGCGCCGTCGCGCTGGCCGATGGCAGCTGGCGGCTGCTGCTGGTGCTGCACCATTTGGTGGTGGACGGCGTCTCGTGGCGCGTGCTGCTGGAAGACCTGCAGACGGCCTACGCGCAATGCTGCGCCGGCCAGCCGGTCGCGCTGCCGCCGGCCACCAGCAGCGTGAAGGACTGGGTGCTGGCCCTGCAGGCGCATGCCGCGCAGGCGGGTGACGAGCTGGCGGGCAATGAACTGTTGCACTGGCAGTCGCTGGCCGATGTGCCGGCGACCCTGCCTTGCGACCACCCGGATGGCCGCAACACCGCGGCCGACCAGGCCGGCCTGCAGCTGCGGCTGGACCGGGCGCAGACGCAGGCCTTGCTGCGCCAGGCGCCTGCCGCCTACCGCACCCAGGTCAACGACCTGCTGCTGACCGCGCTGGGCCGTGCGCTGTGCGCCTGGAGCGGCCACGCGCGTGTGCTGGTCGACCTCGAAGGCCATGGCCGCGAAGCGCTTGCTGGTTCGCCGGAACTCGACCTGTCCCGCACCGTGGGTTGGTTCACCAGCCTGTTCCCGGTGGCGCTCTCACCGCTGGGCGAACCCGGCGAGGCCTTGAAGCGTGTCAAGGAAGACCTGCGCCGCGTGCCGGCTCACGGCCTGAGCCATGGCGTGTTCAAGCACCTGGGCAGCGCCGCGCAGCGCGAGGCGCTGCAAGCCCTGCCGCGTGCCGAAGTGGTCTTCAACTACCTGGGCCAGCTGGACGGCAGCTTCGAGGCCGATGGCGGCTGGCAGCCTGCGCCCGAGAGCGCCGGCCGCGTGGTGGACGACGCCGCGCCGCGCTTCCACCAGTTCTCGGTCGACGGCCAGGTGCTGGACGGCGAGCTGAGCCTCACCGTGAGCTACAGCCGCGCCCGCCACGAGGCGGCCAGCGTGCAGGGCTGGGTGGACGGCTTCGAGCAGGAGCTGCTGGCGCTGATGGCGCACTGCACGAGCGGCGTGCGCGGCATCACGCCGTCCGACCTGCCGCTGGCCGGCCTGGACCAGGCGCAGCTCGACGCTGCCGCGCTGCCGCTGGACCGGCTGGTGGACCTGTACCCGCTCTCGCCCATGCAGCAAGGCATGCTGTTCCACAGTCTTGTGGAAACTGATGGCAGCGCCTACGTGGCCCAGCTGCGGCTGGACATCGAACGCCTGGACCCGCAGCGCTTCCACCTGGCCTGGCAGCAGGCAGTGCAGCAGCACGAGGTGTTGCGCACCGGCTTTGTCCAGCTGAGCGGCACGCCGCGCCAGTGGGTGGCGCGCAGCGCCGAGCTGCCGATGCTGCTGCTGGACTGGCGCGGCCGGGCGGACCTGCCGCAGGCGCTGGACGCGCTGGCGCAGACCCAGCACCAGGGCCTGGCGCTGGACCAGCCGGTGCTGATGCGGCTGGCGCTGGTGCGCGTGGCCGAGGCCACGCACCACCTGATCTGGACCCACCACCACCTGCTGCTGGACGGCTGGAGCTCGGCCCGGCTGCTGGCCGAGGTGCTGCAGCGCTACCAGGGCGAAACCCCGGCCACGCCGCCGTCCCGCTACCGCGACTACATCGCGCTGCTGCAAAGCCGTGACGCTGCGGCCAGCGAAGCCTACTGGCGCACCCAACTGGCCCGTCTGCCCGAGCCCACGCTGCTGGCCGACGCGCTGCCGCGCCCGCTGGCCGGCCTGGTGCCCGAAGGCTACGGCGAGATCGAAGCCGCGCTGGACGCGCCGGCCACCGCGCGCTGGCTGGCCTTCGCGCGCCAGGCGCGTGTCACGCCCAACACGCTGGTGCAGGCTGCCTGGGCGCTGCTGCTGGCGCGCTACACCGGCCAGCGCGAGGTGGCCTTTGGCGCCACCGTGGCCGGCCGCCCGGCGGACCTGCCCGGCGCCGAACAGATGCTGGGCCTGTTCATCAACACGCTGCCTGTCATCACCGCGCTGCCTTCGGGCCAGCGCCTGGGCGATTGGCTGCGGGCGCTGCAGGCGCAGAACCTGGCGTCGCGCGAGCATGAGCACACGCCCCTGCACGAGATCCAGCGCTGGGCCGGGCAGGGCAGCCGCGGTTTGTTCGACAGCATCGTGGTGTTCGAGAACTACCCCGTCGGCGAGATGCTGGCGCGCTCGGCCGACAGCGGCCTGGTGTTCCACGCGCCGCGCAGCGTCGATGTGTCCAACTACCCGATGGACGTGGAAGTGCACCTGGCCGACACGCTGATGATCAAGCTGATCTACCAGCGCCAGCACTTTGGCCTGGCGCAGGTGCAGGCCTTGTCGCGCCATCTTTTCGGGCTGCTGCAGGCCATGGCCGAGGCGGGCGAGGGCACGCTGCTGCGCGAGTTCAGTCCGCTCTCTGCGCCTGAGCAGGCTGCGCTGCTGCTGCAGGGCCGGCAGGCCCAGGGCCGTGCCGAGCCGCCGGCGCCGCGCACTGCCGTGCATTGCCTGATCGAGGCTCGCGCCCGCGCGCAGCCGCAGGCCATTGCGCTGGTGATGGGCGAGCAGGAGCTGAGCTATGCGCAGCTCAATGCCCGCGCCAACCGCCTGTCGCGCTGCCTGCGCCAGGCGGGGCTGCGGCCGGGCGCGCGCGTGGGCGTGGCGATGGAGCGTTCGCTGGACACCATTGCCGCGATGCTGGCCATCCTGAAGGCCGGCGCTGCCTACGTGCCGCTGGACCTGGCCTATCCCGAAGAGCGGCTGGCCTTCATGGTGCAGGACAGCGGCGTGCAGGCCGTGCTGGCGCACCGCCAGGCCTTGCCTGGCCTGCGCCTGCCGGCAGGCGTGCGGCGCATCGAGCTGGAAACCTTGGACCTGCAGGCCCAGCCGGCACACGACCTCGCGCTGCCGGTGCACGAGCATGTGCTGGCCTACGTCATCTACACCTCCGGCTCCACCGGCACGCCCAAGGGCGTGGCCGTGTCGCACGGGCCGCTGGCCATGCATTGCCTGGCCACGGCCGAGGTCTACGGCATGGGCCCGGGCTCCTGCGAGCTGCACTTCATGTCCTTCTCGTTCGACGGCGCGCACGAGCGCTGGCTCACCGCGCTCTGCGTGGGCGCTGGCCTGGCGCTGCGCGACAACGAGCTGTGGACCGCCGAGCAGGCCTACGACGCGCTGCACCGCTACGGCGTCACCAACGCCGCATTCCCGCCGGCCTACCTGGGCCAACTCGCGGATTGGGCCAGCACGCGCAACGACGCGCCGCCGGTCGAGCTTTATGTCTTCGGCGGCGAAGCCATGCCCAAGGCGTCCTACGACAAGGTGCGCGAAACGCTGCGGCCGCAGGTGCTGATCAACGGCTACGGCCCGACCGAAACCGTGGTCACGCCGCTGATCTGGAAGAGCGACGCGAGCGAAGGTTTCGACTGCGCCTACGCGCCCATCGGCAAGCCGGTGGGCGAGCGCGCGGTGTACGTGTGCGATGCGGACATGCGCCTGGTGCCTGCCGGCGTGGTGGGCGAGCTCTACATCGGCGGCTACGGCCTGGCGCGCGGCTACCTCGGTCGCCAGGGGCTGACGGCCGAGCGCTTCGTGGCCGACCCGTTCAGCAACGAAGGCGGTCGCCTCTACCGCACCGGCGACCTGGTGCGCTGGATGGCCGACGGCAACATCGAGTACATCGGCCGCGTCGACCATCAGGTGAAGATCCGTGGCTTCCGCATCGAGCTGGGCGAGATCGAAAGCCGCACTCGCGAGATGCCTGGCGTGCTGGACGTGGCCGTCGTCGCCCGCGATGGCACCGGTGGCCGCCGCCTGGTCGCCTACCTGGTGCCAATGGCCGGGCAGGACGCAGGCCGCCTGGCCGCCCGCGTGCAACAGCAATGGCGCGAGCAACTGCCGGACTACATGGTGCCGGCGCAGCTCGTCACGCTGCCCGCACTGCCACGCCTGGTCAGCGGCAAGCTGGACCGTGCGCAACTGCCCGAGCCCGAGCGGGCGCAAGGGCGGGCCGTGAAGCCGCCTTCCACACCGCAGGCGCGCCAGCTGGTGGCGATCTGGCAGGAGGTGCTGGGCGTGCAGGCGATTGGCGAAGACAGCAACTTCTTCGAATGCGGCGGCGACTCGCTGTCCAGCCTCAAGCTGCTGGCCAGGATGCGCGCGCTCGGCGACCCCGCGCTGGCCTTCAAGCTGCGTGACCTGATGCAGCGCCCCACCATTGCCAGCCTGCTGGGCCTGCACAGCAGCGCTGCGCAGCCCAGCGCTTCGCCGGCAGGCCTGCAGCGCCTGGACGCAGGCGGCGCCACCGCGAGCGGCGAACCGCTGTTCTGCCTGCACGCAGGTCTCGGCACCGTCTTCGACTACCGCCCGCTCGCCCGCCACCTGCAAGGCCAGCGCCCGGTCTACGGCATCCCCAGCCGCATGCTCGGCGACCCGTCGCACCGCGAAGATTCGCTGCCGCAAATGGCCACCGATTACGCGCGCATGATCCAGGCCCAGCAGCCGCAAGGCCTGCTGCACCTGATCGGCTGGTCCTTCGGCGGCACGCTGGCCGCAGCCGTCGCCGCCGTGCTCGAACAAGCCGGCCGCCAGGTCGCCTTCCTCGGCCTGGTGGACCCGTTCATTCCGGCCAGCGGCGAGCAATCAGAGGCCATGGACGGCGACATCCGCCAGGCCCTGCGAGACTTCGCCCAGCTCGCACTGCCCGGTCAAAGCGAGCTGGATCCTGCCAGCTTGCCCGCCATCGAAACGCTGGGCGACGAAGCCACCGTCGCCGCCTGGCTGGACGCCCGCATTGCGCTGCTGCGCGCCAGCGGCGTTGCGGGGTCAGCTGAAGCTGGCGACCTGAACAGCCTGGATGGCAGCGAACTCGCTCGGGTCTTCAGCGTCGCGTTGAGACTGCGCGAGATCGCCGCGCAGGCCGATGCGCTGGTGCCGGTGCAGTGCAGCGCGCAATCCTGGTGGGTGGCCGAGCGGCCGGCTGCAGATCGGGCGGTGCTGTCGGCACAGCTCGGTCGGGCGCTCGCCGCGGAGCAGGCCTTGCCCGTGGGGCACTTCGGCCTGCTGGCTCATGCGGGCCTGTTGGAGGGCGTGGCCGCAGCGTTGCGCGAGCGGCGGTAGTTGGCCGGCACGGGGATGGCAGGAGGGGCGGCCAAGCCGGTCCTCCTGCGGGCCACTTTCTGGCTAGCCCTGCTTCGATCGCATCGTCAGCGCCACGACCGCCGCTCCCGCGGCGACGATCAGCGCATCTTCGATCAGCCCGCTGCGCGTCTGCCCGATCTGCGCCATCGCCCGCTTGCGACCTGCAAGCGTCAGGTAGGCCAGCGGCACCGCAGTGGCCACCGCGACCGCGGCCCCGGCCCGCTCGCTGCCCCGTGGTGCCAGCGCCGCCCCGGCGATCCCAGCGCTCAACACGCGCGCCAACAGCCCCAGGAAGACCGTGCGGTCCGGCGCGGTCTTCATCTTGTCCCCCAGCAGTTCCCCAACCCCCATCGCCAAGGCCCCGAACTTGATCACCGGCCGGCCCAGCAGGACCAGCTTCCCCGGCGTCTGCCGCCCCGCGAGCCGCGCCGCCGCAATGGTCGCCATCGGCGTCATGGACCGCGCACTGGCGACGGCGCCAATCAGAGCGGAGGAAATCAAGCTGCGAATCTGCATTTGGACAGGCTCCTGTCAACACGGAATTTCGTGAGCCGCCGAGGCGGTGACGGCGCAGCTGAGCAAACGACGTTCCTGCGAACAGCCCGGGCAAGCCTGGCCGCAGATGGTCGAACAGGTGCCGCTGCTTCTTCCAGCCCAGTCCTTCGAGGCCTACCGATCGTCGAATGGCGCGAACACTTCGGCCACCCAATCCACGAACAGCCGGATCTTGGCACTCAGGTGCCGGTTGCTCGCGTACAGCACGTGGAAGGGCTGGCGCGGGCGCGTCCAGTCGTCGAGCAGGCGGGTCAAACGGCCGTTCTCGATGTGCGGCGCGGCCATGAACTTGAATGCCTGCCCGATTCCCACCCCAGCCAGTAGAGCGCTCAAATGCGCGGTGCTCTCGTTGACGGCCACCTCCACTTGGCCATGCACCAATATCCGCTCGCCCGCGTTGTGGAATTCGAGCGGGAACGCTCGCCCGGTGAGCGACGAGAAATAGCCGGCGACGGCGTGGCCGGGAACGCGACGCTTGCCGGCGTCCTGGGCCGGCTGGGGCATCAGTTCGGAAGGGTGCAACGGAACGCCGCGCGCCTTCAGGTAGACCGGGCTGGCGCAGGTCACCCAATCCATGTCGGCGATGCGTCGCGCCACAAGCGACGTGTCCGGCAACGGCCCGCCCCGGATCGCGCAGTCCACGCCCTCTCCAATGAGGTCGACCGGACGATCGCTGACGCCGAGATCGACATGCAGATCCGGGTAGCGCGCGCGGAAGCCCGGCAGCGCGGGGATGAGGATCATGTTGGCAACCACCGAGCCGACGTCAACCCGGATGCGCCCACGCGGCAGGGCGCGCGAGTGCGAAGCGCTTTCGTCCATCTCGTCGAGTTCGCCGATCAGGCGGGTGGCCCGCTCGTAGTAGGCCGCGCCCTCCGGCGTCACGTTGACGCGCCGCGTCGTCCGATGCAGAAGTTTCGTCCCCAGGTGGCGCTCCAGATCCTGGACGAGCTTGGTCACCGTGGGTCGCGGAATGTTCATTGTGTCGGCGGCGCGCGAGAAAGCCCCGGATTCGGCGATCCGCACGAAAACGCGCAGCGCCAGCAGTTGGTCCATGGCATTGGCCGTTGGGTTGTTTCGTCCCCATTATTCAAGCACATGAAATAAGAAGTGCAAATCCTCGTCTTTATTCCTACCCATGACATTCGTAAGCTTCGCTCACCCTCTCAACACAGGAGCACCACATGGGAAACAAGCTCACCGGCAAGGTTGCCGTCATCACCGGTGGCACCACCGGCATCGGTCTGGCAGCCGCCAAGACATTCGCGTCCGAAGGCGCGTTCGTCTACATCACGGGACGGCGTCAAGCCGAACTGGATGCGGCCGTCGCCGCCATCGGGCAGAACGCCCAGGGTGTGCGAGCCGACTCGACCAAGCTGGACGAACTGGACAAGCTCTACGACCTGGTGCGGACACAGCATGGCCGCGTTGACGTGCTGTATGCGAACGCAGGCGGGGGCGAGATGCTGCCGCTGGGCGCAATTACCGAAGCGCATTTCGACCAGACCTTCGAACGCAACGTGAAGGGCGTCGTGTTCACGGTGCAGAAGGCGTTGCCTTTGCTGGAGAAGGCAACACACGGCGCCTCCGTCATCCTGGCCGGCTCGACGACCAGCGTGAAGGGCACTGCCAACTTCAGCATCTACAGCGCGACCAAGGCCGCGGTGCGCAACCTCGCCCGCAGCTGGGTTTTGGACTTGAAGGGCCGTGCGATCCGCATCAACACGCTGTCGCCAGGGCCGATCCACACGCCCGGCCTGGTCGAGCTCGCAGGGCCCGAGGCCGCGCAGCAGCAGGGCCTGCTCGACTACCTGACCGCACAGTTGCCGATCGGCCGCATCGGACAGCCCGACGACATCGCCAGGGCGGCGCTGTTCCTCGCTTCCGACGATTCGTCGTTCATCACCGGCATCGAACTGTTCGCCGATGGTGGCATGGCGCAGGTCTGAACTGCCCATCGACGAATCCCTCACCTGTCAAGGAAAGTCTCATGACAACCGCACTCGAACTGCTTCAGGCCTATCAAGACAATGTCCGCACTCCCGCCGCCGCCGCGGCGCTCTTCGCGGACGACGGCGTCCTCGAACTGCCGACGGTCCAGGCGCATGCCCGGGGCCCCGCGGCCGTCGAGGCCCTGCTCTCCGGCCTGCTGGCCAAGGTGCCCGACTTTCGCTTCAAGGACTTCAAGGTCTGGATCGACACGCCCGACAAGGTCTTCGGCGAATATTCCGTCGAGGCGATGGTGGTCGACACCGGCAAGATGTACCGCCAGACCTATGCCGGCGTGCTCATCGCGGAGGGCGGCAAGATCAAGCTGCTGCGCGAGGCACTTGACACCGCGGCCGCTGCGCGCGCGTTCAGCAAGGGTTGAAGTTGCTGCCAGGCCGGCGCCGAAGATTGGCGCCCGCGATACGCCCGGCAGTTGACCGGATTGACCAAATTAGTACACTTGATACATGGCAAGCAAATCAAGTGAAGCACCTCCACCGGCGGCGGAGGCCCGGAGGAACTCGATCCTCGACGCCGCCGTCAAGCAGTTCGGACGGCACGGATACCGGAAGACCTCGATAGAAGATCTGGCCGCTGCCGCCGAAATCTCCAAGCAGGGTCTCTACCTGCATTTCGCGGGGAAGAACGAGATCTTCCTCGCCGCGATGCAGAAGTACCTCGACGACTGCATGGCCCTGGTGGACAAGGCGCTCGGCCGGACCGACCTGTCGCTGGTCGACCGCCTGACGGCGGCGCTGGATGCCTGGTTCGGAAGGCACCTGGCCACGTTCAGTCCCGCGTCGTTCGACGTCATTGTGACGGGCGATCAGCTGTCTCCTGCCGCGGTCGAGGAGGTTAAGGGCGCGTTCATGAAGCGCATCGCCGGAGCGCTGGCCGCGTCGCCTGAATTCACGACGTCCGGTGCGAACCGCTCGGCAAAAGAGGTGGCGCAGGTGCTGTTCCTCTGCGGTCTCACCTGGAAGGAGGGTTCGCCCTCTCCGCGCGAATTCTCGGAGCGCCTTCGGCTCTGTGTTCGAGTCTGCTGTCACGTGAAGAAGTGAGGGATCCGATGGGCATAGGCAAGATTCTCGTCACTGGCGGCTCCGGCTTCCTCGGTAGCCACTGCATCGAGCAACTCCTCCAGAGCGGGCACGAAGTGCGTACGACCGTGCGCTCGGAAAGCCGGCGGGCACTCGTTCGCTCCATGGTGGGTCAAGACAGTCCCCATGCCGATGACCGACTGGGCTTCGCGATGGCCGACCTGCAACGGGACGAAGGCTGGGCCGATGCGGTCAAGGACTGCGAGGTCGTCCTCCACGTCGCGTCCCCCTTCCCGCCTGCCGCGCCGAAGCATGAAGACGACCTTATCGTCCCCGCCCGTGAGGGCACTCTGCGCGTGCTGACCGCCGCACGAAACGCCGGAGTGAAGCGGGTCGTCCTCACATCTTCCTTCGCCGCGATCGGCTACGGCCACGGGCGTGGCAGCCAAGCCCTCGACGAGACGTCCTGGACTCACCTCGATGCGAGTTCCAGCGCCTACGTCAAGTCCAAGACCTTGGCCGAAAAGGCGGCCTGGAACTTTGTCGCCACCGAAGGGCAGGGCATGGAGTTGACGGTGATCAATCCAGTGGGAATCTTCGGCCCCGTTCTCGGGGCCGACTACTCGTCGTCGATCTCCTTGGTCAAGCAGATGCTCGAGGGCCGGCTCAGCGCTTGTCCCAAGGTGTGTTTCGGCGTAGTGGATGTGCGCGACGTCGCAGACCTCCACATCCGGGCCATGACTCACCCGAAGGCGTCCGGCGAGCGCTTTCTCGCTTCGGCCGGCGACTGTGTGTCGATGCTCCAGGTCGCTGCCATGCTCCGCGAGCGCTTCGGCGACGTCGCTGCCAAGGCGCCCACCAGGGAGCTTCCCAACTGGTTGGTACGTGTCGCCTCGCTCTTCAAGCCGGAGCTCAGGCAGGTGCTGCCCGAGTTGGGCAAGGACAAGCACATCTCGAACCGGAAGGCCCGCCAACTGCTGGACTGGGCGCCACGCAGCAGTGAAGACGCCGTGGCCTCTGCAGCGCAAAGCCTGCTGTCCAGAGGGCTCGTGGCCAGCAGCCCACGGCCCTGAGCCTCCGTAACCCGTGAACCCAATTGCCGAACTCCGTCCACGACCTTCGATCCACCAGAACGCGACCTCACAATGAAAACTGCGCTCGACCTCCTCAAGGCCTACACCGACAACGCACGGAACCCCGCTGCCGCCGGTGCGCTCTTCGCCGACGATGGCGTGCTGGAACTTCCGACGATCAAGGTGCATGTCACCGGACCTGTCGGAGTCGAAGGACTCCTGACCGGCCTACTGAAGCGTGTGCCCGATTTCAGGTTCAAGGAATTCAAGTCGTTCATCGACACGCCCGACAAGGCATTCGCCGAGTATTCGGTCGAAGCGTTGGTGCCCGACACCGGCAAGGTGTACCGCCAGACCTATGCCGGCGTGTTGATCGCGGAGAACGGCAAGATCAAGTTGCTGCGCGAAGCACTCGACACCGCAGCGGCTGCCGCTGCATTCAAGAAGGATTGAGGGCCCGTCATGTCCGATGTCTTGAAGCGGCTGTCCGCCGAAAATATCCCTCGCCGCGATGCGGTTCTCGGCATCGTGCGCGGTGCCTCGGCTGCTGCGTTCACGACGAGCCTGCTGTCCCAGGCGACCGCGTTCGCCGGCCAGGCAGCCGGCGTGCCAGAAGCGATCATGCCGTTTCGGGTCGCCGTGCCACAAACCGACATTGACGACCTGAAGCGCCGCCTGGCGATGATGCGTTGGCCCGAGCGTGAAACGGTTTCCGATTGGTCACAAGGCGTGCCGCTGGACACCGCGAAGCGGGTGGTCAAGTACTGGCACGACGAGTACGACTGGCGAAGGTTCGAGCGCCAGATCAACGGCTACCCGCAGTTCAGGACGCGCATCGACGACCTCGACATCCACTTCATCCATGTGAAGTCCAAGCACCCAGGCGCGCTGCCCGTCATCATGAGCCACGGCTGGCCGGGCTCGGTGGTCGAATTCCTCAAGGTGATTGGCCCGCTGACGGACCCGACTGCGTACGGCGGCCGCGCCGAAGAGGCGTTCGACGTCGTCATTCCCTCCCTGCCGGGGTTCGGATGGTCGGGCAAGCCCACCGAAACGGGCTGGGACGTCGTCCGCACGGCCAAGGCCTGGGGTGTCCTGATGAAGCGCCTGGGCTATGACCGCTGGGTTGCCCAAGGGGGAGACTGGGGATCCGGTGTGACCCACGCGCTCGGCCACGTCAAGCCTGACGGGCTGGTGGCCGCGCATGTGAACTGGGCCTTCGTCTTCCCGGACAAGCTGCCGGTGGACCCGACAGCGGAAGAGCGATACGCCATGGATCGTGCCGCGCAGTTCACGGGCGACTGGGCCGGCTACTTCAGGGAGCAGGCGACCCGCCCGCAGACCATCGGCTATCCGCTGGTAGACTCTCCGGGCGGCCTGGCCCTCTGGATTTACGAGAAGTTCCAGGCGTGGACGGACAACCCTGGCAGCGTCGACAAGGTGCTCACGATGGACGAGATGCTCGATGACATCTCTGTCTACTGGTTCACCGACACGGCGGCCTCGTCCGCACGCTTCTACTGGGAGAACACGCGCAAGGGCTCCGCCAGCTTCAACGCCGGTGTCATCGACCTGCCGATGGCGGCCACCATGTTTCCCAAGGAGATCTTCACGACGCCGAAATCGTGGGCGGAGGCGCACTGGCCCCACCTCATCTACTGGAACAAGGTGGACCGCGGCGGTCACTTTGCAGCCTTCGAGCAGCCGGCGATCTTCACCGAAGAGCTCCGCAAGGCATTCCAGACGGTTCGCGCATGATGCGGGCGGTCGCGGGGGCGGCACGCGCCGATGTTCATTCATGCGGAGGAAAGGCCGAGATTGGTCATCGAGTTCGGAACTCAACTGTCAGGCCATGCGCTGATCCAAGTCATCCGTCCCCAGACCGTTGGCTACGGTCTCTTCGACTCGTCCAGGGACCAGTCAATGTGGATCTACGAGAACTCCAGCGTTGCTCCGACACATCAGGGTCCCGACGCGGTAGCCGAACGCCAGCCGTGGGCTGTTGCCCTTGCCTTGCCGCGCGACCCGCGACTCCACGCGGGAGAGTGAACAAGACAGATCACCGAGCGCGAAGCCCAACTCGCCAACGGCCTCCAGAAGCTCGAGGTATCCAGGCGGGTGCTTGCGTGCGACGAAGCGTCCACCCTGGAACGTGCGAGGCATCTCCCTCGGCTCGAAGACGAACCTCGTCGACGGGCTGGTTGCGAACTCGATCCACGGCGGGTTCGCCGAGGCGTCACGAAAGCCCACGAGCGCGGCGCCGGCGGCCGACGTGCGCGGCAGGGTGCGTGCAGCATTGGCCCGGCATTCGGCGAAGGAGACGAAACGACGGACACCGCTCGCATCGAGAAAACTGCAGCCAGCCCTGAAGCCGTCACTCGCTGGCCGTCATGGCTACCGGCCCCCGTTGGCTCCGGCAGCCAAGATCAGAACTTCACATTCGCCGAGAACGCCACGTTGCGTGGTGAGCCGACGTAGTACGAGTTCTGCCAGTAGCTCTTGTTCGTGACGTTGCTGGCGTAGAGGTTCAGGGTCACGGGGTGGTTGGCGGCGGTGGTGGTGTAGCGCAGGCCGAGGTCGAGGGTGGTGTAGGCGGGCAGGCGGTCGGTGTTGGTCTCGTTGGCCCATTGCTTGCCGGTGTAGAAGACGCCGCCGTTCAGGCTCAGGCCGGGGATGAAGCGCAGCTGGTATTCGGCGTAGACCTTGGCCAGGACCTTGGCGACGTTGATGGGCTGCAGGCCGTCGTAATCGCCGCCCCTGACCTTGGGCGCGAGCCAGGTGAAGCCGCTGAAGAGGGTGAGGTCGCTGGTGGCTTTGCCGGTGGCGCCGAGTTCGATGCCGCGGTGGCGTTGCCGCCCGTCCTGCACGTAGAAGCCGTCCGAATTCGTGTATTCATTGGCCTTCTCGATGTCGAACAACGCGGCGGTGAGCAACATGCCGCCCACATCGGCTTTCACGCCCAATTCCTTCTGCTTGCTGATCATGGGCGGCATGACCTCATCTTTGTTGCCTGTCGCCTCCGCGGGGGCAACACCCCCTTGCTCAAGTCCCTCGATGTAGGTGGCGTAGGTGGTCAGCCACGGCATGGGCTTGAAGATCAGCGAGACGGAGGGCGAGTTGCGTGACTTGTCGTAGTCCTTCACGACCTTGCCGAGTTCTTCGTCATAGTCGCTGGTGACGATGCTGCTGTGGCTGATGCCCAGCAGGGCCGACCACTGCTCGGTGAAGCGGACCTGATCGCCGATCAGCCAGTTGCTGTTGCGCACCTTGGCCGCGTAGATGGGCTTGGTGGTGTCTTCGGGGAAGGTGGGCTCGGCGATGTGGTGCGGCTGGTCCAGCGGGAACGGGCCCATCCAGCCGGTGTTGGGGTTGAAGGTGGTGGCGTAGAACTTGTCCTGGTACATGGCGTAGCCCAGGGTGAGCTTGTGCTGCACGCTGCCGGTGTCGAGGTTCAGGTCGGCCATGGCCTGCGCGGCGTCGAAGCGGTCCTTGGTGCGGCCGGAGCGGATGCCGATCTGCTCGTAGCCTGCCGCCACATCGCCCACGTAGTTCTGCGCGTGGTCCTGGATGGGGCGGTCGATGTTGTCGCGCATGTAGGCGCCGCGCAGCGTGAGCTGGTCGTTGAGCTTGTAGCTCAGCTTGCCCATCAGCTTGGTGTTCTCGAACTCGTCCTGCACCCAGGGCTGGCCCCAGAGCTTGTCGGCGTCCGGTGCCTTGCCGTGCGGCGCGTCGTAGAACCAGTAGGCCGACGGGCCGTCGGTGTGGTACTTGTTGTAGACGCCGTTGAGCTCCAGCAGCAGCTGGTCGGTGATGTGCCAGTCCAGCGCGCCGCTGACCAGGCTGCGGTTGATCTTCTGCTGGTCGACCGAGGTCTCGCCGTCCTGCTTGACGAGGTTGAGGCGGTAGCCGAACTGGCCTTCGCTGTCGATCATGCCGCCGAAGTCGCCGTGCACGAACCACTGGCTGCCGCCGTAGTTGCCCACGGTCACGCTGTTCAGCCGCTCGGTGGTGGGGCGCTTGTAGACGTAGTTCACCATGCCGCCCGGCGTGGCCGCGCCGAACAGGAAGCCCGAGAGGCCGCTCAGCACTTCCACGCGCTCCTTGTCTTCCAGCACGGCCGCGTGGTTGTAGATGCGGCGCAGGCCGTCTTCGGCGGTGTTGCTGCCGTCGAAGCCGCGGATGTTGACGACCGGCGTCCAGCCGGTGCCTTGGGGCGTGGCGCTGCGGCTGGAAGGGGTGAGCTTGAACAGGTCGTCAGGCGACTGGGCCTGCAGGTTCTCGAGCAGCTGCAGCGGCAGCACGCTGATGGCAAACGGCGTGTCCTGCAGCGAGACGCTGCCCAGCGCACCGACCGAAGACACGGTCTTGGTCTTGTAGCCGTCCTTGGCATCGCCTTCGCGCTGCAGCGCGGTGCCGTCCTTCACCGGCGCCTTGCCGGTCACGCGCACGACGGGCAGCGTGGTGCTGGTTTCGGTGCTGCTGTCTGCCGGCACCGGTGCGGGGCTGCCCTGGGCGAAGGCGGAGGTGCCGCTGGTGGCCAGCAGGGTGCCGAAGGCTGCGCCAAGGGCGGCGCAGAGCAGGCGGGGACGGTGCAGCGAAGGCATCAAGTACTCCTGAATCGGTGAAAAGAAGGAAGGAAAAACGAAGGGAAAAAGCGAGAGGGAAAAACGAAAACGCCCCGGCGGGCCGGGGTCGTGATGTGCTGGCGCAACCAGGGCGTGCTTCAGTGGGTGGGCGCCTCATGCAGCCGCGAGGGCGGTGCGCTGCGCTCGCCGGCCAGCGCTTGCAGCAAGGCCTGGCCGATCTCGTCGGAGCGAATGGCGAGCACCGAGAGCAGCGTGTCGCTCAGGCCGTGGCTGGACTCGCAGGCGCCTTGCAGGAAGATGGCGGGCTTGAAGTCCGGCGTGGTGCGCAGCCGGTAGTTACGGTCCACCTCGAAGCGGCCCAGGTGTTCGCGCAGCGGCTTGAGCAGGCGGCGGTGGCCGTCGCGTTCGTAGCCGGTGGCCAGCACCACGGCGTCGTAGGTCTTGTGCTGCAGCAGGTCGTGGTTGAGGTCGCGCAGCGTCAGCGTCACGCCTTCGCGGCTGGCCTGCACTTCGGCCACTTCGTGGCGGCGCAGGAAACGGTGGCGGTCCTGGCCGCTGACGCGCTGGCGGTAGAAGACGTCGAAGATCTGCTGCACCAGCGCGAGGTCGGGTGCGGCGTAGTTGGTGTGCCAGAACTCTTCGAGCAGCTCGGCGCGCTCGGCGTCCGGGCGGCTGAAGACGAAGTCGGTGAAGCTGGCATTGAAGATCTCGTTGGCAAACGGGCTGTCGTCCGACGGGCGGATGGCGCGGGCGCGCATCACCAGGTCGATCTCGTGCACCGGGCTGCGGCCTTGCAGGTCCATGAAGATCTCGGCCGCGCTCTGGCCCGCGCCGATCACCGCAATGCGCCTGGCCTCCGGCACGCGGGCGATGGCGCCCAGGTACTGGCTGGAATGGAAGACGCGGCGGTCTTCCTTCAGCGGCTGGAAGCCGGCCGGTACATGCGGCGCGCCGCCCATGCCGATGGCGAGGTGGCGCGTGAGGCGCTCGCGGGTCTGGCCACGGGCGTCCCGCGTGCGCACGCACAGCAGCTCGACCTGGCCGGCGCGGCCCTCGGGCAGCACTTCCAGCACTTCCTCGGCATAGGCGCAGCGGTCCTCGAACTGGGCCGCCGCCCAGCCCAGGTAGTCGTTGAACTCGTGGCGGCTGGGGAAGAAGGTCTTGAGGTTGATGAAGTCCTGCAGGCGATCCTTGTCATGCAGGTAGTTCAGGAAGGTGAAGCGGCTGGCGGGGTTGCGCAGCGTGGCCAGGTCCTTCAGGAAGGAGATCTGCATGTGGGCCTGGTCCAGCAGCATGTTCTGGTGCCAGACGAAGCCGGGCTGCTTCTCGATGAACAGCGTGTCCGGCGCGCGGCTGCCAGCGGCGCGGCGCTCTTCGAGCGCAATGGCCAGTGCGATGTTGGACGGGCCGAAGCCGATGCCGATCAGGTCGTGGATGTGCATGGAGGCAACCTTCAAAGGGACGCGCCGGGACGCGCGGGAATCCACAGGGCTTCGCCGAAGAAGCGCTCGCGCAGCAGCTGGCCCAACATTGCGCGCTTGTGCGGGAAGTCGAATTCCTTCATCAGCGCATAGCCGCAGCGCGAAAGGCTGCGGATCATCCTGGCGTTGTCGGCGCGCGGCTCGATGACGATGCGCTGGGTGCGGCAATCGTCCAGCAAGAGGTAGTGCGACATGCCGGGCATCCACGCGGTGAGCCAGGGCGCGCCGCGAAAGCGGGCCTCGCCGACCAGCGCGTGCCAGCCGCGGTCGAAGTCCTGCGCGTCGCAGAACGGGGCGATGCGGTCTTCCTTGGCCCAGTAGGCTTCGAAGTAGCCGAAGGGCTGGCCGTCGAAGCAGCCGATCAGGCTGAGCACGCGCGGGTCGACCGCCAGGCCTTCGAGGTAGGCGCGGTGCCTGGCCAGGTCGCCTTCTTCCTGCCAGAACTCGGCCACCACCGGGTCGTTCATCCAGCGGCTGAACACCGGCAGGTCTTGCACCAGGTCCACGGTGCGGAAGGACAGGCTCTGGCCCAGCCAGGGAATGTGGCGCTGGTAGACCGTGCCGCTGGGCTTGGCGGGCCGGCGCGGGTGGCGGCGGCCCTGGCTGAGCGTGTACTGCAGCGGATGCGGCGCAGGCTGCGGCTGGGCCAGCCACAGCGCAGGGTGCTGCCACAGGGCCTCGCGCCAGAGGACGGGCTCGTCGGCCCGCTGGTCCGCCCGCAGCAGGCCGGCCTGGGCCAAAGGCGCGAGCAGCGCGGCCGGCAGGGCCAGCGTGATCGCGGCATGCTGCGGATGGGCGCTGAACGCGGCTTCCAGCGCGGCCCACAGGTGGCTGGCCGGCACGGCGGCTTCCGGGCGGGCCGCGCTGAGCTGCAGGCCGCCGGCAGTCTCCGTCAGCCGCCACTGGCTGCGGGCGCCGTCGCCGTCGCCATGGCCGTCACCGTTGCGTTCGGCTGCCTGCACCACCAGGTGTGGCAGGTCCAGCGCCACGCGCAGCGGCTGGCCGCCGGGGCGGGCCAGGAAGTCGGAGAAGGGCGGCAGGTCGGAATGCGGCAAGGGGTGGTCCTCGGTCTGGGCCGGTGCAGGTTCTGGTTGAAAAGCACGTGCACCCAGCACCCATGACGAAGCGGGGCGGCAGATGTTTAGTCGGCGCAGCGCGCTTCAGGCGAAGGCGGCGCGCAGCTGGGCGGCCAGGTCCTGGCGCAGCTGCAGTGCGGCGTCCGGCACGATCTGGCCCAGGCGCGCGAAGTCGTGCACCATGCCTTCGTAGACCTTCAGCGCCACCGGCACGCCGGCCGCGCGCAGGCGCTCGGCATAGGCCAGGCCTTCGTCCACCAGTGGGTCGTGCTCGGCCAGCGCAATGCCGGCTGGCGCCAGCCCGGCCAGGCTGGCGGCCTGCAGCGGGGCGAAGCGCCAGTCCTGCCGGTCGGCCTCGCTGCGCAGGCATTGCTGGAACATCCATTGCAGCGTGGCCTGTTCCAGCAGGTGGCCGGTGGCGTAGCGCTGGTGCGAAGGGCTGTCTTGCCAGGCGGCGGTGCACGGGTAGAGCAGCAGCTGCAGGCATGGCTGCGGCCGGCCGGCCTCGCGCGCGGCCAGGCACAGCGCGGTGGCCAGCGTGCCGCCCACGCTGTCACCGCCAATCGCCAGGCGCTGGGTGTCCAGCGGCCAGGCCGCGCCGTGCGCGAGCAGCCAGCGGTGGGCGTCTTCGGCGTCTTCGAAGGCGCTGGGGAAGCGGTGTTCGGGCGCGAGCCGGTAGTCCACGCTCAGCACGGCGCACTGCGCCGCGTGCGCCAGGTCGCGGCACAGCGCGTCATGCGAATCGCAGTTGCCCAGCACGTAGCCGCCGCCGTGGAAGAACAGCAGCACCGGGCTGGGACCGGTCCGCCCGTGGGCGCCCAGGTAGAGGCGGGCGGGCAGGCGGGTGCCGTCGCGGCAGGGCAGGGTCAGCGGCTCAACCGGCAGCGCCGCGCCGGGCAGGTCCAGCAGCAGGCTGCTTTGTACATAGGCCTCGCGCGCCTGGGCCGGGCGCATGGCGCTCATGGGTGTGCGCGAGGGCGCGGCAGCCAGTTCGAGAAAGGCTTCGAGGTCAGGGTGCAGGGGCGGCATGGCCGGGCGCAGGGCAGCGCAAGCGGTGGGTGGTCTTCTGAAGGACGGGGCAGGCAGCGTTTTGTTTAGCGCTAAACGCCAGCGGCCCCAGTTCGTCAGCACACCATCGCCACGGAGAACGAAGCCAAGCATGAGGAATGAAGCAACTCCCGAGAGGGATGCGGATGCACAGCGCCAGCGCGCGGGTCGACTGTCAGCGGTGTTGCGTGCCGCGATCGCCGGCGCGGTGCTGCTCTGGATTGCGACCAGGTCGCTGCATGCGCTAGCTGCGCCGCTGCCGGTGGAAATCCGCCGCACGACGGATGGCATTCCGCACATCAAGGCGGCCGACTGGCGGGGGCTGGGCTACGGCATTGGCTACGCGCAAGGGCAGGACGCGCTGTGCACGCTGGCAGAGGCTTTCACGACCTACGAGGGCCGTCGCTCGTTCCATTTCGGGCCGGAGAACCGGCCGGCGCGCGAATCCAGCTTCGGTCGGCCCCTCAACCTGGAACTGGACTTCTTCTTCAAGGCCTTTGCGGACGACGCGATGGTGGCCCGCTACCGGGCTGCCCAGCCGCCCGGACTGAATGATGCCGTCGAAGGCTTTGCAGCGGGCTACAACCGCCAGTTGCAGGAGGCTCGCGCAGGCCATGCCAGCGGCAGCCAGCGGCTGTGCCTGCACGAGGCCTGGGTGCACGAGATCGGCCCGGACGACCTCTACCGCCGCTTCTACGCGGCCCAGGTGGCGGCGGGTTATGCACGCTTCATCCCGGAGATCGTCAACGCGCAGCCGGGTGGTGCATCGCCAGCCGCGCAGGTGGGCGCGGCCTCGCTGTCGACCCGGCTCGCGCACCGCGTGGGCGACCAGGACGGCCTGGGCAGCAACATGATGGCGTTTGGTCGCCAGGCCACGGGCGAGGGCGGCAGCGTGCTGCTGGGCAACCCGCACTGGTACTGGGGCGGGCCGGATCGTTTCTACCAGATGCAGCTGACCATTCCCGGCCAGGTCAACGTGGCGGGCGTGGCCTTCCTGGGTGTGCCGCTGGTGATGATCGGCTTCAATGCGCATGTGGCCTGGAGCAACACGGTGTCCACCGCGCGGCGCTTCGGCCTGTTCGACCTTGCGCTGGCCGAAGGCCGGCCCACGGATTGCCTGGTGGACGGTGCCGCGCAGCCGCTGCAGTCCCGCGAGGTGGCGGTCACGCTGAAAGGGGAAGGTGGCCAGGCGCGCACGCTCAGCCGGCGGCTCTACCGCAGCGCGCAGGGGCCCATTGTCGACCTGGGTGCACAAAACCCGGCCTTCGGCTGGTCGGCCACGCATGCGCTGGCCATCCGCGACGCGAATGCCGAGAACTTCCGTGTCTTTCGCACCTTCTGGGCCTGGAACCAGGCCGGCTCGCTGGACGAGTTCATCGCCATCCAGCGTCGCGAGCTGGCACTGCCGTGGGTGAACACCACCGCCGTGGACCGCAGCGGCCGCGCCTGGTTCGCGGACTTCGGTCCCGTGCCGAATGTGCCCGATGCGCTGCGCGAGCGCTGCACCACGCCACTGGCCCAGGGCTTCGCGCAGCTGGACGCGTTCACACCCTTCCTGGACGGCAGCCGCGCGGATTGCGACTGGCAAGCCGATGCGGCGGCCGTGCAGCCCGGCACCTTGCCGGCAAGGTCCTTGCCCAGCCTGCTGCGCAGCGACCAGGTGGCCAACATGAACGACAGCTATTGGCTGGCCAACCCGGCGCAGCCCTTGCGGGGCTTTGCGCGCGTGCTGGGTGGCGAGCAGCAGGCGCTTTCGCTGCGGGCGCGCCAGGGCCACGCGATGGCCCGGCGCCTGGCGGCGATGCGGCCGGGTTCGGCCCGTGCACTGGCAGCCGAGCTGCGCGAGGTGGCGCTGGGCGCGCAGGCCGAATCGGCGCTGCGCTTCAAGGCCGGGCTGCTGCACCACGCCTGCGCACAGCCCAAGGTGAACCTGCCGGCGACCGAGGCCAGCCCGGCGGCGCAGGTGGACGTGACGGCCGCCTGCGCGGTGCTGGCGAGCTGGTCCGGCCGGGCGGACGGGCAGGGCCACGGCGGCCTGCTGTGGGAGCTGTTCTGGGCGCAGTGGCTGCAGGCGGTGCCGGCCGAGGCGCGTTTTGAGATGCCTTTTTCTGCCGCGGCGCCGCTGGACACGCCGCGCGGCCCGCGTGCGGAGGGTGCGGCGCAGGCCCTGGCCACGGCTGTGCAGGCCATGGCGGCGCAAGGTACTGCGCTGTCTGCCACCACCACCAGCCAGCGCCTGGTGCAGACCGGCGCAGGGCCGCTGCCGGTCTATGGCGGCTGCGACGGCGTGGGTTACTTCGCCACCGCCTGCAACGACGACGGCAGCGACCCGCTGGGCCCCAACACCTCGGCCAACAGCTACCTGCAGGTGGTGAGCTTCGGCCCGCGCGGCCTGCAGGCCCACACGCTGCTGGCGCATGGGCAGGACGAGCAGGCGGTCAGCGGCGGGGCAGGGCTGGCGGGCGCCGCGCCGGTGCAACGCTATGTGCGGCGCGACTGGCTGGCCTTCCCGTTCACCGAGGCCGAGATTTCGCGCGACCCGGCACTGACCAGCATCGTGTTGAGCCCCTAAACATCCGGCCCGCCAGATCGTCTGGATCAGGGATGACAGCCACCTCGAGGACCCATGACTGCGCGCGCCATGAACGATGAACCCCGCCGTCCGGCCAGCGAGATGGGGCGTCTGCTGCGCCCGTTCCTGCCCTGGATCGTGCTGTCCGCGGTGACCGGCATAGCAGCCGGTGCCGCCACCGTCGCCTTGCTCGGCACCATCAACCAGGTGCTGAACCGGCCGGGTGGCCTGGCCGGCGGGCTGCTGCTGACCTTTGTGTCGCTGTGCGTGGCCGCGCTGATCGGCCGCGCGCTGTCGGACATCTCGACCAACTGGGTCGGCCAGCAACTGGTGGCCCAGGTGCGCACCGGGCTGGCGCAGAAGATCCTCGCGGCGCCCATCGACGCGCTGGAGCGCTACCGCACGCACAGGCTGATGCCGGTGCTGACGCAGGACGTGGACATGATCAGCGACGTGGCCTTCGCGCTGGCGTCGACCACCATCGCGCTGGCCGTGGCGCTGGGCTGCCTGGCCTACCTGGCCTGGTTGTCGCCGGCGCTGTTCGGCCTGGTGGTGGTGGCGCTGGTGATCGGCACTGCGGTGCAGACGCTGGTGCAGTCGCGCGGCGTGGCCGGCTTCTGGCATGCCCGCGAAGGCGAGGAAGCGCTGCACAAGGCCTATCGCGGCATCAGCGAAGGCGCCAAGGAACTGCGCATGCACAGGGCGCGCCGCTCGCGGGTGTTCGACGGGCAGATCGAAGGCACGGTGCACCGCATCCGCGACATCAACAACCGTGCGATCAACATCTACGTGCTCGGCACGGCCTTCGGCTCGGCGCTGTTTTTCCTGCTGATCGCGGTGATCCTCGGCTGGGCGGCGATGCGCCCGATGGCGCCCGAAGTGCTCAGCGGCTTCGTGCTGGTGCTGCTGTTCCTCAAGGGGCCGATCGACCAGATCACGCTGACGCTGCCCAACGTCGGCCGGGCCAAGGTGGCCTTCGAGCGCATTGCCGACCTGTCGCTGCGCTTTGCCACGCCCGAGCCGCATCTGCACCTGGCGCGCCCGCCCAGCGAAGTGCGCTTTCGCGAGTCGCTGGCGCTGCGCGGCGTGCGCTATGCGTTCGAGCCCGCCGAAGGCGCCGAGCCCTTCACGCTGGGCCCGATCGACCTGACGCTGCATCCCGGCGAGCTGGTGTTCGTGGTCGGCGACAACGGCTCCGGCAAGACCACGCTGATCAAGCTGCTGCTGGGCCTCTATGCGCCGCAGCAGGGTGACGTGGTGCTGGACGGCGAGCCCGTGAGCGACGAGCGCCGCGACGACTACCGCCAGCTGTTCACCACCGTCTTCTCGGACTTCTACCTGTTCGAGGACCTGGCCGCCGTGGACGGCCAAACCGGCGGCCGCGCCAGCCTGCCGGAAGCCGCACGGCCGTACCTGGAACGGCTGGAGATCGCCCACAAGGTGTCGGTGGTGGACGGCTCGTTCAGCACCACCGACCTGTCCACCGGCCAGCGCAAGCGGCTGGCGCTGGTGCACGCCTACCTGGAGCAGCGCCCGGTGATGGTGTTCGACGAATGGGCCGCCGACCAGGACCCCAGCTTCCGCCACCTGTTCTACACCGAGCTGCTGCCCGAACTGCGCGCCCGCGGCCACCTGCTGATCGTCATCTCCCACGACGACCGCTACTTCCATCTCGCAGACCGGGTCCTGAAGATGGCCAACGGCAGCGTGGAGGAAGTCGACCAGAGTCGCGTGGTGCCGCTGCGGGCTTGAACGTCCGCGGCTGATTGGGCATGTCCCCAGGCCGGCGGTGCCGGCCAATACACGCGGCGGCCCTTTCCCGTGCCCGGGGAAGGGCGGGCCCTGGCCTCTTCACGCTGCGCTCGGTGCGGCGCCGGCCAGATTGCCATCCCGGACACCGGCCATGCCCGCAGTCGGGCCCGTGAAGCCTGCAAAGCTGCTCCGCGCATTGGCCACCTTGCCCAGGCTGGCGGACGGCTCTTCGGGCGAGGATCGCCCGCAACTGACGCAAAAAGCGTGAACAGTTGCCTGGTCGTTGCCGATTTGCGGGCCAATCCGCTTCTGGGCAGCGCACTCGTGCCGATACGACCCAGGCGGCCCCTCTCCGGGGCTTGAAAGGAGCACAGCAAATGAGGTCTCTCTGCCTCAGCTTGCGGCACGGCTGTTCGATGCAATTGACCTCTGAACAGCAAGCTTTTCACGATTTCCACCTGAGGCCAGGCGGGAAATAGTGTTCGTGGCCGAAACCCCAGGTCGGCCGTCTCCCCTTTAGGCAAACCGAGCAATCTCCCAACCCATGGCCAAGACCATCATGATCGTCGACGACTCAGCCTCGCTGCGGCAAGTTGTCGGCATTGCGCTGCGCGGCGCC
>NZ_JAJNKD010000029.1:0-36266 GCF_021043325.1 Ideonella azotifigens
ACCTACAAGCACGTCGCGATGGTGATGGCCGAGGCCCAGCGCCTGGGCGTCACCAAGATCGGCATCATCGGCAACGAACAGTTCATGGACTGAGCGGCTGTGAACGTCTCACTCAAAGCTTCTCTTCTCACGCTGGCCCTGACGCTCGCACTGGCGGCCAGTTTCGGTGCCGCAGCCCAGACTGCGCCGCCCGCCATTCGCCCTGAAGTCGTCAAACCGCTGCTGGCCTCGCGCTGATGGCGCAAGGCCTGGACGGTGCAGGGCAACGACGGCGCGACCGATCTGGCGCGGCTGTGGCCGCTGGCGGTGCGCTGAGCGAACTTCAGGCCAGCATGACCAACTCGGAATATGGCGCGAGCATGGCGTCGGCGGTCAGCAAGTGCAGCGGCTCGGCCATCGCCTGAGCCACCAGCAACCGGTCGAACGGGTCGCTGTGATGCAGTGGCAACAGGCCGACGCCGGCTGCATGAGAAGCCCGCACCGGCAATTCGGAAAAGCCGCTGTCAGGGATGGCGGCGGCGAGCGCTTGTGGATCGGCTTGGAGCTTGCCAAGCTTGGCCTTGATGGCGATCTCCCAGATCGACGCGGCAGAGACAAAGACCTCGTCCGCGGACTCGATGAGACGCCGTGCCGCCGGCTTCAGTGAACGCGAGTCGGTGACGGCCCACAGGTAGATGTGGGTGTCCAGCAGCAGGCGCATCAGCGGCCCTCGAATCCGGCCAACACCTCATCGGGCAGCGGCGCGTCGAAGTCCGCGGCGACCTTGACCTTGCCTTTGAGCACGCCGAACCTGATCTTGCCCTTGCTGCTAGACAGTTGGGTGATGCGCGCGATCGGTTTGCCGTGGCGGCTCACGACCACGTCTTCGCCCGACGCTGCTTGGTCCACCAGCTGGGAAAGGCGGGTCTTCGCGTCGTAGATGTTGACTGGATTCATGGCGGGCGACTCGGGCAGAATTCAGACCAAGTCTAGTCTATTTGGCCTGCCTGTCGCAACCGCCATGGGTTCAGATCGTCACCACCCACCCCCGCCGCTGCATCAGCTTCGCAACGGCCCACCACACCGCCACGCCCGCCAGCGCCCACAGGTGAGACGGCCACAGCGGGCCGGTCCAGGGGGTCATCCAGGCGAAGCCGCTGGCGTAGAGCTTGGCGCCCCAGCCGGTGCCTTCGAGCAGGCAGGTCATCAGCCAGGCGCCAGCATAGGCGGTGATGGCGTTGATGCCAAAGGACTGGCCCAGGGGCGGCAGGCCTTGGCGGTCGATCAGGCGGTGGAAGAAGGCCAATGCCAGCGTGGCCCAGCCACCGGCCCAGAGCACGAACGAAGGCGTCCACAGCGACTTGTTCCAGGGCCAGACCAGCGAGCCGAGTGCGCCTAGCATCAGTGCGATCAGCGCGAGCGTCCACAGCCGTTGCAGCGCGCCGCGGCGCAAGGTCTCTCCAGCGATCAGGCCCAGCAGCGTGGTGGCCAGTGCGCCGAGCGGGCCCACCGGGCCTTCGGGGTCGAACGCGAGGCCGGTGGCTGCGTCCCATTGGTAGGCGTGGCGGCCCAGCAGCCAGCTGTCGACACGCGCTTCGGCATTGCTGCCGGTTTGCAGGCCGCCGGGCGCCAGCAGCAATGCACCGTAGCCCAATAGCAGCGCAATGAACAACCAAGGCCAGCGGCGGCGCGGCAGCAGCACGGCGACGCTGCCAGTCAGCCCGAAGCAGAGCCCGATGCGCTGCAGCACGCCAAACGGCCGGAACGCGCGCGTGTCCATGGCCCAGTGCGCCACCGCGTGCAGCACCAGTCCGAGCAGCACGATGCGCATCGCGCGCCACCACAGCGCGCCCGCGAGGCCCGCGGTCTCGCCACGGTCCCGTTTAGGTCCCGTGGCAAAGGCCAGCGACACGCCGACGATGAACAGGAAGCCCGGGAAGATCAGGTCGGTGGGCGTGCAACCGTGCCACTCGGCATGCTCCAGCGGCCACCACACATGGCCCCAGTCGCCAGGGTTGTTGACCAGGATCATCGCGGCGACGGCCCAGCCTCTGAGGGCGTCGATGGAGGCGAGGCGCGGATTGGGTCGTTGCATGGGTGGGTGCGAGATCAGGCCGCCGGGGTGTGTTGTTCCGCTCATGTCCTCCGGCCTGCGGCCTCCCCCTTTACTTCGCTGCACAACACCCCCCACCGTCCTGATCGGGTACGCGACTGGGCTGTTCGACCGTTGCAGTAAGACCCGCTTCCCGCAGCGGGTGTCGGGTGGTCACTGCAGCGAAGTAAAGGAGGAGGCCGCAGGCCGGGGGACATGAGCGGAAGTGACTACCCGGCGACCGCGACTCGCGCCTACCGGGACGGGAGGAGCTTTAGATGTTGCAAGGACTCGTCAACGGAGGATCGGTTACAGGTACCTGATCCAGATGACTCAAGCCCTCGCGGCGCAAACGCTGAACTTCCGCATCCACCTGCGCAGGGCTCAGTTGCTCGTCCTTCGCGTGCAAAACCCAGTCCACCTGCTGTCGCCAGATGCGCATGCCGGCACTGGTGGGCAGCAGGCCTTCGGGTGAGAACCAGAGGTTGAAGCTGATGGCCATGGGCTGCACCGGGTGGTTGCGGCCGCCGTGGGTGGCGAGGGGCTGGCCGTCGAGGAAGAGGCGGGTGTTGGTGGCGTCCACCTGCATCAACAGCGTGTGCCAACCGTCCAGTGCAGCGAAGTGTTCGTGGGCTTGGTTGTAGGCGGCCCAGGGTTCGATGCGCACGGTCTGCCAGGCAATGCCGTAGAGGCGCGTCTTGTCGCTGCCCCAGCCGCCGTTGGCGAGGTACTCCCAGTCGAGCTCGCTGAACTCGGGGTCGAAGTCGAAGCGCAGCGGGGCGACGGCGTAGAAGGTCTGGATGACCGGGTCGCCGTCCGGGCCACGCTCGGGGGTGTCGTGGAAACGGATGCGCGCGGCGTAGGTGCCGCGCAGGAACTTGCGCTGCTGGCAGAGCTGGGCTTGGGCACTGTGGGCCGGTGTGCCGTCCGTGCGGGCTTCGAGTTCCAGCAGGCGTCCGCCGCTGGTGTCCGGGTCGGCCACCAGGCGCAGCGTGTTCGGGCCCCAGGCCGCGCCGGCAATGCCGGGGTGGCCTGCTTCGCTGCGCACGATCCAGCCGTTCTGGCTCAGCGCTTCAAGCGAGGGCTGGCTGAAGTCGTCGAAGAAGAGTTCGCTGGACTGCGCGCTGGCGCAGGCAAACAGCGCACTGGCCATCAGCAGCGGCCTCATGCGAGAGAACCTTCGCCGGCAGGTGTTGACTGGGCGGCTGGCGCGCCGTCGCGGCCGGGCAGTTTGACCCAGACCAACAGCGCCAGCGCTGGCACGCCGCAGGCGATCGTCCAGTAGAAGAAATGTTCGTAGCCCAGGGCGGCCTGCAGGTCGCCGCTGATGGTCTTGGAGAAGATGAAACCCAGCTGCATCACGCCGGAGCCCAGCGCGTAGTGGGCGGTCTGGAACGGGCCGGGTGCCACGGCCTGCATGATGTACAGGATCATGCCGACGAAGCCGAAGCCGTAGCCGAACATCTCGATCGTCACGGCGATGGCGATGTCGCTCAGCGTGCTGGGCATGCCGGGCAGCGAGGCCAGCAGCGTGGGCAGCGCGATGCCGCTGTCCACCGCCGGCCGCACATGCGCGAGCCACGCAAAAGTCATGTTGGGCACGGCCATCGCGATGATCAGCAGTGGCATGGCGCGCTTCAGGCCCAGCCTGGAGGCGAACAGCCCGCCCAGGATGCTGCCGACCAGGAAGGCCGCGGTGCCGATGCCACCGTAGATCGCGCCGATCTGTTCGGTCAGCAGGCCTAGCCCCCCGGCCTCGCGCTTTTCCAGCAGGAACAGCGGGCCGATGGTCTGCACCTGGCCTTCGGCAAAGCGGAACAGCACGATGAACAGGATGGCCAGCCAGATGCCAGGCTTGCGGAAAAACGCGACGATGACTTCCTGCAGCGTCTGCCACACGGCCTGGGCGCTGCGCGGTGCATTCGCGGCCGAGGCCGGCGAGGGCAGGGCCCAGGCGTTGTAGCTGGCCAGCAGCGCGAGCAGCACGGCGAGGCCGCAGAAGATGGTGGACCAGGCGTTGAACACGCCGACCGACTTTTCCAGATGGCCGGCCCAGACGATCAGTGCGCCCAGCGTGAGGAACTTCGAGGCGTTGAAAAACGCGCCTTGCCAGCCCGCATAGGCGGCCTGCTGTGGCGCGCTGAGCGAGGCCATGTACAGGCCGTCGCAGGCAATGTCGTGCGTGGCAGAGGCATAGGCCAGCAGGCACAGCACGGCAATGGTCAGTGCAAAGAAGGCGGGCGACTGCAGCACCAGCGCCACCGCGCCCAGGCACACCGCGCCGGTGAACTGCATCGCCACGACGATGCGCTTCTTGCTGCGGAACAGTTCCAGGAACGGGCTCCACAGCGGCTTGATGGCCCAGGCCAGGCCCAGCACGCCGGTCCAGCGCGCGATCTCCTGGTTGCTCACGCCCATGTTCTTGAACATCAACCCGGCGATCAGCATCACCACCCAGAACTGCATGCCCTGCACGAAGTACAGGCTGGGCACCCAGCGCATCGGCGAACCGCCCGCGCGGGGCTGCACGCGGGAAGAAGAGGAGGCGTCAGACATCGCGGGCTCCGGGCAGGCGGTTCAGGGCAACAGGGGAAGGTCTCAGCGGACCGGTGGCACCAGCTCGACCGGGGCCACGCCCGTCGCTTGCAAGCGGCCGGCCAGCCAGTCGGTGACGGCTTCCAGCGCGCCCTCGGCATAGCCCCAGCTGACGAGCGACGGGGCGGGCACGTCCAGCACCTGGAACGGATTCCACAAGGCGATGTGCAGCGCGGGCTGCCATGTGGCGGCTGCAACTGGGTAGCGCTTGCGATGGTTGGACACCAGCACCAGCATGCGGCCATCGTCCGGCAGCGTGCCGAAGTCGAAGCTGGTCAGGTCCTCGACCAGCAGCATCTCGACATCCGCGTCCAGCGCGAACAGTGCGCGCACCGCGGCGCCTTCCAGGCCGGCTTCGGAGACGCCGTCGCAGTCCACGCGGGCCTGGGTCAGCACACGCAGCCGCGTGCCGCTGGTGGGCGGCAACGCGCCGGCCAAGGCGGTCAGGCCACGGCGCCAGCCGTCGCGGGCCAGCGCTTCGTCGGCGGTGCGCTGCTCGGGGGCGTAAGGGCGCGGTGTTGCGGGAAAGCGGGCGGCCAACGCGTCCAGCCGGGCGGCCGAGCGCTGCACCTGTTCGGGCAGCAGTTCGCCCTCGCGCAGTGCGAGTTCGATGGCCTGCACCGCGGCAGCCTGTTCCTGCGGCAGGCCTTGCGCCAGCGGCATGTCGGCACCAGCCTGCAGCGTCAGCACCGCGGCGCGGGCATGGCCGTAGCGCTCGTGGATGGCCTTCATCATCAGCGCATCGGTCAGCACCACGCCGCCGTAGCCCATGTCCTGCCGCAGCAGGCCGGTCAGCACGCGGTGCGACAGCGTGGCCGGGTGCTGCGGGTCCAGTTGCGGGTAGACGATGTGGGCGGTCATCACCGCGGGCGCATCGGGTCCGATGGCACGGAACGGGATCAGCTCCAGCGCTTCAAGTTCTTCGAGGGACTTGTCGACGGTTGGCAGCGCGTGGTGCGAGTCCACGTGCGTGTCGCCATGGCCGGGGAAGTGCTTGAGGCAGCAGGCCACGCCCTCCTTCAGCGAGCCGCGCATCCAGGCGGCTGCCAGGCGGGCGACGCGATGCGGGTCGGCGCCGAAGCTGCGCTCGCCGATCACCGGGTTGGCCGGGTTGTTGTTCACGTCCAGCACCGGCGCCAGGTTCCAGTTGATGCCCAGGCCGATCAGGCCACGCGCCACGGCGGCACCGGTGGCTTCGGCCAGGGCCTCGGCTTCGGCGATGTCGGCAATCGCGCCAATCGCCATCGCGCCCGTCGCATGCGGCAAGGCAGTGAAGCGGTTCACCGAGCCGCCTTCCTGGTCGATGGCAATCAAGGCGCTGGGCCCCAGCACCTCGCGCAGGTCCGTGCAGAGCTTGCGCACCTCGGCCTCGGTGCCCAGGTTGCGGCGGAACAGGCAGACCGCGCGGATGCGGTGCCGGCGCAGGAACGCCGCCGTTTCCGCCGTCAGCGATGTGCCTTCGATGTCGACCATCACCAGATGGCCCGGGTGGAACTCGGCGTGCATGGGTGGCGTGGGTTTACTTTGTCAGCGTCACTTTGCTGAGGTGGCGCGGCTGGTCCGGGTTCGCACCGCGGGCGCGGGCCAGCGCTTCGACCATCGGGTAAAAGCTCTGGATCGCGGCAATCGGGTCCAGGTCCTCGTTGGCCGTGGGCGCCAGCGGCAGCTCGGCACCGGGCGTGCCGGCGGGGGCGGCCAGCAGC
Organism: Ideonella azotifigens; assembly: GCF_021043325.1. Classification (NCBI taxonomy): domain Bacteria; kingdom Pseudomonadati; phylum Pseudomonadota; class Betaproteobacteria; order Burkholderiales; family Sphaerotilaceae; genus Ideonella; species Ideonella azotifigens. The sequence goes on from NZ_JAJNKD010000029.1 coordinate 6,370, forward strand.
ACGCGGCCACCGCGCTGGCGCATCTCGGCGGCCAGCGTCAGCAGGCCGGCCTGGGCCGGGCCGCGCGGTGCGAACACCAGCAGCGGGTAGCCTTCATCGACCAGCGCCATCGGCCCGTGCTTGACCTCGGCGCCCGAGAAGGCCTCGGCCTGGATGCCGCAGGTTTCCTTGAACTTCAGCGCGGCTTCCATCGCCACCGCCAGGCCGGTGCCGCGGCTGATGACAAACAGCTTGTCGGCGCCGGTCAGCACCTCGACGGCCGGCGTCCAGTCCAAGGCTAGGGCTTGCGAGAGCGCTTCGGGCAGGGCCTCCAGCGCGCGCAGCAGCGCGGCGTCCTGCTGCCAGTTGGCGACCAGGCGTGCGCCGGCCACCAGCTGGGCGATGTAGCTCTTGGTCGCGGCCACACTCTTCTCGGGTCCGGCGTGCAGCGGCAGCACCCACTGCGCGGCCTCGCCCAGTGGCGAGTCCACCTGGTTGACGACAGCCACGGTGCGGGCACCGCCGGCGCGGAAGAAGCGCGTGGGCGCGACCAGGTCCGGGCTCTGGCCGGACTGCGAAAACGCCAGTGACATCAGGCCCTCGCAGTGCAGCGAGGATTGGTAGAGCGTCAGCAGCGACATCGGCAGCGAGGTCACCAGGCGGCCCATGCGCGCCATCGCCAGGTAGGCCATGTAGTGCGCGGCATGGTCCGAGCTGCCGCGCGCCACCGTCAGCAGGCCTTGCAGCGGCTGCTCGCGCAGGCTGCGGGCCAGGGCTGCGTAGGTGTCGGCGTCGGCCGCCATCTGGCGGGCCACGGCGGCCGGGGCCTCGCGGGTCTCTTCAAGCATCCTGGAGTTCAATCGACTCTCCTTCCACGACCACGCGCTGCAGGGTCAGCGCAGGGTCCAACATCACGAGATCGGCCATCGCGCCGGCCACCAGGCGGCCGCGTTTGGCCAGGCCCAGGTAGTCGGCCGCGAAGGTCGAGGTGCGGGCCGAAGCCTCGGCCACGTCCAGGCCCAGGCTGACGAAATTGCGCAGCGCCTGGTCCATCGTCAAGGCGCTGCCGGCGAGCGTGCCGTCGGCCAGGCGCACGCCGCCCAGGCATTTGAAGACCTTGTGCCGGCCCAGGTGGTACTCGCCGTCTGGCATGCCGGCCGCGGCAGTCGAGTCGGTCACGCAATACAGCCGCGGAATGGTGCGCAGCGCGACCTTCAGCGCGCCGGGGTGCACGTGCAGCAGGTCCGGGATGATCTCGGCGTAATGCCCATGCGCCAGCGCCGCGCCCACCATGCCGGGCTCGCGGTGGTGCATGCCGGTCATCGCGTTGAACAGGTGCGTGAAGCCACCGGCGCCGGCCTCCAGCGCGGCCACGCCGTCTTCATAACAACCGGCCGTGTGGCCGACCTGCACGCGGAAACCTTCGGCCACCATCTGGCCGATCAGCTGCAGGTGGCCGGGCAGCTCGGGCGCGACGGTGATGAGGCGGATCGGCGCCAGCGCATGCAGCCGGCGCACCTCGCTGATGGACGCCTCGCGGGCGAAGTCCGGTTGCGCGCCCAGCTTGCCGGGGTTGATGTACGGGCCTTCCAGGTGCACGCCCAGCACGCGGGCGCTGCCGCCCTGGCGCGCGGCGCAGATCGGGCCTATGGCCCGGAACGCGGCCTCGATCTCGCCGGCCGGCGCGGTCATGGTGGTCGCCAGCAGCGAAGTCGTGCCGTGGCGGGCGTGGGCGCGGGCGATGTGCAGCGCGGCGTCGCCGGCGTCCATCGTGTCGTGGCCGCCGCCGCCGTGCACATGCAGGTCGATGAAGCCGGGCAGGATCAAGGGCTCGCCGCTGGCACGCGCTTCGCGCTCGCTGACCGGCCGGCCGCTGATGGCCTGGATGCGGCCCTGCGCATGGCGCAGCTCGCCATGCACAAAGCCTTCGGGCGTGAGGATGTGGCCGTGCAGCGTGCCGTAGGGCTCGCCGTTCGCGCCGACTGAAGCTGCCACAGGCGCGTTCATGCGGCGGCTCCTTGCGTCACACCCAGCTTGCGGCGCACCAGGTGCAGCGCGCCATCGGCTGCGTCGCCCTGGGCTGCCCTGCAGCGGTTGCGCAGCATGGGCGGCAGGTAGGGCAGCAGGCGCTGGGCGATGCTGCCGCTGCAGACCACCGGCAGCTGGCCGGCCGGGTCCAGCGCGCGCACCATGTCGCTCAAGGCGGTGGCGGCGTCGCGCAGCAGCGCGGCGGCCATGGTGTCGGCGGCTTCGTGTTCGAAGACCAGTGGCGCCAGCGCGGCATAGGCGCGCTGTCCGGCCTGGGCGCACCAGGCGCGCATGGCAGGCACGTCGGCGCCGGTCGCAGCCAGGATGGCCTTGGCCAGCGGGCCAGCGGCCACCTGGCCGTCCAGCACATGGTGGGCATGGCGCACCGCCTGCAGGCCCAGCCAGGCGCCGCTGCCTTCGTCGCCGACGCCAAAGCCCCAGCCGCCCACCGTGCGGTGGTGCCCGTCGGCCCACAAGGCTTCGGCCACGCTGCCGGTGCCTGCCACCAGCACCAGCCCGGGCTGGCCGCCGTGCGCGCCCAGCAATGCCGCCAGTGCGTCGCTTTCGAGTGCCAAGGCCTGCAGGCCGGGCGCGTGTTGCGGCTGGGTCGCGATGAAGGCTTCGCGCAGCGCCAGCACATGCTCGCCGGCAAGGCCCGCGCCCAGCGCGCAGTCGCTCCAGGAGGCATCCGGCGAACCCGCGGCGGCCAGCGCAGCGCGGCTGGCCTGCAGCACGTGGCGCCAGGCCTGTTCCACGCCTTGCGACAGGCCGGACGGGCCGGCCTCGCCGAAGCCCAGCACGCTGCCCTCGGGCGAGCAGACGCGGGCCCGGGTGCCGGTGCCGCCGCCGTCTACGCCAATGATGAAGCGCAAGCTCAACGCAATGCCCCCTTTGATGGTGTCGAGTGAGTCGATTCGTTTGATACCAATATAGTACCAGAAGAAGACCAGCATCAACATGAACCAGGGTGAAGCAGGGTAAACCTTCGACTTCCGAGGCTTGTCTTCAGGCTGTCAAGCGCATGTGCATTAGTACCAATTTAGAACCAGATAATGCCAAGGCCAGCGTTGGCCTCAGGTCGACCAGATCCGCGGCGGCGTGCCGTCCAGGCCCCATTGCAGTGTGCGCCAGCGCGCGCGCACCTGGCGCCACAGCCCGAACAGCGGCTCCACCCGCGAGGCCAGCGCGCGGCAGACCAGCACCTGCGCGTCCGGCGAGGTGGCGCCGGCAAAGCTGGCCAGCGGATGGCCGGCGAAGACCTCGCGGGCGGCGTCGAGCAAGGCGTTGCGTTGGGAGCTGGCAATCGGCGAACCCGAGGCCAGCCACAAGGTGCCCAGCACGCGCCGGCCGGCCATGCCCAGCGGCGAATCCAGCAGCAGCGTGTCGCTGGCATCCAGCCGGGCGCGTTCCAGCCACACGCCGGGCAGTGCCATCTGCTGGGTGATGCGACCGGCATCAAACGCCTGGTTGGCCGCCGGCAGTCCCAGCGCCAGCATTTCCCAGCCCATCATTTCGGCACCGGGTGCCAGCTCGAAGCGCAGCCGGTTTTCGGCCAGGCAGCCGCGGTAGGCAATGGTTTCCAGCGGCAGCCATTCCAGCCGCGCGCCGGGTGCGAGCTGCGCATGCACCGTCTGTGTGGCGAGCTCACCCGCGCTGCGGTAGAAGCGCGTGGCGCCAGGCGTGGTGATGACGGCGTGCGTGCCTTCGGCCTGCTGGATTTCGACCTTCAGCTCATCCCCGCCAACGATGCCACCGGGCGGATGCACCAGCACGTGGTGGCAGATGCCAGGGCCTTCGGGGTAGAGCCGCTGCAGCACGCGCAGCGGGCCGGAGTGGCGGTCCAGCGCGATGGTGCGTTCGCCATCGCGGGTGTAGTGCAGGTGCAGGTGGCCTTGCCAGCCCATGAGGTGAACGCAGTAGAAGCAGGAGCCGGCAGTGTAGAAGCTGCCGGCGCCTCGGTCTTCAGCGCGTGTGCCAGAAGCGCCGGTGCAGGGCCAGCAGTTCGTCGCGCAGCTCGGCCAGCGGGCCGATCACTTCGATGGCTTTCTGCCCGCGCGCGAACAGCTCGCGGCAGGGCAGGTCCAGCGTGGGGTTCTCGGCGTGGTTGCCGGTGAGGGCCAAAAGGTCTGCCTCGCTGGCGCCGTAGACCAGGCGGCCGATGTTGGCCCAGTACTGGGTGCCGGCGCACATGGCGCAAGGCTCCAGCGTGGTGACCAGCGTGCAGTCCCACAGCATGGCTGGCGCATACAGCCGCGCGGCCTCGCGTGCCAGCACCGATTCGGCGTGGTTCACCGTGTCCACATTGCCCTGCGTGAGCAGCACGGTCTCGCCGTCCGGCGCCACCAGCAGCGCGCCGAATGGGTGGTGGCCAGCGTCCATCGCCTGGCGGGCGATGGTGTTGGCGGCGCGCAGGTGCTTGAGGGTGTGCTCGTCGGTCCAGGTGGTGGCCATTCAGGTGTCTCTTTCAATGACCTTGCGAGCCGCGGTGGGCCCAGCCGGTGGTGCGTTTTTCGATCACCGAGAAGAATTCGTACATCAGCATCGCCATCGCGCCGACCACCATCAGTCCGGCAAACGCAAGCCCCATCTGCATCGACGAGCCGGCCGAGACCAGCAGGTAGCCGATGCCTTCGTTCGAGGCCGTCATCTCCGAGACAGTGGTGCCGACAAAGGCCAGCGTGATCGCGACCTTCAGCGAACCGAAGAAATACGGCATCGAGCGCGGCAGGCCGACCTTCATCAGCACGTCCCAGCGCCTGGCGCCGAGCACGCGCAACACGTCTTCCAATTCTGGCTCCAGCGTGGCCAGGCCGGTGGCGATGTTGACGGTGATCGGGAAAAACGAGATCAGGAAGGCGGTGAGCACCGCCGGGCCAACGCCAATGCCGAACCACACCACCAGGATGGGCACGAAGGCCGCCTTGGGCAGCGCGTTGAAGCCGGTCATCAGCGGATAGATGGCGGCATAGGCCAGGCGCGAACTGCCGATCAAAAAGCCCAGCAACACGCCGACCACGATGGCAATGCCAAAGCCCGTCATCGTGACCCAGTAAGTGCGCCAGGCGTGCTTCAGGATCTCGCCACGGAATTCGACGATCTGCTCCCAGATCTTCAGCGGGCTGGGGAAGATGAATTCGCTGACCTGCAGGCCGGTGCACAGCGCCTGCCAGATGACCAGCGTGAGCACCAGCAGGATCCACGGAGAGATGGCTTCAAGTCGCCTGGCCTTCGCTGCCGCGGTGGTCATTGCGCCACCTCCACGCCCGTCTTTCGCACGGCCCCAATGTGCCCGCGCAGCTCATGCACGATCTCCGAAAACGGCGCTGAGTAGGTGACCTCCAGGTCCCGCGGGCGCGGCAGTTCGATCTCGCGCTTGACGACGAAGCGGCCGGGGCTCTTGCTCATGACGTAGACGGTGTCGGCGAGGAACACGCTCTCGCGCAGGTCGTGGGTGACGAGGATGACGTTGAACTTCTGCGCCGCCTGCAGGTCGCGCAGCGTGCACCACAGTTCTTCGCGGGTGAAGGCGTCCAAGGCGCCAAACGGTTCGTCCAGCAGCAGCATCTTCGGCTCATGCACCAGCGCACGGCAGATGCTGGCGCGCTGCTGCATGCCGCCCGAGAGCTGCCATGGGAACTTGTCCTCGTAGCCGCCCAGGCCCACGCTTTGCAGCAGCTTGCGCGCCTTGGCTTCGTACTCGGCCTTCTTCTGCTTGAAGCTGCTGCGGTAGGGCTCGACGATTTCCAGCGGCAGCATGACGTTTTGCACGGTCGTGCGCCACGGCAGCAGGCTGGGCGCCTGGAAGGCCATGCCGGTGATCTTCAGCGGCCCGGTCACTTCCTTGCCTGCGATTTCCACCGTGCCGCGACTGGGTCGCTTCAGGCCGGTGGCCAGCTTCATGAAGGTGGACTTGCCGCAGCCCGAAGGCCCGACGATGGCGATGAACTCGCCCTCGTTCACCTGCAGGTTGATGTCTTCGACGGCGAATTTTTCCTCGGCCAGCAACTCGTCGTTGTAGGCCAGCCAGACGCCACGGAAGTCCACGAAGGAAGGCATGCCGATCTCACTTGCCGAAGATGTTGCGCTCCGCGGCGCTGGGCAGGAAGCTGCCGTTCCAGACAGTGTCGGGGTTGATGCGGCCCTTGGTCGTAAAGGCATCGGCCACCTGGCTGGCCATCAGCGCCAGGCGTGGCTTGTTGATGTCGCCAAAGCCTTCGGCTTTGGCGTCCGGCGTTGCGACCGAAGCGTCCAGCGCCATCTTCAGCCGGCGCTCTTCGAGCTCGGCGTTGATGATGCCGTCGCGCGCCTTGACCACCGCAATCGCGCCCTTGGTGTCGGCCATCACGGCCTTGGTGCCCTTGGTGAAGGCGCGCAGGAAGGCCTTCACGGCTTCCGGGTTCTTCTTGAGGAAATCTTCGCTGGTGATGATGGCGTTGCCATACAGCTTCACACCGTATTGCGGGTAGCTCATCACCGTCACGTCGGCCGGCTTCACGCCACGCGCTTCCAGGCTCAACAGCGAGGTGAACGAGAAGCCGGTGATCGCGTCCACATCGCCCTTGGCGAGCATCGTTTCGCGCAGCGCCGGGTCCATGCTGATCCATTCGACCTGGCCCACGCCGTTGGCCTTCTGGAAGATGGGAAAGCCGCGGCGGCCGGCGTCGAACACCGGCGCGCCCAGCTTCTTGCCGGTCAGGTCGGCGGGCGTCTTGATGCCGCTTTTCTTCAGCGCCAGCACTGCGGCCGGCGTGTTGTTGTAGACCATCATCACGGCGACCGGCTTGTTCGGCGCGCTCGGGTTGTTGGCCTGGAACTCCATCAGCGCGGCCATGTCGGCAAAACCCATGTCGTAGGCGCCGGAGGCCACGCGGTTGACCGCGTTGCCCGAGCCGTTGCCGGCGTCCACCGTCACGTTGAGCTTCTCGGCCTTGAACAAGCCCTTGGACACCGGCACCAGGAACAGCGCGCTGGGGCCTTCGTAGCGCCAGTCGAGCTGGAACTTGATGGTGGTCTCCTGGGCCTGGGCCGAGACACAGAGCGCGAGGGTGGCGGCAGCGGCCAGCAGGCGGCGACGGCTGGCGGAAAACAGGGGCGCGAACACGGGCATGGGATCTCCACTCAAGGCACAAAGAGACGACGCAAGAACAAGGCCGCGGTGGATCACCTTCGTTCTGCATGCAAAGCTGTATGCAATTAGTGTGCGCAAGGTGCTGCGCTGCCCGCGCCGCGTGCGCGGCGCGGGAAATCAGCCCAGCAGTTCGTGCAGCGCCGCGGCCACGACCTGGGTTGCGCGGCGCAGGTCACTCAGCTGCAGGTGCTCGTCGGCGCGCTTGGCGTTGCTCTCCAACACGGTGCGCGGGCCTGCCCCGTAAATCACTGCCGGCACGCCGTGTTCCCCATAAAGGCGCACGTCGGTGTAGAGCGGCGTGCCGGAGGTGGGGATGGCTTCGCCGAAGACACGTTCGGCCTGGCGCTGCAGCGCCTGCGCGAGCTTTTCGTGGCCGGGCAGCGGCTGCAGCGCACGCGCCAGCAGCAGGCGCTTCAGCTCCAGCCGCACGCCGTGGCTGCCAGCCACCGTCTGCTCGATCAGCGTGCGCAGCTCGGCCTCGACCTCGGTCGCGTCTTCCTCGGGAATCATGCGGCGGTCCAGCTTCAGCACCACCTTGCCGGGCACGACATTGGTGTTGCTGCCGCCTTCGATGCGGCCCACGTTCAGGTACGGGTGGCGGATGCCGGCGACGGCGGAGGTGCGCTGGCGCAGCGTCGTGTCGCTGTAGTCGTACAGCGCGTTCAGCAGGCGGTTGGCCGCGCGCAGCGCGTCCACGCCGGTCTCCGGGTAGGCTGCGTGCGAGGCCAGGCCGTGCAGCGTGGCTTCCATCTGCAGGCAGCCGTTGTGCGCGGTGACGACCTGGTAGCTGAAACCGGCAGCGATCAGCAGGTCGGGCTTGGTCAGCCCCTGGCGCAGCAGCCAGCCGGGCCCAAGTTCGCCGCCGAATTCCTCGTCGTAGGTGAAGTGCAGCTCCACCGCGCCTTGCGTGGGCCGCTGGCCCTCGGGCAGCGCGGCCAGCGCGCGCAGCGCGAAGGTGTAGCTCGCGAAGTCGCTCTTGCTGACGGCCGAGGCGCGGCCATAGAGCCTGCCGCCTTCGCCATCGTCCACCACTTCACCGCTGTACGGCCCGTGGGTCCAGCCTTCGCCGGGCGGCACCACGTCGCCGTGCGCGTTCAGCGCAATCGTCGGCCCGCCGGGGCCGAAGCGGTGCCGCACGATCAGGTTGGTGATGGACTGCATGCCTTGCGCGGCGACCTCGTCGGCCGGCACCGCATGCGCCTCGGCCTGCAGGCCCATGCCGGCCAGCAGCTCGGCGGTGCGCTCGGCGTGCGGCGCATTGTTCCCAGGCGGCGTGTCGGTCGGCACCTGCACCAGGGCCTGCAGGAAGCGGGTTTCGTCGTCGAAATGGGCGCTGATCCACTGGTCCAGCGAAGCGAAGGCGGGGTTCATGGTGTGCTCTTGTTCTGAGGAAACGCCGGGCCGCCCCAAGTTTCCTCATCCCCCTTGGGGGGCGGGCTGGGCGCCGCCCAGTCCTGGGGGCTCTCGTTCGCCAGATCCTGCAGCAGCTTGGCAAAGGCCTGCACCGCCAGGTCCATGTCGTGCGCGGTGCTGCTTTCCAGCGGGTTGTGGCTGATGCCGGCGTTTTCGCCGCGCACAAAGAGCATGGCCTGCGGCATGGCTTCGTGCAGCTTCATCGCGTCGTGGCCGGCGCCGCTGGGCATGGTGTGCACCGGCAGGCCCAGCGAGGCAACCGCCCGTTCCCAGCGCGCCTGCCAGGCGGGGGCGCTCGGCGCGGCCGGCGCTTCGAGGATGCCGTCCAGCGTGAAGCTCACGCCGCGGCGCTCGGTGATGCGGGCCAGCTCGGCGCGGATGTCGGCCACGCAGGCGTCTCGCACCGCGTCGGTCGTGGCGCGCACGTCCAGGCTGAACTTGCAGCGGCCGGGCACGACGTTGATCGAGCCTTGAGGCACCTCAAGTTGGCCCACGGTGGCGACCAGGTAGGGCTGTTCTGCCGCGCGCCGCTCCACGTACAGCGCCAGCTCGGCGAACGCGCAGGCGGCGTCGCGCCGGCGGTCCATCGGCGTGGTGCCGGCATGGCTGGCCACGCCGGTGATCTCGCCCAGGAAGCGCCGGCTGCCGTTGATCGAGCTGACCACGCCCAGCGGCAGGTCCAGCTCATTGAGCACCGGGCCCTGCTCGATGTGCACCTCGACAAAGCCAAGGTATTGCGCCGGGTCGCGCTGCAGCGATTCGATCGCGTCCATGCGGCCGGGCAGGCCGGCGGCGCGCATCGCGTCGCGCATGGTCACGCCGTCGGTGTCGGACTGGTCCAGCCAGTCGTGGTCGAACTGGCCGACCAGCGCGCCCGAGCCGAGGAAGGTGGCCGGGTAGCGCTGGCCTTCTTCCTCGGCAAAACCGACCACCTCGATGCCGAATGGCAGGCGCTGGCCGCGCTGCTGCAACTGCGACACCACCGCCATCGGCACCAGGATGCCGATCCGGCCGTCGTACTTGCCGGCATTGCGCACCGTGTCGTAGTGCGAGCCGGTCAACAGCCGCGGCGCGGTCGGGTCTTCGCCCTGCGCATCCTGGCCGTGGTACAGGCCAATGACATTGCCCACCGCGTCCAGCTTCACCTCGTCGAAGCCGGCTTCGCGCATCCATTTTTTCAGCTGGCGGGCGCAGGCCTGGTGGGCGGCGGTGAGGTAGGTGACGGTCAGCTGGCCTTGCTCGGCAAAGCCGGGGTCGCTGTGCACGGCCAGGGCCTCGGCCCAGTCCCACACGCGCTCGCCTTGCGTGGGCTGCTGGGCGAACTTGTCGGCCAGGCGCAGCTCGGCAATGCGGTGGATCTGGCGCAGGCTCTCGGCGCGTTCGATGTCCGGGTGGTGCTTCAGCCGGCGCTCGAAAGCCGCGATGATGGCCGCGCGGCCCAGGCCGGTGCCACGCGGGCCGCGCACCGCGAGCAGGAAGGGAAAGCCAAAGCGCGCGTTGTAGGCGGCGTTCAGCGCCTGCAGGTGGGCGAACTCTTCCGGCGTGCAGTGCGTGAGCCCGGCGCTTTGCTGCTCGCCAGTGGATTCGCTGGTCAGCGTCCTGGCCACCATGGCCTTGCCGGCCAGCTCCGGGTGGGCGCGGATCAGGCCCAGTTGCTCGTCGGCTGTGGCTTCGCGCACCGCCTGCACCAGCGCCAGCTTCAGCTGCGCCAGCGTGGCGAATGGGCGCGCCGCCGCGGCGCGCTCGGCGATCCACGGCGAATGTTCGTAGACACCGTCCAGCAGCGTGGTGAACTGCGCTGGCGTGGCGTCGTTCAGGTCGGCGAGCGACAGCCTTGGAGGTTCCAACAGCCGTGCGGGTTCGGGGGATGCCATCAGCTTCACTCCCAGACAAAGGCGGTGGCGGCGTCGAAAGGGTGCGTGGCCTTCCAATGCCGGGCAATGTCGATGCGCCGCGTGACCCACACGCGCTCGTGGGCCTGCACATGGTCGAGGAAGCGCTGCAGTGCGCGCATGCGGCCCGGGCGGCCCAGCAGCCGGCAGTGCATGCCGATGCTCATCATCGCCGGCCGGTCCTCGCCTTCAGCGTACAGCACGTCGAAGCTGTCGCGCAGGTACTGGAAGAATTCGTCGCCGTGGCTGAAGCCCTGCGGCAGCGCGAAGCGCATGTCGTTGCAGTCCAGCGTGTAGGGCACGACCAGTTGCGGCGCCAGCGTGCCGTCGGTCTTGCGCACCTGCAGCCAGAAGGGCAGGTCGTCGCCGTAGTAGTCGCTGTCGTATTCCAGGCCGCCGTGGTCGGCCACCAGGCGGCGGGTGTTGGGGCTGTCGCGGCCGGTGTACCAGCCCTTGCCGTGCAGGCTGTTGCCCTGCGGGTCGCCGCCGGTGAGCAGCCGCAGGCTGTCCAGCGCCAGCGCCATGTGGGCGCGCTCTTCGGCCTCGGGCGTGTTCTGGTAATGGATCCAGCGCAGGCCGTGGCAGGCGATCTCGTGGCCCAGCTCGACAAAGGCCGCGGTCACTTCCGGGCAGCGCTCCAGCGCCATCGTCACGCCGAAGACGGTCAGCGGCAGGCCGCGTTTCTCGAACTCGCGCAGCAGCCGCCACACGCCCACGCGCGAGCCGTATTCGTAGATGCTTTCCATCGACAAATGGCGTGCCGGGAAGCTCGGCGGGTTGAACATTTCCGAGAGGAACTGCTCGCTGCCGGCGTCGCCATGCAGCACCGAGTTCTCGCCGCCTTCCTCGTAGTTCAGCACGAACTGCAGCGCCACCCGGGCCTGGCCTGGCCATTGGGGGTGAGGCGGGTTGCGGCCGTGGCCGTGCAGGTCGCGGGGGTAGCGCATGGAAGAAAGCTCTCTAGGGTTGGAGGGCTAGGGTTGCAAGGCACTCGCCAGGTCGCTCACGCGCGGGTTCAGCCGCAGGTTGCGCTCGACGTTGCCCAGGTGCTCGCCCATCAGCGCGACGGCAGCGTCGGCGTCCCGCCTGGCCAGTGCGTCGACGATGGCCACGTGCTCGGCCTGCGAATGCTCTGCCGAGTGCGAGCTCTGGTACATCAGCGAGATCAGCGAGGAGCGCGACAGCAGGTCGCCCAGCAGTTCGGCCAGCACCTCGTTGCCCAGCATGCCGGCCAGCACGGTGTGGAAATCGGCCAGCAGCCGGGTGCGGCCGGGCACGTCGGTGCGGGCCACCGCGGCCTGCTCATCGGCCAGGTGGCGGCGCAGCGTCGCCACCTGGGCCTCGGTGATGGTTTCGCAGAGCCGGCGCAGCATGGCCGACTCCAACATCAGCCGTACCTCGAAGACTTGGTGCGCTTCCTCCACGCTGGGCTCGCGCACGAAGGCGCCGCGGGCGGGCGCCAGCACCACCAGGCGGTCGCGCGAGAGCTGGTTCAGCGCCTGGCGCACGAGGGTGCGCGAGACCTGGAAGATGTCGGCGATCTGCTGCTCGGCCAGCTTGGTGCCCGGCATCAGCCGGCGCTCGACGATGGCGGCGGTGACCGCGTCGACGATGCGCTGGGTCTGCGTCATCTGCGCGCTGTCGTCCGCGGCCGGCAGTTGCACCTCGGGCACCTCGGCGGCCGTCGTGCGGGCACGCGGCTTGCGAACAGAGGTGTCGGTGCTGGCGGTGCTGCGTCGGGTGGCCATGGGCGCGATGATGGGGGTGGAACGAAGGCCGAGAGTCTAGGTGGGTCGCAGGCTTGTTTTGTGTATGCTGCAGTGTATACAATTTTCTCCACGCACTCACGGCCGGCTGACCCTTTGAAACAACCGCTGCAGGGCGCGCAGGAACATCATGGGACGACTCACCACCCACGTGCTGGACACGATGAACGGCTGCCCCGCGGCCGGCATGGCGGTTGCGCTGTACCGGCTGGCGGCGGAAGGCAGCGCCGAGCCACCCGTCCGATTGGCCACGCTGCAGCTGAACGCCGATGGCCGCGCCGATGCGCCGCTGCTGCAGGGCGACAGCTTCCAGCCCGGCCGCTATCGGCTGGTGTTCGACGTGGCGGCCTACTTCCGTGCCAAAGGTGCCGAGCTGCCCGAGCCGCCGTTCCTGGACCAGGTGCCGCTGGACTTTGGCCTGGCCGACACCGCCGCGCACTATCACGTCCCCTTGCTCGCCAGTCCCTGGGCCTATTCCACCTACCGGGGCAGTTGATCTTGTTCGATCCCACCTACCTGCTGGACTGGGCCAACCTGCTGCTGCGCTGGGCCCATGTCATCGTCGCCATCGCCTGGATCGGCTCGTCGTTCTACTTCGTCTTCCTGGACAACAGCCTCACGCCGCCGACCGACCCTGAGCTGAAGGCCAAGGGCGTGGACGGCGAGCTGTGGGCCGTGCATGGCGGCGGCTTCTACCACCCGCAGAAATACATGGTGGCGCCCAAGGCGCTGCCGGAGAACCTGCACTGGTTCTACTGGGAAAGCTACAGCACCTGGCTGACCGGCTTCGGGCTGTTCACCGCGCTGTACCTGTTCAATGCCGGCACCTTCCTGATCGACCAGAGCGTGCACCACTGGTCGCCGGCTGGCGCCATTGCCGCGGCGCTGGGTTTCCTGGCCGGCTTCTGGGTGATCTACGACGGGCTGTGCCGCACCGTGGGCCGCAAGCCCAGCGGTGACAAGCTGCTGGGCTTGGCGGTGACCGTGGTCGTGGTCTTCGCCGCCTGGGCCGCCTGCCAGTTGTTCGCCGGCCGCGCAGCCTTCCTGCTGGTGGGCGCGATGATGGCCACCGCGATGAGCGCCAACGTCGCGCACTGGATCATTCCGGGCCAGCGCAAGGTCATCGCGCAGATGAAGGCCGGCTTGCCGGTGGACCCGGTGCACGGCCAGCGCGCCAAGCAGCGCAGCGTGCACAACACCTACTTCACGCTGCCTGTCCTGGTGGCCATGCTCAGCAACCACTACGGCTGGCTCTACCAGGCCAGGTTCAACTGGCTGGTGCTGGTGCTGCTGATGCTGGCCGGCGCCTTGATCCGCCACTTCTTCGTGGCGCGCCACAAGGCCAAGGTCAAGGGCGTCACGCCGCCGTGGCCGTTCTTTGCGGCCGGCTGCGGCGTGCTGGTGGGCCTGGCCATCATGCTGGCGCCGCCGCCCCGTCCGCTTGCATCGGCTGTGGCTGAGCAGCCCCCCGTCAGCTTCGCCCAGGTCCAGGCGGTGATCCAGCAGCGCTGCGTGATGTGCCACAACGCCAAGCTGCAGAACAAGGGCGTGGCGCTGGACAGCGAGGCGCTGATCCGCCAGCACGGCCAGCAGCTCTACCAGCAGGCCGTGGTGCTCAAGCTGATGCCGCTGAACAACGCAACGCAGATCACCGAGGACGAACGCGCGCTGCTGGGCCGCTGGGTGCAGGCCGGCATGCCTTGAGGTTGGGATCAGGCCCGTCGCGTCAGCCGCACGACGTCCACTGGCGGCGAGCCCACGCTGAACCGGGCTTCCAGCGTGAAGCCCATGCCTTCGTAGAGCGCCAGCGCTGGCTGGTTGGCCGCGCCCGTGCCCACGCGCAGCAGGCGCCCGGGTGCGGTGCGCCGCAGGGCTTCTTCCACCAGCTGCCGGCCCAGGCCGCGGCGCTGGAAAGCTGGCGAGACGACCAGCGCGTTCAGGCGCAGTGCGCCGTCTTCTTCATCGCCCAGTGCGGCCGCGGCGGCCAGCGTGCTGCCTTGCATCGCGCCGAAGAACTGCCAGCCGCTGGCCTGCAGGTCGGCCACTGTGGTTTGCAGTGGTGGAAACTGGGCCGGCGTCAGGCCCAGTAGCGCGGCTTCCTGCGCATAGGCGGCGCACCAGATGCGGTGCAGCGCTTGGACAAGCGTGGGCTGCTGCAGGTCAAGCGGCCGGATGTGGGCCGCGCTCATGTCCACAGCACGGCAAAGATGAACGCATTCATCGTCACATTGAACGCGGCGTGGGAGGCGATGGCCGGCAGCAGCGAATCGCTGGCGCGGCGCAGCCAGGCGAACAGCAGCGCGGTGGCGAACATCAGCAGCACCCACAACGTGGCCGAGGCCGGCTGCAGTTGCAGGCCGTTGGCGCTGAGCACCAGGCCGTGGTGGCACAAGTGCACCAGGCCGAACAGCCCGGCTTCGATCAGCGTGCTGCGGGTGGGCGAGAAGCGTTGCTCCAGCGCGCGCTGCAGCAAGCCGCGGAAAAACAGCTCTTCGCCAACGGGGCTGAACAGCACCGCGGGCACGGTGAAGATCAGGTGCAGTTGCAGCAAGCCCATGCCGCTGGTGTCCAGCGTGCGCCGGTAGCTGTTGGCAACGCTGGTGAACCAGTGCCCGGTGCCATGGCCGAACAGCGCGATGCCCAGCGCAAAGCACAGCGTGGCGGCCAGCGCACCTGCTGCGATGCCAATGAGCATGAAGCCACGTCGGCGCGGTGCCTGCAGCCCGATGGCGCGTCGTCCCGGTGCGGTCAGCAGCAGCCACGGCAGCGCGGTCATTGCGACGAAGCCCAGCGGCAGCAGCCAGCGCACCGGATGCTCGCCCAGCGTGCCGGCCGCTCGAAGGCCGATGAACAAGGCGGCCAGCACCAGGGACGAGCGCCACAGTTCGGCGCCCAGGGCGCGCCAAGGGGCGCGCAGCGACAGAGCGGTCGTTGTTGCAGATGCCTGCAGATTCATCCGGTGGCCTCGGTCGGAAAGCCGACCTGGGCCGCCCGCCGCAGGCTGGCCTGCACCACCAGGCGGTGGAAGGGCCGGATCAGGCCGATGTAGCTGCGGCCCAGGCGGTTGTGGCAACACACCACGGTGCTCATCACCAGCGTCGGCCCGGGCTCGCCGGCTGCGGCCGGGCGGCACATCACCGAGGCACGAAAGTCCAGGTGCTTGTCGTTTTCGCCCAGGATGATCTCGCTGGCGTGGCGCTCGTAGATCTTGAACAGGCCCACGCGGTTCGTGGCAGGCGAGGGGCCGGCAGTGCTCAGCGCCTTGGCGGTCTTCAGGCCGAATACGGACACCATCGCGTCCCGCACGCCCATCAGCTGGTTGATCCAGCCTGGCTGATGGCCGAAGACAAAGCGCGCAAGTAGCTCAGGGTCGCGCACCACGTTGGCCGGCAGCGCGACGGCAAACGCGTCGGCCAGGTAAGGGTTGGCGTAGAAGCTGCCAATGCGCGAATCGGTCGGAACCGGTACCGGTGACACGGTGGTGGAAAGGGGGCTCATCAAGGCGTTTGCTCAAAGGCCTGCAGCACCTCGGCCACGTTGTCGCCGATCTCGGCCACCGCGTAGCCACCTTCGAAGATGAACAGCGTGGGCAGTTGCAGGGCCGCGAGTGTGCGGCCGAGGCGGTGGAACTCGGGCGTGCGCAGCTGGAATTTCGAGATCGGGTCGTCGGCGAAGGTGTCCACGCCGAGCGAGACCACCAGCGCGGCCGGGCGGTAAGCGGCAATGCGTTCGCAGGCGGTGGCCAGTGCGGCGAACCAGGCCTCGTTGGTCGCGCCCGCGGGAAGCGGGTAGTTCTGGTTGAAGCCCAGGCCAGCGCCGCTGCCGGTCTCGTCGGCATGGCCGAGGTAGAACGGGTATTCGGTCAGCGGGTCACCGTGAATGCTCTGGAACAGCACATCGGCACGGTCGTAGAAGATGGATTGCGTGCCGTTGCCGTGGTGGTAGTCCACATCCAGGATGGCCACGCGCTCTGCGCCCTGGTCCCGCCAGGCCTGCGCGGCAATCGCGGCGTTGTTCAGGAAGCAGTAGCCGCCGAGGAAATCGGCGCCGGCATGGTGGCCGGGCGGGCGGCTGAGCGCAAAGGCGGCGCGGTGCCCGGCGGCGATGTGGGCCTGGGCGGTCAGCGCGATGTCGGCGCCGGTGCGCGCTGCGGCCCAGGTGCCGGCGGTGAACGGCGTGCCGCTGTCGAAGGAATACAGCCCGAGGCGGGCCATGAAGTTGACCGGCTCCACGTCGCTGCGAAAGCCGCGGATCGGCCAGACCGAAGGCAGGATGTCGCCGGCATTGCCCAGCGCTGTCCATTCGGCCCAGGCGGTTTCGAGGAAACGCAGGTAGCGCGCGCTGTGCACGCGGGCGATCGGGTCCGGCGGGAAAGGCTGGGGCGGCAGCACCGGGCCGATGCCACGCGCCTGAACGGCGGCCAGCACATGGTCGGCGCGTTCCGGCTTCTCGAAACAGGGCACCAGCTCGCCGCGGTAGAACTCGTGGGATCCCGCGTGCGCGCGGTGCTGGTCGCTGTAGAAGATGTGCATGCCGGCACTTTACGGTGATCTGGGTGGCGGCGTTTCAGAGCCTGCTGCTCAGGCCACCGGTTGACGCATCACGGCGCGCAGCGTGGCGATCAGGCGCGCCAGGTCGATGGGCTTGGCGACGTGGGCCACCATGCCGCAGGCCAGGCACTGGTCGCGTTCTTCCTGCAGCGCGTGCGCGGTCTGGCCGATGACGGGCAACTGCGGGGCCAGCAGGCGGATGCGGCGCGTGGCTTCGTAGCCGTCCATCTCGGGCATCTGAATGTCCATCAGCACGGCATCGAAGCCGTCCGGCGAGTCGGTCACGAGGTTCACCGCCTCGCGGCCATCTGCCGCCAGCGTGACCCGCGCGCCGGCACTGCTCAGCGCCTGCTTGATGACGATCTGGTTGACCGGGTTGTCTTCGGCGACCAGCAGCCGCAGGCCTTCGAGCTGCGGGCCACTGCGTGGCATGTCGTCCTCCGCCAGCGAGAGCTGCTGCCAGCGCGCCGGCACCGCGCGCAGCGGCAGCCGCAGCGTGAATTCGCTGCCCACGCCCAGCGTGGAATGCACCGTGATCTCGCCGCCCATCAGCTCGGCCAGCTGGCGGCTGATGGCCAGGCCCAGGCCGGTGCCGCCGTAGCGCCGCGTCGTGGAAGCGTCGGCCTGGCGGAAGGGCGCGAACAGCGCCTCGCGCTGGCCGGCATTCATGCCGATGCCGCTGTCCTGCACGCGGATGCGCAGCCACTCGCCATCGCCATTGCCGTCGCGGTCGGCCAGCAGGTCAATGCCACCTTTATGGGTGAACTTGACGGCATTGGCCAGCAGGTTGGCCAGGATCTGCTGCAGCCGCGTCGGGTCTGTCATGCAGGCCAGCGGCAGCTCGGGCGCCAGGTGCACCCTCAGCGCCAGGCCTTTTTGCTGGGCGGTGTCGCGCACCATGTCGGCGGTCGCGTCTATCAGCTGGCGCGGGCTGGCCGGAATGGATTCGACATCCATGCGCCCGGCCTCGATCTTCGAGTAGTCCAGCACGTCGTTGACGATGGCCAGCAGCAGCTTGCCGGCCGACAGGATGCGGTTGTAGCCGGTTTGGGTCACCCGGCCCTGGGTCTGCTCGAAACCCAGCTGGGCAAAGCCGAGGATGGCGTTCAGCGGCGTGCGGATCTCGTGGCTCATGTTGGCCAGGAATTCGCTGCGGTGGCGGGCCTGCCGCTCGGCCTCTTCGCGCGCGGCCTCGCGTTCGGTCTCCAGCGCGTGGCGCTCGGAGACATTGCGTACCACGGCCACCAGGTCGCCGCCCGGCTCGGTTGGCACGATGCGGGCTTCGTAGGTCTGCTCGCCGGCCGGCATGGCCAGTGCGTATTCGATCGACACCGGCTGCTGGCTTGCGCCCACCTGGGCCAGCGCCGCCATCAGCTTGTCGGCCGCGTCGCCCGGCAGCACCTCGCGCACCGGCCGGCCCAGGAATTGGGCAGGGTCGCGGAGCAGCGTGACGGTGTTGCCGGCGCGGTAGTCCAGCACCACGCCCGCGGGCGAGAGCCGGAAGTAGAGGTCTGGCAAGGCCTCGAACAGGCTGTTCAGCTCGGCGGTGCGGCGTGCCACCTCGTGCTCGAGCTGGTCGGCCTCTTCTTCGGCGCGGCGGGTGGCGTGCTTCTGCAGCGTGATGTCGACGAACGAGGCCAGCAGGTGGTCCTGCCCGCCCAGTGGCGTTCGCGTGGCCGAGTAGGCAATGTCGACCTGCTCGCCGCTGCGCTTGCGCAAGCGCATCTCGCGCCCGCTGACGCGGCCGGTCTCCTGCAACTCGGCCATCGCCGCGGCATGCTGGGCCGTGTCCACCCACAGTGCCAGCGGGGGCGCACCGGGGCCGATGACCTCGCTGCGCTGGTAGCCGCAGAGGTCCAGCCAGGCCTGGTTGACATCGGCCACCCGTCCGCCGGGCGAAGACTTCAGCAGCATGCCCACCGGGCTGGTCTGGAACATCAGCGAGAAGCGAGCCTCGCTGTCGCGCAACGCGCTGACGACCTTTTGCCGCGCCGCTTCGGCTTCGTCGGCCGTCAGCCGCAGGCTGACCTGCATCGCCAGCCGCTCCAGCACGCCAACCTCTTCGGCGTCGAAACGCTCGGCCTGCTCGGCGCGCATGCACAGCACGGCGCGCACCTCCGTGTCGACCTTCAGCGGCATCGCCAGCCAGGCGCCGCCGGCCGGCACCGCGGCCATGCCGGGCAGTGCGGGCTGGGCCGGGCTTTCCAGCACCAGCGCGGTGCTGCCCTCGCGCCAGGCGCGAAGCGCGGCGGTGGCACTGCTGCCGCCACGACCGGGTTCGTCCCCAGTCCAGCCGGGCCGCTGCAGGTTGCCGATGCGCAGCGGAGGCAGTGGCTGCAAGGTGTCGCCGGCGCGTTGCACCGGGCGCAGCGTCTCGCGCCGGTCGTCGGTGCTGCCGATCCAGGCCAGGCTCATGCCACCTTCCTCGACCACCGCCTGGCAGATCGCCGCGTACAGGCTGCTCGGGTCACCCTTGACGTGCGCGGCGTCCTGCACCCGGCCCAGCACGCGGTAGAGCTGGTTCAGCCGGCGCAGGCGCTGTTCCGCATGGCGGTGCTGGGTGACGTCGCGGGCAATGCCGAGCACGCCGATGACCCGGCCGCTGGCGTCGCGCATCGGTGCCTTGATGGTCTCGAACAAGGCCTTGCTGCCATCGGCGGCCAGCGTCAGCCAGTCCTCGGACATCAGCGGCCTGTTGGCAGCCAGCGCGTCCAGGTCGTGCTGGCGCTGCGCGTCCGCCTGCTCGGGTGTGGTCAGCGCATGGTCGGTGTGGCCGATGATGCCGGCCTCGGGCTTGCCGAAGACACGCTCGAACGCCGGGTTGCAGGCGCGGTAGACGCCCTTCAGGTCCTTGACGAAGACCAGGTCGGGCAGGGTGCTGACAAGGGTGTGCAGGCTTTGCCGCTGGTCCTGCAGCTCACGCGTGCGGCGCTCGACCATGCGGCGCATTGCAACCGCCCAGATCAGCGCCGCGCCGCCGGCCAGCGCCGCCAGCGACAGCAGCATGCCCAGGTCGCGCTGCCACGCCGCGCCGGCCAGCACGCCAGCGGCCCGCGCAGGCAGGCTGAACGCGAGCGCCATTGCCGGCGCGAGGGCCAGGGTCACGGAGGATCGTTTCACGCAGGCATGCAGAGGCTTTCTGGCTGGGCAGCATAGCGCAGCGTTGTTGCCATTCTGAAAATATCACCCTTACCCAGCCGCGTATGCCAATTGCTGGGCCAGGCGGTTGTGGCAGGCCAACAGCGGACCCAGGTCCAGCGTGCACAACTGCCCCTCGCGCACGACGACCCGGCCGTTCACCACCGTGTAGGCGGCACTGGCCGGCGCACACATCAGCAGCGCCCCCAAGGGGTCATGCACCGCACCGCCGGCCAGGCCCAGCGTGCGCAGGTCGAACAGCGCGAAGTCGGCCGCCATGCCGGGCGAGAGGTGGCCGATGTCGTTGCGCCCCAGCACCTTCGCGCCGCCGCGGGTGGCGACTTCCAGCACGTTGCGCGCCGTCATCTCGGCTGGCCCATGGTCGCAGCCGAACGGTCCCAACGACCGCCCGACGCGGGCCAGCAGCAGCGCCTGCCGCGCCTCGCCCAGCATGTGCGCGCCGTCGTTGCTGGCGCTGCCGTCCACGCCCAGGCCCACCGGCACGCCGGCGTTCAGCATGCGCCGCACCGGCGCAATGCCCGAGGCCAGCCGCATGTTGCTGCACGGGCAATGCGCCACGCCGGTGCCGGTGGCGGCAAAGCGGGCAATGCCGGCGTCGTCCAGCTTCACGCAGTGGGCATGCCACACGTCGTCGCCGACCCAGCCCAGGCTCTCGGCGTACTGCGCCGGCGTCATGCCGAACTTGGCCAGGCTGTAGGCCACGTCGTGGTCGTTCTCGGCCAGGTGGGTGTGCATGCGCGTGCCCAGCGCCCGCGCCAGCCGGGCCGATTCACGCATCAGATCGCGGCTGACCGAAAACGGCGAGCAGGGCGCGGCCACCACGCGCAGCATCGCCAGCGGCTCGGCATCGTGATAGGTCTCGATCAGGCGCTGGGTGTCGGCCAGGATCGCGGCTTCGTCTTCGACCAGGCTGTCCGGCGGCAGCCCGCCAGCGCTTTCGCCCACGCTCATGCTGCCGCGTGCGGCATGGAAGCGCATGCCGATCTCGGCCGCGGCCTCGATGCTGTGGTCCAGCTTCACGCCGTTCGGGTAGAGGTACAGGTGGTCCGAGCTGGTGGTGCAGCCCGAGAGCAGCAGCTCTGCCATCGCCACCTGGGTCGAGACCTGCACCATCTCCGGAGTCAGCCCGGCCCAGAGCGGGTAGAGCGTGCGCAGCCAGCCGAACAGCTCGGCGTTCTGCGCCGCGGGGATGGCCCGCGTCAGGCTCTGGTACATGTGGTGGTGGGTGTTCACCAGGCCGGGGATGACGATGTGGTCGCTCGCGTCGATCTCCTCGTCCACGCCGTCCGCCGGCAGCCAGGGCCGCAGGTCCTCGGCGCTGCCCAGCGCGACGATCTGCCGGTCCTGTACCAGCAGGCTGGCGTGGCGCAGTTCGCGGCGCTGGTCGTCCAGCGTGGCGATCAGCTCGGCGTTGCGGATCAGCAGGGTGCGGCGGGGGGCGGCAGAGGTCATGGCGCGCGCTGGTATCGTGAAGGCCCGCCATCGTTGCACAGCGAGTGCCCATCCAGGTCAGGTATGCCTCGTTTCGCCGCCAATCTTTCGATGCTGTTCACCGAGGTGCCGCTGCCGCAGCGTTTTGCGCGTGCCGCCGCGGCCGGCTTCCGCTTCGTCGAATGCCAGTTTCCGTACGACTTCCCGGCCGACGCATTGCGCGCCGAGATGGATGCGGCCGGCCTGCAGATGGTGCTGCACAACCTGCCGGCCGGTGACTGGGCGGCGGGCGACCGCGGCATCGCCTGCGACCCGACGCGCGTGGCCGAATTCCGCGCCGGCGTGCCGCGCGCGCTGGCCTACGCCAAGGCGCTGGACGTGCCGCAGCTGAACCTGCTGGCCGGCCTCACGCCCCCCGGCGTGCCGGCCGCCCAGGTGCGCGCCACCTTCCTGGACAACCTGCGCTTTGCGGCCGATGCGCTGACCGAACACGGCAGGACGCTGCTGATCGAGCCGCTGAACACCTTCGACCTGCCCGGCTTCTGGCTGCACAGCAGCCATGATGCGCAGGCGCTGATCGAAGAAGCCGCGCGGCCCAACGTGAAGATCCAGTTCGACCTCTACCACCTGCAGCGCATGCAGGGCGAGCTGGCCGGCACGCTGCAGCGCCAGCTGCCGCACATCGGCCATGTGCAGTTTGCCGACAACCCCGGCCGCCACGAGCCCGGCACCGGCGAGTTGAACTTCGGGTTCCTGTTCGATCACCTGGACCGCATCGGCTACACCGGCTTTGTCGGCGCCGAATACCTGCCGCTGGCCGGCACCGAAGCCGGCCTGGGTTGGCTGGCGCGCTTTCAAGCATGACGCCCACTGAACTTTTGCGCAGGCTTTACGACACGGCCGTTGCCGCGGCCTTGCCAGCCCAGGTGCTCGCCGTGCACCTGCCACCGCCACCCAAGGGCCGCACGCTGGTGCTGGGCGCCGGCAAGGCCGGTGGTTCGATGGCTGCGGCGGTCGAGGCGCTGTGGCCGGCTGACGCGCCGCTGAGCGGCCTGGTCATCACACGCTACGACCACGTGCCGCCGGGTGGGCCGGCGCAGCGCCGCATTGAGGTTGTTGAAGCCGCGCACCCGGTGCCGGATGCCGCGGGCCTGGCGGCCTCGGCCCGCATGCTGGCGCTGGTGCAGGCCTTCCAGCCCGGGCCGGACGACCTGGTGCTGTGCCTGATCTCTGGCGGCGGCTCGGCCTTGCTGAGCCTGCCGGCGCCCGGGCTGACGCTGGGTGACAAGCAGGCCGTCAACAAGGCCTTGCTGCACAGCGGCGCGGCCATCGACGAGATGAACTGCGTGCGCAAGCACCTCTCGGCCATCAAGGGCGGCCGGCTGGCGCAGGCCTGCGGTGCCGCACCGCTGCTGTCGCTGCTGATCTCCGACGTGCCGGGCGACGACCCGGCCGTGATCGCCAGCGGCCCGACGGTGCCGGACCCCAGCACCTGTGCCGACGCGCTGGCCGTGCTGAGCCGCCACCGCATCGCGCTGCCGGCCGTGGCCCAGGCCGCGCTGGAAAGCGGCGCCTGGGAAACGCCCAAGCCCGGCGACCCGCTGTTCGCGCAGCACGAGGTGCGCATGATCGCCACGCCGCAGATGAGCCTGGACGCGGCAGCCGCCGAGGCGCGCCGGCTCGGTTTCGCGGCGCATGTGCTGTCGGACGAGATCGAAGGCGAGTCGCACACCGTGGGCCAGGTGCATGCGGCGCTGGCCCGCGCGGTGGCGCGCCGAGGCATGCCGTTTGCCCGACCTTGCGTGATCCTCTCCGGCGGTGAAACCACGGTGACGGTGCGCGCCGACACGCCGCGCCCGCTGGGCCGCGGCGGCCGGGCGGGAGAGTTCCTGCTGGGCTGCGCGCTGGCGCTGCGCGCCGAGCCCGAAGTGTGGGCGCTGGCGGCGGACACGGACGGCATCGACGGCGTCGAAAGCAATGCCGGCGCACTGGTCACACCAGACACCTTGGCCCGCGCTGCGGCACTGGGCCTGTCCGCCGCCGAGCACCTGGACCGGCACGACAGCTTCGGCTTTTTCGAGGCGCTGGGTGACCTGGTCGTCACCGGGCCGACCTACACCAACGTCAACGACTTTCGCGCCTTGTTGATCCGTTGAGCAACTTTCGGCGAAGCCGCGGGTCAGAACCGGACCATGTCCCGCCTGATGCGCGCAACCCTGCCCATGCTGCTCGCCGCGGCCACCGCTGCCGTGTGCGCGCAGTCGCCGCCAGCGGCTGAGGTGCAGCAGGTCACGGTGACCGGCGCGGCGCGGCATTCGGTCGAAAAGTCCTTCCGCAAGATGATGCACGGCATGGACTTTTTCGAGCAGGCCAAGGCCGGCCTGGCGCCGCAGGCCGTGCTGCGCTTCAAGCTGCTGCCGCGCAAGCCCGGCACCGACATGGATCACATCGTGCTCGAAGTGATCGGCTCGTCGTTCGACTACAAGGTGCCTGTCGCGCCGGACCACACGTTTGTGCTGGAACGCAACCGCCTGGCGATGGACGAGGACGCCGTGGTCTCGCCGAACCGCCGCCGGCTCAGCATGACCTGGCGCACCGACATCCGCAGCCCCGGCCTGCCGCCCGGCACCCGCCGCCTGGGCGACCTGCGGCTGGAATGCCTGGTCGGGCTGGAGGCAGACCTGGTGTCCAACAGCAACCCGCTGGCGCTGATCGCCGACCTGTTCGCCGACAGCCGGCGCTACTGCGAACGCAAGGACGCCAAGTACCTGTTCTTCGCCGAGCGGCCACTGTTCAGCGTGACGCTGGTGGCCGGCGAGCGCCGCGAGGTGCTGCCCGTCGACCAGCTCTACGCCGGCGCCAGCGACGACCCCGGCCTCAAGCAGGACCTGCCCTATTGCGACTGCGAAGTGCTGGTGGACCGCACTTACTTCCTGCCGCTGGGCGACCGCAGCTGGCCGGACGACACGCGGGTCGAATTCGAGTACATGGACGATCGGCCATGACCCGGTCGCGGCTTCGCCTTCGTGCGCTTTGCCTCGCAGCCAGCCTGTGCTCGGGCTGTGCCGGCGTCGGCCTGCTCGGCCCCTCGCCGCAGGGCCCGGGCATTGCGCACACGCCAGCCGGCCAAGCCCTCTCGCCGCAGGCCGCCGCCGCCCTGATCACCGTCGGCAAGAGCACCCAGCCCGAAGTCGCTACCGCACTTGGCCCGGCCATCGTCGTCCGGTTCGACAGCGGCGACGAGGTGTGGGTCTACCGCTGGCCCGGCGCAGACCGGTCCACGGGTGCTGCCACGGAACTGGTGCTGCTGTTCGAGCCGCCGGGCGTGGTGGCGAAGCTGCGGGTGAGGCAGGGGGCCGGGCCCGGGCATGCGGGCCGGTGATGCGCTGCGGCGACGCCCAACAAGTCCTGTTGGCCACTCAGGCCGGCGTCCTGGCGCGCCAAGGGTGAGGCCCTTCATTCGACGCCCCATCGGGTTCGGTCTTGAAGCACCGCCGCAAAAAGTCGCCTATGTCGTCCAGTGCGGCCTTTGCCGCGTGCAGCGTGGAAACGTTGGAAGGGAACACATGCACCATGCTTTCCCAGACGTTCACCTGGCAGACCCCGCCGCTGTTCTCGACCCGATCGCCGTAGCGCGTGGAATCGTCAAGCAGGACTTCGTCTTCCCCGACATGGATGAGGATGGGCGGCAGCTGGGCGAGATCGGCATACAGAGGCGAGGCTCGCGCGTCGCGCGGGTCATGCTTGCCGAGGTACAACTGCGCCGTGGTGGCGAGTGCCTGCTGGGTCGTGAGCGGGTCGGCTTCGGCGCGGCTTGCCATGCTGTCGCCGGTCAGCGCCAGATCGGTCCAGGGTGACATCGCCACCGCGCCCAGGGGAGCTGGGATCAGGCCATCTTTCGCCTTGGCAACCGCCAGCGACAGCAGCGCCAGCGCCAACCCGCCACCGGCCGAGTCCCCCGCCAGCGCGATGCTGGTGACTCCCTGCGCGACCAGGCCCGCATAGGCGGCCTGGGCATCGTCAACGGCTGCCGGAAACGGCCGCTCCGGTGCCAACCCGTACGCCGGCACGAACGCGGCGATCCGGGTCCGCGCGGCGATCTGACCGACGAAGTGCCGATAGGCGAGCGCCGATCCGGCGATGTAGGCGCCACCGTGAAAATAGAGGATCGCCGCAGCGGGATCAACTGCGCCTTCCGGGCGGCACCAAACGCCTGCGACACCGCCTACCGAGGCCTGTTCGTAAGTCACGCCGGGGGATGAGCGAGTCTTCTCCATCCATTCATCGAAGGGCTTTCTCGCCTCCGGACCGGTGACGCTTCCCTTCATCGGCGCGACCATCTCGCGCATTGCGATCATGACTGCGCGGTCGAGCGGGTGCAGAGGGTGACGGATGGTTGCCATGGCGCGATGCCTCCGTTCACTCAGTCGAGGTTGAGCCAACGCGCCGCAGCATCGGCGGTGTCCGGCGGGGAGGTGTTGAAGGCGATGGCCGCCTGGGGTGCCGTCTTGTGCACGGTGTTCACGAGCCGTTCGAACAGCAGCAGGCTCTTGGGGGGAATGCGAAGGCCTCCGCCGATCACGACGCAGTCGTAGAGAACGGTGGAGAGTTGCTGCTCAAGCACTGTTGACGCGGAGTCGTCGGGGCGCACGAGACAGAGATCTGCATGCCAGCCCCGATCTGTCATCTGTTGCATGCCGAGAGCGATCCCGGCATGGATCTTGGCGGCGTCGAAACCGGGCGGCAATGCCGGGTCCGAGAAGTCGACCGTCTCCGGTTGCTGGCCCACGAACAGGACTTTCGTCTCTTGAGATTTGTTCATCTTCATCTCCTGCCGATTGATCGGGTTCCTGACCTGGCCAAGAACATGTCGAGGAACTTGCGCTTGCCGACATTCGCTTCGTCGGGCAGGGCGGCTGGCGCGATGTAGAAGACCGAGTCGACGCCCTCGAGGACAGTCTCAACGCTGGCACGGTTGCCCAGATCGCCGACGTCCACGTCCGTGGCGCCGTGGGCGCGCACGGCGTCCGTGTCGGAAGCTCGTCTGATGAGCCCGCGGACCTTGGCGCCACGTTGGGCAAGCGCAGGAAGCACGAGGCCGGCAAACTTGCCCGCGGCACCGACTGCCAGGATGGTGGAGCTTGGTTGTTTCATGCGTTCATTCGTTGGAAAGCACCATGAGGCGGTGTGACAAACTCATTGAAACTTGATCCGCCCGTTCGGGCTGTAGGACTGCATGCCCATGCCGCGGGAACACGGTGTTCCCCTGGTGGGACAGTCGGCTTGCGTGCTGCCGAAGCTCACCAGGAATTCACGGGTTTCAAACCGCGCTCGCTGTCACCTCTCAAGAAAACGCAGGGCTGCCCCAAGTTTTTCTTGACCCCCTCGGGGAGCTGGCACGGAGCGACAGGTCTGGGGCGCTCAAGAGGAATCCTTCGACATGCTGGACTTGAATGATTTGCGCGTGTTCGAGAAAGTCGCAACGCTGCGCAGCTTCTCCGCGGCCGGGCGCGTGCTGAACATGCCCAAGTCGAGCGTGAGTCGCTGTGTGGCTCGCCTGGAGGCGGCCTTGGGAATCCGCCTTGTCCAGCGGACCACGCATGACGTGCAGCTGACTGACGCAGGCCTTGCGATGCACGAGCGATGCGGGAACCTGCTCGCGCGCATCCATGAAACGGTCGACGTGATCAGCGGCATGAGCGACAACCCGCGCGGCCTGCTGCGGATCAGTGTCGGAATAGGCTTCGGCTACAACGCCGTGTCAGACCTGCTGCCCGAGTTCCTGGCGCGCTACCCCGATGTCAAGGTGGCACTGGAGTTGAGCAGTCGATCGGTGGACCTGATTGCCGAGAACGTGGACGTGACGGTGCGCATCGGGCCGATGACCGACTCGCAACTGGTGGCGGTCCGGCTGGGGACGATTCGCCGCTACCTTTGCGCCGCTCCTGCCTATCTCGCGCGCCGCGGCACGCCGCGCACCCTGGACGAGATCCAGTCGCACGACGCCGTCGAGATGCCAGGCATCGGCGGGAGGCCGCGCCCCTGGATGTTCACAAGCCCCTGCGGCGAGGAGAAGAGGTTCGAACTCAACCCGCGCCTGAGCATCAACGATCCGCTCTTGATTCACAGGCAAGTGCTGCGTGGCGTCGGCCTGGGTTGCCTGTCGGGGTACTTGTGCGCGCCCGATATCCAGGCCGGGCGCCTCGTTCATCTGTTTCCCGAATGGACGCCGCCTCCGTTGGCGGTAAACGCCGTCTTTCCGAGCAGACGAGAGCTGTCTCCCACGGTCAAGGCCTTTGTCGAGCACCTCAAGAGTGCTTCGGCGCCGGGCAAGTCCTGGCAAGACGACCCGATGGCACCGCCATAGCTTTGCAGTGAGCAGGATCGTTTTTTGGGTGTTGCCTCGGGTAGGGAAATTCATTCTTGCAAGCGCTAAGCTGCGCGCATGCCCAGCCCACGCGAGCGCGGTCGCCCAGCGCACCCAGATGTACTGACTCCCGGCGAGTGGCGCGTGGTTGAGGCGGTGCGGCACGGTCTGCGGAACCGCGAGATCGCCGCGCGCCAGGGCGTCACCCTCGACGCCGTGAAGTACCACGTGGCCAACGCGCTGCACAAGCTTGGTCTGGCCAGCCGAACCGAACTTCGACGCTGGGACGGCATTCGACGCGACACCCTGCTGCACGCCAAGGAGACCTTCATGCAAGCCGACATCCATCTGGGCGCTCTGGGGCAGATCGCCCGAACGGTCAAGGACATCGCTGCCGCCCGTGCTTGGTACGGTGACGTGCTCGGCTTGGCGCACCTGTACTCGTTCGGCAACCTGGCATTTTTCGACTGTGGCGGCGTGCGGCTGTTCCTGTCGGAGGGCGAAGGCACTGTTTCGGAGTCGATCCTGTACTTTCGCGTCGATGACATCCGCGCAGCGCAGGCGGCCCTGGGCGCGCGCGGCGTGCAATTCACGCATGCGCCGCACATGATCCATCGCCACGAGAACGGCAGCGAGGAGTGGATGGGTTTCTTCAGCGACAACGAGGGCCGGCCTTTGGCGATCATGTCGACCGTGGGTTGATGCGGGACGCAGCCGCGAGGACCTGCTGCCAGGCGGACCCGGTGAATTTCCACTCCTGGCCGGGTGCTGCCCATGCGGCGGTCTTGCGTGCGCGGTCCCGCGGGACCGGCGGGCGAGCGCGGAGCGCGCCCAGTGCGTGAGGCCGTTCAAGCGCGAGCGCGCGCCTTCAGCAAGCCACCGAGCCCGGTGCCGGCCACTGCGATCATCAGCAGCGGCATGCCCCAGCCCGGCGCCAGGCTCAGTGCCAGGCCACCGAGCATCGGGGCCGCCATGCCGCCCAGCGTGTAGCTGAGCACCAGCACCGCGGTGGTATTGACCAGCGCCACGCCTTGCTCGCGGTGGCCGATGTCGACCATCGCCAGCGTGTACAGCGCGCCGCCAGCGCCGCCCCACACAAACGCGATGACATAGGCCAGCGGCGGCCAAGCCGGTGCCAGCGGCAGCAGCAGGCAGGCGCCCAACGTGATGGCGGCGCAGCCCAGCAGCACGCCGCGCAGCGACCAGCGGTCCGCCAGTTCGCCCACCGGCACCATCACCAGCGCGCTGCCGGCGCCGCTGGCCGAGACCAGCAGCGCCGCCATCCCGGCGCCAAAGCCGGCCGACAGGCCGTACAGCGGCAGCAGGCCCGAGGTGCCGGCTTCGAAAAAGCCGCCGACCGCGCCGGCCAGCATCAGCACCGGCCGCTGGCGCATTGCGGCGGCGATGCCGCGCCAGCCCGGTGGCGGCGCGTCTTCGCGGTGGTGGCTGGTCAGCGCCGGCACCGCGAAGCTCAGCAGCAGGCCCAGCGCAGAAAGCGCCACCGCCGTCCAGCGCGCAAGCTGTGCCGCCGCGCCCTCGGTGCCGATGAAGGCCAACAGGCTGGGGCCGAGCACGAAGGTGCAGCCCACCATGGTCTCGTACAGCCCGACGATGCGGCCACGCCGCGCCGCCGGCGCCAGCTCGGCAACCGTGGCTTCGGCGACGATCCAGCGCAGCGAGCCGGCCGCGCCGCCGACCACGCCCAGCAGCGCCCAGCCGACCGGCCAGGGCGTCAGCACCGTCAAGGTCAAGGTGCCCAGCGGCACCGCGCCGCTGAGCAGCAGCGCACCGCGCATGCCCAGCCGTGCCACCCAGCCGCCGGCAAACGGCGTGGCCACCGCCAGGCCCAGCCAGTTGGTGGCCGCCAGCAGACCGACCAGCGCGTCGTTCAGTCCCATGCCCTTGGCGGTGAACAACAGCAGCGGGAAGAACATGAAAAGCCCGCTGAGCTCGCAAAAGGTCGACGCGAAGATGGCGATCAGGCCGCGGCGCAGCTGGGCAGGCGAGACGGCAGGCGAGGGCAAAGGCTTGGTCAAGGCGATGGGGTGGCGGGTTGGGGCCGCGATCTTGCCAGGATGGGTGGTGGGTCTGCCTCGGCCATGAAAAAAGGTTCTTCACCCAACTCCGGGGAAGGCGGCGCGGATTTTGAGGAAGAAATAGGCGTCGTCGCGGAAGCCGTAGGCC
>NZ_JAJNKD010000002.1:0-755414 GCF_021043325.1 Ideonella azotifigens
TCTTCGGCCCGGGTCTGCGCGTCCACGTAGCGCCAACCGCCGCTGATGGCCACCAGGGTGTCGCGCACGCCAGCGTCCGGAACAAAGACCCCGCCGGACGCCGCAAACGAGACCCAGCGGCCCAAGCCGCGTGAGGCCTGCATGCCGTCAAGCGTGCCCGACTGGTAGATCAGCCGCTTGTGCAGGTTGCTCTCCACCAGCAGGCCAAAGGACGCCAGCGCGGTGTTCGGATACACCAGGTCCGGGTTATCGCTGGGCAGCTTCCTGCGCATGTCGTAGCGCAGCTTCAGGCCGCCAAGGCCCGCGTCAAGGTCGACGTCGTAGCTGCTTGAACCGATCAACGGGTAGATCGGGTCTCCCACTCCGAACAGGCTTGCCTTCTTGCCGGGGCAGGAAGGGGGCTTGTCGTGATAAATAGTTGGGCCAGGCACGCACAGAACGGCATGCGAATCGGGAACTAGATCCGAGGTCGACTGATACCCATCCCGACAGTTTGAGCTATAATCAAGCAATCGCGGGGTATATCCATACTCATGCGGGAAATTGGGGCAGTAGCTTGTGATCGAAACATATGGCCACGGGAGAGGGTCCCCCGCTGCGGCAAACTGAAGCATCGACGTTAGACGGCCATCGTTTATCCGTTCGCCATCCTCGCCTGTAAACAGGTTACAGTTAGTTTTCGTATCGATATCAAAGACTCCAGCCACGGGAGCCGGATTGTCTGTTGGAATGCACGCCCTAGTTCCGCCATACTGAACACAATCCGAAACCCAATAGGCAAACGAGTTATTCGATAGAAACAACGCAACACCAAAAGCGACCGCGGCTGAGATATTTTCAAAGGGGAATTTCGGACCGGATTTCAAATATTTCGTCGGGCATTCCCTACGCAAATAGTTTCCAATAAGCTGCGCCAATGCAACTTGCAGTGGCATGCGCCTTCGTCGAGGCGACAGATGCGTAAAACCGTTTGCAACGCGCCCGCCACGCCACTGACTTGCTGACTCAACATTGGCTTTATTTGTCATTGGATTCCTCCGCATGTGATTGTTGGGGCGGCTCATTGCAGGCCCGAGACGCTCTGCAGGCGGCCCAGTGCGTCGTAGCGTCGCGTGACCGTTCGCACCAGCGTGCGGGTGGCCAGGTCGGTGCCCTTGCAGTCGCTCTCGGTTGTCCGGTTGCCAACGTTGTCGAGCTCATAGTGTTCGCTGTTGCCGTCCAACCCCTTGCCATGGCTTGGCTCACCTAGCGTGGCCCTTGCTGTGCCATATGAACCGCGCTGCTCCTCGCGCTCCAATATGCCAGCCCAATATCCATGCGCTTCGGAAGCATCTCGCTGGCGTTGGAACATGGACAAAGAGTCATCGGCTCGATGCCTCGCATTCATCAGACACCTCATTGGCCCTTCCCAGAGCCAATGCAGATTGCGTCCGAGCGGTGATGGTTCTCATGTCGCGAACCATGCTCGCGCAGCCTTGGACGAAGCTCTGCTCCGTCTTGCTGCGCACCGCACACCCCTCCCTGCGAAGACCCTTATTGTTCGTTGGTGTCGGTGGCTATTCGAGCAGACTTCGCGGCGGGAATCAACCGCCAACTTTGACAAGATCACGGCCGACTCTCGAGACGCGACAATGCGTGTTCGCGCAGGAACCGGGCGTGATGGGCAATCCGCTCAGGCGAACTCGGCCATCAGCTCACAGGCCGCGTCATACAGCACGAGATCGTCGGCATTGCTGGCTTCCAGCAGGGCGTAGACCTCATCGCCCAGGGTCTCGCGCAGCTGCGCCAGGCGGGCGGCCAGATCCAGGTCGGCGCCGCGTGAGCTGTTTTCCATCACCGAGAAGCTGCGGAATTCGGGAAAGGCCGGCGCAATCAGCTGGGTCAGCTGCGCCATCGAGGCATCGAAGTGCTCGACGATGCCGACGAAGGGCAGGCGCTGAAGCGCGGCCACCGCGCGCTCGCGCTCACTGCCAGCCTCCGCGGCATACATCGGGGCCAGGCGGGCCGTCTGGAAATTGCGGCATTGGCGGTCCTGCGGCATGGTCAGCCGGGTCCGGATGTAGCCGGCCAGCGAGGTGCTTTGGGCCAGCGCGGCGCCAAAGCCGTGGTCGCCCAGCTGCTTGCGCTCGAAGCTGTAGGCCGACGCAATGCGGTCCAGCGGATGGCGCAGGAAGACCAGCGGAAAGACCTGCAGGCCGGGCTGCCGAGGCGGCGGCAGTAGCGCGGTGTGCGAAGAAAAGGCCAGCGCGTCGGGTGACGCTTCCAGCCAGTCCTGCACTTCCTGCGCATGCTCTTCTGCCGGCCTGTCCTCGAACTCGCGGGTCAGCCAGCGGCTGCCGAAGTTCTCGTGCAGGACCTTGTCAAGCGAGGTGCCTGCGTTCTTGAACAGGTGGTAGTGAAACAGGACCAGGCGGGGGCGCATACAGCGGGCAAACCTTCCCTCAAAGGCAATGGAATGCCGGATGCGCTGCGTTGTGCTGCCGGCCGGCAGGCGCTCCTCTCACGGCGCCACCTGCGTCCGGATCTTCAACGGGGTTCCCGTCTGCAGGCGAAGCCGAACTTGTATGCCGAGCATACCCGTCGGAAACCTGTCCGTTACGACGCCAAGCCGACAGATACCTTCTGTTTCAGCTGGATTGCGGGTTTACCGCCTCAGGCCCTTCCCGCTTGACTTTCGTCCGACGCTGGCACGGGTGCCGCAGGGGCTTCATCGACGGCTTCAGGGCCGCCTTCGGCAGCGGCGGCTGCCACCCCGCGCCGGCCGCGTTCGGTGGCGGCCTGGTGCAGCAGCAGGTCGTCGGTGTTGGCGGCGATCAGCTGGTCGTAGACCTCGTCGCCCAGTTCAGCCTGCAGCTCGGAAACCCGTTGCGCCAGGCTGCGGCTCACGCCGCGGCTGACGTTGGCAGCCACCTGGGCGCCGCGGAAATCCGGAAAGTCCAGCTGCAGCAGCGCGGCCAGCTTGTCCATCGAGACATCGAAGTCTTCGACCACGCCGACAAACGGCAGCGTGCGCACCGCCTTCAGCGAGCGCTCCAGCTCGCTGCCCTGTTCGTGGGCGAACATGCGCGAGAAGCGCGAAGCCTGGAAGTTGCGGCACTGGCGGTCGCGCGGCATCGACAGTCGCACCTCGCAATAGCCGCCCAGCGTGGTGTGACGCGCCAGCACCGAGCCAAAGCCCTTGCCGCCCTGCTTGCGCTCGAAGCTGTAGGCCGAGGCCACGCGGTCGATCGGGTGGCGCACGAAGATCAGCGGCACGATCTTGACGCCCGGCATCTCGGGCGGCGGCAACTCCATGGTGTGCGAGGAAAACGCCACCGCGTCGGGGTTGGCCTTGATCCACTGCGCGACTTCCTGCGCATGCGTTGCGGCATTCGCCCTGGCCTCGAATTCGCGCGTGACCCAGCGCGTGCCGAAGTTCTGCTTCAGCACCTGGTCCAGCGAAGTGCCGGCGTTCTTGAACAGGTGGTAGTGGAGGATGACGGTGCGGGACATGGCGCAAAAGGAAAACAGGAGCTCAGGCAGGAATGGCCAGCGCGGCCTGGATGGCGTGGTCGACCGCATCGTTGCTGTAGGCGGTGCTCATCATCGCCTGGCCCGCCTTGGCAGCCGCCGCCACCCGGTCCGGCTGGCTGTGCAGCAGCACGATCAGCCGCGCGAGGCCGGCAGCGTCTTCGGCCACCAGGCCTCGCAGGTTGGGCGTCAGCAGCACGCCTTCGGCGGCAGTCGGTGTCATCACACAGGGCACGCCGGCGGCAAACGCCTCCAGCACCTTGCCCTTGACACCGGCACCGTAGCGCAGTGGCGCAACCGAGATCAGGGCCGACTCGTAGACCTCGGCCACGTCTGGCACATAGCCGACTGCCTGCACGCGCGGGCCGGCCAGCTGCTTGACCTCGTCGGGCATGTTGCTGCCGACCAGCACGCAGGGCACGTCCGGCAGCGTCTGCCAGACCAGCGGCATGATCTCGCGCACCAGCCACAGCGCGGCGTCCACGTTGGGCGTGTGGCGGTAGCCGCCAACGAAGACCACGCCGCGGCGCTGGGCCGCCGGCGTCTGCACCGGTCGCAGCGGGTAGGCCCAGGGCACGACGTACACCGGCGCGCCGGGCAAGGCCTCGGCCAGCACTTCCTGTTCGGTGGCCGAATGCACGATGGTTGCGTCCACCGCAGCAATGGCCGCCAGCTCCTGCCGCTTGACGGCCTCGGCCTTGAAGGCCAGCGCGCTGTCGCAGGTGATCTGCGACTCGCGCTCCATGCGCAGGTAGTGCAGGTCGGCCACGTTGTAGAGCACCCGGGCCAGCGGCTGGTGGCGGCGGATCAGGCCGGTGTACTTGGTGCCGTTGTTGAAGCGGTGCAGGTAGACCAGGTCGATCGGCGCGGTGTTCTTGCGGAAGAACTCCTCCACGCTCCAGTAGTGCGGGTGGTACAGGCACTCCACACCCAGCGACTGCAGGGCCTCGGTATAGGGCGCGATGCGGGCCAGGTTGTCGGCCGGGATGAAGGTGACCTTGTAGCCCAGGCGCAGCAGCGACTTGATGTGCTGGATCGCGGCGTTCGAGCCGGCATCCTGGTCCGGCGTGGGCACGCTGTCGTCGATGAAGGCCGCGCGCTTCTTCACCGTGCGCTCGCACTCCAGCTCGGGCTGCTGGCCGTTGAAACGGTGCGTGGCCAGCACGGCTTTCCAGCGGTCGTAGAACTTGCGGTGGTTGACGGCCTGGAAGCGCTTCATGCCGCTGCCGGTCACGCTGGTGCCCGAGGTCTGGCCTTCCAGGTGGACGATGATCGAGGCTGGCTGCACGACGACACGCCTGCCCGCCTGGCGCACGCGGAAGCACAGGTCGGTGTCCTCGTAATAGGCCGGTGCGAAGTGCAGGTCGAAGCCGCCCAGTTCATTGAACAGCGCGGCCGGAATCATCAGCGCGGCGCCGGAGACGTAATCCGCGTCGCGCAGGTAGGAAAAGCGCGGCTCGTCCGGGTTGGCATTGCGGCCCCAGTTCCAGCCGTCACCCATGCGCCAGATGATGCCGCCGACTTCCTGCAGCGTGCCGTCGCCGAACAGCAGCTTGGAACCGGCAATGCCGACATCCGGCACATCGCGGAAGGTGCGCGTCAGCGTGTCCAGCCAGCCAGGGTGCACCAGCGTGTCGTTGTTCAGGAAGAACAGGTACTCGCCGCGGGCCAGCTCGGCGCCGCGGTTGCAACCCTTGACGAAGCCGAGATTGGTCTCATTGCGCACCACGCGCACCGTGCCGCCGAAGACCAGCGGCGCCAGCAGCGTCTCGTCCTTCGAGCAGTCATCCACCACGATGACTTCGAAGCTGTCTTCCGGCAGGTGCTGCTGGATCGAGCGGATGCAGTCGTAGGTCAGCTGGAACTTGCCGTAGACCGGGATGATGACCGAGACCTTGGGCTTTTCGAAGCTGGGCAGCAGCACGGCAGGGTAGCGCTGCGACATGGCCAGCTGGGTGGCGCCCATCCACTGCGCCGGCGCGGCCTGGTCCAGCAGTTCGCCCAGCACGCCCAGGTCCGGGCCCTGGCCAAGGGACTGGCCCAGTTCCAGCTGACGGCTGGTGACCACGCCCATCTGCTCGGCCAGCAGCGCCAGCGCGAAGCTCAGGTCCTCGGGCGTGCGGGCCACCGCGACCTCGGCCTGCATCAGCTGCTCGATGTAGATGCGGGTGCTGCGATCCAGCGCACCTCCGTCGCGCTCCAGCACCCGTGGCGAGCCGCTGAGGTCGCTGCCGTCGGACAGCCGGCGCACGCGCAGCGTGTGGCGGGCCAGCGGCAGGATGGT
Source organism: Ideonella azotifigens (assembly GCF_021043325.1). Classification (NCBI taxonomy): domain Bacteria; kingdom Pseudomonadati; phylum Pseudomonadota; class Betaproteobacteria; order Burkholderiales; family Sphaerotilaceae; genus Ideonella; species Ideonella azotifigens. The sequence goes on from NZ_JAJNKD010000002.1 coordinate 5,795, forward strand.
CGGGCCGAAGTTGAACGAGAAGCCGTGCCGGCCATTGCCCATGCCCAGCTTCTGCAGGTCGGGCCGGTAGAGCTCGGCCTGCACCACGGCCAGCTGGGTGTCGCCGTCCAGCACCTCGATCTGCACCGGCTCGTCGGGGCAGTCAGGGTTCCAGACCCAGCCGCTGATGTGGTTGAAGCTGATCGCGTCGACGATGCCCAGCCCGTGCTGGGCGGCCACGGCATGCGGTGCAACGGTGGGAGAGGTGCTCATTGAAAGCCGTGTTCAGGAAATGAAGGGCAGCCGCAGCCTGGTGCCGGCTGCCGGTGTCAGCCGAGCTGCAAGGTGATGCTTTGCATCGCCACGCCCAGGCGGCGCCGGTCCTCGCCCAGTTCCAGCTGCTCGGGCGAGGCCGACAGCGGCATCGTCAGCACCAGCACGTTGTGGCGCGGCTCCAGCCAGCTGTGGCGGATCGGCATGGCGACATCGAAGTTGTCGGCCGCGTCGAACATGCCGCAGTACAGGCCGTTCAGGTGCACCCAGACCTGCTGGCGCGGCAGCTTGCCGTTGCCCAGGAAGGGGATGCCCGTCAGCTGCAGCGTGATCGGCGAGGTGGTGGCCTGGGCGGTGAATTCGAGCTTGGCCTCCAGCGCCTGCGTCCAGCTCAGCGAGGCATTGCCTTCGTCCAGCGACCAGCCGCTGAGCGCGTAGTCGCGCACATTGCCTTCGCTGCCGAAGCGGATGGGTTCGTTGAAGCGCAGCAGTTTCATGTCGAGTCCTTCTTGACTACAGATCCCTCAGCGACCCCGCCGCGGCGTCCTTGCCGGAGAGCTGCGGCGGGCCGCCGACATCGGGCCAGGCGATCGCCAGGTCCGGGTCGTCCCAGCGCACCGCGCCCTCGGCCTGCGGGGCGTAATAGTCGGTGGTCTTGTACAGAAAGTCGGCCGTTTCGCTCAGCACCAGAAAGCCGTGCGCCAAGCCTGGCGGCACCCACATCTGGCGGTGGTTCTCGGCATTCAGCTCGGCGCCAACCCAGCGGCCGAAGGTCGGGCTGCCCTTGCGGATGTCGACCGCCACGTCGAACACCGCGCCGGCCGCCGCGCGCACCAGCTTGCCCTGGGCGTGCGGGGCGTGCTGGAAGTGCAGGCCACGGAGCACGCCGCGTGCCGAGCGCGAATGGTTGTCCTGCACGAAGCTGAAACCGCCGCCTGTGGCGTCGTCGAAGACCTTCTGGTTGAAGCTCTCGTAGAAGAAGCCGCGGCTGTCGCCGAACACCCTGGGTTCGAAGATCAACACGCCTTCGATTTCGGTCTGGATGACCTTCATGCTCAAAACACCTTGTCGGTCATGATTTGCTGCAAATACTTGCCGTAGCCGCTCTTGGCCAGCGGCGCGGCCAGCGCGGCAAGCTGTTCATCGCTGATCCAGCCATTGCGCCAGCAGATCTCCTCCGGGCAGCAGGCCTTCAGGCCCTGACGCTTTTCCAGCGTCTGCACAAAGGCGCTGGCTTCCAGCAGGCTGTCGTGGGTGCCGGTGTCCAGCCAGGCGTCGCCGCGGCCAAACAGCTGCACGTCCAGCTGGCCGGCTTCCAGGTAGCGCCGGTTCAGGTCGGTGATCTCCAGCTCGCCGCGCGGGCTGGGTGCCAAGGCCTTGGCATGGTCCACCACCTGCTTGTCGTAGAAGTACAGCCCGGTGACGGCGTAGCGGCTCTTGGGCTGCAGCGGCTTTTCTTCCAGGCTGATGGCGCGGCCCTGGTCGTCGAACTCGACCACGCCGTAGCGCTCGGGGTCGGTCACCGGATAGGCGAACACCGTGGCGCCGTCTTCGCGCGCCGAAGCGGCTTCCAGGCGGCGGCCCAGGTCATGGCCGTAGAAGATGTTGTCGCCCAGCACCAGCGCGCTGGGCGCGCCGGCCAGGAACTGCTCACCGATCAGGAAGGCCTGGGCCAGGCCGTCCGGGCTGGGCTGCACGGCGTACTGGATGTTCAGGCCCCAGCGGCTGCCGTCGCCCAGCAGCTGCTCGAAGCGCGGCGTGTCCTGCGGCGTGCTGATCAGCAGGATCTCGCGGATGCCGGCCAGCAGCAGTGCGCTCAAGGGGTAATACACCATCGGCTTGTCGTACACCGGGATCAGCTGCTTGCTGATCGCCAGCGTGGCGGGGTGCAGCCGGGTGCCGCTGCCGCCGGCCAGGATGATGCCTTTGCGTTGTTGCTTCATGGGAAGAGCCCTGTGAGGTGGGCAAAAGGAACAGAGGGGGCCGGCGCAAGAGGGCTGGCTTTTCAATCCAGTCGATGGTAGCGGCGAAACCAGGCCACGAACCGGGCAATGCCCTCGGCCAGCGGAGTCGCGGGACGCTCGCCAGTCCATTCGGTCAAGGACGTCACATCCGCATGCGTGGCCACCACGTCGCCCGGCTGCATCGGCAGGTAGACCTTGTTCGCCTCTCGGCCCAGCGCGGCCTCGATGGTGGCGATGAACTCGCCCAGCGGCACCGGGTCCTGGTTGCCGATGTTGAACACGCGGTACGGCGCCTTGCTGCGGCCCGGGTGCGGCGCCATCGCATCGAACGCCGGGTCGGGCTCTGCCGGGCGGTCCAGCACCGCCACCACGCCGCGCACGATGTCGTCGATGTAGGTGAAGTCGCGCTGCAGCTGGCCCTGGTTGAAGACCTGGATCGGCCGGCCTTCGAGGATGGCCTTGGTGAAGCTGAAGTAGGCCATGTCCGGCCGGCCCCAGGGCCCGTAGACGGTGAAGAAGCGCAGCCCGGTGGTCGGCAGCCCGTAGAGGTGGCTGTAGGTGTGGGCCATCAGCTCGTTGGCCTTCTTGGTCGCCGCGTAAAGGCTGACGGGGTGGTCCACCTCATCGGCTTCCGAGAACGGCGTCTTCAGGTTGCCGCCGTAGACGCTGGAGCTGCTGGCATAGACCAGGTGCGCGACAGGGTGCTGGCGGCAGGCCTCCAGCATGTTCAGGAAGCCGACCAGGTTGGCCTCGCCGTAGGCGTGCGGATGCGTGATGGAGTAGCGCACCCCCGCCTGCGCGGCCAGGTGCACCACGCGATCGAAACGCTCGCCGGCGAACAGCGCCATCAACTCGTCGCGGTCGGCAATGTCCAGCTGCTGGAAGCGGAAGCCGGGCAGCGGCGTGAGCAAGGCCAGCCGGTCACGCTTCAGCTGCACCGCGTAGTAGTCGTTCAGGTTGTCTATGCCGACCACCGCATCGCCACGCGCCAGCAGCGCCTGCGCGACGTGCATGCCGATGAAACCGGCCGCGCCGGTCACCAGGACTTTCATGCCGCCGGCTTGACGGCGGCGGGCCGGCCGATGGCCTCGTAATCCAGCCCGAACTCGCGCACCAGCGCCGGCTCGTAGAGGTTGCGGCCGTCGAAGATCACCGGCGTCTTCAGCGCGGCCTTCAGGCCTTCGAAGTCCGGGCTGCGGAATTCCTTCCACTCTGTGACGATGAGTAGCGCCTCGGCGCCGGCGGCGGCCTGCATCGGCCCGCTGGCATAGGCAATGCGGGGCTCGTCGCCGAAGATGCGCCTGGCCTCGTCCATCGCCACCGGGTCGTAGACACTGACCGTGGCGCCCCGCGCCAGCAGCTCGGCGATCACCACGCGGCTGGTCGCCTCGCGCATGTCGTCGGTCTGCGGCTTGAAGGCCAGGCCCCAGATGGCAAAGCGCTTGCCGTTCAAGTCGGCGCCGAAACGGGCCACGACCTTGTCGACCAGCACCCGCTTCTGCGCGTCGTTCGCGTCTTCCACCGCCTGCAGCACCTTCAGGCCCTGGCCCTGGTCGGCAGCGGTGCGGATCAGGGCCTTCACGTCCTTGGGGAAACACGAGCCGCCATAGCCTGCACCGGCATAGAGGAAGTGGTAGCCGATGCGCGGGTCCGAGCCAATGCCTTGCCGCACCAGTTCGATGTCCGCGCCCATCTTCTCGGCCAGCAGCGCCAGCTCGTTCATGAACGAGATGCGGGTGGCCAGCATCGCGTTGGCGGCGTACTTGGTCAGTTCGGCCGAACGCAGGTCCATCACGACCAGCTTGTCGCGCGTGCGCTGGAACGGCGCGTACAGCGCACGCATCAAGTTAACGGCGCGCTCGTCCTCGGCACCAACGACGATGCGGTCCGGCCGCATGAAGTCTTCCACCGCGGCGCCTTCCTTCAGGAACTCCGGGTTGGATGCGACCGAAAACGCCAGGTCCAGGCCGCGCCTGGCGAGTTCATCGGCAATGGCGGCCTTGACCTTGTCGGCCGTGCCCACCGGCACCGTGCTCTTGTCGACCACCAGCTTGTAGTCGGTCGCGAGGCGCCCGATGTTGCGCGCGGCCGCCAGCACGTACTGCAGGTCGGCCGAGCCGTCCTCGTCCGGCGGCGTGCCCACGGCGATGAACTGGATCGTGCCGTGTGACACCGCGGCGGGGATGTCGGTCGTGAACTGCAGCCGGCCGGCGGCGGCATTGCGTCGCACCACCTCGTCCAGCCCCGGCTCGTGGATGGGAATGCCGCCACTGTTGAGGATCTCGATCTTGCGGGCGTCCACATCCAGGCACATCACGTGATTGCCCATGTCGGCCAGGCAGGCCCCGGTCACCAGGCCCACATAGCCGGTGCCAACGACGGTTACTTTCATGGAATTCTCCTTGGGGCCTCAGGGCGAAACCGGAATTGTCGCGCAGCGTTTTCGGGCCACTGCACTGGCGACGGCACCGGCAGGGGCAATGCGGGCATCAGTGAGGCACTGCGTAGCGGGCAATGTCGTCTGCGTACAGCGCGCTCAAGCGCTCGCGGGCCAGCGGCGTCAGCAATTGACGCGGCCAGGGGCCGAACTTGGCATGCGCAGCGGTCAGCTCCACACGGTCGGCCGGCCGCCCGTCATCCACCCGGTTCGGCACGCGCGTGCTCTGCAGTTCATGCAGCCAGCGCAGCGCGGCAAAGTCGGTCACCGGCATGCCCTGGCGGCGCTCGAAGGCATTCAACTCGGTGTAAAGATCCTGCTGACTGACGTTGATCAGCACATCGGGCGCACGCATCCGCTCCAGCGCATGGCACTGGCGTCGATGGTGGCCATCACAGCGATCCAAGTCTTCCAGCACCAGGAAGTCAATGAACTGCTGGAACGACAGGCCCTGCGCCGCGATGTCGCGCCCCAATCGGGCGCGGATCTGGGCGCGGGCATAGCCAGTGCCCAGTGCATGGCGGAAGCTGGAAACGGCGCGCTCCAGCGGGTCGCGCACCAAGCGCAGCACCGTCAGTTGCTCGGGTGGGAGGCGCCGCGTCGCACGCTGGGCGTCGCTCTGCATGAGTTCGTGGATGCGGTACTGGTGCGGCCATTCATGGTACGCACGCGCCTGCTCGGCCAGGCCCAGCGTGTGCAGGAACCAGATCACCGCGCTGGAGCAGGCTGACTTCGGCGAGAACAGCAACACAAAACGGTGCTCGGGATGGATCAGCGCCGGCTCACTGCTGTTGCAGGCCTGGCGCCAGGCCCGCTGGCCGGGCGACAGCGGCACGGCGTCTGCGGCAGCCAGGGAGCGCACAGCCTGGCCTCCGGCCTGCGGGATGAAGCGCCAGCCTTGCCCCGGCGGCCCCACGCGCCGGAAGCGACCCAGAGCCGGCACCTGCACCGGCTCATCGACCGCGTCGGGCTGAGCAAGCAAGCCTTCCCGCAACTCACGCAGCGCGGCGCGCACCAGCCGCTGCGCCGTGCCCGCTGGCAGCCCGGCCAACGCCTCGGGTTCGCTGGCCTGGATGCGTGCCAGCAGGTCTTCCAGTGTCATGATTCAGACCTCCGGCATGCGCCATTCGCCCAGCAGCTGACCGGTTTCGGCCACTGCAACGCGCACGCTGTCGCCCGGCTGCAGCGGCTTGGCGAACCGGTGCTCGAAGCCGACACAGCCTTCTCGCGGCGCATTCAGCAGGCGCAGCCGGGCCAGGTGTTGCGTGGCCAGCAGGTTCACCACCGGTTGGCTGTTGCGCTGCAGCTCAAGCGCCACCGGCCGCGTTTGTTCGGCCCAAAACGCGAAGCCGGACACCTGCTGCGCCGAGCATTCGCTGACAGCGCCGTTGGCAAAGGGCTGGCCGGCATCCAGGATTGCAAGCCGGCTGTCCAGCAGGCGGTTGGCGCGTGCGTAGAGCTGGCGCTCATCGCGCAACAGCGCGTCCACCTGCGCAGCCTGGCCAGGCGGGAGTTCGTAGAGCGGCTGCGTGACGCTTTCGCGCTGCGGGTTCTGGTTCAGCTGCTGCGGCTGCAGGTCCAACCCCAGGCTGGCGTTGAGCACCCGCAGGCTGTCGTCGTAGCGCTCGGTGATGCCGATCACGCCCAGCGCCTCCAGCGGCACGTTGGTCAACATGCGAGCCTGCAGGCCCGCACCTTGCGGCCGGCGCATGAATTCCTCGAAGGGCCGCGGCGTCTGCTCGCGGTTGATGTGCGCATGGTGCGACAGCAGCTGCGCCAGCGGCTCGCGCAGGAAGCTGACGATGCGCGTGGCCGGGAACAGCGGTGCATAACGCGGCAGCGGCACATGGCCAGCCAGCATCGCCACCTGGTCCTGCTGCAGCCGCTCGCGCAGACGGAACAGGTCATTGGCCTGGTGCGACAGCTCGGCCACACGCGCGGTGGTGTGCGGGTTGCCGACGCCATAGTCGAACTCGCAACCGTCTTCACCAAAGGCCTGCAGCGCCGCCTGGGTCAGACTGGTGCCGGCCGTCTTCGGCACGTGCACGAACAGCCACGGCGCCACCTTGCGCTCGCTCACGCCAGGATCTCGGCCAGCATGCGATCCACGCCCACCTGCCAGCGCGGCAGGCGCAGGCCGAAGGCGGTTTGCAGCTTGGTGGTGTCCAGCCGCGAGTTCAGCGGACGGGGCGCGGGCAACGGAAATTCCTGGGTGGGGATGGCCAGCACTTGGTCCGGCGCGACACGGATCGCCTTGCCATGCCGTCGCGCCCATTCGATGACGTGCGCGGCATAGCCATGCCAGCTGGTTTCGCCGCTGGCGCACAGGTGGTACAGGCCGGGCAGATCGGGCTGGTGTGCCAGCCGGCGCAAGGCATGGGCGCTGATGTCGGCCAGCAGCTCGGCACCGGTTGGCGCGCCAACCTGATCAGCCACCACCTTCAGCTGATCGCGCTCGGCAGCCAGCCGCAGCATGGTCTTGGCGAAGTTGCCGCCGCGCGCGGCGTAGACCCAGCTGGTGCGGAAGATCAGGTGGCGGCAGCCGCTGGCCTGGATGGCCTGTTCGCCGGCCAGCTTGGTGGCGCCGTAGACGCTGAGCGGACCGGTCGCCGAGGTTTCGTCCCGCGGCTGGTCGCCGCTGCCGTCGAAGACGTAATCGGTGCTGTAGTGGACCAGTGTGGCGCCCAGCGCTAGCGCCAGCTCGGCCAGCTGGGCCGGCGCCTGGGCATTCAGCCGACTGGCCAGCGCGGGTTCGCTCTCGGCCTTGTCGACGGCAGTGTGTGCGGCGGCATTGACGATCACGTCGGGCCTGAGTTCACGCACCGTGGCAGCCAAGGCATCGGCATCTGCAAGGTCGCCGCCTTGATGGCGGTCGCGCAGGTGCAGTTCGCCCAATGGCGCCAAAGCGCGTTGCAGCTCCCAGCCAACCTGGCCGTTCGGCCCCAGCAGCAAGATGCGGTTCATTCGCTGCGTCCGGTGTAGTTGGTCGCCAGCCAGTCGCGGTAGCTGCCACTTTGCACCTGCGCCACCCATTCGGGGTGATCCAGGTACCACTGCACCGTCTTGCGAATGCCGGTGTCGAAGGTTTCGGCCGGTCGCCAGCCGAGTTCACGTTCGATCTTGCGGGCGTCGATGGCGTAGCGGCGGTCGTGGCCGGGGCGGTCGGTGACGTAGGTGATCAGGCGGCTGTAGGGGCCGGCCGGGTCGGGACGCAGCTCGTCGAGCAGCGCGCAGACGGTCTTCACGATGTCGAGGTTGGCCTTCTCGTTCCATCCGCCAATGTTGTAGGTCTCACCCAGCCTGCCGCCGGCCAGCACCGCGCGGATGCCCGAGCAGTGGTCTTCGACGTACAGCCAGTCGCGGATCTGCTGGCCGTCGCCATAGACGGGCAGCGGCTTGCCGGCCAGTGCGTTGACGATCATCAGCGGGATCAGCTTCTCGGGGAAGTGATAGGGGCCGTAGTTGTTCGAGCAGTTGGTCGTGACCACCGGCAGGCCGTAGGTGTGGTGCCAGGCGCGCACCAGGTGGTCGCTGGCGGCCTTGCTGGCCGAGTACGGGCTGTTGGGCTCGTAGGCGTTCGTCTCGGCAAACGGCGGGTCGCTGGGCTTGAGGGAACCGTAGACCTCGTCGGTGCTGACGTGGTGGAAACGGAAAGCCGCCTTCTCGTCGCCCTGCAGGCTGCTCCAGTGGGCACGCGCGGCTTCCAGCAGCGTGAAGGTGCCGTCAACATTGGTCTTCATGAACGCGCCGGGGCCGTGGATGGAGCGGTCCACATGGCTCTCCGCGGCGAAATGCACGATGGCCCGCGGCCGGTGCGAGGCCAGCAGCTGGTCCATCAAGGCACGGTCGCAGATGTCGCCCTGCACAAAGGTGTGGCGCGCATCGCCTTGCAGCGAGGCCAGGTTGGCCAGGTTGCCGGCGTAGGTCAGCGCGTCCAGGTTGAGCACTGGCTCCTGGCTTTGTGCCAGCCAGGTGAGGACGAAATTGCTGCCGATGAAGCCGGCGCCGCCGGTCACAAGAATCATGGAATCTCCCGTTGCATGCTGCGAGTGCGCCCAGCCGGCGCCGCCCCGCGTCAGACCGCGATTGTCGCCAGAAACCGGTGGCCGACGCGACAATGCCACCGTGCCTGCCCCGCAAGACCTCACACCGCCTGCCATTCGTTTCCAGCGCTACACCGCGGCCGACGCCGCGCGCTGGAATGCCACCGTGGCCGCCAGCCCGACACAGAGCTTCCTGTTCGACCGCGGCTACATGGAGTACCACGCCGAGCGTTTCGACGAACACTCGCTGCTGGCCTGGCAGGGCGAGACGCTGCTGGCACTGCTGCCGGCGCACCGCGTGGGCGAACGGCTCGTCAGCCACGGGGGCCTGAGCTACGGCGGCTGGCTGCTGGCGCGGCCGCTGGGTGCCGCCAAGGTGCTGGCGCTGATGCAGGCGCTGCAGCGCTGGCTGCCCTCGCAAGGCATTTCGTCCCTGCTCTACAAGACCCTGCCGCACATCTACCAGCGCCAGCCCAGCGAGGCCGACCGCTACGCGCTGTTCCGCTGTGGCGCCGAACGGGTGCGCTGCGACGTGATGAGCGCGATTGGCCCGACCGCCGCGCACTGGCCCAAGGCCCAGCGCCGGCAGATCACGCAGGCGATGCGCCAGCGGCCCGAGCTGAGCTTTGACGCGCTGCGCGGCGGCGAAGGCACCGGCTGGACCGAGTTCTGGGCGGTGCTGCAGGCCGAGCTGCAGGCCCGTCACGCCAGCCGGCCCACGCACAACGAGGCCGAACTGCGGCTGCTGGCCAGCCGTTTCCCTGCGGAGATCAGCCTGCAGCTGGCGCGCTGGTCAGGCGTGGTCTGCGCCGGGCTGGTGATGTTCGAGACCGCCACGGTCTGCCACCTGCAGTACATGGCGGCCGATGCGCAATCCCGGCGCTGCGCGGCGCTGGATCAGCTGGTGGAACGTGCCATCGTGCACGCACAGACACGTGGCAAGTGGTTCGACTTCGGCCATTCGAACGAAGATGGCGGATGGGTGCTGAACGAAGGCCTGGCTTTCTACAAGGAAAGCTTCGGCGCCACTGCGGTGGTGCACGAGCACTACCTGCTAACCTGCCCTGCGCCCCCCGAAACACACAACGGAGACTGATGCTTTGGCCCATGTGGACGACTGCCGCTTGGTGCAAATCCGCACCATCCACGACGAGCGGGGCTCCATCTCGTTTGCCGAAACCGGCGTCGACTTCGACTTCCCCATCCTGCGCGCCTATTGGACCTATGGCGTGCCGCCGGGCGCCTCGCGCGCCGGCCACGCCCACCTGCAGTTGCACCAGCTCTACGTGGCCGTCACGGGGGCCTTCGACGTCTCGATGGACGACGGCACGCACCAGCGCACCGTGCGCCTGACCCACCCCGGCGAAGGCCTGCTGATGACGCCCGGCATCTGGCGCGAGCTGCACCACTTCACGCCTGGCGCCGGCCTGCTGGTGCTGGCCTCGGCCTTGTTCGACGAGGCCGACTACATCCGCGAGCACGCGGACTTCATGCGCTGGGTGAACCGCTAGCGGCCGGAGCCGTCTCTTTCGGCGGGCCCAGTTCGCGCGCCGCCGCCATCAGCTCCTGCAGCCACACGGGCCGCGGCTGCGGATGCGGTTGCCACCAGGCCTGGTGCAAATGATTCACCAGCTTGCGCGCCTGGTGCACCGTGGCCTGCGGCTGCATCAGCTGTTCGCGCAGCGCGTCCCCACCTGGAAAGCTCAAGCCATGTTCGACGCAGAGCGCATCAATGCGCCAGGCCAGGTGCTGCAGCAGCGAGGGCCCGTGCGTCAGCGCCGCAGCGCAGTCGCCGCAGGCCTCGTGCGTCAGGCCGGCGGCCAGGTCTTCCCGGAACTGCCAGTAGCCAGCGCCGTTGTACAGGTCCAGCATGGACTGCTTGTCCATGTCGTGCAGGTCGTAGCGCGCGGCCAGCTCGGTGTTGGCCGCCTCGCTCATGTAGCAGCACAGCGTCGTGTGCCAGGCGGCCCCCATCTTGCGGATGCCGGGCGCCTGGGTCCACGGATACTGGCACTGGCGCACATGCGGCAGCGTCAGCTCGCCATCCGGCGAGCGGCGCCGCACGCCCACGCCGAGCTTGGCGACTTTCTCCTCGAAGGCCAGCGAAGGGCCGGCCTGCGGTTCGGTCGATTTTTCCTCCTCTTTCGGGCGCGGATACAGCCCGTCGGACGCCGCCACTTCCAGCCCCAGCTCGCGCCCCAGCGCCACCGCCTCGTCCACCCAGCGGGTGCGCTCGGCCGGGTCCATGTGGTCCAGGTGCAGGTGGCCGATGGCGTCGCGGATCGGCGCGATGTTCATCTCCATCGGCTGCGCGTAGACGGAGTTCACGCCCCAGGACTTGCCCAGGCGCACGACCTCTGGAAGCTGGTGCAGATTCATCGCGCAGGCAGTGAAGCAGAGCTGGATCTCTGCTGGCCGGCCGGTCTGGTCGCGCAGCGCAACCACGTCCTTGACTGTCTGCACAAAGCGTTCGAACGAGGCGCCCACGCGCACCGCCTCGAAGACCTCGGCAGTGGCACCATCGATCGACAGGCCGATGCTGTCCAGCCGCGCATAAGCGTCGCGGTACTTGCCGCGCACGGGAATCGTGCCGTTGGACACCACCGAGACAACGGCCTTGGGATGCAGCTCGTGGCAGATGTCGATCACCTCGCTCAGTTGCGGGTGCAGCAGCGGCTCGCCGCTGGTCAGGTCGATCTCGCTGAAGCTGGCCTGGCCGGCGCTGGCGCTGAGCAGCCGCCGCACATCGGCCGGCGCCAGGTATTCCTTGCGGAAGCCGGTGATGACGTCGTCGCAGCCGATGCAGCGCAGGTTGCAGTTTTCGCTGACCGGCAGCCAGAAGATTTCCGGATGCAGCCGCAGATGACCTGCCCGGCCGGCCGCGATGTTGCCGGCCACGGCCTGCTGGAAGGCCGCGGCAAACAGCGGGTCCACGGCCTCGGCCTGGTGCTTGCGCTGGGGCGCTTCCGGCAGGGGTGCTGCGGCGGCTGCATCCATGGGACTTGCTCAGCGCTTGCGTGCCACCAGGCAGATCTCGGCTGCCTGGTCCGGGAACTGGCGGCCCAGCTCGATCAGGCCTTGCAGCCCGGCCTGGCCCAGCTGCGGCATCAGCGGCGCCATCTGCGCATGCGTGAACGGCTTGAAGAGATAGCCCTCGAAGCCGGCTTCCTCCAGGCCCAGCCCCAGCACCAGCGCGCGCAGCTCGGCCGCGCCATAGACCATGGGCTGGCCCAGCAGGCGGTTGCGCTCGCCCAGCGTGTTGGCCGCCGGGATCAGCCCGATCTGCACCGCCAGCAACCGGTGGAACGAACCGGCATTCGGCACGCTGACCAGCAGGTGGCCGCCCGGCCTCAGCAGCGCCAGCGCGGCGCGCAGCAAGGCCTCAGGCTCGGCAGTTTCGTGGATCACGCCGGACACCAGCACTAGGTCGACTTCCGGTGTGCCGCCGCGCAGTGCGGCCAGCGTCCGCAGCGACTGGGCCGCGTTTTCGATGTAGTCCTGCACCACGCTGATGCGGTCGTCGCGCGCCGCGGCGCCGCGCGCCACCTCGGCCCAGCGCGCGGCGGGTTCAACCACGGCCCAGCGGCTGTCGGCCGGCTGCGTGGCCAGCCAATCGGGCGCCAGCAGCAGCGGGCCGCAACCCACTTCCAGCACCTGGCGCGGCTGCAGCCTGTCCAGCCAGCGGCGGTTGCATTGCTGGCGCGCCAGCAGGCAGACCGACTCGAAGTCGGCCGCCGCGGCGTCCATTTGCGCGTCGTGACGGCTGGCGTATTCGTCGGCGTCCAGCGGTTTGCCAAGCGGTTGAGTCATGCCTGCCCCTCGCCCCGCGAATACGCCGGCCGATCCCCCAAGGGGATGCGGGCCGGCTTGGGAGCGGCCCGGCGCTCGGCTCGCGGAAGGCCTGTCGTCTTCCAACCGTTCATCGCAGCGCCTCCGCCACACGGCGCACCGCTTCGACCACCTGCTCGACCTGGCCGTCGCTGAGGTGCGGGCCGATCGGCAGGCTCAGCACCTCGTCGCAAATCTGGTCGCTGAGGCTTCGCGTGGCTGGCGCCATCGCTGCAAACGGCGGGAACCGGTACACGGGTTTCGGGTAGTGGATCAAGGTTTCGATGCCTTCGGCCGCCAGGGCGGCCTGCAGCGCGTCGCGCCGGGCGCAGCGCAGCACGTAGAGGTGCCAGACCGGTTCGTTGCCGGCGGCAACCTGCGGCGTCTCAATGCCCGGCAGATCGGCCAGGCGCTGCTGGTAGAACGCGGCAATCTCGCGACGGCGCTGGTTGTGCGCCGGCAGCTTCTGCAGCCGGATGCGCAGCCAGGCGGCCTGCAGTTCATCGAGCCGGCTGTTCACGCCAACCGATGCGTGCTGGTAGCGCGCCAGGCTGCCGTAGTTGCGCCGTTCGCGCAGCGCCTGGGCAAGTGCCGGGTCGCGGGTCACGACGGCACCTGCGTCGCCGAAGGCACCGAGGTTCTTGCCGGGGTAGAAGCTGAAGCCGGCCAAGGCGCCGAAGCTGCCGGCCGGGCGGCCGTCGTGCAGCGCACCGTGGGCCTGCGCGGCGTCCTCGATCAGCAGCAGGCCGCGCTGGGCACACAAGGCCGCGATGGCCGCCGGGTCTGCCGGCTCGCCGTAGAGGTGCACCGGCATCACCGCGCGGGTGCGCGGCGTGATCGCAGCGGCCAGGCCTTCTGCGTCGACATTGAAGCTGCCGCCAGCCGGCTCGACCGGAACCGGCGTGGCGCCGCTTTGCTGCACCGCCAGCCAGGTGGCGATGAAGGTGTGCGCCGGCACCAGCACTTCGTCGCCCGCACCAATGCCGGCAACCTGCAGCGACAGCGTCAGCGCGTCCAGCCCGTTGCCCACGCCAACGGCATGCGGTGTACCGCAAAAGGCCGCGAACTCGGCTTCGAACGCGGCCAGCTCCGGGCCGAGGATCCATCGGCCACTGTCCATCACGCGGCGATAGGCGGCGTCGTAGGCTTCGGCGTCCTGCTGGTAGATCGCACGCAGGTCGAGAAAAGGGATCATGTCAGCCCCTCGTCCGACGGGTACGTCGGCCGGTCCCCCGAGGGGAGCGCGGGCCGGCTTGGGGCGGCCCGGCGCTCGGCCCGCCACGCGTCCACAGCGGTGCTCATGCGCCGGCCACCCAGGCCAGCTCGCGCTGCGTGAGTTCCAGCGACACGCTGAACGGCGCCGCGACGACACGTGTGCGATCAAAGCCAGGCAGGTTGTGGCCGAGCAGCCAGCGGTGTTGCTGGCCGCGCTGGACCGAGATGTCGACAAAGGTCGGCAAGTTGACTTCTTCCTTGAAGATGGACAGCACGCGGGTGCCGGGCTGGCACCAGCTGAGGTTGGTGTAGGCAGCACCGGGCGGGCCGGCGATGCCACGTGCGTTGGCAAACAAGCGCACCTGCTCCAGCAGGCTCAGCGTTTCCGGCGCCAGCAGCTCGAAGCCCAGCGCCTTGGCCTGCGCCATGATGGTTTCTTCGTGGACCAGCGGCCGACGGTGCGCGCTCAGGCGCGAAATGTAAAGCAGGCGCTGCGGCGCTGGCGGCTGGTCAGGGTCCAGCCCGGCTGCGCGCCACAGGTGGCGGCACAGGTCGTCCATCAGCGGGCGGCAGGCGTACTCCAGCGGCGAGAGCAGCAGCGCATCGGCCAGTTGCAGGGTCTCGCCGTCGGCGTATTCGACCAGTTGCTCCGGGCGCACGCCGATGTCCTGCAGCGAGCTGCGCATCCAGCCCGAGAGCTCGCGCGGCATCAGCAGTGGGCGCCGGTCCAGCCAGCCTTCAGCCTGCAGCCAGCGCACGCGCGACAGGATCAGCACCATCCAGTGGTAGTAGTTACGGTGGTAGGTGGCGTCCAGGTTGGCCAGCACCAGCACCGGCTCGGTGATGCGGCGGGTCTCGCCCGAGGGCTGCAGCGAACAGGCCAGGCGGCCACGGTTGAGCACCTGCAGGTGCTCGTAGGGGTAGTCGCCCATCGACAGGTGCCAGGGCTCGGGCAGCAGCATGCCGCCCTCGCGGGCGATCAGCAGGTACGAATTGCGCACCCGCAGCTCGCGCAGGGCCACCAGCGACAGCCGGGTGGCCACGGTGGCGTGCGGGAAGCGTTGCACCACGCCATCGGCCCGCACCGATTCGAAGTGGCCGGGCACCGCGGGCGCTTCCAGCACGCGCTGCTCGGCCGCGCCTTCGGCCGCCAGCCATGCGGGCCATGGCCTCAGCCTTTGCAGCTCGGCTTCGCGGCCCCAGCGCAGACCGGCCCTCAGTTCGGCCGCCGTGGCCAGGTCGCCCTCGGCCAGTGCGCAGCGTTCGCGCAAGGCCTGCAGGTAGGCCTCGGCCATCGTGCCAATGCGCTCGGCCAGCCGGTTCACGCTGGCCAGCGCGTCGGCCGGCCGGTCTTGCGACAGCGCGCCTTCGCAGCGCAAGCGCAGCAGCTCGATCAGCTGTCGCAAGCGCCCGCCGCCGCCGTGCAGCGGCGCCGGCCCGCGCAGCACATGGTCGGCCAATGCCACCAGGTGGCCACACAAGGCCTCTTGCAGCGCCAGGTAGCGCAACGGGTCGACCCGGCCGTACGCCGGCTCGAATTCGAACGGGAAGCTCTGCTGCCACATCGCGGCACTGGCGTGGGCCCGCTCCAGCAGGCGCAGCTGGCGCACGGCCACCAGCACATCGCCGACCAGCTGCGGCGGCAACGCGGCCAGCACCTGCGCAAAGGCCGGCAGGCTGGCGGCGCAGCGGCTGGCCCAGGCCTCTCGGCTGAGCGCG
The DNA here is from genome assembly GCF_021043325.1 of Ideonella azotifigens. Lineage (NCBI taxonomy): Bacteria > Pseudomonadati > Pseudomonadota > Betaproteobacteria > Burkholderiales > Sphaerotilaceae > Ideonella > Ideonella azotifigens. The sequence goes on from NZ_JAJNKD010000002.1 coordinate 21,253, forward strand.
GGGTTGTGGAACGGGTCTTCGCCCAGCAGCGCGACCAGGCCGGCCAGCGCTTGCTGCAGCACCGGCGTCACGCCTTCGTCGAACAGCGGCGACTCGGGCGCGGCCTGGGTGTTCGGGTCATGCCTCGCCTGCAACTGGGCCAGGCGCAACTGGTCCAGGCTGCTGAGTGGCGCAACCGCCTCGATGCGGCGGTACCAGTCCATCGCCTGCGCTTCGGCGCCGGCCTGGGCCAGCTGGGAGGCGAACCAGCTGCAGGCCGCGTGGTAGCCGGGCAGGCCGGGGTCCATCGGCTCGAAGAAGGGCAACAGCGCCAACTCGTCCAGGCCGTCCAGCAGCGCACGCTTGGCTCGCTCCAGCGCCAGCACCGGGTGGCGTGGCAGCCTTGACGCGGCCAGCGCCAGCAGCGCTTCGGCGTCCTGCGCGGCGTCGAACTGGGCCAGCCGGCCCAGCATGTCGACCAGCATCGGCACGCAGATCGTGGGCAGCTGCGGGCGCCGGCAGAGCAACTCGCTGAGCTGGCGCAGCACCGGCAGGTCCAGCGTGCACAGGGCGATCACGGCCAGGTCGCGGTGCAGCAGCCAGTGCGGGGGCGGCGCGTCAGGGTCTGCGGCAGCGGGAGGGGGCGTCTCGGCCAGACGCGCCAGCAGCTTCGGCAGCAGGCGCGGCAGCCAGGCCTGGGCCCAGTGCAGCGTGTCCAGCGATTCGGCACCGCGCGCCACGGCAGCGATGCCGCCGGCCAGCTCCGCAGGCCAGTCGGCCATGGGCGGGTCCACCTGCCCGGCCGGCACGCTGGCCAGCCAGGTGCCCAGGTGTTCGACCAGGGCCTGGCAAGCCTGCAGGCGCTGCAGCCGCTTGAGCATGCGCAGCAGCACCAGCGCCGCGGCGGGCTGCTCGCCCGCTCGCCAGGCCTGCGCATGCGGCGTGACCTGCTGGTCCAGCCATTCGGTGTGCTGCAGTTCCCCGGCGCAGCGCAGCGCCTGTGGGTACAGGCCGTGCGCGCGGCGTTGGTCCTCGCTCAGGCCCACCCAGGCCAGCGCCAGCACTTCGAGGAAGGCCTGGCACCAGTGGGCTTCGGGGTGCGGCTTGCCGCGCAGCGGTCCGCCGTTGAGCGCATGCGCCAGGCGCATCCAGACCGGCGGCGCGGGCTTGGGCACCTGCAGGCGCTGCAGCAGCTCCAGGCCGCCCGGGAAGTCCTTGGGCGCGATGGCACCGGACTGCCTCAGGGCCACCTTCAGCGCGGGTGGCAGCGCCTCGGGCAGCCAGGCCGGGTCCGTCAGCGGCAGGCCAGGTTCGGCAGGATCGGCCAGTGACATGCGGCGCGGGCTCTCCAGAATCCTCCGCGGCCTGCACGAGGCGACCGGCCGGAGGATGCTCGGCACCGGCGCGACAGGCGCCGGGCGAGCGCAGCTTATTCAGCCGCGGGTTCGGCTTCAGCAGCCGCCTTGGGCTTGGGCGCCACATAGATCACGCGGCGGGTCGGCACCTTCTCGCCCTTGACGACCTTGTCGACATTGCGCACGGCAAAGCGGCCCAGGCCTTCGATCTGCACGTTGTCTTCGGCCTCGGCGACCGCGCTGCGGACCTGAACCAGCGCAATGCGCAGCAGGCGCTCCAGCGCCTTGTCGGCCAGCTTGCCAACGGCGGCGGGGTTCTTTTCCTTGATCTGGGCAGCGAGTTCAGCGATTTTCATGAGGGTACTCCGTCAGTGGGTAGGGCAAGACAAGCGCCCTGCTGGTGCCACGCAGTGGCCGGGCGCGATCGAATTCGGGTTCGCATCATCCCATCGAAACGGGCAAAGCCAATCCCATGTTGTGGCAACTCGGCCGCTAACGCAGGGCCGTGCCGGCCGAGGTCCAGCGACTCAGCGCCGGGTGCAGCCGGATGGCGGCCGTCATCTGTGGCCGCCAGCGGGCTTCCAGCGCGTCGCGTTCGTAGTTGGCGCGGCGCTGCTTGTCCAGGTCCTCGAAGTCGAAGCCGCGGCTCTTGGATTCAAGGTGGATCAGGCTGATGGCCGGCGCGTACAGGATGCAGGCTGCCGCCGAGGCATCCTGCGCCCGCAGGCACCACTGCACGTCGTTGAAGGTCACGGTCAGCTGGGTTTCGTCGAAACCGCCCACGGCCTCAAAGGTTTCTCGGGTACAGCCGATGAATGCGCCGGTGACGGCCTGGACGCGGCGCGTGAGCTGGGTGTTGAGCAGGTTGTCGGGTGCGTCCACCGCGGCGCCCATGTGTTCGTGGGCGACAAAATCCTCGGTGCCGAAGACCACGCCGGCGTGCTGCAGCGTCATGTCCTCGTACAGCAGCCGGGCACCGACCGCGCGCACCTCGGGCCGCGACAGGTAGCCGCGCAGCAGGTCGTCCCAGTGCCGGGTGAGCATGCGGGTGTCGTTGTTCAGGAACAGCAGCAGCGGGCCGCGCGCGGCGGCGGCCATCTGGTTGTTCAGCCGGCTCCAGTTGAACGGCTCGTCAATGCGCAACACGCGCAACTCGCCAGCCGCTTCGGCCTGGGCCAGGTAGGCCAGCGTGTCCGGGTCGGTGCTGCCGTTGTCGGCGATCAGGATCTCTAGCGCGTCCGGGTGACGCGCGAAGCTGCGCAGGCTGTCGACGCAGTCGCGCACCAGCTCGCCGTAGTCGCGGGTCGGGATCAGCACGCTGATCACCGCCTGCGGCTGCGTGGCCTGCCAGTGCACCAGCGGCTTGGCGCCCGGGCGCTGGGCCGCCAGCAGCGGGTCGGGCAAGCGGGTCCAGTTGCGCTCGCGCCAGCCAGGCGGCAGCAGCGGTGCGAGCGCCTGCGGTGTGGCACGGGCGATCAGGCGCGTCAGGTCCGGGCTGCTGTCTTCGGCCCGGCCGGCCAGCGGGCGACTGAGCAGCGGCTGCGCAATGTGCACCATCGGTCCGGTCAAGGCGATGGCCCAGACCAGGCGCTCGCGTTCGGCCAGCGCCAGGCCGGCCTCGGGTTCGGCCACATCGCCGCCCGGCGCCTTGGCGACCGCGCCCAGCGCGGCTTCCAGCGCGTCGACGCGCACCGCGAAGCTGGTGCCCACGACATTGAGCTCCAGCATCGCATCCGGGTCGAATGGCGCGCGCAGGATGGGGTTGACATGCCGAGGCACGCGCCGCGGCAGGCGGCCGCCCAGGTATTCGAGCTGGTCCTCGTCCCAGTACAGCGCCAGCGCGTCGCTGCGCTGCACCGTCTGCACCAGCCATGGCAAGGCCTGGCTGTTCAGCAGTTCGCCCGCTTCCAGCAGGACCGCCCAATGGTCGGGTTCGGCGGCGCGGCGATGCAGCAGGCCACGCAAGGCTTCACCGTCCGGCACGCGCTGCAGCCGGCGGTCGGCGGCACCAAGCAGGGCCACGACCTGGTCGATCAGGCTGTCACCGCCCAGGATCCAGGCCTGCCAGTTCGGCCAGCCCTGGTTGCGCAGCGCGTCCACGCTCTGGCGCACGGCGATCGGGTCGTTGGCACTGGCGTCCAGCAGCACGGTGAAGGCAGTGCGCCAGCCGGGCTTGCGCCCACCGGGCTGCTCGGCAGCCACGCGCCAGGGCGGCGGCGGCACGCGGTGGGTGCGGCGGTAGAGGTCGTAGTGTTCCAGCGGGAAGGCGCTGTAGCTCAGCGCTTGCGGCACCATGCCGGCCAGCGTGTCGAGCCGGCGCTTGATCTCTTCGAGTTCCTTGGCCAGCAGTTCGCCCACGCTGAGCTGGTCGACAAAGCTGTTCTTGAACTTGTAGGGCAGACCGACCGGCACGCCGGTGCTGGCTTCGTGCAGGCGCAGCTCCAGCGGCCGGCCGGCCGGGTGGCTGCCCGGGTGCCAGCGCACGCGAAAGCCCACCATGCCGTCGCCGCCATGGTGCTGGTGGATGTCGGCGCGGTAGCTGTGGGCACTGCCGGCGGCAATGAGCTTGCCGTCCAGGCGGATCTCCAGCGGCAGCTGGCCTTGGCCACTGTGGCGGTCCATCAGCCAGCCGGCAATGAACTCGCGGTTGGCAAACTCGATCTTGCCGGTCAGGTCCCGGTGGCCAGCCTGGACCAGCAGCGCGAGGTCCTCCAGCGCCTGGGTGTGCAGCCCGCCATGGGCCAGCAGCATGTGCGGCGCCACCTGCGGCAACTGATAGAGCGCCAGCAGCAGCGCCGGCAGGCTGCGTGGCGCTGCGTCCGCCGCGGGCTCCAGGCCCAGGCGGTCCGCCAGCCAGGCCTCCAGCGCAGCCAGGGCCTCGGTCGACAACAAGCGGTGCGGCAGCGGGCGTTGTTGCACCAGCGCATGCAGCACCTGCTGGTTGACCTCGGCACTGGCTGCCATTTCTCGCACCAACCCGCGCAGCGGCCGCGTGCCGCCGCGCTTGATCAGCTGCGCTTCTGGATCGCGCCCGAGGAATGCGCGGTAGAGCTGGCGCAGGTCTTCGCCGGTGGCCAGGGCTTCGAGCGAGGGCGGCGGGCTGCCCGCAGCGGCGGAAGCCGGACTCGCAGCGTCTGGCAGCGGTGCAGCAGAGCTCAGGTCGGCAGGTCCCGGCTCATTCATAGCTGATCGATGAAGTGCAGGTACGCCGCGGCCGAGTGCTGCACCGAGCAGTGGTGCCGCATGTACTGCTCGGCCCGCCGGCCTCGGGCGGCCCGCAGCTCGGCGCTGTGCATCAGCATTTCCAGCGTGGCCGCCAGTTGGCGCGGCTCGCCGAGTTCCAGCGGCACTTTCAGCACCACGTCATCCGGAAATTCGGAGGACGGGCCGAAGTTGTGGACCACCGCCGGCAAGCCCAGCGCCAACGCACGCGCCAGCGTGCCGGAGCTTTCGCCGACCGTGGGGTGGCGCAGGTTGACCAGGCAGTCGGCAGCGACGATGTACTGGAAAAACGCCGATTCCGGCACATAGCCGGTGACGACGACACGCTCTTCGAGCCGGTGCTGCCGGATGACGGCGTCGATGTCGAAGCCGGCATTGCGTTCTCCGGCAATGACGAAAAAGAAGTTCAGGCCCTGATCACGCAGGCGGGCCAGCGCAGCCAGCGTGGCCTGGATCTGCTTGGGCGGCGTGATGAAGCCCAGCGAGAGCACCATGAAGCCTTGCCCGGGCAGCTGGAGCTGAGCCCGGGCCTGGGCGCGCTCCAGGCCTTCGACCTCGATCACCAGCGGCGAGAAGTGGTGCGGGATGACCAGCGTGCGGGCCTTCACCTCGTTTGGCAGCCGGTCATAAACCCAGTGGTTGTGCACGATCACACCGGTGGCCAGGTGCAGCAGGTGGCGGTTGACTGGCAGTGTCTGCTTCTGCGCCTCGGAGAACACGCCGATGCGGCGCAGGTCGGCCAGCACGGCGCCCGGTTCGCCGTATTCCTCGCGCAGCACATCGCGATAGCCCACGGCATCGCCGCGCGCCAGCGTCGCGTCCTCGACCAGGTAGTGCAGGTTGAAGTCGTGCTGGACCAGCACGCCGGGGCGCTTCTTGAAGGCTTCGTAGGCGAAGACGTGATCGCGGTTGTTGCCGATCTGGTAGACGTGCGGCAGCGCGGCCAGGCTGCTGTCGGCTTCGTATTCGGCTGGCGAGATCACGCGCAGCGCGTCGCCGCAATACGGCAGCTCGGCCTGCACTTCGGGTGTCAGGCCTTCCTCGTTGACCAGCACCACGCGGCGCTTCAGGCACAACGAAGGCAACAGCTCGGCGGTGTAGGCCGCGATGCCGGACTTGCGCGGCGGCAGCGGCGAGAACATGACCAGGGTGTCAGTCTGCGCGGTGGTCGGGGGGTTAGAGGACATCGTCCACTTTCTGCGGGCTGGCGCCAGGGAAACCAGGCGGATCGAAGGTGGTGGCGTTGGCATGGGCCAGCACCAGCGCGTTGACGTAGTCCGCCAGGTGGCGCTTCAGGTCCACCGTGGTGAACTGGTGCAGCGGCATCAGGACGTTGCGCAGGTCGGCGAGATCGCCTTCCAGCCGGCCGATCTGCGGCACGCTGGCCTGAGGCGCAGCAGCGTCAGGCGCGCCAGCCGGGGACACCACGCCGCCCTGCTGCTCCAGCATGTGCAGCCGCCGGCCCAGCCTGAGCACCTCGTGCCGCAGCCAGGCCCGCTCGGGATCATCGCCACCCGCGAGCGCCGCCGGCGCCACCCGCGCTTCGGGCGATTCCCCGATGGCCGCCCCGGTCACCACCTGGCGCAGCGCAGCCACGTCGGCTTCGGCTTGGGCAATGCGGGAGTCCATCTGCGCAAGCGAAGCCATGGCCGTTTCGACCACCAGCTGGACTGCCTCCGAAATGCCTTCCAGCGTGATGCGCGACACCGCTTCGCGCAGGTCGCGCGCGTCGTGGATGACATGCAGCAACTGCAGCTTCTGCGTCACGCGCAGGTAGGTGCTCAGGTCGTTGTTGGCCGGGTCGTAAGGCAGGTCCGGCGGCAGGTCGTCTTCCAGCTCGGTGCCGATGCGCTTGGCACTGGTGGACAAAGCCAGTTCGCGCAGCACCCGCGGGCGGGCCTCGGGCTGGGTGACCAGCAGGTAGTGGTAGTGGCGAAAGCCGCCCTCGTCCGGCCACTGGTGCTGGATCGCCAGGTAGGCATTGATGATGAAGCCGTTGATGTCGCCGTGAAGCAGCTCACTCAAGGTGAAGCGCTTCACGCGTTCCGGCAAGCGTTGTGGTTTCAAAGCCAGGATCCTGTGCAAGCGTGTTGCCGTTGCCGGCCGGCGGGCCCGGCAGGTCGGCACAGGCGAAGGGCCAGCCTCAGCTGGTACGGCCGTACGTATCTTCGAAGCGCACGATGTCGTCTTCGCCCAGATAGCTGCCGGACTGGACCTCGATGATTTCCAGATCGACCTTGCCAGGGTTGGCCAGCCGGTGCACCTCACCCAAGGGGATGTAGGTGCTTTGATTCTCTGTCAGCAACACTTTTTTGTCACCGCAGGTAACTTCTGCTGTGCCGGTCACGACGATCCAGTGCTCGGCGCGGTGGTGGTGCATCTGCAGGCTCAGCGAAGCGCCCGGGTGCACCATGATGCGCTTGACCTGGAAACGGCCGCCGTTGTCGATGCTGTCGTACCAGCCCCAGGGCCGGTGCACCTTGCGGTGCAGCGTGTGCTCGCCGCGGCCTTTTTCGGTCAGCCTGTTGACGATGCGCTTGACGTCCTGGCTGCGCGAGCGGTCGGCCACCAGCACGGCGTCCGGCGTCTCGACGACGACGATGTTGGACAGGCCCACGGTGCTGACCAGCCGGCTGGTGGCATGCACCAGCGTGTTGCGGGTATCTTCCAGCATCACGTCGCCGGTGGTGGTGTTGCCGGCCGCGTCCTTGGTACCGGCCTGCCAGACGGCGTCCCAGGCACCCAGGTCGTTCCAGCCGGCGTCGAGTGCGACCATGCGGATGTCGAACTCGCTGCCCGGGCATTGCTCCATCACCGCATAGTCGACCGATTCGGACGGCACGTGGGCGAACTCTGCCTTGCCGGGGCGCACAAAACAGGCGTCGTGCTGGCGCACGGCCCAGGCGGCGCGGGTGGTCGTGGCGATGTCGGGGCGGAACTTGTCCAGCGCCTTCATCCAGGTCGAGGCGCGCAACACGAACATGCCGCTGTTCCAGGTGTAGTCGCCTTCGGCCAGGTAGCGGCGGGCGGTTTCCTCGTCCGGCTTCTCGACGAAACGCGCCACCTTGTGCAGGCCATCGGCACACGCCTCGGCGCGAATGTAGCCATAGCCGGTTTCAGGCCGGTCCGGCGTGATGCCCAGGATGACGATGGCGCCATCGGCCGCAGCGCGCACCGCGTCTTGCAGTGCAACGGTGAAGGCGGCGCCATCGGCCACGGTCTGGTCGGCCGGCGTGACAACCAGAACCGGGTCGACGCCCCCTTCCAGTGCCTGCAGCGCACCCAGCGTCAACGCGGGTGCGGTGTTGCGGCCAGACGGTTCCAGCAGCACGGCGGTCGGCTCGTGGCCGATCTCACGCAATTGCTCCAGCGTCAGGAAACGGTGCTCGGCGTTGCCGACCACCACCAGCGGCGCCACGGCGATGTCATCTGCTGCCAGGCCGGCCAGGCGCTGCGCCGCTTGCTGGAAAAGACTGTCGTCTCCCGAGAGCACCAGAAACTGCTTGGGAAAGCCTGCTCGCGACAGCGGCCACAGCCGCGTGCCGCTGCCGCCAGCCATGATCACGGGCAGGACAGGAATGGGAGATGACATGAAAAAACTCGCTGTGGATTTATGTACACGGCCGGCATGGGCTCGCACGACCTGGCCGGCAGCACGCCGGCGGGAGAAAACTATCGAACAAATCAAAGCCGCGCGCCATCCCTTTGGACGCTGAATAACAGCCGATGTTGTCGAGTATGGCGCAGACTTGACCATACCATGAGGCCCCCTCGCATCCGCAGCGAGCCCCTGCCCTGCCGCGCTTGGGCCGCGCAACTTCGTGGACACCAGCCCACAAGAAGGGACAGCGACGGGCAGCGGTCGCGAGCATCCGTCCTGTCCTGTTCTGTTCGCAAGCGCGCGTTTTTCACGGAACCTGCCTGCAGCGGCCAGCACATGCCTGCCGCAGGGGAAGCCACACGCCCACCCGCGGCTCGCTCACGTATAGTCACCATGTGGCCCCTGCCGGCGGTCCGCGTGTCAATCTCTTGTTGCAGCTGAATTCTCCATGTCCGACATCATTTTGCACATCGGCCTGAACAAGACGGGCACCTCGTCGATTCAGGATTTCATGAACATGAATGCGGCCAAGCTGCTGCGTCATGGCATGTGCTATCCGACCACCGGCCGCGATGGCACGGCCCATCACGCGCTGTCACGCTGGATCAAGGTCAACAAGGACGATCCGGCGGCGCTTGAGAGCGAAATGGTGAAGTCGCTTCGCAAGGAAATCGAGGGCACCAGAATCACCGTGCTGTCGTCAGAAGATTTCCATACCTTGACGGACCGTGGCGTGGAAATGATGAAGGAGATCCTGAAGGATCATCGCGTGAAGGTCGTTGTGTACCTGCGCGAGCATTTGAATTACCTGGCGAGCTGGTATCAGCAGAACGTGCAGGGTACTCATCTTTCATGCGCCTTTGACACCTTCTGCTATTTCAACAAAAAACCCTTGCACGCCATCGTCGAACGTTGGGCCGCGGTTTTTGGAAAGCAGCATGTTTCGGTGCGCGTCTATGACCGTGCGCAATTGCTGGGCGGTGACATCGTCCAGGACTTTCTCGAACAAGTTAATCCACGGCTGGACGTCGCGAAATTGAAGAGAAAGCCGTATGAAAGCAATCCGTCGGTCTCCGGCAACCTGCTGTTTGCCAAGCGCCTGATCAACAACTTCTGCGACAAGTCGCAGGCTGCCTCGTATGTCCACGAGGTGTCGGCGCTGTCCAAGCTGAAGCCCACTTTTGCTGGCCACATGCTGGTCGCAGGTGATGTGGTCGACGCGGTGGTGCAGAGCTACAAGCAGGACCGCCGGATCCTGGCGCACAAATACGGTGCAAAGATTCCCGAACTCAGCGGCGTGCGCGCAGGCCATGCCACCCCGGACCTGGACGCTTTCGCCGAAGACTGGGCCTTGATCATGCATACCGCGGAAGTTCGCGGCTTCGGCTTTGCCACGGCCGCCAGGGTGCTGTCCAAGGGTGTGGCGCTGAAGGCGCCCATGCATGTGCCAGGACTCAGCCATCCCGGCAGCCTGCACGCACCCAATCCGATGTCCCTGTCCTGAGTCCCCATGGCTGACGTTTATTTGCACATTGGCCTGAACAAGACCGGCACCTCGTCGATCCAGGATTTCTTCTTCCTCAACATCGAGGCCATGGCGCAGGAGGGCATCTGCTATCCGCGCGCAGGCCTGGATGGCGCCGCCCATCACGCGCTGTCTTATTGGCTGGGCACACCTGAGCCGGACCGAAACTTCGAGCAATCGCCCATGGTGCTGGCGATGCGCAAGGAGATCGCAGGCGCCAGCAAGGTGGTCATTTCTTCCGAGGACCTGCATACCCATGGCGCGCGGGGAGCGCGCATCCTCAAACGCCTGTTTGCGGGTCATCAGGTCAAAGTGGTGTTCTATGTGCGCGAACACCTGAGCTACCTGGCAAGCTGGTACCAACAGAATGTGCAGGCCTCGCACTTGTCATGCAGCTTTGATACGTTTTGCCACTTGACGCGAAAGCCGCTGCACACGCTGGCCGACGCCTGGACCGAGTCCATGGGTCGCGAGAACATGTTCTTGCGCCTCTATGACCGAAAGGCCCTCACCGGTGGTGATGTATTGCTGGATTTCGTGCGAATCGTCGGCGTGCCGGGCGATCTCGAACGCTTCCAGCGCAAGCGTTATGAAAACAACCCGTCCGTCACCGGCAATCTGCTGTTCATCAAGCGCCTGCTGAACAATCTGCTGGACAAGGCCACGGCCTCCAACATGGTCAACGAGACCACCGAACTGGCCAAGCTCAAGCCGGAATTTCTCGGCGCGATGCAGGTCGATGCCCCGCTGGTGGCCTATGTGGCGGGCATGTACAAGGGGGATCGCAAAGTCCTGCTGGACCGATATGGCGTCGAGATTCCAGAGCGCAGCGGCGCCATGGCGGGCTCGCTTTTTCCCGATTTCGCCACCCTGCGGGAAGATTACGACCTGATCCTCGACACCGCCGCGGCGCGCGACTACGACATCGCCAAGGCGATGCGCATGATCACGCTGGGTGATTTGAGCTACCTGAACGGCAAGCACTGAGCGCTGCGAAGCAGCATTTCCCGCTGCGGTGCTCCATGCAGCCGCCTGTCACCCTGGTGCGGTTCAAAATCACAAGCTGTGGTATGGCCAGCCAAATTGCTGCCATATGCCACGAAATCGTGTCAAGCCCCGTTTTGTCCTTTGTTCAAGGACTGATAAGCTGACACTTTTAACGTTAACGCCTGCGCGTGGCCGGGTACCAGGCACCCGCTGCGCCAGACTTGCTGCGAAGCCACCACCGGTCAGAAGGTGAGAGCGCGACGCACATCGTGTGAATCAAGGGACGTAGGAATGAGGACTTTGCAGGACATCCGCGCCTGGGCTGTTCATGCGCAGCCGGTATTTATTTGCGGGCTGGAGCGCTCGGGCACTTCGATCTTGCAGGTGTCGTTTTCGCGTCATCCGCAACTGTTCCCGGTGAAGGATGTCTACGAGACCTTCATCTTCGCGAATCCGCGCTCGGCACTGGAAGTGCGTGCACCGGCGATGACCAAAGCCTATCTCCAGGGCGATGAACATGCCAAGCGCTTCCGCGAACTGTGCGCCGGTTTGCGCGTGGGCAACGCGGAGTTGTCCGAGGCGGACATCATCCGGGCCTTCTTCTGGTACTGCGCCCACCAGGTCTACCCGGGGCGGCAGCCGCTGGAAAAGACGCCTTCCCACGTCAGAAGGCTGGCCCGGATGCTGGAGATCTTCCCGAGAGCTCGGGTGATTGTCTGCACGCGCGACCCAGTGGACGTCGTGGCCAGCTATCGCAAGCGCCTGAAAAAGGAACAGTCCCTCGGCCGCTCGCGCGATGAGTGGGGCTGGCTGGACCGAACGGCCGAACAATTGCTGGCCCATTTCCACACCGTGTCCGAACACATCAGTGCCGCCCGGCAGCGCTGGCCCGAACAAGTGTTTGTGGCACCTTATGCCTGGATCACCAACGATCCGGAAACCGCCATGCGGCGGCTTTGCGAGTTCGCCGGCCTGCCTTTTGTGGACGCAGTCCTGAAGCCCCAGGAGGTACCGGACCGCAAGGTGGACGAAATGCTCTCCAGGCCCATCTCCAAGCGGGCTTCAGAAAGCGATCAATTTGTCGATGCACAAACGCAGGCCATGATTCGGCAGCAGATGGCAAAACAGATGCCGCTGTGGGACACACCTGGCACAAGCACCGGGATTGCCGCCCCTGGCGCGATAATTGCAGGAGGCGGTTAACGCGCTATGTGAGCTGTTTGCGCCATGATCCTCTCCCTGAATCGTCGTTTCGTCTTTGTCCACGTCCACAAGTGTGCGGGCACCAGCATCGAGGTAGCCCTGGCGCCGCTGTTGGCAGCCAATGACCTGATCATTGGCTCCACCTCAGAAGGGGAAAAGCACAAGAAGCTGCTTGGGGAAATGGTAGGGCTTCACAAGCACTCGGGCGCGGCAGCAGCGCGCGCGCTGATCGGTGCCGAGCGCTGGAAGAACTTCTACACCTTCGGCTTCGTCCGCCATCCGATCGATCGCTTGTATTCGCTCTACACCTATGCGCTGGGCCAGCTTGAACGCAAGCCGATGACCCTGACCGAGGCCGAGGCCTACGCACTCAACGGCGCGTTGCCAGACCGTCCGCCGTATTGCTTCAAGGCCGCTCAGGCTGCCTTCGCCAGCAAAAATTTCGACGCGTTCCTGCGCGATCCTCGCTGTTGGCAGGACGACGGCGCCAAACCGCAGTGGCAGAGCCTGTGCGACGAGCACGGCCAGCGCCTGGTCAAGTTCGTGGGCCATGTCGAGCGCATCGACAAGGACTGGCAAAAGGTTCAGAACCGCATGGGCATCACGGCGCCCATCGGTGTCCAGAACAAGAGCCTGGGCACGGGCCAGGAAGCGGCCCCGCAACCGATCAAGGTCGCCGCGCCGCGCCGCGGCTGGCATGAGGACGACCTCTCGTCGCTGGCCTGGGCCATGATCAAGCGCCACTGCCTGCGGGATTTCCGGATCTTCGGCTACACCCTGCCTGCGCCCCTGCAACGCCACGTTGACCGCAAGTCTGCCGTGCAGCAGGAAGCGGCTGCTGCCCTGCAATCCGCGCAATTGCTCATCAGTACGTCCACCGAAATTGCTGCCCCCATCGCCGCGTCTGTGGTTTGATGAGTCATGGCCGTCTACTCAGCCAAGCGCAACTACCTTTTTCTCGCCAGCCCGCAAACCGGCAGCAAGGCCATCGCCAAGACCTTGCTGGAGAAGCTCGACGGTCAACAAATCCCCTCGCAAGGCATTTTGCGCAACGGCAAGATCGTGTTGAGCAAGCATCACACGACGACCAAGATGCTGATCCACCACAAGCTGCTGACCGAGTCGCAAGTGCAGCAGGCCTTCAAGTTTTGCGGCGTACGCAATCCGTTCGACCTGCTGGTCAGCCGTTACGAGAAACTGCGCGGCCGGCACACCGAAGCCAGCAAGATTTCGGGCCACATCCGCAAGAACACCCGTGCCCGCGAGGTTGTCGGTCTTGCAGCCGAGCTGGCCTTCCCTGAATGGGTGCGCCAAGCACACGAACAATACCTGGCGGCGGACAAGCCCGTCATGGGGCCGATGGTCTTCGTCGACAGCGTCGATCATGTGATCCGCTTCGAGGCCCTGACCCAGGGCTTTCAAGAGGCATTGGCGCGACTCGGCATCACGGAGGACATCCCGGTGGCCGAGCACAACGTCACTGCGCAAAGACTCGACGGCGGCCAGAAGCGCGACTACCGAAGCTACTATGACGATGCAACGGTGGCGTTGGTGCAAAAGCTGTATGCGCCGGTGATCGAACGCTTCGGTTACGGGTTCGACCCCAACTGAGCCACCGGCAGCGGACACGCTGCCGCCGCCATTTCTGCCGCAGCGCCCAGCTGCGGCCCCGCCCTCTCTGCACGCCGCCTTTTTTCATGCGCACCTGCTACCTTCACATTGGCATGCCCAAGACCGGCACGATGTCGATCCAGGCCTCGCTGGGCCGGGCGACTTCGCTGGGTGACAAGTTCAAGTACATCGTGCTGGACAAGCAGGTCAACTGCAGTGCCGCCTTGCTGGAGATCTTTGCCGGTGAAGTCACCCAGCGTGAGCAGGAACTGCGGACCGGCTGGACGCCCGAGCAGGGGCTCGCCAACAGGAACCGTTTGCTGGCTCAACTGCACAGCAGCTTCGATGACCAGCACGAGGTGTTCATCCTGTCAGGCGAGCGACTGCACAACCTGACGGTGCCTCAGCTGCAGGAGCTGCGCAAGGCGCTGTCTCGGCATGTCGACCAGGTCAAGGTCCTTGCCTATGTGCGCGGCGCGGCCAGCTGGATCGAAAGCGCTTTCCAGCAGCGCCTGAAGACCGGCTCGCCGGCCAACTTCAACAACCTGCGCAACGTGCTGCCGAAGTACCAAGCCAAGTTCCTGCGCTTCGACCGGGCCTTTGACCGCGAAAACGTGGTGCTGTGGCCGTTCAATCCGGCAGAATTTCCGGGCAAGGACGTGGTGCTGGACTTCTGCCACCGCCTGGCCATTCCGTTCGACGCCTCGCGGGTCATCATCGACAACGAGGGCGTGTCGGTCGATGGTCTGGCCTTGCTCTACCTGTATCGCCGACTGGCCAAGCAGGGCAAGCTGAGCCCGCAGGACAAGCTGGACGTTCGCCTGCTGACACGGCAGTTGCGAGACATCGAGGGCGACAAGATGCGCCTGGCGCCCTCGGTGCTGAAACCCTACCTGGAACTCACCGCGGCCGACATGGCCTGGATGGAAGAGCGTCTGGGCAGCTCGATCTCGGCACTGCCGCCCGAACGGCCAGGCGCGCTGCGCACCGAAGCCGACCTGCTGCAGCTCACGCCGCGCGCGCTGATCTGGCTGCAGCGCACGCTGGGTGATGCCTTGCCCGACTCGCCCACCCACGAGCAGGTGGTCGTAGCAATGGACATCTGGCTGGCCGGACTGCGCAGCAAGGCTGCCAGGGCGGGTGCCGCCGGTGGCCAACCCGCGGCCAAGACGGCTCGCGCCAACCGCCTTGCTGCCGCACGCGCCACGCCCAAGGCCTGAACTCGCCCCCGTCGACGAAAAAGGCCGGCATCACTGCCGGCCCTTTTCATGTCCAGCGGCCAGGCCGCTTCAAGCTCACTGCTTGACGGCTTCGACCTGGATCACGACGCGAACGGCGTCGGGGAAGCCGTAGTTCAGGCCGTAGTTGACGCCGAACTGGCTGCGAGTGACCGTGGTCTCGAAGTCACCGCCGCACACTTCGCGCTTGTTCATCGGGTTGACGTAGCAGTTGAAGTTGGTGGCCTTCAGCGTGACCGGGTTGGTCTTGCCCAGCAGCGTCAGCGAGCCGCCGATTTCGGTGACCTTGTCACCAGCGAAGGTGAACTTGTCGCCGACGAACTTGGCGGTCGGGAAGGCTTCGGCGTTGAAGATCTCGGCGCTCTTCAGGTGCTTGTTGAAGGCCTCGAAGCCGGAGTTGACCGAGCTCATGTCGATGGTCAGGTCGACCTTGCCGGTCTTGGCTGCCTTGTCCAGCGTGACCGAGCCCTCCTTCTTGTCGAAGCGGGCGCGGTTGGTCGAGGTGCCGAAGTGGGTGATCTCGAAGGTTGCGTAGGTGTGCGCGGGGTCGATCGCGTAGGTGGCCGATTCGGCTTGGGCAGCGGTGGAGGCCAGCAGGGCGATGGCGGCAGCGATCAGGGCGGTTTTCATTCGGAAACTCCGTGGGATGACAGGTGAGGGAAAAGGATGGTGGCGGGCGCCAGGCTCACAACGGCGCAACGCCGGTGACCGCCAGCTTGAACTTCACGACCACGTCGTTGGCGACCATGGACGTGTCCGCCCATTCGCCTTCGCCGATCTTGAAGTCCAGGCGCTTGATGGTGAAACTGCCGGCGGCCGTGGTGGTGGCGCCGGCCTGGGTCAGGGTGACGGGCACGACCACGTCATGCACGGCACCCTTGATGCTCAGCTTGCCGGTGACTTCGACCTTGCCCGGGCCGGCGGCCTTGATGGCGCTGGACTGGAATGTGGCTTGCGGGAACTTGGGCACGTTGAACCAGGCAGCCTTGGGCACTTCGGCATCGGTCTCGGCGGCGCCGAAAGTGGCGCTGCCGGTGTCGATCGTGAAGCTGACCTTGCCGGTCTCGGGCTTCTTCGGATCAAAGGCGATCTGCGCGTCCCACTTCTTGAACTTGCCGTCCACCGGCACGCCCATCTGGCGCGAGGTGAAGCTGATGTCGCTCTGGGCCGGGACGATCTTCTGGTCGGCCAGCGCGGCGCCAGCGCCCAGCACGAGCAGGCCGGCAGCCAGGGTCTTGAAGAACTTGGAGGAGACGGAGGCGGTGTTCATGATGCTTGGTGAGGTCCGGAGTCTTGCGAAGTGCCGCGATTGGACGGCGCAACAGAGAGTCTTGGTTGGCATGAGGGCTTTCAGCCGCGGCCGGGGCGCATGCGGTTGATCAACCCGTCGCGGTCGATGAACTGGTGCTTCAGCGCGGCGGCAATGTGCAGCCCGGCCAGCACGATCAGCGCCCAGGCCAGCGCGCCATGCCAGGGCTCGATCATCTCGGCCAGCGCCTTGTCCTTGGGCACGAAATCCGGCAGCTGCAGCACGCCGAACCAGACGATGGGGAAACCCGCCGCCGAGCTGTAGGCCCAGCCGACCAGCGGCACCGCGAAGAACAGCGCATACATCAGCCAGTGGGTCAGGTGCGCCACCGTCAGCTGCCACTGGGGCGCTGGCAAGTCGGCGGGCGGCCGGTGCGTGGCACGCCACAGCAGGCGCAGGATGGACAGCGCGAGGATGGTCATGCCGGCCCACTTGTGCCAGTTGAACAGCTTCAGCCGGGTCATGGAGAACGGCAGGTCGGCCATGTAGAAACCCACGCCGAACACGCCAAGAATCAACAGCGCCAGCAGCCAGTGAAGGCCGATGGCCACACCGCTGTAGCGTTCTGACTGATTGAATGATGACCGGGTCATGTTGCTCTCTCTGTCGGCCCGGTGCGGGCCATGTGGCGTGATGCAAGGACTGCAGTGTCCGCAGCGCGAGCCACGGCGCGGTTCAGGCCGATTGAAGGCAGCACTTCAGTTTTTCTGAATGACGATTCGTTACCAACTTCATCGCCAGCCTTCTCAAAGCCTGGTTTTCAGACGGGCGGATCGAACCGCGCCGCATGTTCGGGCGAAACCAGCAAGGTCGCCAGTGGCTCCGCCAGCCGCTCGGCCTGGTCCGCAGGCAGCAAGCGGTGGCGCAGCGCGAAGTCCAGCGTGCACAAGGCCGCGTCCACCGTCATCTCGCCATTTGCGGCCCGGGCCAGGGCCTCGGCCACCGACATCAGGCTGAACTCGGCCACCTCGCCGTCCTGGTTCCGCGGCTGCAGGCCACGCGGCATTGCAAGATCGTAGACATGCAGCCATTCGACCTGCCGGCCCTCGGGCAGGTCGCAGTCCAGCGCCAGCACCCGACCAGGGCGCAGCACCGCCATCTGCGCCGGCAACAAGCCTGCTTCTTCCCAAGCTTCGCGCAGCAAGGCCTCGCGTGGCGTCTGGCCCAGCGGCACGCCGCCACCGATCAGGTTGTCCAACATGCCGGGGTCGGTGGCCTTGTCGAAAGAGCGGCGGGCGATCCACAGCTGCGCCGGCCGGCCGGTGGCATCGGCCACGAAACCATTGCAATGCGCACCAAAGGTCCGCGTGCCCCAGAAGCGCGCCGAGGCACGTTCGATGGTCGCGCAAAGCCTGTCCTCGTCGTCGAGCAGCGGATACGGCTCGTCGCGCCAGGCGCGGATCAGGCCTTGCGCCCGCAGTGCATGGTTGACCTCGGCCAGCACCACGCTGAGCGCTTCGGCCGGTGCGGTCAGCGCCACGCCTTGCGCGTCCACCTGCAGCCACTGCGGCCAGGCAGCGAGCGCGGCAAGGTCCGCTTGCGCGACCGATCCGGCCACCACGCCATCCACCCACAACGGCGCCCGCGGCCGGCCTGTCCGGGCGCGCGCTTGGGCGATGCAGGTCCAGTCGGCGGACCACCAACGGGCAGCAGCAGGGGCGGTGTGCTTGGGCATGTGGCGGCGATCTTAGACTGCCTCGCCAGGCAACCGGCATCGCCATCCGGCTCCTGCCTGGCCCAATCCGAATGGGAGTGGCGCGACAAGCATGGCCTGTGTCAGAGTCGCCCCGCTGCCCCATCCATTTGCCCCACCCCACAGCCCACCGGAGCCCGACCGTGACCACTGCCTCGCCCCCATCGCCCCAGGCCTGCGCCGCGTTGCGCAAGGCCTTGCTGCACCTGCACCGCACGCTGGTCGAGCAAGAGCGCATTGCCTACGAAAAGCGCCACGGCCGGCAGTCCGCCGGCGAGTTCCTGCAGGTGATGGCCTATGCCGACGAGATGCGCTGGCTGGAACCGCTGAGCCGCTTGATCGTGATGTTGGACGAGGCGATGGATGCCGACGGCGACGCCGCGCTGGCGCCGCAGGCCGTGGCCGAGCGTGCACGTGCACTGCTGCGACTGGACCGCGACAGCAGCGACGCTTTCGCAACCCGCTACGCCATGTATTTCGATGCATCGCCGGACCTCGCCCACGCACATGCCGCTGCACTGGCGGCCTTGAAAGTCCAGGACTAGACCCGCTCGACCTGGCGCTGATTCAAACGCTGCCGCAGGCGCGCCCACCAACCCGCCGGTCGCTCGAAAGCCGCCTTGCACGGCCAGCACAACCAGACCTCGGTGCCCTGCCCGGCCTCGCTGCGGATGTGCAAACGCCCGCCGGATTTCTCGGCCCGCTCGCGCATGCCGACCAGTCCCCAATGGCCGGGCCGGCTGCCGCGGCCGAGCGTGTCGGCGTCCAGGCCTTTGCCGTCGTCACGCACGCGCAGGTGGAGGTGGCGCAGGTCGTGGCGCAGCTCAAGCTGCACCGTCCTGGCCTGGGCATGGCGGAAGGCATTGGTAAGCGCCTCTCGGCCCGCCATGAAAGCCTCGCCCAGCATCTCGGGGCGCAGCGCCGGCAAGGCCTCGTCGGCCTGCACCTCGAAGCGCACGGCGCTGGCCGCACTGGCCGCCGCCAGGTCTTCGCCAACGGCCGTCAGCGCGCACACCAGGTCCTGTTCGGACGGGTCCGGGTTGCGCAGGTCGTGCACCCGGTCGCGCGCCTCGGCAACGACAAGGTCGGCGCGGTCCAGGATGGTTTCCATCTCCTGGCGCCGCGGGTCGGTGCGCGGCAGCTTGCCGGCCGCGAGCTGGAAGCTCAGCACCAGGCCTTGGGTGCCTTGCAGCAAGGTGTCGTGCAGCTCGCGGGCAATGCGCTCGCGCTCGCGCAACCGCTCCTCGAAACGCATGCGGACCCGGCGCGTCAGCGTGCCCAGCCGCAGGCGGTACAGGCTCCAGGCCATCAGTGCCACGGCCAGTGCACACAGCGCCATGAACCAACCGGTCTGCCAGAAGCTGGGCGGGATCTCGAAGCTGACGGTGGCATCCGTCGCAGCCGGCACGCCGTCCTCGTTGGTCGCGGCCACGTGGAACTGGTAGCGGCCGGGCTGCAGGTTGGTGTAGAAGGCCTGGCGCCTCGCACCGGCGACCTGCCAGTCGGCGTCCACGCCGTCGAGCCGGTAGCGGAAGCGCACCAGCTCGGGCACGCTGAGGCTGGTGGCCGTGTAGTCGATCTGCAGCGTGTGCGTACCGGCGGCCAGGGACAGCTTGGCTTGCAGCGCCTGCGTCTGGCCGTCGGCCGCCAGCGCCAGCACATGCACCTGCGGCGCCACGCGGTTGCGCGGGATGTGGCGCGGCTCGATCCAGAACAGCCCGCTGGTGGTCGCAAACCAGAGTCGGCCGTCCGGCGTTTCGGCGGCCGTGGGCATGGGCCGCAGGTTCTCCGGCAGACCTTCGACACCGGCATGCGCGCCGAAGGTCTCGGCTTCCAGCGCAACACTGCCGCCGCCCGCGGCCACACGCCTCAGTGCGTCAGCCGACACGCGCATCACACCCGAAGCAGCGTTCAGCCACAGCTCACCATCGGCGCTGTGCACCAGGCCCGAGACGCCCGCAATGGGCTCGCCGCTGGCGCTGGTGACCATGCGGAAACGCCCTGCCTGGTACAGCGCCAGGCCGGTTGCGCCGGCCACCCAGGTGCCCGGGCCATCCTGCAAAAAGGCCAGCACGTTGCCGACCGCCAGACCGTCGGCCGCGCCCCAGCGCCGCACGCGGCCGCCCTGCAGCTGCGCCACCTCGCTGCCGGGATAGCCCAGCCACAGGCCCTGCCCTTCGTCGGACGCCAGCGACAGCGGCGGCTGGTCCGGCAGCCCGGCCAGCCCGCCATTGCGCAGCCATCGGCCGTCCTTCCGGCGGTACAGCCCGCTCAGCGCGGCCGAGACCCAGAAGCCACCATCGCGGTCCTCGGCCATGGCCTGGACTTCGTAGTTCTCACCCGCGGCCAGGAAGGGCTCGCGCTCGTAGCCACGCGGGCCGCTGCGATGCAACTCGCCGTCGCCGCCCACCCACAGCGTGCCGTCTCGGGCGCGGTAGAGGCTGGTGATGAAGTTGTCGTCGGCCTTGCCAAACGGCTCGCGGAGGGTGCCGGCCGCGCCGGTGCTGAACAGGCCCGAGGCGTGTGTGCCGGCCATCAGGCGGCCATCCGGGCCGGTCGCGATGGCCACGTCCGCCAGCGGCATGCCATCGGCCAGCGCGCGCTTGAACTTGTGCGGGCGGAAGCGGTCCAGCCCGCCATTGGTGCCAATCCACAGGTTGCCTTCGCGGTCCTCGAAGAAGCTGAGGAACTGGCTGCCGCTCAGCTCGCGGTCGCGCGGCCATCGCTTCAGCGCCAGCGGGCCCGGCGTGCCGTCGCCCGCACAGGCGGCGCATGGCAGGCGCAGCAGGCGGCCGTCGCTGTGGCCCCAGAGCACGCTGTCGCCGTCCAGGAAGCGCAGCACCGAGGTCGCCTGCCGGCCACTGCCCAGGCGCGCCAGCGAGCGCTGCGCAATGCCGCGTGGTGGGCCGCTCAACGCGGCCACGCCCATGTCGTCGGCAATCCATGCGGCGCCGGTCTTGTCCAGCAGCAGGTTGCCGCTGACTTCGCTGGCCGCTCGCTGCTTGACGAAGGCGTTGGCGCCGGGTTCGAGGGAAAACACCCCGGCCTCCGAGGCCACGGCCCAGAGTCGGCCCTCGCCATCAGCCAGGAAGGCACGGAAGCCCAGCACCTGCAAGGTCGCGCCGTTGGCCGCCTTCACTTCGTGCCAGCGTTCACCGTCCAGGTAGAACACGCCAAAGCTGGTGGCGGCCCAGATGCGGCCGCGTGGATCCGTGGCGAGGCCGAAGATCGAATGCGCAGGCAGCCCGGAGGCCGGGCCGTATTGCTTCAGTTGGCCATCGCGAATGGCATAGACGTTGCCGAAGCGTGTGCCAGCCCACAGTTCGCCCGAAGGCAGGGCCAGCAGGTTCATCACGTCGGCGTCCGGCAGCGCCTGGCCACCGGGCGCGCGGTACGGCAGGAAGCGCTGGCCGTCGAAGCGGAACAGGCCTTCGGAGGTGCCCAGCCAGAGGAAACCGTCGGGTGTCTGGGCCAGCGCATTGACGTTGCCCGGCGCCCCCTGGCGCGGCGTGTACATCGTGTGGCCGAGGTCGTCGAAACCGGCAGTGTCTGCCGGCTGGGCCTGCACGACGCAGGCCACACAGGCGAGCAGCCAGGCCAGGCACAACAGCGCAAATCGGGCAGTCGCACGGCGGCCGGGCGACCGCAGCAAGACCAACAACATGGGAGGCGCGGCAACGGCAGGGTGACGGTCCGCGGCCAGGGCCACGGGAGGCAGCCGGCAGCATAGTCAAACCCACGCGCAGCGAGCGTCGCGCCCCCCACCTGCAGCAGGCCCACATCGCCCAAACGGGAGAGGCTCAACCCCTCCCTTCGGCTGTCACTGTTGCGCCCCGGCGACCGCGCTTTTCGCCGGGGAAGCCGCGCAACTCAGGCCGGCCGCGAGATGTGGCGCCAGACGAACCAGCTCTGCAGCTCGTGCAGCCGGATCAACTGGCTGACGATCAGGTCGTTGGTGCCGTCATCGCCCAGCTCGGCCGCGGCGCGCGCCAGCGGCCGAGCCTCGCCGAGCACGAACTCGTGCGCATCCAGCAGTCGTTCGAGCTGATGGTGCGCGGTCTCGATGCCACGCGGCGCACGCGACAGGCGCGACTCGCTGACCACATCACCGGCCAGCGCATGCGCCACGCCGCCCAGGGTCTGCACGCGCTCTGCGAGTGCGTCCATCAGCACGACCTGCTCTTCGTAGTGCTTGTCGAACAGCTGGTGCAGTTCGAAGAAGACCAGGCCGGCGGTCTGCCAGTGCGACTTCTTGTACAGGTCGCGCAAGGCCATGGTGTGCGCCAGCAGGCGATTGAGCGCGGCCACGCTGGCATGGCGTACGTCGGCCGACAGGCCGATGCGCACGTCTGCGAGGCTGCCAAAGGCTTGGGACACTGGTGCGGTTTCGGGCGTGAGGGGGTGGGACATGTGGATCCTTTCTGCGAGAAGCCCATTGGAGGGCCGGCGCGCCGCGGCGGCATCGGGCGGGCAGCCGAGCCCCGTTCACCCATCCGGGACAGCGCGGCCTCTGCCATCTGGCCAGGGCCTCACGGCCCTACCTCTTTTTGGATATCGCTTTTCCGGCACGGCTGCCTACAGTGGCCACATCCTGCGACCTCCATTTCCATGCCCCAAGAAAGACACGGTCCGGCGAGCCGATCCCGATCGCCCCGACCACGGCTTTCCCAGCGCCTGGTCGCTTGCGCCCTGCTGCCTGGCCAGGCCTTTGGTGCTGCCATGCAGACTGCGCCCTTGTCCGCCCCCCGCGATGCGCCGGCCAGCGTGCAACTGCTGGCATGGAGCGCCGTGGTGCTGGCCGTGGTCGGCCTGGCCTGGGCCTGGCACGTCCGGCAGCGGAACCGGCGCAGGCGCGCCCGCACCGAGGACAGGCTGCGCGAGCGCGACCGGGTCGCCCTGGCGCTTTACGACGACCTGTTGCAGAGCACGCAGGGCCTGGTGCTGAACCTGCAGGTCATCGCCAGCCGCCTGCCGCCGGCCGAGGCCCCGCGCCACCAGCTGGAGGCTTTGCTCGACGACGCCGACGCCATCATTGCCGGCGCACGCGACCGGCTACCCGAGCTGGGCGACCTCGGCGCCGACGAGCCGGACCTGGTCCAGGCCCTGGTGCGCCTGGGCGCGGACCTCGCGCTGCGCCACGGCGTGCAGTTCAGCTTCCACGGCGACCCACGCCTGCCGCCGCTGCGCCCGGCCATGCGCCGCGAGGTCTTCTACATCGCCCGCGAGGCCCTGGCCAATGCCTGCCGGCATGCGCGCGCAGGCACAGTCGAGCTTGAAGTTCGCCACCGGCGACATTCACTGGTGTTCGAGGTGCGCGACGATGGCCGCGGCATCGACGAACTCGCACTGGCCGGCCCCGCCCGGCTCGGCCACTGCGGCATCATCCGCATGACGGAACGCACGGCGCGCATCCACGGCCAGCTGCTCATCCGCCGCCGCGAGACGGGTGGCACCGAGGTCTGCCTGCAACTGCGGCCGCAGCGCGTCTTCCGCCACACCCTCCCGCGCTGGCTGGCGGCGCCGCTGCAGCGGCTGCGCAAACGGCTCGCCGCGCACAGCGCCAGCCACCACCAGAAAGACAGTCCATGAACCCTGCCCCGCAGCCCGCTGCGCCCATCCGCCTGCTGGTGGCCGATGACCACATGGTCGTGCGCACCGGTATCGTCGGCCTGGTGGACGCCGAGGACGACATGACCGTGATCGCCCAGGCCGACGACGGCCACGCCGCGGTGGACGCCTTCCGCCAGCACCGGCCCGACGTCACGCTGATGGACCTGCAGATGCCCGGCATGGACGGCATCGAGGCCATCACCGCGATCCGAGCCGAGGCGCCGGACGCCCGCATCGTCGTGCTGACCACCTATGGCGGCGATGCGCAGGCAGTGCGGGCGCTGCGCGCAGGCGCAAAGGGCTACCTGCTCAAGACGATGATCCGCAGCGAGATGCTGAGCGCGATCCGCGCGGCGCACCAGGGCCAGGACTTCATCCCGCCGGCGATGGCCGCCGCCATCGGTGCACACGCCGGCCAGCAAGCGCTTTCGCCACGCGAGATCGAAGTGCTGCGCATGGTGGCCAACAGCGGCCGCAACAAGCTCGCCGCGGCCGAGATGGGCATCACCGAAGGCACCATCAAGGTCCACATGAAAAACATCCTGGCCAAGCTCGAGGCCAAGGACAGGGTGCAGGCCGTGATGATCGCGCTGCGCCGCGGCATCATCGACCTGGATACCTGACCCCGCCTGCGCACCTTGGGAGCACCGCTACCTCTTTTTGTGTACAGCCTTGAGACGACACAGTCCCTACGATCCTGATCAAGGACTCAGACATCTCATCACTGTTCAGGAAAAAGCCATGCCCCAATTCGCCGCCCTCGCCCAACGTGTCATCGTCAAGCACACCGAACCCATCCTCGCGATGGGCCTGATGTCCGCGCTGGGCCAGGTGCCGGAATTCGAGGTGTCGGTGGACACCACGGGCTCCGCGCAGATCGAACACGGCCGCGGCGCACGCGTGATCGTCTGCGACCACCAAGCCGCCATGCAGCTCGACAATCCCGGCCGCGCCGGCATCGTCGCCATGGCCGGCAAGCCGCGCGAATTCGAGATCCAGCGGGCGATGGAGAAAGGCGTGCTCGGCTATGTCGCCAGCGGCTGCAGCCTGGCCGAGCTGCAATGCGCCGTGCGCGCCGCGGCCCAAGGCCGGCGCTACCTCTGCCCGGTCGCTGCTCAGGAACTGGCCAACAGCCTCAGCACCGAAGCCCTCACCTCGCGCGAACACGACGTGCTGACCCTGCTGGCCCAGGGCTGCTGCAACAAGACCATCGGCAACCGCCTGGCCATCGCCGCCGGCACCGTCAAAGCCCACGTGCGCGCCATCCTGGCCAAGCTCGACGCCAGCACCCGCACCGAAGCCGCCAACATCGCCATCGCCCGCGGCTTGCTGCCGGAACCGACGGTGGCTTCGGCGGACACCGGCGCGTGGCGTGTGCCGGCGTTCATGCCGACGCGACAGGCTACCCCACATCGGATCATGGCGGCCTGAGGAGAAGCCTGAAGCTGGACGCGCACGGCCCTTTTCGTCCGTCGGCCACCTGGAGGGTCTTCGATGCCAAGCCCCACTGGCAGTTCTCGCAAGGATCGGTGGGCAACCACTTTTTGGATCTCGTTGCCCCTGCTTGTCCTGACGATAGACGTTTGCCTGGCGCCGCAACTCTTCGAAACTCGTTTGGTGGTCGGCCAAGTCAACGTGAACGATCTGCTCGCCGATCCTCCCTACCTGATGGGTACCCTCAAAGGCCACGAGGTCTTGGTGTCGATTGACGATTTCGAAGAAGCGCTGCCTCTCGGCGACTGGGACAAAAGAGAAACCGGTCTGGCGATTTCGGCTTTTGTCGACAACGGGAAAATCAAGCCTGCCGCACTGGCGCGCGCGGTTCTTCTTAAGCTGCAGCAGGTTTCGCCGCAAGATGCACAGGCGCTGCTCACGTTGCTCGGGCGGAAGCACGCTGCAGGTGAAGTGATCGCCTTCAGAGTGCCCCCTGGCCCGGAAATCGACAAGAGGTTCCCATTTCTCGGCCTCTACATCGCGCTTTTCGAGGAAGGTGAACACGTATCGACGGACGCTTTGGACAAGGTTCTGCCAAAACTCGTTTTGAAGGCAGGCGACGACGGCATTGAAAACCTTTTCATTCCGGCCATCGGAACGACCTGGAACAAACGGCAGGAGCTCGAGATCGGGGACTTCTACAAATCCTTCTTCTCCACACTTCCGCAATCTTCTCGCCCTTCACGCATCGACCTGTCTCTGTACAAACGGTGGCCGTCGTTCGAGATCGAAGGCGCTGCTCAATCCATCAACCTGTCCTGGCAAGACGCGTTTTCCCTGGGCAAACAACGAACATCTCTTGTTCACCACGACATTCGCACCTTGCTGTTGTTCATCGCGGTCGCCCTGTGGGCTTCATCCCGCAAGGTGCATTTGGGCACCAAGACCTTCTTGGTCATCACGTTCTTCTTTGGCGGCATTGGCTTGGCAGTGAATGCCGCCATCAGATCGGTCGCTGCCACATATCCCTCGGTCGAGTTGCCGGCCAACCTGTTCGTCCTGACCGTTGCCGCACTCGTCTACCCGATGGTCGTCACGTGGAACCCGAAGGACATCTTCGGCGCCTCTGCGCCGTGACTGCCAATCGCCGCCTCACGGCCCTCGATGGGTTGCCGGTGCAACTCGGCATTCGGCTGGCATTTGACGTGGTCTCGTACAGCAACGCATTGCCACCTTGGGTCGATCCTCTCGTGATCGACTACGGCGAGCGCGAACAAGCCATCGTCAGGCGCCTGAGGGATCTCTCACGAGGTCTGGTGGTTCCCAAACCATTCAGCATCCCGGTCCCCAAGCGTTCAGGGCAACTGAAAATTTGGAGCCAGCCATCGGTCAACGAGCAGATCATGCTGCAGACATGCGTGTCGGCGTTAGCGCCCGCCCTTGCGGCCGGGTGCCTTGATCCACGCGTCCACAGCTACCGCTACAACCGGGACCCTGACCTGCTGGCACTGATCGAGCCACAGCTGTTGGCCTGGGCCAGATTTCAAGGTGCAACCGATGCGCGCTGCAGGGCGGGTGATTGCCTGCTGCAGATCGATTTGCACGATGCTTTCGGTAGCATTGATCGCGCTCGATTTGCGCAATTCGTTTTCGCCAGAATCGGCCCCTCGCCAGCCGCGCACTTGCTCATGTCCTTGATCAACTCATTTTCGCCAGGGCCGGGCATTCCTTTGATAAACGATGCCGTCTTCTTCTTGGGCAATTGCTACCTCGGCGAGGTGGACAAGATCGTGGCCCGTTACGCCGGCGACTACATCCGCTTCGTCGACGACTACCGCATCTTTGGCTCCTCGACCGGTGCACTGGAGGCCGCACTCATCCAGATCAATCGCGATCTCGCCGAGCTCGGACTGCTAACCAACATCGCAAAGACCAAACTCGGTTCGGGCGAGGACTACTTGAACGCGACGCGCGGCACCAAGACGGCCAAGACCTCCGATGAGAACGGCTACATCAGTGCGGTCGTCCTGAGCGACGTGCCCACGCCCGAAGTCATGGCGGGCCTGTTGAACAAGGTCGTCCGCGACCCTGACGCCCAATTGACCGAAGGGATGGGCAGATACATCGTCGGGCTTCTGCGGCGCATGCTGAGCAATGAAGTAATCGCAAGGGACTCAGCTTACATGTCCAGTCCGCTGGCGGAGTTGCGCGAACTCCTGAGTGAAGATGGCAACTTCATGGATCTCTTCACAAGCCTGCTGCGTTCCTACGCAAATGGAGATCAGGACTGCCGAGCCATTTGGTTGCTGTACGTCAAACACGCCTGCCTCAGCCAAATCGACAACAAGCGCGTGCAAGCCAACGTCAATGAGGCTGCCCACGCCATCGCAATCGCATCCGCCGTCAGCGCTACGGTGAAGAACTGGGCTCGCGGGGTCTGCAGCAGCTTCACAGATGACCAGCTTGGCGCATTGCATGACTTGGACTATGCACGGCAGGGTGCGTCGTGCTGTGGAGGACGCCTTGCATAGAAGAACTGTCGTTCAGTCCGGCATCGCGATCTGCAGCGCCACCATCCTGGGCTCATTCGGGCCCCGCGGAGCGCACGCATTGAACCTGTCCTTCTATCTGGCCGGCGTCCGCTTCCACGCGATTGATGCATGCAACTTGCCGCACAGGCTCGACCCCGTCGTCTTGACCAGGGAAGATTGGCATCGAACACCTGCCTTTTCGGTGTCAACGGTCACCGGGAGCAGGCTGGGCCATGTGCCAATGGCGATCGCGCTTCGATTGCAAGGACGACCGATCGCTGAGGCGCATTTGACGGACGTTGATGTGCATGCGGTCACCTGGAAGCGCTACACGGTGGCCCTGCGCGCCTTGGCCGAAGGTTGATCGGCTTCCCCTCAAGCCCCCATGGGCGTGAGTTCCGCCGGCGCCTCGCCCCTGCAATCCGGCCTTGGCGTTGGTGTCGCATGCCAGGCAAGCTCGTTTCGGAATTTAAGGCGCGAGGCCGTCAGAGTCTGGGATTCGGTGTGAATTTCGGAATTTAGTGAACTACCGCGCCACCAAAGCCGAGTCATGGCACTATTTCGGAATTCCAGAAATTCCTCCTCCGGCCGCAAACCTGAGGCCATCATCCCGGGAATTCCGAAATGACTTCGAGCCTCACCGACCCCGCGCTCCTGCACATTACCGACGCGAGCACCCTTGGCCCAGCCATCCGAGCACGGCGTCGAGCACAGTCGCTCCGCATTGACGATGCGGCCTCCTTGAGCGGCGTTTCCGTCGACCTGCTCTCCCGCCTCGAAAACGGCAAGGGTTCCGTGCGACTGGACAAGCTGCTGGCGGTCTTGGACAGCCTGGGGCTCGCACTCGTGCTCGGCCCCAAGGACCATCCGATGATGCAGTCCGTCTTGCATCCCAGAGTCGAGCTTCCGGGGCAGCCATGAACTCGGCCACCGACGCCCCCATTGCGCCGCATGCGCTCACCCTCTGGGCGGATGACCAGAAGGTGGCGACGCTCGGCTACGAGGCCTTGAACGACCGGTGGTCACTGGACTACGACGCGGACTGGGTCGCGGCGCCGGGTGCGTTTCCACTGTCGCCCGCGCTGCCCTTCCAGCCCTCGGCCGACGGCCATGCCATCGGCGCAGTGAAGCGCTTTGTGGAGAACTTGCTCCCCGAAGGCCGCGCACTCGACATCACGGCCACGACCTACCGCGTATCGAAGTCGAACATCTACGCGCTCATCAGCGCACTGGGGACCGAGACCACCGGGGCGTTCCGCTTCTGGCGCTCGGATGAAGTGCCGCCCGTCGTCGCCGCCAAGCCGCCGCGTGAAGTGACCCGCGAAGAACTGGACAGACGAATCGCCGAGCGCGACCAGATTCCGCTGGCGGTTTGGGATGGCAAGGTCCGCATGTCGATTGCGGGCGTGCAAGACAAGTTGATGGTCTACCTGGACCGCCCGCTGAGCGACGGAGGACGCCTGTTGCTGGTCGAGCCGCCCCTGGCGTCGACCCACATCCTCAAGCCAGACCCTGCGCGTCAGGCAACGCCGCATCTGGTCGTCAACGAACACTTCTGCATGTCCTTGGCTAGTCGCATGCAGTTGCCGGTCGCCGAGGTCAGCATCTATCGGACACCAAGGCCGGTACTCGTCGTTCGCCGGTTCGACCGGCTTGTCGTTCAAGGCGTCGTGGAAGGTGCCGCGCATGGCGCCAACGAGCCCACCGTGAAGCGCCTGCACATCATCGACGCCTGCCAGGCCTCGGACCTGCCCGAGAGCTACAAGTACGAGCGGAACTTGGGGAGTGGCGAGCACGTGCGCAACATCCGGGAGGGCGTGAGCTTCGAAATGCTGTTCGAGCGCGTCGAGCAAACCGTCAACAAGGCCGCGGCGAGCATGACCTTGCTGAGGTGGGCCTTGTTCCAGTTCCTCATCGGCAACTCCGACGCGCATGGCAAGAACTTCTCATTCTTCGTGCGCCGCGAGGGACTGGACCCGGCGCCTTGGTACGACCTGGTCAGTGTGGTGCAGTACCCAGGCATCGCCCACGAGTTGGCCATGGCCTGGGGCGATGCCTTCTCGCTCAATGAGGTGAGTGCGTTTCAGCTGGCCGACTTTGCAAAGCGATGCGGGCTCGACAGGAACCTGCTCAAACGCGAGGCCGTGCGGCTGGCCAAGCTTGTGATGGCGCACGCGCCGACACAGGCCATGGCGGATGACTACATCGACGACGATGAGCGCGCCTTCGCAGGGCAACTCAGAGATTTCGTGGTGGGACAGGCCACCCGTTTAACCAGGCTTGCCGCCGAGTCGGCCAAGATAAAGCCAGAGTTTCTGTGACGCCTTGGTGCCCGTTGTACCCGCTCAAGCAGGTCAGGCATGCGCCGGAAAGCAAAAGCCCCTGCGCCCCACTGACGCTGGCAGCGCCGGCCCCGAAGGCAAACCGGACAGCCGCTGATGCCCGCCGAACTCCGTCGGCTCCAGCAGTTGGACAGGCATCTGCAGAAACAGCCCACAAGCAGTAGATTGCAAATACAGCTTTTAGCACGTAAGCTCCATTCACGCATCAAAGACTGTATGGCCCAGTTCACCGTACGCACCGCCGAGCAACTGCCATCGCTGCTGCAGGCCTTCCGAAAGGAAGCCGACCTGACCCAGGGCGAGGTTGCGTTGCGCCTGGGTGTCTCCCAGCAGACTTACTCGGCGATGGAGCGCAACGCCGACAAGGTGGGCGCCGCGCGGTTGCTGAAGTTGCTCAACATCCTGGGCGTCGAATTGGCGCTCGGGAAGCCCTCCCCCACGCCGGCACCCGACCCACCTGGTCAGCGCACCGCTACCGACAAGCCGGCTTGGTAGCCATGGGGCGCCGCTCTCACACCCGAACACTGGGCCTCTGGATGAACGGGGCCTACGTCGGCAACTGGAGCCTCGCGCCGAACGCGCCAGACACCCTCCAGTACGACGCGGCCTGGACCCAGTCCGAGCAAGGGCGCCCGCTGTCCCTGTCCTTGCCTTTCACGCCGGGCAATGCGCCGCATCGTGGCGACAAGGTCCGCGCCTATTTCGAGAACCTGCTGCCCGACAGCAAGGACATCCGGGAACGGCTGGCACGCCGCTTCAACACCGGATCCACCAGGGCGTTCGAGTTGCTGGCCGAGATCGGTCGGGACTGCGTTGGTGCGCTCGAAATCCTCCCTGAGGGCACAAGATCCACCGGCACCGCGCCCCTGCAGGCCGAGTCCTTGAGCGAAGCGCAAGTGGC
Source organism: Ideonella azotifigens (assembly GCF_021043325.1). Taxonomy (NCBI): domain Bacteria; kingdom Pseudomonadati; phylum Pseudomonadota; class Betaproteobacteria; order Burkholderiales; family Sphaerotilaceae; genus Ideonella; species Ideonella azotifigens. The sequence goes on from NZ_JAJNKD010000002.1 coordinate 51,794, forward strand.
CCAGGTCCTGCGCGGGACGACGACCCTGAATGCCATGGGCTGGGGCGGCGATGACGACGACTTCCGCATCTCGATTGCCGGCGCCCAGGAGAAGACGGCCCTGCTGCTGCGAGACGGCCAGTGGTGCCTTCCGCGTGGCAGCACGCCCACGACGCACATCTTCAAGCTGCCGCTGGGCCTCATCGGCGGAATGAAGCTCGACATGCGCGACTCGGTCGAGAACGAGTGGCTGTGCGCCTTGATCCTGCGCGAGTTCGGGCTGCCCGTTGCGACCTGTCACCCGCTGCAGTTCGAGGACGTGAAAGCCTTGGTCATCGAGCGCTTCGACCGCGCCTGGTGGACGCATCCTTCCGGGGAGAACCGCCTCGTCCGGCTGCCGCAGGAGGACATGTGCCAAGCCACCGGCGTGCCGCCCGAAGCGAAGTACGAAGCCGACGGCGGGCCGGGCATGGACCGCATCCTCGATGTGCTCGATGGCTCGACGACCCGCGAACAAGACCGCCGCGACTTCTTCAAGGCGCAACTGCTCTTCTGGATGCTGTGCGCCACCGACGGCCACGCCAAGAACTTCAGCCTGTTCCTGCGCCCCGGCGGCCGCTACCAACTGACACCGCTGTACGACGTGCTGTCAGCGTACCCGGTGCCGGGCAAGGGGCCATCGAACCTCCCACCGCTCAAGGCCAGGATGGCCATGGCCGTGCGGTCAACAAACGCGCACTGGAAGATGCGGGACATCCTGCGCCGGCACTGGCTGGCGCTCGGCAAACGGCATGGTGTGCTGACGGAAGATGGGCGGGAGATTGATTACCTGATTGAACAGATCGTCTCGCGAACACCGGAGGTCATCGCCAAGGTCGGCGCGGGGCTGCCGCAGGGATGGGACACCCAGGTGACCAACGCCATCTTTGCAGGGTTGCAAGACGCCGCGAAACGCCTCGCAGGCTGAATGCAAAAAGCCCTTGATCCGTTCGGAATCAAGGGCTTGCGATTTGGTGGCCTGGGGCGGAATCGAACCACCGACACGGCACCTCAGGAAGCTAACCCTATGAATTGGCAGAGTTTTTAAGTCTAGCGAACGGAGTTAAGTGTACCAAAAGAGGGTATCAATCAGGCCACCTCGCGCCAGTAGAGCCCTGTTGTCATCGGCGCGAAGACAGGGATCGAGCTGCTCAGACGCGCTCATCTCGGAACAATCCGGCGAAACGTCAGGTTGACCCGTGGGCCACAAGGCTTCGACTGCTTGTCGATGCCGTGCTTCCAGTTCTTCTGCGTGAGCCCCTTCATCAGCAGCAGGCTTCCCGAAGGCAGTTCCAAGCGGACGGGGCTCAGCTCAGGCCGAGTCTTGTGCTTGAGCACAAAAGTGCGAGTTGCGCCCAGGCTGACTGACGCAATAACCGGAGTCGGGCCCAACTCTTTCTCATCGTCGCTGTGAAAGCCCATGCTATCTCGATGATCGCGGTAGTAGTTCAACAGAACGCTGTTGAATCGCTCATTGACGAGGTCTTGCACGATGTCCCGCAACTTGGCGAGGGTGTCGGTCCAGAGCAGCGGCTCCAATGAGATGCCCGAGTACGAGTAAGTCCGCCCAACATCGCCATACCACGCGACCAGTCGAGGCTGCAGGTGCTTCTTCCCGTAGATAGTCACCGCCTCCTGCCGCCATGGGGTGCTGTCAATGAGCTCTCGCAGCACCTCATCAGTAGGCTCACCTAGATCAATCTGTCGGGCGAAACTGATCTCCGCATCCTCGATCTGAAGACGCTCAAGAGCCGGCTCGCTTGCGAACAGATCAAGAGTCATGGCTTGCGAAGGATGCGATAGCTCAGCGTGCTCTGAACCTTGGGAATCGCGTTGAACTTGGCGGTGTAGAAAGCGAGCTCGGACTTCTGCTCTGAACTGCGCGGGTACCACCGAACGTTCGATTCTTGCGAGAGGAGTTGCAACCCCGCAGTCTTCCACTGGTAGTCAAAGTAATTGTTGAAGGTGTCGCTACCGTTGTCGTCGTACAGAAAGATCGCACCCGACTTCGCCTCCTTAAACAAGCGCTGCCAGAACTGGGTGACGACACCGCTTCCGTCAAGCGCGTATACCTCAGATACGAAGTAGCTGAGGGTGAACACGTCAGCTTCAAGGAATTTGCGCTGTGACGTCCAGTCGGGATTGAGTACATCCATTTGCTGGAACGCCGTGTGGAGCTGAACGGTTGAGGAAGACAGCTTCATGTTTAGCTCGCTCCACGAGTCCGCCCAAGCCTGCTCCTTGTCGAGCAGATAGACCATCAACTTGTTGACAGCTTCCTTGCCAGCCGAGTCGGCAAGATACTTGACGACAGCTATGACGTCGCTCCCCGGCCCACCCCCGATGCAACTCACTCGCCCCACATCGGACTGGAAAATTTTACCACCGAGCGCCTGCGCTAGGATCGCCAGCAACTGAACAACGTAGTCTCCGTGACTTGCGGTGTACTTATAGACATACGCAAACCTAATCGCCGGATCTTTGTAGTCGATTGGAGCCCGTGTGGTCGACGAGAGCTGGGTGTAGCTCGTTGTCAGGTAAAGAAACCGGGACTTAATCTCGTCATCGACTTTAACCCCATATAGCTGGACCGCCTCCTTATAGAGTTCATCGAGCGTGATTTTGACCAACTGAAAAAGCGTCATCAGCAACCTCCCTTTAGTACCCAAGGATTGTCCACGAACACGGAGGACACTGAGGGAAAAATCAGAAAACCCTTGCTGCAAGAGAGCCGGCGACAGACCTAGCCAATCAGAGCTTGGTAACGGCAAGAAGCTCTTGTCGCAGCATCGCCAGCAACTGATCAATTTCCCCCCGTTCGCCTAGAGGCAGACAGTAGGCGAGGGCGAGGACCGCTAAAGGATGCAAGCCCATCCGCGCGGCTAGCTCGTCAACCTTGGGGAGGGTCGGCTGCTTGATCTTTCGTTCCAGCGCGCTGACATAGACCCGGCTGGACACCTCATCGAAGTCCTCCTGAGTGAGGCCCTGCGCCTTCCTGGCGAACAGAAACGCGGCGCCGAAGTCTGACTTGTTGTTGATGCTCACCAGCACAGTGGACCAATCCGCAACCTATAGGACTACAACCTAAAGGATTCATTGGTAGACTTGCTGTGCCCGCTTTTTTAGGAGCAGCCATGCGCGTCACAGCAATGTCCATGTTCGTGGACCTCGTCTTCTTCGGCATCCCTGGCATTGCTACAGGGGGCCTGGCCTACCGCAAGAACCGCAGCGCTCTCGCTTGGGGGACCCTTGGCTTTCTATCTCTCGGAATGGCGCTCATCGTCTTGGCGTTCATGCCCTTCAGATGCGAGCGGTGCTCCAACCCTCTGAGCAACAAACAGCGCCGGGAGAAAACATGCCCCGCTTGCGAGGAACTGGACCAGGAGGTGTACGCCTTCATAGACCCGATTCCGGATTACATCCCTGAGAGCACAAGAAAGCTCGCCTGAGTCGGCAACGGAAGCCCCCCGATTGGGCAACAAGGTCAGCCACTCTTATCCACCCAGATGGACTTCAGCAAAATGTTCGGACTCTTCAAGAAGAAGCAGCAGCCAGCCATGTCGCCGGGCGCTGTGTTGGGGCGATTCATATCGGGCGCCGCAGACACGCTCAGCGTGCAACTGGCCTTCTGCAGCCTCGACGCAAGCAGGTACCAAACATTCCTGCATGAGAAATTTGCACGCGGATACCTCACAGGGTTCTTCGACGCCGCGATCCAACTCAGCGGAATTCCAATAATGGACGGCGAAGACTATGCCCAACTCATCGCCGCGGGGCATGTTCGCCTGATGGGTGGCAGCAGGGCGAAGGCTGTGCCCTTCACCGTTGAATCACTGGATCTGCAGGGCGACCCTGACTTCGACTTGGGGCGACAGCATGGAGGAAGGGAATACTTTGACTTCATGGGAGAGAAAGTCAACCCAATGGGCTTAGCGAGGGTATACCACGCAAGCCAAGCCGAAGGCTGAGGCTGATACGCAGCGCCCCTGAAATTTCAAAAAAATTGTGGACTTAGGCGAGAGGGGATGTGACTCAATCGAGACGCCATATCCCCCCTGCCCGCCTGGACGAACCCATGCCCGATGGTTGTCGGAAATAGGGGCCTGCAATTCGGTACCCTACTAACAGAGAGAACCGAGTAAATCGAATAAAAGCACATCGCGCATCTATGTGCACTGTCCCCAGTGCAAAGCCTAATGAAGGCCTCTAAGAGCTTGATAGCCTGCCCGAGGCCAAGCGAGTAGCGCAGAAGCCTAGAAGTCCCTGAGCCCTTGAGAGTTCGAGAGTTCCAGAGTGTCCTCGTCCCCCGACTGCCAGAGGCCGTCCGGCTGGAAGCTCCGTAGTCTCAGATGTCCTTGAGTCTGCCCCGAGGCCCGCAGGCTTGGAAGAAGGCCCCGCAGGAAAGGGGCCTGTGCTCCGCGTAGGCCTTCAAGAAGCCTTCCTCTTGTTAGGCGCGCGCCTGCTGTGTAAGCAATGGCGGTTCAGACGGTTGGAGCTTCCGGGTACTTGGCGAGTTCTTCAGCCATCCGCCGCAGCGTCATAGAACCATAGTCCCGTGCAATGCCTCCGGTTCCCGCATGGCCTGTGATCGCGTCATGCACGTCTTCAGGGATGCCAACATCGCGGGATAGCGTCTTGAAGGTGTGGCGGAATCCGTGAATGGGACTGACTGAGCTATCCAGCTTCACAGTCTCTTTCAGGTATACCGCCCACCGTTTGCCGAAGTTCGCACCAAAGTAGCCACTAGGGCTTGGCTTCAAGTCTGGGAAGAGTTGCCCCTTTGTCGGCAACGACGATGCATAGTCAAGGAACCCTCGCTTGACCAAGTCCGGGTGTAGCGGAAGCAGACGCCGGCTGCCTTCAGTCTTGACCCCGCGGCTACCGTCCTCCTCGTCTTCTGCCGCAAGGATGTTCAGGTGCCAGATGCCATCAGGCGACTTCTTGACATCGGATGCCTTCAGCTGCGCAAGCTCTTCCCTGCGTGCTCCGGTGTAGTACAGCAACAGCGGCAGCCAGTACCAAGCCTTGCCGAACGCAGCACGCGGCGGTGCCCAATCTGTCTCCGTAAAGGCAGGGCTAGTGAAGATGGCCCGCAGTTCATCAGGCGAATAGTCCTTGCGCCGCCTGATCCCGGCCACTCGGCGTGTGGCAGCCTTGGCCGCACTACGACCGACGCCGCCAGCAATGATTGGGTTCTCGGGAAGCCGCTGCAGCCGCACACCATGACTCAGCACCGCCGACACCGCTCGAATGTGGTTGAGGATCGTCGGCTCAGACAGACGCGGCAGCCCCTCCTTCTCGGCCTTTGCTATCAGCTGAGAAGCATTGAGTCCCCGAGTCCCCTCCCCCTTGGCAGGCAAGCGAGCAAGCTCGGCACGATACCGGGCTACAACCTCGCGGTTGATGGCAGTGATGTCCAAGTCGCCCATCAACTCTGTGAAGCGCTGCACCGTCGCCTGAAAGCTCGCCAGGGTCTTGCGAGTTGCTCGCGTGTCGCCATCGTTGAGGGTCTTATCGGTGCTGTACTCATCGAACAGTGCCATGAGCTTCACCGCTTTCGACATGGACGGCTTGGGTCCCTCCGAGCGCAAGTGCTGTACAGGGGCCACGCCAAGCCCGAGCGCCAAATACCGCCCCTCGTATCGGCTCATGGCCCAATCAGAGAGCTTATGCAGATGCTCCAAGAATGCTGCGCTCAGATGTTCGGCTGCACGACTACCGGGCGCCGGTCGGGGCAACTTGTGCTTGCTGAGGGCCTTGGCAATGTGGGGAGCGACCACCGCAGCCCAATCGTCATTCGGCGGGCCATTCCCCTCCTCTGCAGCCGCTTCAAACGTGGAGTAGCTGGTAGCCCATTCACCCACCTCATCGCCACGCCCAGAGGCCGTTCTAGAGCCCTCCGCGAGCATTTCAGTGAACGCACCTTCCCGCTCAACGCGCGCCTGCTCCTCGCGAAACCATCTTGCGGCCAATTGATGCGCATCGCCGACGCCGATTGCTTCGACTCCGGCGAGCTGAGCCCGAGCGGCAGCAAAGGCAGCCTCAGCCTGCGCCCAGGCTTCTGCAAAACGGGCCTTGGCCTCCGCGGGCTCGCGGGTCTTCAGTGACTGCTTGAACTCACGCCCGAGAGACGCCCTCAATTCGGGTGGCACTTTGCGGCGCAGGTAGTAGATGCCGGAGGCGGGATGCTTGAACGGCTGAGCCATGAACGAACGACGACGCGGGATGCGGGTGCCAGCGAGTCTAGACGCAGTGGGAATTGATGCCACGGTGTACCTGCCTGGTGTACCAATCCAAGCGGGTTAGGCGTATGCCGGAAAGCAAAAAGCCCCTGATCCTGTTAAGAATCAAGGGCTTAGCGTTCCTGGTGGCCTGGGGCGGAATCGAACCACCGACACGCGGATTTTCAATCCGCTGCTCTACCAACTGAGCTACCAGGCCAATCACTTTGCTGTGCTGCAATCAAGCGTGTTGATGTGCGATCAGCGAAGTCAAACACTATAGCATGGTTTCAGGCGATGCTGCCGCGTTTGTTGCGGGTCAGGTCGACGCCAAGCTGCTTGAGCTTGCGGTAGAGGTGGGTGCGCTCCAGGCCGGTTTTTTCGGCGACGCGGGTCATCGAGCCATTCTCGCGGGCGAGGTGGAATTCGAAGTAGCTTTTCTCGAAGGCGTCGCGGGCTTCGCGCAGCGGGCGGTCGAGGTCGAAGCTTTGTTCGGGTTGCGGGCCGAGGTCCACCGGCAGCGCGGGCAGGCCGACGCCGCCAGTCATCGCGGATTCGACCGTCAACCCGATTTCGCCGCGGTAGGCGGTGGGCGCGCCCATCGGGGCCGGCGGGCGTGCAGGCGTGCGAGCCAGCGACTGCTCGACGGCACGCAGCAGCTTTTGCAACGTGATGGGCTTTTCGAGGAAGGCGATGGCGCCGTATTTGGTGGCCTCGACCGCGGTGTCTATCGTGCCGTGGCCACTCATCATGACCACCGGCATGGTCAGCTGGCCGCTGGCACCCCACTCCTTGAGCAAGGTGATGCCATCGACATCGGGCATCCAGATGTCGAGCAGCACCAGGTCCGGCCGCAGGCGCTCGCGCACCGCACGGGCCTGAGCGGCGTTTTCGGCCAGCTCGATGGCGTGACCTTCATCGGTGAGGATTTCCGACAGCAGGGCACGGATGCCCATCTCGTCGTCGACTACAAGTATCGTTGCCATGGATGTCCGAGACAGCGTTCAGGCGCCGGGTGGGTGGGCCGGGCCATTCACTGGAGGATCCTTCTGTTCAATGAAGCTGGAAAATGATAGCGAAACCTGCGCGCCCGACGGCGCATCGCTGCCTGCATTCTGGGGGGGCAGGTTGACGATGCGAACGCGCGCGCCGTGTTCGTCGGCAATTTTCTTCACCACCGCAAGTCCCAGGCCAGTGCCTTTGCTCTTGGTGGTGACGTAGGGTTCGAACGCACGTTTGAGCACCTTGTCGCTGAACCCAGGGCCATTGTCTGCCACTTTCAGGCGCACGGCCCGCACGCGGCCGTCTTCATGGCGCGCGATCTCGGTCTCGACGCAGACCTTGCCGTCTTCACGGCCGGCCAGCGCCTGCAAGGCGTTCTGTACCAGGTTGTGAATGACCTGGCGCAACTGGGTCGGGTCGCCCCGCACCAGCGGCAGCGCGGGAACGCAACGGGCCTGCAGCCGGCCGCGCTCCTGGTCGTCGCCATACAGGCCCAGTACTTCGGCGACCAGCTCGTTCAGGTCGGTGTCCTGCAGGCGCACCGCGGGCAGCCGCGCGTAATCGCGGAACTCATTGACCAACTGTTTCATCGCCTGCACCTGGTTGACGATGGTGGCCACCGAGCGCACCAGCATGGCCTGGTCGGTTGGCGATTCGAGCTTGGCTTCGAGCTTGTGCTGCAGGCGCTCGGCCGAGAGCTGGATCGGCGTCAGCGGGTTCTTGATCTCGTGGGCCAGCCGGCGTGCGACCTCGGCCCAGGCCTCGCTGCGCTGCGCCGAGACGACCTCGGTGATGTCGTCGAACACCACCAGGCGCGCACCGCCAACCAGCAGCGCGCCGCGCACCAGCAGCGTGATGCCGCCTTCGCGCTCGCTCTGGCGCAGCTCGAAGGACTCCTGCCAATGGTCGCGCTCGCCGTCTTCCGGGCTGCTCTGGTGCTGCGCGAAGCGCTGGTGGATCGCGGCGGCGAAGTCGGTCATGCCGGGCACCTCGCCCAGCCCGCGGCCCACGAAGACGGACAGCGGCGCGCGCAGGATGCGGGTGGCGCCAGGGTTCACGGTGTCGATCAGGTGGTCGCGGTCGAACACGATGACGCCAGCCGTCAGGCTGTCGAGGATGGTCTGCAGCCGCAGGCGTGCGCCTTCGAGCTGGCGCAGGCTGGCGTCGGCCTGCTGGCGGGCGCTGCCGAGCTGCTCGGTCATGTGGGCGAAGTTGCGTGTCAGCTCGCCGATCTCGTCGTTGGAGGTGAAGATCTGCTTGGCGGTCAGGTCGCCACGCGCGACCTGGCGCATGCCGTCGGCCAGCAGCAGCAGCGGCCGCGCCAGCTGGTTGCCCAGCACGACAGCCAGCAGCACCGCGCCGAAGACCGACAGCACCAGCGCCAGCGTCAGCGTGCCGATGTACATGCGGCGCAGGCCGTCGCGCGCGATGTGGCGCTGCTGGTATTCGCGGTAGGCGGCCTGCACGATCAGCGCATTGCTGGTCAGCGCGGTGGGCAGCGGCTGCAGCACCATGAGGTAACGGTCGGACTCGCCGGAGAGCTTGATGCGCGCATCCGGGATCAGCGCCAGCGCGCGAACCTGGGCCGGCTGCAGGCCGGCGGCGGCCGTGCCATCGTCCTCCAGGCCCTCCACCTGGCTGACCGACTGCACCGCCTTGGCCTGGCGCAGCAGTGCCGGTGCCGGCCGCTCGATGCCCAGGTCGGCCGTGGCGCTGGCATTGCTCTGCACCTGGCCATTGCCGTTGACGACCGCCACCTGCGTGGCGCCCAGTTGCTCGCGCAGGCGCTCCAGTTGCAGCAGGGCCGGGTCGCTGCTGCGCACCTCGGCCAGCCGGTCGGCCGCGGCGCGGGTCTTGTTGACCAGGTCCGAGGCCAGCGCTTCCAGCGTGCCCTTGCCCAGCGCCAGGCCGGCGTCCAGCGCGCTTTCGACGCTGGCATCGAACCATGCCTCGATGCTGCGGGAGACGAACTGGTAGCTGACGGTGTAGATGAGTGCGCCCGGCAGCACGCCGACCAGCGCGAAGATGCCCGCCAGCTTGATCAGCAGCCGGCTGCCGAACTTGCCGGCCTTGAGCCGGAACACCAGCCGGATGGCCGCCGCCAGCAGCACCAGCGCCAGCACGCCGGCCACGCCCACATTGACCCAGAACAACCAGACGAAGTGGCCGCCGTAGCCCAGCGGGCCCTGCACCACCAGCGACAGCACGACCGCCAGCACCAGGCCCAGGCCCGCTGCCACCAGCGTGGCAAGGCCCCAGCCCAGGCGCACGGAGTTTTTCATCGCGGGTCGGGTGGCAAGGCGCGTGGCGGGGGGCTGGATCAAAGGCTCAGTCGAGCTTCAGTGTGCGCTCGACGGACAGCCGCCAGTCGGACTGCACCGCCAGGTCCAGCTGCAGCGGGCGCGGCAGCATGCTGCTGTCCAGCCGGTAACTGAACTCGACGTAGTAGCGCTCGCTGGGGTCGATCTGCTCGGGTTCTGCAATGCGCCAGCGGGTGGCGCGCGAGATCATCGCCAGCGCGGCCTCGGCGCTGGGGTAGTTCTGGCTCAGCGCACCGAAGCTGACGCGCCAGCTGGAGGTGAGCGGCTGGTAGGAGATGCGCCAGGTGCGGGTGGCGCGGGCCACGCGCTCGTCGCGCCAATACCAGCGGGGGTGAAAGACCTGCGCGGAGGCGGTGAAATAAAGCGGCACGCCGCGCTGCAGCGCATCTTCGGTGGCACGGCTGAGCGCCAGCTTGACTTCAAAGTCCAGCGTCAGCCCGCCCTCCTGCCGGCTCAGCGAAAGCTGCGGCAGCTCGATGCCTTGCGCCCGCACCCCTGCCGTGTGGCCCAGCACGCCCAACCAAGCGGCCAGCAGCAGCCCGCGCACGCAGGCCGCAGCCGCGCAAGTCGCGCCGCGGCCAGTCGGGCCGGACATCCTCATGAGGAAACGCAGGGCCGCCCCAAGTTCCCTCACCCCCCACGGGGGGCGGACTGGGCGCAGCCCGGTCCTGGGGGCGCTTTCAAAACCCATCGGCATTCAGTCAGAGGCAGCAGCGGGCCGTTGCAGCAAGGCATAGTAAAAACCGTCGGCCAGCGAGGCTGACGGGAGATGCCTTGCATTGTCCGGCAGCGGCAGCAGGTGGCCGGGCGACTGGGCTGCGATGACCCCGGGTGCCAGCGAATGGCGTTGCAAAAATGCGTCGATCTGCCGAATGCCTTCGTCCTTGAACAAGGAACAGGTTGCATAAACCAGGCGGCCACCGGGCTTGAGCAGCGGCCACAGCGCGTCCAGCAGTTCGGCCTGGATGCGGGCCAGCGCCTGGATGTCGTCGGCACGGCGCAGCCAGCGGATGTCCGGGTGGCGCCGCACGATGCCCGACGCGCTGCAGGGTGCGTCCAGCAGGATCGCGTCGAACGGCCGGCCGTCCCACCACTGGCTGACCTGGCGCGCATCGGCCGCGCGGGTGCGCGCCTGCAAGCCCAGGCGGCGCAGCCCGTCGTCCACGCGGGCCAGGCGGCTGGCGTCGGTGTCCAGCGCCAGCAGGTCCAGCTCGGCCAGCTCCAGCAGGTGCGCCGTCTTGCCGCCGGGCGCGGCGCAGGCGTCCAGCACGTGGGCCCCGGCGGGCAAACCGCCAGCCCAGTCCCGCAGCAGCAGTGGCGCCGCACGTTGGGCCGACAGGTCCTGCACCGACACCAGCCCTTGTGCAAAGCCCGGCAGGCGGTCCACCGGACAGGGCTGGCGCAGCACCAGCGCCTGTTCCAGCCCGGGTCCTTCGACCGGGTCGGCTGCGATGCCGGCCTCCTGCAGTTGCTGAAGGTAGGCCTCGCGGCTGCTGCGGCGGGCGTTGACGCGCAGCGTCATCGGCGGGTGGCGCTGGGCTTCGCCCAGCAGCGCCTGCCAGTCGGCCGGCCAGTCGTGGCGCACTTTCTGGATCCACCAGGCGGGATGGTTCCACGCGCCTTCGGGCTGCTGCTCGGCCTGCGCCACCACTGCGGCACGCTCGCGGATGAAGCGGCGCAGCACGGCGTTGATGAAACCTGCGGCAGCCGGCACCTTGTGGCGTGCCGCGGTCACGGCCTGGTCGACCAGCGTGTGGTCCGGGTAGGGTGGTGCGTCGTCAGGCCACAGCAGCGCCAGCGCGCAGACCAGCAAGGCGTCCACCACCGGCGGCGGGTTGCGCGGGGCGAGCACGGCACGCGCCGCAGTGGCCGCGCCCAGCCTGCGCAGCACCGCAAAGGCCAGCGCCTGGGTGCCCGGCCGCGCGGCCGGCTGCACGCCGGCCAGCACATCGGTCAGGGAACGGCCGGCACGCACGGCCTGGACCGCGTCGGCACACAGTTCGAGCAGGCGGGACAGCGGAGGAGAGGGGTGGGCTGGGTTCACCCGCGGCAGTCTAACCACCCAACCCATCCAGAAGATTGCGACGGGCCGACCCCGCACGCGCAATGCGGCAGCCGCTGGCCGACAATGCGCTGGTCATAGAACCAGGCAAGGACCCCCCGGCATGGCCGAACCCAAGAGCCCGCGCGTTGCTGCGCCCATCCTGCAAGACGAAGCGCTGGCGGCGCTGCCGGTGTCGGAACGGGTGCGCTATCGCCTGGTCCAGGCCAGGCGGCGTTACCACGCCAACGACAACATTGCCGACTTCCTGCGCGAGGGTGAGTTGCAGGAACTGAAGGACGAGGTCAGCGCCAAGATGGCCGAGGTGCTGAAGGCGCTGGTGATCGACACCGAGAGCGACCACAACACCCAGGACACGGCGCGCCGCGTGGCCAAGATGTACCTGGAGGAAGTCTTCCGCGGCCGCTACCAGCCGATGCCGCCGGTCACCGAATTCCCGAATGCCTCCCGCCTGAACGAGCTGATGATCGTCGGCCCGATCACGGTGCGCTCGGCCTGCTCGCACCACATGTGCCCCATCCTCGGCAAGATCTGGGTGGGCGTGCTGCCCAATGAACACTCGAACCTGATCGGGCTGTCGAAATACGCCCGCATTGCCGACTGGATCATGACCCGGCCGCAGATCCAGGAAGAGGCGGTGATCATGCTGGCAGACGCCTTGCAGGAACGCGTCAAGCCCGATGGCTTGGCCATCGTCATGGAGGCGGACCATTTCTGCATGCATTGGCGCGGTGTGAAAGACAATGACACCGCGATGACCAACAGCGTCATGCGGGGCGCGTTCCTGAAGGACCCGAACCTGCGGCGCGAATTCCTGTCCCTGTTGTCCAAGAAGAGGTGAACCCCCGATGCTTGTGCGACTGATGTATGCCAGCCGGGCCACGGCAGAGATGGACCAGGATGCGCTGACCGGCATCCTGCAGCAGGCCCGCGCCACCAACCCGACGCAAGGCATCACCGGTGCGCTGTGCTTTGCGCACGGCACCTTCGTGCAGACGCTGGAAGGCGGCCGCGACGCGGTCAACAAGCTGTACCACCGCATCGCGGCGGATCCGCGCCACCAGCAGGTCGTGCTGCTGAACTATGCCGAGATCGCCGAGCGGCATTTCGCCGGCTGGGCCATGGGCATGGTGAACCTGACCCGGCTGAACCCTGGTCTGCTGCTCAAGTACTCCGAAACCGCGACGCTGAACCCCTACGCCGTGTCCGGCGCCGCGATGGCCGCGCTGTTCGACGAGATGGTCGCCACCGCGGCCATGATGGGCCAGGCCTGACGCGCAGGCACCGGCCCGGTGGCATTCAGAGCTTGGCCGCGGCGCGAAAACCGAACAGGCGGGTCAGCAGCCGGGTCGGAAACTCGGTCAAGGCCTGGTTGTAGGCCGCTGCAGCGTCGCTGAAGGACTGGCGCGCATAGACCAGCCGGGCGGCGAGCTCTGTCAGTTGCTGCCGCGAGGCATGCACGCCGGGCTGCTCGTCCAGCGTCGGCTGCTGCTCCAGCAGGGCATGCAGCCGCGCCATCGGCGAGGCCATGTCACGCTCGGCGGCCACCCAGGCCGCCACCAGCAAGGCACGGTATGGCCTGGGCCGCATGGCCAGGGCCGCCTGGCGCTGGCGCTCCTGCGCCTGCATCAGCACCTGCAGGCTGCCAGCCTCGTCGGCCAGCGGCTCGCGCACGGCGGCCAGCAACATGTCCAGGGCGGCGGCACGGCGCACCAGCAATTCATCGATCTGCACCCAGGCCTGGCCCAGCGCATTGCGCAGTCGCATCAGCCGGTTGTAGGCCCCCACCATCCAGAAGGCGATCACCAGGATCAGCGCGAGCTCCAGCAGCCAGCCGCCCACATGGCCAACATGCGTCAGCTGCAGCCAGCTCGGCCAGGCGGCACTGGTCGCCGGTTCGCTGGCCGGATCCGATGCCGCCAACGCGCCTTGCCAGATTTCCGGCGCGAACAGGCTCATGCGAACGCGCCCTGGCCGCCTTTGCTGGCGCGCCAGGCGGCAAAGCCCTGGGCCCGCAGCTCGCAGGCAGGGCACTGGCCGCAGCCGTAGCCCCATGCGTGGCGCTGGCTGCGGTCGCCGAGGTAGCAGGTGTGCGTGTGCTCGACGATCAAGTCGTTCAGCCTCTCGCCGCCCAGTTGCTCGCTCAGTTCCCAGGTCTGGGCCTTGGTCAGGAACATCAGCGGGGTTTCCAGCGTCATCGGCGTGTCCAGCCCCAGGCTGAGCGCGACCTGCATCGCCTTGAGCGTGTTGTCGCGGCAGTCCGGGTAGCCGGAGTAATCGGTCTCGCACATGCCGCCCACCAGCACCGAGGCGCCGCGCCGGTAGGCCAGCGCCGCAGCAAAGGTCAGGAACAGCAGGTTGCGGCCGGGCACGAAGGTGTTGGGCAAACCGTTGGCCTGCAGCTCGATGGCACGCGCATCGGTCAGTGCGGTGTCGGAAATCTGGCCCAGCAGCGCCAGGTCCAGCAGGTGGTCGTCGCCCAGCTTGCCAGCCCACTGCGGGAACTGTTCGGCGATCTCGCGCCGCACCACCTGCCGGCATTCGAGCTCGACCTTGTGGCGCTGGCCATAGTCGAAGCCCAGCGTCTCGACACGCGCAAAACGCGACAGCGCCCAGGCCAGGCAGGCGGTGGAATCCTGGCCGCCGGAAAACAGCACCAGGGCATGGCGGGAAGACGGCTCGCTCATGTCATCAGCCTCTGATTTCGCCCTGGCCCAGCACCACCCATTTCATGGACGTGAGGCCTTCGAGGCCGACCGGGCCGCGGGCGTGGAACTTGTCGGTCGAGATGCCGATCTCGGCCCCCAGGCCGTATTCGAAACCGTCGGCAAAGCGGGTGCTGGCGTTGACCATCACGCTGGCCGAGTCGACCTCGCGCAGGAAGCGCATCGCGTTCGGGTGGTTCGTCGTCAGGATTGCGTCGGTGTGGTGGGAACCGTAGCGGTTGATGTGGGCGATGGCCTCGTCCAGGCCCTGCACCACCTTCACGCTGACGATGGGCGCCAGGTATTCCTCGGCCCAGTCGGCCTCGGTCGCGTCCGCCAGCCTGGCGCCAGGCACGGCAGCGAGGATCGCCTTGGCGGCCGAGTCACAGCGCATCTCCACGCCCTTGGCCGCGAAGATCGCGCCGATCTGCGGCAGGAAGGCTGGCGCCGAAGCTGCATGCACCAGCAGCGATTCGGCCGCGTTGCAGGGGCTGTACTTCTGGGTCTTGGCGTTGTCGGTGACGACCAGCGCCTGCGCAATGTCGACCTCGGCGTCCACATAGACGTGGCAGTTGCCGTCCAGGTGCTTGATGACCGGCACCTTGGCCTCGGCGCTGATGCGCGCGATCAGGCCCTTGCCGCCGCGCGGGATGATCACGTCCACGTATTCAGGCATCGCAATCAGGCGGCCCACGGCGGCGCGGTCCGTCGTCTCGACGAGTTGCACCGCTTCGGGCGGCAGGCCGGCTTCGGACAGCGCGCGCTGCACCAGTTGCCAAAGCGCCAGGTTGGAATGGATGGCCTCCGAGCCGCCGCGCAGGATGCAGGCATTGCCGCTCTTGATCGCCAGCGACGCGGCCTCGATGGTCACGTTCGGCCGGCTCTCGTAAATCATGCCGAACACGCCCAGCGGCACGCGCATCTGCCCCACGCTGATGCCGGTGGGCCGGCGCTTCACGCCGGTGATCTCGCCGACCGGGTCCGGCATCGCCGCCAGTTGCTCGCAACCTTCGGCGACCGTGGCGATGACCTTGGGCGTCAGGCGCAGGCGGTCGACCATGGGCGCGGCCAGGCCAGCAGCTTCGGCGGCGGCGATGTCCTTGGCGTTGGCCGCGGCCAGCGGCTCGCCAGCTTCGCGCAGCAGCCGGGCCAGCGCGCTCAGCGCATCGTTCTTCACGCGGGTGCCGGCGCTGGCCATCGCGGTCGCGGCGGCGCGCGCCGCCACGCCCAGGTGGTCCATGTAGGCAGGAATGTCGTGCGGGGTCATACCGGGATTATCCCCGGCCGGGGCCGCTCGCGTTCAGCCCAGCCAGGCCAGCAGCGCCAGCCACAGCGGCGCGGTGCCCACGAAGGCAAGCGTGGACAGCACGTTGACCGCGGTGGTCTCGGCTTCCAGCGTGCGGTAGCGCTGGGCGAACATCATCGAATTGCTGCCGGCCGGCAAGGCCGCCAGCAGCACCAGCACCGCCAGCGGCGTACCGGTCAGGCCAAAGCCCCAGTGGGCGACGCCCAGCACCAGCGCAGGCTGCAGCCCCAGCTTCAGCGCGCTGACGGCGATGGCGCCATCCAGGCGCTTGGGCAGGCCCAGGTAGGCCAGTGACATGCCGATCAGCGTCAGGCACAGCGGTACCACGGCCGAGCCCAGCATGCGCAGCACTTCGTCGACCGCTTCGGGCAGCGGCCAGCCGATGAGGTTCCAGGCCAGGCCAGCCAGCACCGGCAGCACGACCGGGTGGATCACCGCGTTGCGCAGCGTGCCCAGCAGCACATGGCCGAGGTGCGCGTCGGGTGCAGCGTGGGCACGCGCCAGGTCCAGTTCGACCAGCGTGGTGCAGACCAGCAGCAGGATCAGCGCATGCACGCTGACCAGCGTCAAATGCAGGCCCAGGCCAGCTTCGCCGAGCACGCCGGCGGCCAGCGGAATGCCGATCTGCACCGAGTTGCCGAAGGTCACGGTGACGGCCCGCACCGCGGGCGCCGCAACGGCCTGGTCGCTGCGGTCGCGCCGGGCGCGCTGCACGCCGTAGACGGCCAGCATCAGCCCGGTCACCGGCACGAAAAACGCGGCCAGCATGGCCCAGGGCAGGTGCGCCAGGTCCACCCGCGCGGTGGTGCGAAAGAACAGCGCAGGCGCGAACAGGTAGAAGGCCGCGGCGGACAGGATGCGCGCCGGATCGTTGTCGGCCGTGCCTTCGCCCAGCCAGCGCAGGCGCCCCACGATCCAGCCCAGCGCCACCACCAGCACGATGGCCAGCAGCTTGTAGAGGATCGCCAGCGTCATGCCGCCGGCGTCATGCCTTGGCGGCGGCCTTCTTCGCCGGCGGCTTGGCTGCGCGCGGCTCGAACTCGAAGCTGACCTTGCCTTCCTTCTTGTCGTAGGCCAGGAAGGCCTTGAACTTGCGGCGGGTCTTGTTCGAGACGAAGTTCTCCAGCAGGTCGGTCTTGCCGGTCGTCAGCAGCTTGTGCACCTGCTCGCGCGCGACCGGCTGGGTCAGGATGACCTTGCCGGTCTTGAAGTCGCAGGTCACCGGCGCGCTGACCGCGTGTTCGCAGACATAGTTGCTGCCGTGCTCATAGACCTTGCCCTGGCACTTCGGGCAGGAACCCAGCGGCTCCTGGTCGCTGAAGTCCACCGCTTCGCCTTCTTCGGCCGCCTTGGCGTCTTCACCGAAGTCGAACTCCAGCTTCCAGTTCTTGGTCTCGTCGTCGAAGGCCAGCTTCAGCTCGGCAGTGAACGGCCAGCCGGCCTTGGAGCGGAAGCCTTCCAGCGGGCCGATCTTCTTGTCGGCCAGGAACTGCTCGACCTCGGCCAGCTCGAAGCTGCGGCCACCGGGGATCTTGGTGATGGAGAAACCGCAGCCTTCGCTGTCACCAGAGGCACCTGTGCAGGTGAAGCGGCGGTAGTTTTCCTTCACCACGCCGCCGCAGTTCGGGCACGGCGTCTTCAGCGTCGCATAGTCGCCAGGAATCGTGTCGCGGTCGTATTCCTTGGCCTTCTTGACGATGCGCTCGGCCATGTCGGCAATCGCCTTCATGAACTGTTCGCGCGAGAGCTTGCCCTGCTCCATCTCGGCCAGCTGGAACTCCCAGTTGCCGGTCAGCTCGGGCTTGGTCAGGTCTTCCACGCCCAGGCCGCGCAGCAGCGTCATCAGCTGGAAGGCCTTGGCGGTGGGCACCAGCTCGCGGCCTTCGCGCAGCATGTACTTCTCCAGGATCAGGCCTTCGATGGTCTGCGCGCGCGTGGCTGGCGTGCCCAGGCCCTTCTCGGCCATGGCCTCGCGCAACTCGTCGTCGTCGATCATCTTGCCTGCCCCTTCCATCGCGCTCAGCAGCGTGGCCTCGGTGTAGCGCGCCGGCGGCTTGGTGCGCAGCGCGACGACGTTCACGCCTTCGTTGCTGACCGTCTCGCCCGGCTGCACCGCGACCAGGTTGGCGTCCTCGTCCTGGGCTTCCTTGCCATAGACGGCCAGCCAGCCCGGGTTCACCAGCACCTTGCCGTTGGTCTGGAACGCATGCTCGGGGCCGGCGGCGGTCTTGACCTTGGTGATGCGGGTCGTGACCATGTATTCGGCCGCCGGATAGAAGACCGCGAGGAAGCGCTTGACGACCATGTCGTAGAGCTTGGCCTCGGCTTCGGTCAGCGCCTTGGGGGCCTGCAGCGTCGGGATGATGGCGAAGTGGTCCGAGACCTTGGTGTTGTCGAACACGCGCTTGAGCGGCTTGACGTAGCCTTCCTTCAGACCCTTCTTCGCATGCTGGGCCAGCGCCTGCAGCGGGCCCGGCAGGTCCTCGGTGGCGATCATCTCGAAGGTCTGCTTGACCACCGGCACATAGTCCTCGGGCAGGTAGCGCGAGTCGGTCCGCGGGTAGGTCAACACCTTGTGCTTTTCATACAGCGCCTGCGCCAGGCCCAGCGTGGTCTTGGCGCTGAAGCCGAAGCGCGAGTTGGCCTCGCGCTGCAGCGTGGTCAAATCGTACAGGCCCGGGCTGCTCTGGGTGCTGGGCTTGGCTTCCTCGGTGACCACGCCGGGCTGGCCGCGCACCGCATCGGCAATCGCCCTGGCCTCGGCTTCGTTCCAGAGCCGGTCAGGCCGGCGGTCGGACACGGGAATGTCGGCCAACGCGCCGCCACCGGCAGGGTCGTCCTTCTTGTACTTGGGGTCGAACCACTTGCCCTCGTAGTCGCCCGCAGCAGCGCCGAAGCCGGCCTTGATTTCCCAGTAGTCGCGCGCCACGTGCTTGCGGATCTTCTCTTCGCGCTCCACCACGATGGACAGCGTGGGCGTCTGCACCCGGCCGACCGTCGTCAGGAAGAAGCCGCCGTCGCGCGAGTTGAAGGCCGTCATCGCGCGGGTGCCGTTGATGCCCACCAGCCAGTCGGCCTCGGAGCGGCTGCGTGCGGCGTCGGCCAGACCCATCATCTGCTGGTCGCTGCGCAGCTTGTCGAAGCCGTCGCGGATGGCTTGCGGCGTCATGCTCTGCAGCCACAGGCGCTGGATGGGCTTGTTGATCGGCGCCTTGGCAGTGCCGGCGTATTGCACGATGAGCCGGAAGATCAGCTCGCCCTCGCGGCCCGCGTCGCATGCGTTGATCAGCGAGGTCACGTCCTTGCGCTTGACCAGCTTGACGACGGCCTGCAGCCGCGCCTTGGCCTTGTCGATCGGAGCGAGGTCGAAGTGCGGCGGCACGACAGGCAGGTTGGCAAAGCTCCACTTGCCACGCTTGACGTCGTATTCCTCAGGCGCCTTGATCTCCACCAGGTGGCCGACCGCCGAGGTGACGACGTACTGCTCGTTCTCGAAGTGGTCGGCGGCTTTTTCGAACTTGCCGGAGACCGGCGTCAACGCGCGCACGATGTCCTGCGCGACGCTGGGCTTTTCCGCAATGATCAGTGACTTGCTCATGTGTTCTTCGATTTCCACTCGGGCCGGATTCGGCCATGCCTACAATCCGGCGACTCGCGCGCCTGTGTGTACATGCGTATGCACGTGTACACGCGCGCACGCCCATGATTCCAATGTACCCAATGAAGCCACGCACGCAAGCCAAGCCCGCCAACAACCCTGCCGCCAAGCCGAAGGGCCGCTCGCAAACGGCCGCGAAGGCGACGGCAGGGCCCTCCGCGAAGAGCAGCGGCAGGCGCATCCAGGTGCGCCGCAGTGGCGTGCATGGCAAAGGGGTCTTCGCGCTGCAGCCCATTGAACCGGGCGAGCGCCTGATCGAATACACCGGCCAGGTGATCGACTGGCCAGAGGCGCTGCGCCGCCACCCGCACGACCCGTCCAACCCCGAGCACACCTTCTACTTCCAGATCGAAGGCGGCAACGTGATCGACGCGCTGTACGGCGGCAATGCCGCGCGCTGGATCAACCATGCCTGCGATCCGAACTGCGAGGCCGACGAGCAGGATGGCCGCGTCTTCATCAAGGCCTTGCGGCCGATCGCGCCCGGCGAGGAACTGTTCTACGACTACGGCCTCACCATTGACGAGCGCTACACCCCGAAGCTGAAAAAACGCTACGAATGCCGCTGCGGCGCAGCCGATTGCCGTGGCACGATGCTGAGCCCGAAGACGCGCCAGAAGGCGTCCCGCCCATGAACGACGCCCCGCTGATTCCGCCGCCTCCTGCGCCCAACCCGGCCGACCGCCACAGCCTGTGGGGCATCCACGCGCTGTGGGAACAGCTGCTGCCGATGCTGCCTGAGCTGTCGATCGAGGTGGTGGACCACATCGAGTCGACCAACCAGGCGCTGATGGACCGGCTGCGCCACGCCGCACTGAAGGCCCAGGGCCGCGAGCTGCGGGCAGATGACCTGGCGCCTTCGCTGCTGGTGGCCGTGCAGCAGACCCAGGGCAAGGGCCGGCTGGGCCGCAGCTGGGAATCGGCACCGGGCAGTTCCCTCACCTTCTCGCTCAGCCTGCCGATCCACCGCGCCGACTGGTCAGGCCTGTCGCTGGCAGTGGGCGTGGCAGCGGCCGAGGCGCTGGACCCGAACGGCCACGAGATCGGCCTGAAGTGGCCGAACGACCTGTGGCGCGTGGACGGCCCGGGCCGTGGCCGCAAGCTGGGTGGCGTGCTGATCGAGGCCTTGCAGGTCGGCGAACAGCGCTTCGCGGTGATCGGCATCGGCATCAACCTGCGGCCGCTGCACCTGCCGCAAAACGTGCAGGAAGCGATTGCCTCGGTCAGCGAATTCGAGCCGGACCTCTCGGCCCCGCAGGCACTGGCGCGCATCTGCCCCAGGCTGGCGCAACGCCTGCAGGACTTCGAGCGCGGCGGTTTCGCCGGCATCGCCGCCGCCTATGCGCAGCGCGACCTGCTGCGCGGCCATGCGGTGACGACCACCGATGCGGCATGCCCCGAAGGCGAATCGCTGGGCGTGGCGGAGGACGGCGCGCTGCTGGTGCGCTGCAACGGCGAAGTGCAGCGCATCGTCAGCGGCGAAGTCAGCGTGCGCCCGCTGGCCGCCGCGCCGCGCTGAGCGGCCGCCCCGGCGATGTTGCGCTGGCTGCTGGTCCTGCTTGTCGTGGCCAACCTGGCCGTCTGGGCCTGGACCCAACCGGTGATTGCCGAGAAGCTGGGCCTGCACGCACTGGACCCGCAGCGCGAGCCCGAGCGGCTGGCGCGCCAGGTCAATGCACAGGCGCTGCAGCTGTTGTCCAACGGCGCGGCCTCGGCCCCGGCACCCGCTGCGTCAACGGCGCCCGAAACGATTGCTGCGTCAGCGGCAACCATCGCCAGCGAACCGGCCAGCGCCAATGCGGTGTCGACTGCCGCGGCGGGCGCTGCCTGCCTGCAGGCCGGCCCGCTGAGCGACCAGGCCTATGGCGAGATGACGCGCCAGCTGCAGCAGCTCGGGCTGCGCAGCGACGGCTGGGTCGACATCCGACGCGAGCTGCCCGGCCGCTGGGCGGTCTACATGGGCCGCTTTGCCGACGCCGACGCGCTGCAGAAGAAACTGGAGGAAGTGCGCCGGCTGCGGCTGCCGCACGAGGAACTGGTCAACCACGCGACGCTGAGCCCGGGGCTGACGCTGGGCCAGTTCAACAGCCAGGCAGAAGCCGAGGGCCGGTTGAACCAGCTGCAGCAGCGCGGCGTGCGCACTGCGCGCGTGGTCGCGCTGATCGAACCCGTCGTGCAGCACCAGCTGCGCGTGGAGACGCTGACGGCCGAGCAGGTCGGCAAGCTCAAGACCCAGAAGGCGGCGACGCCCTGGAGCGCTTGCGCGCCGGCTTGAGCCGCTGCCCAAGCGCCTGCAGCAAGAGCAGCGCCGCGAGCGCCGCCAGCTCGAAACCGTCCAACGAACCGCCACCGGCCGAAGAACTGCCGGCGCTGTTGCCGGTGCCGCCACTGGTCGCGCCGTCTTCGCTGGTCGCGGCCTCGCGGTCCTGGCCCAGTGCCACCGCGGCGCGCAGCTCGCTGGTGTCGATCTGCACCGCGGCCCAGTTCGGCGCCTGGTAGGCCTGTGATTGGGTGGTGAGCTGGGCGTAGCGCAACGCCTGGTCGGCATCCAGGATGCCGGCGCCGCAGGTCGCGGTGGAGCAAACGCAGCGGCCCGGATTGGCCGCGCTGCAGACGGCCATCAGCGCCGAGCCCACGTGTGGCCGGGCGCTCGCGCTCAGGCCTTGCAGCAGGCCGGCCGCGTCCAGGCCGGGTGCCAGCGACAGCATCTGCGCCGCCACGCCCGCCACCACCGGCGCGGCAAAGCTGGTGCCGGTGTGCCGGCCGTAGCCGGGCAGGCCAGGCGTGGTGCTGCCGCCGTTGCCCAGCGTCAGCAGGCCGCCGTCGGTCAGCAGTGGGCCCCAACGGCCGCTCGTGTCGTCGCCGCCCACGGTGGCCAGCGCCAGCGCGCTGCCGAAGTTGGAATAGCTGGCCTTGAAGCCGTCGCGGTTCAGCGCGGCCACGCCCAGCACATGCTGGCAGTTGGCTGGCCGGCTGGGGCTGGCGTGGTCGTTGCCCCCGGCCGCGACCACCAGCACGCCCAGCGCCCAGAGTTCGTCGATGGCGCTTTGGTAGGCCGCGTTGCAGGCCGAAGCACCGCCGAAGCTGATGTTGACGACACGCGCTGGCGTCGGGTTGACCGGCGCCCATTCGGCGCAACCGCTGGCCATGTTGCCATCGGTCCAGCGTTTGCAGACCTGCAGGCCAGCGGCCCAGCGCATGCCGTCGACGATGTCGCTGACGGTCGCGCCGCACTTGCCGGCCACGCGCACCGGCAGGATGCGCACGCCCCAGTTCAGCCCGGCCACGCCCAGCGCGTTGTTGCTGCTCGCGGCAATGATGCCGGTCACCGTCGTGCCGTGCCAGCTGCTGCCTTGCAGGCTGCAGCTGCCAAAGCGGCCGGCGTCGGCCGATTGGTCCGCGCTGTCCACCCAGTCGCCTGGGTCGGACGGGTCGGCGTCGCGACCGTCGCCGTCATTGGCGTAACCGCGGCCGGCGCTGGCGTCCCAGTCCGAAACCATGTCGTAGCCAGGCAGCAAGCGGGCGCTGTCGAATTCGGGATGGGCCGTGAGGCCGGTGTCCAGCACCGCCACCACCGGGCCGGCGTCGCCGGTGCTGCGCGACCAGGCGGTCTGCACGCCCGGCACGCCGCGCAGCCGGGCACTGAGCGGCAGGCTGTTGCTGCCGCTGACGGGCTGCAGCCACCACTGCTGGTCCTGGCCGCCGAACAAAGGATCGTCCGGCATGGTCAACTCGGCCTGCAGCCGCGGCTCCAGGGTGTCCGGCACGACCCAGGCGACCTCCGGCCGGGCGGCCAGCGAGGTTTGCCAGCGCGCCAGCGTGGCCGCGTCAGGCGGCGTGTCCCAGCGCAGGCGCTGCGCCGCGCGGCCCACCGGCTGCAGGCTGGGCGCACTGCCCTGTCGCGTCAGCCCGGTTGCGCCCATCAGCCTGGCCCAGCGCAGGCCATCGGCGCGCTTGAGTTCGGCCGCGCTCGGTCCGCCAGCCGAGTTGGCGACCTGGGCATCCGGCACGTCCAGCATCGCCTGGTGCGCAGGCGCGTCGCGCAACTGCACGATCAGACCGCGCACCGGCAGCGCCGTATTGGCGGCTTGCGCCCCGGCAGACAAACCCATCAGCAGCAGCCCGGCCAGGGCCCAGCCCGCCGCACAGCGTCGACTTCCACTCATGCACAACCCCGACATCGTGTTTTTTGACAGATGTCGGGATATCGGCCGGCCGCGGCCAAAACAAAGGGGCGGCGCGACCTGCCCGGCCACGCCGCCCCTGAAGGCTTGTATTTCGTGAGTTCAGCCGCGGGTGCGGCGGCGCGGCAGGCCCAGGCCGATCAGCAGCAGCAGCGCTGCCCAGATCGGCGAGCCGGCAGCGCCGCCACCGCCGCCACCCGACGAGCTGGCCTTGGCAAAGGTCACTGTGCGGGTGGTGGTGCCTGTGAGGCCATTGCTGTCCGTCACCGTCAGCTGCACCGTGGCAGAACCCACCGCATTGCCCTGCAGGTCCACCTGGAGGCCGGTGCTGCCCTGCAGTGTGGCGATGGTCGAACCACCGACCAGCGACCAGGCATATGACACGATGGTCGCGTTGCCGGCGGCTGTCGAGCCGACTCCGTTCAGCGTCACCGCGTCACCCACCTCGGGGCTGCTGATGTCCGCGGCAATCGCCGCCGTGGGCGCCACGGCCGACACCGCCAGGGTCTGCGCCGCCGAAGCGGAAGCGCCCGAGCTGTCGGTCACGGTCAGCTGGACGGTGGTTTCACCTTCGTCCAATGCCGTCAGCGTCACGCTGGCATTGGTCGAGGTGGTGGCCTGGGCCCGGGCGCGACCGGTCGCCGAAGCGATGCTGGCCGACCCATCGGTAACTTGCCACAGATAGCTGGCAATCGAACGGCCAGCAGGCACCAACGTCCCGTTGGCCGTCAGTGTCACGGTCGAGCCCATCGCTGCCGAGACCTCGGATGGGAGCACCACTGGCACAGGGCGCGAACTCGCGTTCTGGGCGGCCAGCACGGCGGCGCCTGCGTCCAGCATGCCAGCGCCGCAAGTGCCGGTCGTGCAGGCGCACTCGGTCTGCTCGGTCGAGGTCGGCTGGGTGCAGGCTGCCACGCCGCTTTCAGTGGCCGTCGGGAAAGTCCGGGCCGAACTGCGGATCAGCGAGCGGATGGCTGCCGGCGTCAGGCTGGGGTTGATGGACACCATCAAGGCCGCAGTGCCGGCCACCAGCGGTGCCGAGAAGCTGGTGCCAAGCGCGTAGTTGTACGCGTCCGAATAGGTGTTGGTGCCCGGCCCCTGGGTACCCGAATTGGTCGTGCTCAGCATCGAATACAGGCAGGCGCCGGACGCGTTGACGCAGTTGCCAGCGGGCGCCGCGATGGAGACTTCCGGTCCCAGGTCCGAGAAGCCGGACTTGGTGCCGGCGTGTCGCAGGCCGGCGACGGCGATCACGCCCGCGCAGTTGGCTGGCGTGCCGACGGCGAGGCCGTCGTTGCCGGCAGCGACCACGATGGTCGCGCCCTTTGCAGTGACGTCAGCAATCGCGTCCTCATAGGCGGCCGTGCAACTGCCGGAGCTGCCGAGGCTCATGTTGATCACCTTGGCAGGGTGCGTGTTGTCCGCCACACCGCTGACCGAGATGCCTGCTGCCCAGCGCATCGCGTCGATGATGTCGGAGTCATAGCCGCCACACTTGCCCAGCACGCGCAGCGGCAACAGCAGCACGTTCGGCGCCATGCCGGCCATGCCGGTCGAATTGTTGGTCGCTGCGCCGATCAGGCCGGCCGTCTGCGTGCCGTGCCAGGAGCTGGTTTCGGCGCCGCAGCCCTTGAAGGTGCCGGAAGCGTCTTCCGCCGAGGTGATCCAGTCGCCAGGGTCGCTGGGGTCGCTGTCGCGGCCGTCGCCGTCATTGCCCGTGGCCGCGTCGCTGACGAAGTCGTAGCCGCTCAGCAGCTTGCCGGCAAAGTCCGGGTGGTCCGGGCGCACCCCGGTGTCCAGCACGGCCACGACCACGCTGCTGCTGCCCTGCGTGAGCGCCCAGGCGTTTTCGGCGTTGACCGCGGATTTGACGCTGCTGTCCGGCGCGTGCAGGTACCACTGCCCGGCGGCCAGAGAATTGACGTTGGCCGGCAGGCCGCTGGGGTACAGCGGGTCGTTCGGTGCAGCCAGCGCGCTGCGGCGACCGTCCACCACGGCCCATTCGACCTCCGAATCCGCCGCCAGCCTGGCCGCCAGCGCAGCGCTGCCCAGCGCGCTCGAGGTCATGATCTGCATGCGCTCGCTCATGACCCTGCCGTCAGCGAGCGAGGCAATGCCAAGGCGAGTGGCCAGCGTGGACGCGGCCTGCGGGCCGGCCTTGGCCGTCGCGCTGGCCGACAGGATGCCGCTGCGCGCCAGCACGCTGGCGCCGCTCTTGAACTTGACGATCACCCGGCCGGTGTCGGCCAGCGCTGCCGCGCCGACGCCGCGCGGCACACCCTGCTCGGCCGCGCGGGCCGGCAGCGTCGCCACCGCCGCCAGCAGCACCGCCGCGGAGCAGGCCAGCCAGGCCTTGTGTGTCCAGTTCGTCCAACCCGTGTGGTTCATGGCAGTCATCCGGCAAAGGGCAGCAGCGTGCCGCGGCAAAAGAGGGTGAAGTCTAGACGTTTCGAAGTAAACGACTCGTTGCTGATTGCGTCTACGGCGCCCACAAAAAAACCCCTCGCAAGGGGCTTTTTGACTTACAGCCGACATCATCGACGCAAGGCGGACCGCGGGGCCAGCGCCGGGCCGCTCCCAAGCGGCCCCGCTACCCGCCCGGCGGGTGGCTTCGCGTATTCGCGAAGCCGGGTGCTCAAGCCACCACGCGGACCATTTCGAGGCACTTGTTCGAGTAGCCCCATTCGTTGTCGTACCAGGCCACGACCTTGACGAAGGTCTTGTCCAGCGCAATGCCGGCGTCGGCATCGAAGACCGAGGTCATCGGCTCGCCGCGGAAGTCGGTCGAGACGACCTTGTCCTCGGTGTAGCCGAGCACGCCCTTCATCGCGCCTTGCGACGCGGCCTTCATCGCGTTGCAGATGTCTTCGTAGCTGGCTTCCTTGACCAGCTCGACGGTCAGGTCGATCACCGAGACGTCCGAGGTCGGCACGCGGAAGGACATGCCGGTCAGCTTCTTGTTCAGCTCGGGGATCACCACGCCCACGGCCTTGGCAGCGCCAGTGCTGGAAGGAATGATGTTTTCCAGGATGCCGCGGCCACCGCGCCAGTCCTTGTTCGACGGGCCGTCCACGGTCTTCTGCGTGGCGGTGGTGGCATGCACCGTGGTCATCAGGCCGCGCTTGATGCCGAAGCTATCGTTCAGCACCTTGGCGACCGGCGCCAGGCAGTTCGTCGTGCACGAGGCGTTCGAGATGATGGCCTGGCCGGCGTAGGTCTTGTCGTTGACGCCGTAGACGAACATCGGCGTGTCGTCCTTCGAAGGTGCCGACAGGATGACCTTCTTCGCGCCGGCCTTCAGGTGTGCCTCGGCGGTTTCCTTGGTCAGGAACAGGCCGGTGGATTCGATGATGACGTCGGCACCGACCTCGTCCCACTTCAGTTCGGCCGGGTTCTTCACCGCAGTCAGGCGGATCTTCTTGCCGTTGACGATCAGCGTGTTGCCGTCGACCGCGACCTCGCCCTTGAAGCGGCCGTGCACGCTGTCGTGCTTCAGCATGTAGGCCAGATAGTCGGGTTCGAGCAGATCGTTGATGGCAACGATTTCGATGTCACTGGCGAAGTTCTGCACCGCAGCGCGGAACACCATGCGGCCGATGCGGCCGAAGCCGTTGATACCTACCTTGATGGTCATGAGATGCCTCTTGATCTGAGTTGTGAAGAAGTGAACGTGAACGCAATGGGCAGCCCACCCCTGCCGGCTCGGGCAGGGGATGCTGCCGGTGTCACTTGCCCAGCACCTTGCGCACCGTCAGCGCAAGGTTGTCGGCGGTGAAGCCGAACAGCTTGAACAGCACGCCGGCCGGGGCGGATTCGCCGAAGCGGTCCAGGCCGACAACCGCGGCGCAGCCGTATTTCCACCATCCGTCGGTCACGCCGGCTTCGACGGCGATGCGCGGCAGCTTGGCCGGCAGCACCGAGAGCTTGTAGGCCATGGGCTGGCGGTCGAAGACGGTGGTGGACGGCATCGAGACCACACGCACCGCGATCTTGGCCTTGGCCAGCTCGGCCTGCGCGGCCATCGCCAGCTGCACTTCGGAGCCGGTGGCGATGATGACGGCCTGGGCGGCCTTCTTCATGCCGATGTCTGACGGCTCGGACAGCACATAGGCGCCCTGGGTGATGACGTCGGCGTCGACCTTCTGCGTGTACTGCAGGTTCTGGCGCGACAGCAGCAGCGCGCTCGGGCGGTGCTTGTTGGCCAGCGCCATGGTCCAGGCGACGGCGGTTTCCATCGTGTCGGCCGGGCGCCAGACGTCCAGGTTGGGGATCAGGCGCAGGCTGGCGGCGTGTTCGACCGACTGATGCGTCGGGCCGTCTTCGCCCAGGCCGATGGAGTCGTGGGTGAACACGTGCACCACGCGCAGCTTCATCAGCGCGGCCATGCGGATGGCGTTGCGGCTGTAGTCGCTGAAGGTCAGGAAGGTGCCGCCGTAGGGGATGTAGCCACCGTGCAGCGCCACGCCGTTCATGATCGCGGCCATGCCGAACTCACGCACGCCGTAGTTGATGTGGCGGCCCAGCTGGCCGGCTTCGTTGCGCGCCGGCTGGCCGTCCTTGCCAAAGCGCAGCGCGGGCGTGCTCTTGGTGTTGGTGAGGTTGGAGCCGGTCAGGTCGGCCGAGCCGCCCAGCAGTTCAGGCAATGCGGCGGTGAAGAATTCCAGCGCGATCTGGCTGGCCTTGCGGCTGGCCACGGTTTCGGCCTTGTCGTGGGCGGAGGCGACGGCGTCGACCGCGGTCTCGGCGAAGTTCTCCGGCAGCTCGCCGGCCATGCGGCGGGTGAACTCTGCCGCGGCTTCGGGGTAGGCGGTGGCGTAGGCCGCGAAACGCGCATCCCAGACGGCGTTGGCAGCAGCACCGGTTTCGGTGGCGTCCCAGGCGGCGCGCACGTCTTCGGGCACGCTGAAGGGCTCGTGGGGCCAACCCAGCGCTTCGCGGGTCAGCTTGATCTCGTCGCCGCCCAGCGGTTCGCCGTGGGCCTTGGCGGTGCCGGCGCGGTTGGGCGAGCCCTTGCCGATGGCGGTCTTGCAGATGACCAGCGTGGGCTTGTCGCTGCTGGCCTTGGCAGTGGCAATCGCCTTGTCGACCGCGCCGACGTCATGGCCGTCCACCGGGCCGACGACGTTCCAGCCGCAGGCCTTGAAGCGCTGGGCGGTGTTGTCGATGAACCAGGGCGCGACCGGGCCGTCGATCGAGATGCCGTTGTCGTCGTACAGCGCGACCAGCTTGTTCAGCTTCCAGGCGCCGGCCAAGGCCACGGCTTCATGGCTGATGCCTTCCATCAGGCAGCCATCACCCATGAAGACATAGGTGTGGTGGTCGACGATTTTCAGCTCGTCCTTGTTGAACTCGGCCGCCAGCAGCTTCTCGGCCAGCGCCATGCCCACCGCGTTGGTGATGCCCTGGCCCAGCGGGCCGGTGGTGGTTTCCACGCCTGGCGTCACGTCGACTTCCGGGTGGCCCGGGGTCAGGCTGTGCAGCTGGCGGAAGTTCTTCAGCTCTTCGATGGACAGCGCGTAGCCGGTCAGGTTCAGCAGCGCGTACAGCAGCATCGAGCCGTGGCCGTTGGACAGCACGAAGCGGTCGCGGTCGGCCCACTTCGGCGCCTTCGGGTTGTGCTTCAGGTGGCGGCCCCACAGGGCCTGGGCCATCTCGGCCATGCCCATCGGCGCGCCGGGGTGGCCGGAATTGGCCTGCTGCACCGCGTCCATCGCCAGCGCGCGGATCGCGTTGGCCATCTGGGGGTGCTCGGTACGGGCGCTGACGGGGGAGGTGTCGAGGGGCATGCTGGGTCCGTGTCGGGGGAAGGGCCGGGAAAATGCGAGGAGCGCCGGTATCAGCGGCGGGCCGCCTGGCGCCTTGGTGAGCGCGCTGATGGGCCTGTAAACGACGCGCTGGACTCCCGGATCTGTCGGGAGCGCCGAGCCGTGCAGCGGTGGATTTTAGCGGGGCCGGATAATCCCGACCCCATGCACGGCCTGCACCTGACCGCCGACCTGCGCGGCTGCCCCGCCAGCGCAGCCGCGATGACCGATCCCGACACCCTGCGCGCGCATTGCCGCGCCGCGGTGCTGGCGGCCGGTCTGCAGCCGGTCGGCGAGCTGTTCCACCGCTTCACGCCACTGCCGGAAAGCACGGCACCGCCTGGTGTCACCGGCGTGGTGCTGCTGGCCGAATCCCACCTCGCGGTGCACACCTGGCCCGAACTCGGCGCGGTGACGCTGGACGTCTACGTCTGCAACCTCGGGCAGGACAACAGCGCCCGCGCCGAGGCCTTGATGGCGGCGTTGATCGTGGTGTTCCAGCCGGCGCAGCAGGCGCTGCAACGCCTGCACCGAGGCGACGCCCGCTGACGCACAAGGCGCAAGTGCGCCGTCGTCCGACACGCGCGGGCCTGTTGGCCGCCTAGACTGGCGGATGGTGGCGCAGCAGTCAGGCGCCGGCTTCCCAATTGCGCTTCAGGAGTTGCCATGACGCTTTCGCCCCGTACCGCCTTCCGCCAGCTGCTGCCGCTGGCCTTGAGCGGCCTGTTCGCCGTGCAAGGCAGCGCGGCCCTGGCCGCCCAGGCCGAGGCCAGCTTCGACTTCGGCCAGTCCCACCCCTACCTCGGCTTTGGCGCGCAGGTCTGGCTGAACGACAACAAGCCCGAGCAAAGCACGCAGATGCTGCGCGACCTGCATGCGCGCTACGTGCGGGTGGGCCTGGCACCGAAGATCCTGCTGAATCAGCTGCGCCCCGGCATGTCGGTGCAGGATGCGCTGACGCTGATCAAGGCCAACGACAGCGAACAGCAGCGCCAGCGACTGACGCGTTTCGGCGAGCAGATGAAGCAGCTGGGCATCCAGATCCACCTGATCTTCTGGCGCATGCCCGAGCCCTGGGCCCGTTACGACACACAGCGCAAGAGCGGCTCCAAGGACCGCTCGACCTTTGCGGACCCGGCGCGGGTGGCGGACTACGCCAACCTGGTCACCGCGCAAATGGTCTACCTGCGCGGCCTGGGCATCACGGCCGACGCGGTGGAGCTGACCAACGAACCGCACGGCGCCTGGAGCACGCTCTACACCCGCGAGGACTATGCACGCCTGGTGCAGGCGGCCAGGGCCGCGATGCAGCAGAACGGCCTGGGCGAGGTCAAGATCGCCGGGCCGGGCGTGAACCTGAAGCAGTTCGACCACTACATCGGCGCGCTGCAGCAGGCCAAGGCGACCGACGACCTGGGCTACATCTCGGCCCACGTCTACGAGAACCCCGAGTTGCTCAGCGACCCGCGCCAGCCCGGCATGGCCAGCTTCCTGGGCCGCGGCCATTTCGGGCCCATCGTCATCACCGAATTCGGCGCGCAGGACGGCAAGGCCAAGGTCGGCGCGCGCAGCTTCGCGGTCACCGAGCCGGCCTACGGCCTGAGCGCCATCGCGCAGGCCGGGCTGCTGCTGAACAATGGCGCCAGCGCGCTGATCTACTGGCAGCTGAAGGACTTCAACTGGGGCACGCAAGGCCACGGCCTGCTCAGCGAAGACGGCCAGCGCCGGCCGGTGGCGCAGGCGCTGCAGACCATCGTCGCGCCGCTGCCGGCAGGGGCGAAGATCGCCGCGGTGCAAGGCCGAATGCCCGCCGGCCTGGTGGCCACCGCATTCCAGACCCCGCAAAACAGCTACCTGATGATCAGCAACAGCAGCGACGAACCCCACCAGCTCAATGCCCGCCTGCAGGGCGGCAGCGGCCACTGCGGCAAGATCGCGCAGACGCAGGTCTGGCGGACCGGTGGTGAAGGCGGCGGCGCGGTGAAGGCACCCGAGGTCAGCGACTGCACCGTCAAGGCCGGCATCGGGCCGGGCAGCGCGGTGCTCGTGGTGCTGCAGTGAGTTCGACGGCAAGCGCGCCCCGCGCCCTGATCCTCGCCGCCGGCCGAGGTGAACGCATGCGGCCCCTGACCGATGCCACCCCCAAGCCGCTGCTGCTGGTGCGCGGCAAGCCGCTGATCGAATGGCACCTGGCAGCGCTGGCCGCGGCCGGCGTGCGCGAGGTGGCCATCAACACCGCCTGGCTGGAGGACCAGTTCCCGGCCGCCCTGGGCGACGGCAGCCGCTGGGGCCTCAGGCTGCACTATTCGATGGAAGGCCGTGACCACGGCGGCGCGCTGGAGACCGCCGGCGGCATTGCCAAGGCCTTGCCGCTGCTGGCGCCGCAGGGCAACGAGCCCTTCTGGGTCGTCTCCGGGGACGTGTTCCTGCCCGGCTTTCCGTTCGACGCGGCCGATGCGGCGGCCTTCGCCGCCAGCGCGCTGTCCGCCCAGCTCTGGCTGGTGCCCAACGCGCCGCACCATCCGCGCGGCGACTTCGGCATCAGCCCCGAAGGCCTGGCAGTGGCCGATGCGCCGGAGCGCCACACCTGGGCCAGCGTCGGCCTGTTCCGGCCAGCCATGTTCACCGACATCCCGCCCGGCACCAGGCTGGCGCTGCGACCCAAGCTGGACGCCGCCATCGCAGACGGCCGCGTCGGCGCCCGGTTGTGGCCGGGGCCGTGGACCGATGTTGGCACGATCGAGCGGCTGGACGCGCTGAACCGCTGAGTTTGCGCGGCCGGCACCGGGCCGCCCGGCAGGTGGTCTTGCGTACCCGCGAGACCGGGTGCCCCAGTCACGCTCAGTCCGCCAGCTTGCCGGTGATTTCCTCGATGCGCGCCATCACCTCAGGCGTCAGCTTGTCGGCAATCGCCAGCGCACCCAGGTTGCTCTGCAGCTGCGAGACCTTGGACGCGCCGGTGATCACCGAGCTGACGTGCGGATTTTTCGTCGCCCAGGCGATGGCCAGTTGCGCGGTGGTGCCCCCGAGCTCGGCGGCAATCGGCGCGAGCTGCTGCACCGCGGCGTTCTTGGCGGCATCGGTCAGGCCCTCACGCAGGAAACCCATGTCCTGCAGCGCGCCGCGCGAATCGGCCGGTACGCCGGCGCTGTACTTGCCGGTGAGCAGGCCCGAAGCCAGCGGGCTCCAGGTCGTCAGGCCCAGGCCGATGTCGTCGTAGAGCCGGGCGTACTCATGCTCCACCTTGCGGCGGTGGAACAGGTGGTACTGCGGCTGCTCGACCACCGGCTTGTGCAGGTGATGGCGCTCGGCAATGTCCCAGGCGGCGCGGATCTCGGCCGCGCTCCACTCGCTGGTGCCCCAGTACAGCGCTTTGCCCTGGGTGATCATGTCGCTCATCGCGTGCACGGTCTCCTCGATCGGCGTGTTCGGGTCCGGCCGGTGGCAGTAGACGAGGTCCAGGTGCGCCAGGCCGAAGCGCTGCAGCGAGCCGTCGATGGCCTGCATCAGGTACTTGCGGTTCAGCGTGTTCTTGCGGTTCACCGGCCCATGCTGGCCCGGCAGGCCCCAGAAGAACTTGGTCGAGACGACATAGTCCAGCCGGTTCCAGCCCAGCTTCTTCAGCGCCTGCCCCATCACGGTTTCGCTCTCGCCGGCGGCATAGGCCTCGGCGTTGTCGAAGAAGTTGACGCCGGCATCAAAGGCCGCGGCCATCATCTCGACGGCGGCATTGACATTGACCTGGTTGTGGTACGTGACCCACGAACCCAGCGACAGCTCGCTGACTTGCAGGCCGGCGCGGCCCAGGCGGCGATAACGCATGAGGATCTCCTGATGGATTTGGAATGAGCTGCGCAGCTTATCCAGCCGCGCCAACCTTGTTCACTCCAGTGGCACCGAGAAAAACCGGTAGCCGCCCTCGCCAGCGGTCTTGGTGGCATACATCGCGCGGTCGGCATTGGCCATGATGTCGCTGGCGGTTTCGCCGTCATGCGGGTAGCGGGCGATGCCGATGCTGGCGTCGACCTGCAGCTGCTTGCAGCCGTGCGGCACCGGCAGGCGGATCTCGTCGAGCAGCTTCTCTGCGATCAGGGCCACGTGCAGCGGGTGGGCCGAGGTGTCCAGCAGCACGACGAACTCGTCGCCGCCCAGGCGGGCCACGGTGTCGGCCTGGCGCATCGCGGCGTGCAGCCGCTGGGCGATGATTTGCAGCACCACGTCGCCGGCATCGTGGCCGTGCTGGTCGTTGACCTGCTTGAAGTTGTTCAGGTCGATGAACAGCAGGCAGACCGCTTCGCCATTGCGCCTGGCCTGGGCCAACGCGTGCGCCAGCCGGTCCTGGAACAGCCGGCGGTTCGGCAGGCCGGTCAGCATGTCGTGGTGCGACAGGTGCTCCAGTTCCTGCTGCTTGGTCGTCAGGTCGGCCAGCTGGCGCGTGATCTGCACCTGCATCTGCTGGAAACGGCGCGCCAGCGAACCGATCTCGTCATTGCGGCGCAGCGGCAGGTCGCCCGGCGTCTCGCCGGCCGCGAAACGCCGCGCGGCCTCCGACACGGCATTGATCGGCCGGGTCAGCGCCTGCGCCAGCGCCGCAGCCACCAGCAATGACACCAGCCCCAGCCCCAGCACGATGCGGGTGATGGCCTGGCCCAGCGGCTGCGACTGGGCCAGCACCTGCGCCAGCGGCTGGGCCAGGCCCAGCACCAGCCGGTTCTCGTTGGCCGGGGACTCCAGCGGCAGCGCGACAAAGGCCGCGACCAGACCGGCCTGCGGCGGGCCGCCGGGCTCGGCGTCGCCATCGACATCGAACACCACATGCTCGCTGCGCCCGTTGACCACCGGCGCGGTGGCTGCAAACTCGTCCTGCAGCAGCACGCGGCGGCCGCGGTCGAAGCCGAAGGTCTTGCTGCTGTCGGGATGGATCAGGATGTCGCCGCCGCCATTGGCCAGGTACAGCGCGAAGGCCTCGGGCAGGTCGGCTGCCAGCAGCGCGAACATGCTGTTCAGGTCCACGTTGACGACGACCACGCCAATCGCCTTGCCGGCCGCATCGATCACCGGCATGGCCTGCTGCAGCGCCGGCTGGTCGAAGCCGGCCGCGGTGCCGCTCTCGTGGTTGATGGTGATGCGCGACAGGTAGGTCGCGCCGGCCGGCATCTGCAGGGTTTCGGCGACGTAGGCGTAATGGCCCTTCTCCTGCAGCGCATCGCCCAGCACGCGAACGGGCGATGCGCCGCGGCGGTCCATGCGCACCCGCTCCAGCCCATGCTCGCTGGCGGAAATGAGCCGCAGCTGCAGGTAGGACGGGTTGGCCGTCATCACGCCGCCGAACAGCGAGGCCAGGCGGTCGGCATCGGCCGCGTCGCCGCGCTGCAGCACGGTCAGCGTGGCCGGGTGGTTGACCAGAACCTGCAGGTTGCGCGTGATTTCTTCGCGCGTCTGCGTGATGCGGCGCGCCAGCACCTGGGTGGACGTGAGCAGTTCGTTGCGCGCCGAGACCACCTGCAGGTTGCGGCTGGCCTGGTAGGCGTAGAACCCGGTCAGGCCCGCGGCGCAGAGCCCCACCAGCGCGAGCACCAGCGCCAGCCGGCCGGCGATGCCCAGCCGCAGGCGCGATCGCCGTGGCGGCGCGGTGGCGGACGGTGGCGACGCGGCCGCGCCGAGCCCCGATGGCAGACCCGGCGGCTGCAGCACCGCGGGCGACGCCAGCGCCGCCGTCTCGCTTTGCGGTGACGGGTCTGCCGTCATGGGGCGAGCACCCGGGACGCCCGGTCGCCCGAGACGATGCGCGCCCACAAGGCATTGCGGCGCTCCTCGTTTTCCACGGGCTCCAGCCAAAGCAGCTTGTCGCCCGGCCGCTCCACCGGCGAGGCCTGCACGGTGCAGCCCAGGCCCTGGCGCGTCATCAGCAGGCGCGACGGTTCGGGCTCCAGCAGGTGGTCGATCCAGGCATGGGCCAGCGCCGGGTCGCGTGCGCCACGGGTCACGGCCCAGCAATCCAGCCAGGCCAGTGCGCCTTCCTTCGGAATGACGTAGCCCACGTCCAGCCCGGCCTGCCGCACCAGCTGCAGCTGCTGGCTGCCGTAATTGGCGAACATCAGCCAGGCCTGGCGGCGCTTGAACATGGCCACGGACTCCTCGGGCTGGGTGTAGAACCCGGCCACGTTGCGGCGCAGCGCGATCAGCCTGTCCACCGCCCTGGGCCACTGCGCCTCGCTGAGGTGGAACGGGGTCTTCAGGCCCAGCGCCTGCGCGGCCAGCGAGAAGTTGTGCGAGCCGTCGTTGTAGGCCAGCACCCTGCCCTGGTAGCGCTCGTCCCACAGCGCGGTGATGGAGCTGGGCGGGTCCAGCACGCGCACCCGGTCATAGATCAGGCCCATCTCGGCATAGGCATAGGGCACGCCGTAGAGCCGGCCGCCCTGCACCAGCCCGGGCAGCGAAGCGGCGTCGCGAAAGCGCGGCAACTGGCGGCGGCGGTTGGGCAGCGCGTTGGTGTCCAGCGGCAACACCAGTTCCTGGCGGATGTAGCGCTGCAGCTCGGCAGTGTTGGCGGCAAAGACGTCGAAGTCCTGCGCGTGGTTGTGGGTCAGGCGCTGCCACAGCACGGTATCGGAATCGACCACGCTCACCTCGACCCTGGCGCCGCTGCGCTGCTCGAAGGCTGCGACCACTTCCGGTTCGGCGTAGCCAGGCCATGCCAGCACCCGAAGCTGCCTGCCAGCGGCGCGGACCCGCGGCGACACGGCGGCGCCTAGCACCGCACCCGCCACACAGATCTGCCGACGACTCCACCCGCGCTTCGCCATGTGCACCTCGCCCGCATCCTACTGCTGGCGGATGCCGCTGCGTTTAGCCGACTTGCGCACTGCGCGATTCCGTGAACCACTCGCCTCTCTTCAATGCGTCACCGGGGTGACGCAAGGCGCGCGGCCGTCACCAACCCCCGCCCCGCCTGCCAGCCCAGCGTGAAGGCTTCCTCGAACACGGAGTAGCCGGCCAGGTCGGCATGGGCGAAGCGCAGGCGGCCGGCGGCCTGGCGCAGCGCCTCGCGGGCCGGCTGGCTGCGGGTGCCGGGCACGGGGATGCTCATCGCGTGGCCCCAGCGCATCAGGTCGGCCTGCTGAAGCTTGGACGCCAGGTCCGGGTGCGGCGGTGCGAGCTGGCGCACGATCTCTGCCGTCCAGTGCTCGGCACTGCCGGCCAGCATTTCGGGGCGACGGGTCTCGGGCAGCGCGCAGTAGGCTGTGAGCAGTTGCGGGCCGGCCAGGCCGGTGTCGGGACGCAGGCTCTGGTGCTGCGCGTCCACGTAGCCCAGCGACAGGCTGCTGCCGGCCGGCGCGAAAGCCACGTTGTCCCATGAAGACGGGGCGCCGAGGCGGTTCAGCAGTGGCGCTTTCAGCAACAGATTGGCCACCAGCCAGGGCGCGTAGCGGGTACCCGCCGCGGCCTGCTGCAGCGCGCTGACGAGCGGCGCGTCCAGCCCGGCCACGATGCGGCTGGCGATGAACAGCGGCAGCGCCAGCACCACCGCGTCGGCCGTCCAGGCTTCGGCCTGGCCTGCAGTTTCGTCCCAGGCCAGCACCTGCACGCCATGCTTCTGCAGCTCGACCCGCAGCACGGTGCGGCCGGTGCACAGCCGCGGCTTCAGCGGCTCGGCCAGTTCGCGCACCAGCCAGGCGTTGCCTTCAGGCCAGGTGAACACGGCGTCGCGCTCGGCACTGTCGTCGCCCGGCGCATGGAAGCCGTGGCGGCTGGCGAAGTAGTGCAGGCCGGCCCAGGCGGAGACGGTGTGGATGCCGGCGCCGTAGTCGTCGCGGCAGCAGTAGTCCAGGTAGCCGAGCAGGCGGGTGTCATCCAGTCCGTTGGCCGCAAGCCAGGCGTCGAAGCGTTGCTCGTCCAAGGCCGCGTGGCCGGGCGACCAGCGCACGCGGTGCGTGGGCAGCGCAAAGCCGAGTTCGCGCTGCGCGTGGTCCACCAGTGCGGCAAAGCGGCGGTATTGCGCCAGCGTCGCCGGCCGGCCTTGCGCGGAGGGCAGCAGGCCGTCCTGCCAGGCGCCGTCGATGAACAGCCGCTCCTGCGGGCTGTGGCAAAGGTATCGCTCGTTGGCATGCACCCCCGCCGAATCCGAGCGCAGCAGGCCGATGTCGTGCAGCCAGGCGCTGACCTCGTAGGTGCTCTCTCCCGGCACCGGCAGGTAATGCGCGCCCAGCGGGCAAGCGAGGCCGGCGACGATGTGTCCGCGGCTGTTGCCACCGGCCTGGTCTTCCAGCTCCAGCAGCTGCGCGTCCGCATGGCCGGCATGGTCCAGCGCGTGCAGCGCCGACAGCCCGGCCACGCCACCGCCGATCACCAGCACGCCTGCGCGGCGCTGCACCGCTGCCACCGGGAGCGAGCCGGACTTCAGCGTTCTCAAGCGGTGGCCACGCTCGAAGGACGCGCCGACCCAGCGGCTGACGGGCGCCTCTTGCGCGCGTTCGCAGCCTTGGAGCCACGGCAAGGCCGCGGCACCAGCCAACACCGCGCGACGCCGCATCAATGCACCTGCCCCCACTCTTCCTCGAAGGTCTGCACCAGCACCTGGTTGGACAGCCGGTTTGGTTCAGCTGGCACGCGCGCCATGTCGGGCGGGAAGTCGAACAGCGCGGGCAGGCCGGGCAGTGTCAGGAAACGCAGGCCGGCGGGCAGCGCGGTGGGCGTGTGCCACGGCCGGCGGCTGGCCAGGATGTAGCCCCATTCGCCGAAGCTGGGCACGTGGGCGTGGTACGGCGTGATGGTCAGGCCCGCTGCCTCCAGCGTGCTGGCCACCGTCCAGAAGCTCTTGCGCGCGATCAGCGGCGAGGTGGTCTGCACCACGGCGTAGCCGCCCGCGGCCAGGTGCTGGTCCACCAGCTCGTAGAAGCTGGTGGTGTAGAGCTTGCCGAGCGCGAAGTTGCTGGGGTCGGGGAAGTCGATGACGATGACGTCGAAGCTCTCATCATGCGCGGCCAGCCAGCCGAAGGCGTCGTCGTTGACGACCTTGAGCTTGGGCGAATTGAGGGCGTTGTGGTTCAGCGCAGTCAGCAGCGGCTCGGTGCGGAACAGCTGCGTCATCTTCGGGTCCAGGTCCACCAGCGTGACCTGCTCGACCGAGGGGTACTTCAGGATCTCGCGCGCGGCCATGCCGTCGCCCCCGCCCAGCACCAGCACGCGCCTGGGCGCACCCTGCGCGGCCATGGCCGGGTGCACCAGTGCCTCGTGGTAGCGGTACTCGTCCTTGGAGTGGAACTGCAGGTTGCCGTTGAGGAACAGCCGGATGCCGGCGCGACTGCGGGTGACGACCACGCGCTGGTAGGCGCTGGTCTCGCGCAGCAGGATGGCCTCACCGTAGAAGCGGTCCTCGGCCCAGGTGGTCAGCTGCTCGGCGCCGGCCATGGCCGCGAGCAGCGCCAGCAGCACGCCGGCACAGGCCAGCGCATGCGCGCGCCAGGCCCGCAGCTGGGCGCGGAACATCCACAGCGCCCAGACGGCCACCACCGCGTTCAGCAGGCCGAAGAAGATGCCCGTGCGGATCAGCCCCAGGTGCGGCACCAGCAGCAGCGGGAAGGCCACGGCGACGACCAGCGCGCCCAGGTAATCGAAGGTCAGCACCTGCGAGACCAGGTCCTTCAGGCCGTAGCGCTGGCTGAACTGGCGCTTCAGGATGCGCATGACCAGCGGGATCTCCAGCCCGACCAGCACGCCCACCAGCCCGACCAGGCCGTACAGCAGCACGCGGAACGAGGCGCCGGCCGTGGGCGGCAGGCTGGCATGCGAGGCGAACAGCGCCGCCGGCATCAGCCCGCCAACCAGGCCCACCAGCAGCTCCACGCGCAGGAAGTTCGCCACCAGCTGGCGCTCCACGTACCGGCTCAGCCACGAGCCCAGCCCCATCGCGAACAGGTAGCCGCCAATGATGGTGGAGAACTGCAGCACCGAGTCGCCGAGCAGGTAGCTGGCGAGCGCACCAGCGGCGAGTTCATAGACAAGACCGCAGGCCGCGATGACAAAAACGGATGCGAGCAGCAGCACTTCGGCCGGCTGCACACGGCCCGATTCAGGCACCTCTTCGTGCAGAGGCTCCAGAACGTTCATCCGTGGATGGCGGCGGCCACGATTTGCCCGATCGCGATGAACATGCCCGCCACGACGATGCCCAGCGCCACGTTCTTGTGCTCGACGATCTCTTCCCACAGCTTGTACGGGGTGAGCTTGTCGATGACGGCAAAGCTGATCCACAGCACCAGCACGCCGATCACCGCGTACAGCACCGAGCCCAGCACCACGTCCGGGTGCAGCCATTCGAGGTTCATCGTGTTTTCTCCAAGGAAGTGAGGACGGCAGTGGTCATTTGTGACCGCCTCCGCCGCTGGAATAACCGCCAAACGAACCGCCCCCGCCGCCGACGAACACGCCGCCATGGCTGCGCTGGTTCTGCCGGCATTGCTGGTACTCGGCACTGGCCTCGCCAAAGGTGGCGCGCTGCTGGGCGCAATCGTCGCTGCTGCTGCAGCGGGTCATCAGCAGGATCACGACGATCACCACCACCAGGATGATCACGCCCTGGCTGAGCCCGCCAACGCCTTTGCTGCCGGTGAGGCTGGACAGCGGCGAGGCATCGCTGCGCAGCGCCGCGGCCTGCGGGCCGGTCAGCCCAAAGGCCTTGGCGACCGCATCCGCCGGCAAGGCCTTGCCCAGCGACCAGACGACCTCGTTGGCCGTGCGCTCGCTCGAGAGCATGGCGCCACCGGGGCCGTCGTAATCGGTGACCTCGGCGCGCTCCTCGCGCTGCACGCGCCAATAGAACTCGCCCAGCACCCAGGTGACCTTGGCCTGGTAGCGGTAACGCTGCTTGAAGCGCGTCGCTTCCAGACGGGCGGTGCTGCCCTGCACCACCGGCGCGCCGGTCAGCGGTCGCACCCAGCTCCAGCCGTCTTCGGCATCGACCAGGAAGGCGAAGCCTGCCGTGCGGTGATAGAGCAGGTACTCGCGCCAGAAGGTCTGCTCGTCGTCGTCGCCCGGCGCGGGCAGGTCGCAGCGCTCCTGGTAGCCGACGACCTGCCAGTCCAGTTCGCCCTCGGCGCCCAAGGCCAGCTTGCCGATGCGGCCCAGCGGGATCTGCGGCTGCAGGTTGCCGGGGCCGCTGTTGTTCTGCGCGTAGAAGGCCAGGTCGGCACCCGGCCCCTTGGACACGTCCACCACGGCCTTGCACTGCGGACAGCTCACGCTTTGCGTGGTCGACAGGCTCAGCGTGATCGCAAAGCCGCAGCTGGGGCAGCTGAAGCCCTTGCTGCCGAGCGTCTTCTCGTTTTCCTCGCGCAGGCCGCGCAGCTTCAGCTCGGACAGCGCGACCGAGCGGCCGATGGACCATTGCAGCTGGCCGGCCTCGGCGTCGTCCAGCGTGCCGACCTCGCCGCGCTCGCTGCGCAGGTCGGCGACCGTGAATTCGCCTTCGAGCTTGGGCGGCCGCGGCAGCTCACCCTGCGCGGCCAGCAGCGACGCGCGCTGCACCGAGGCCACGCTCCATGCCTGGCCGGCCAGCAGCCGGCGCTCGCCGGGGTAGAGCTCGTTCAGTTGGGGAGTGTCGGGCGGCAGCGGCTGATCGAAAGCCAGCACGTAGGCGCCGTTGTCCTCGCTGAGCCAGGCCACACGCGGCGTCGCATCGGCGCCCGCATCGAACAGCGCATGCCACTCGTTCCAGGTGCCGGCTTCATAGCGGTACTGCAGCCGCCCGACCAGCGTGAACGGCACGCCCTGGTACTGGCCGCAGGCGCCGAGCTGAAGGGGAGAGTGGTCGTCGAACAGCTCGGCGCTGACGCCGATGCGGCGCAGCGCCTCGCCGTCGCGCACCAGCGTGCTGCGGCAGAAGCTGCAAACCGCGCTGGCCGACGCGGCCGACGCAAACTCGACCGGCGCACCGCAATTCGGGCACGCGGCACGGTAGACGCGCTGGGACCGCCCAGGCGCCGCGGGAGGACTGCCGGTTGCCACGAACTCAGGTCAGCTTTTTGAGCAGTTCCGTCTTCTTGGCAAGGAACTCTTCGTCTGTCAGGATGCCCTTGGCCTTCAGGTCGCCCAGTCTTTCCAGCAGCGCCATCACGTCGTCTGCCGAAGCCGCGACGGCAGGCGATGCCGCGGCCACCGCTGGCGCCCCGGTGACCGCAGGGCCAACGCCGCCCAGGCCCTGGCCCAACTGCTGCGCCAGCACCTGGCCCAGCGCCACGCCGGCGCCCAGGCCCATCGCGTCGCCAGCAATGCCGCCGCCCTGGCCGGCGCCTTCGGCAAATTTCGGAATCGCCTGCGCCGTCTGGTACTGCATGAACTTGCCCATGTCGTTGCCGACCATGCCCATGCCGATCTTCTGGTCCAGGATCTTCTGCAGCTCCTCGGGCAGCGACACGCTTTGCAGCGTCACGCCTTCCAGCTTCAGGCCCAGCGCCTCGAAGGACGGAGCGGTTGCATCTCGCAGTTGCTTGGCAAACTCGATCTGGTTGGCCGCCAGGTCCAGGAAGGGGATGCCGCTTTGCGCCACCGCGTCGCTGATGTGCTGCAGCATCAGGCCGCGCAGCTGACCATCCAGGTCTTCAACCGTGTAGCGGTCGCGCGTGCCGGAGATCTCGGTGTGGAACAGCTTCGGGTCCGCGATGCGGTAGGCGTAGTTGCCGAAGGCGCGCAGGCGCACCGCGCCGAAGTCCTTGTCGCGGATCGTGATCGGCTGGCTGGTGCCCCAGCGCTGGTCGATCTGCTGGCGGGTGCTGAAGAAGTAGACGTCGCTCTTGAACGGGCTCTGGAACAGCTTGTCCCAGTTCTTCAGGTAGGTCAGCACCGGCAGCGTCTGCGTGGTCAGCTTGTGCATGCCGGGGCCGAAGACGTCGGCGATCTTGCCTTCGTTGACGAACACCGCCATCTGGCTCTCGCGCACCGTCAGCGAGCCGCCGTACTGGATTTCGTTGCCCGCCATCGGGTAGCGCCAGGCCAGCGTGCCGTCGCCGGACTCGGTCCACTCCAGGATGTCAATGAACTGTTTCTTGATGAAATCCATCAAACCCATGACAGCACCCCCTTCTGGCTTCGCAGCACGGCCCGATTGCCGGCGCGGCGAATAATACGCGCGAGGGCGCTGCCGTCCAGCGCCCTCGCTCGATTGCCTGTTGTTCGCTTGACCTGATTGACCCGCCGCTCATGCACGACCCCGCCGAAACCGCCCCCCTCGAAGCACTGAGCCCCACATCGCCGCAAACGGTACCTTCCCAGCCTGTGCGCCTGGCGGTGATCGGCGCCGGGCCGGCCGGGCTGACGCTGGCCTTGCTCGCCAGCACGCGCTGGCCGGAGGTGCAGGTCACGGTGTTCGATGCCCGAGCAGCCGACAAG
Source organism: Ideonella azotifigens (assembly GCF_021043325.1). Taxonomy (NCBI): domain Bacteria; kingdom Pseudomonadati; phylum Pseudomonadota; class Betaproteobacteria; order Burkholderiales; family Sphaerotilaceae; genus Ideonella; species Ideonella azotifigens. The sequence goes on from NZ_JAJNKD010000002.1 coordinate 94,461, forward strand.
GACGTCTCGGCCGATCCGCGCACGCTGGCGCTGTCGCTGGGCAGCGTGCAGCTGCTGCAGCAGCTTTGCACCTGGCCGGCCGAGCTGGCGCAGCCGATCACGCAGGTGCATGTCTCGCAGGCGGCGCCCAACCTGCTGCGCGGCCTGCTGCCCAAGCTGAACCTGCCCCAGGCCGAGGTGCGCATTCGCGCCGACGAGCAGGCCGTGCCGATGCTGGGCGCGGTGCTGGCCTATGGCCAACTGGTGGCACCGCTGCAGGCGGCGTGGGCGGCACGCTGCGCGGCCGAGCCTGCCCGCCACCGCATGTGCTTTGGCACACCGGTGCAGGCGCTGAAGGATGTGGCCGGCGGCGTGGAGGTGGACGCTGGCACGGCAGAGACCTTCGACCTGGCGGTGGTGGCCGAAGGCGGCGTGTTTGCCGAGCAAGCGCGCAAGGCCGTGAGCCGCGATTACCAGCAGACCGCCTGGGTCGGCAGCGTGACGCTGGACGGCCATGCGCCGACCGGCGCTGCCTTCGAGCGCTTCACGCGCCACGGCCCTGTCGCCCTGCTGCCGCTGAAGCCGGCGGCGGACGGCACGGCGCGCGCGTCGCTGGTCTGGTGCGTGGACAGCCGCGACGATCCGGTCGCCCCGCTGGACGCGACGCAGCGTCGCATCGTGCTGAACACCTTGCTGTCGGATGCCGCGGGCCAGGTGCTGTTGGTGGGCCCGCTGAAGTCGTTTGCGCTGGGCTTGAATGCCGAGCGTGGGCTGGTGACCGGCCGGCAGGTGCGCATTGGCAATGCGGCGCAAACCTTGCACCCGGTCGCCGGCCAGGGCCTGAACCTGGGCCTGCGGGACGCCTGGTCGCTGGTGCACACCTTGCGCGGCGCGGCCGACCTGGACGCCGCGCTGCGCCGTGTCGCCTGGGCCCGCGCGCCGGACCGCTGGAGCATGATCGCCGCGACCGATTTCCTGGCCCGCAGCTTCACCTGGCAACTGCCAGGCCTGGCCACCGCGCGCGGCCTGGGCCTGGCCGCGCTGCAGGCCTTGCCGCCCATCAAATCGGCACTGGCCCGGCAGATGATGTTCGGCCGCCGCTGACCGCCGCCTGATCAAGGCATGGCGCGGACCAGCGCCGGGCCGCTCCCAAGCGGTCCGTGCACCCTCTCGGAGGGTGGCTTCACGTACCCGTGAGGCCGGGTGTCCCGCTCCAACGCGGACCAGCGCCGGGCCGCCCCAAGCGGTCCGTGCACCCTCTCGGAGGGTGGTCTCACGTACCCGTGAGACCGGGTGCGCCATCTACATCAGTCCACTCGGAACATCAGGCGCAACCAGCTGGTCGTGCCTTCGGACTTGTTGCGCACCAGGAATTCCGGCAGCACCTTGACCTCGGCACCCCAGCGGCCGTCTTCGGACGAATAGCCCACCGCCGGGCCTGCGGCCAGCACCTGGGCCTTGTTGCCATCGGCCGCGACGCCCTCGCCCTTGTCCTTGGTGAACTGCTTGAGGAAGTAGCCTTGCAGGCCGGCGCGCCAGCTGTCGTTGACGCGGTACATCAGCGAGTAGTCGGCATGCACGTACTGGCCGGACTTGTAGTCGGTCGCGGTGTTTTCGGTGTTGATCGAATAGGTCACGCGGGTGCCGAATTCCAGGCCGTTTTCCCAGGCGCGGCCATACAGGAAGCCGGGGCGGATCGTCCAGAACTTGCCGGCGCCTGGGTTGATGGCGCGGCTGGACTTGTAGTCGCCGGTGGGCGCCACCAGCGCGGCCAGCAGCACCAGGCGCGACTCGTCGTCCTGGAAGTCGACAAACGGCGCGATCTCGGTGTCGCCCAGGCCGGTCTGCGAACCGGAATTGGCCGCGGCCACGCCGTTGAGCTGGGCCTGGATGGCGCTGGCCATCGAGCTGGGGAAGCCGGCCGGGAAGCGGCCGGTGGCTGTCGTGTGCACGTCCAGGTCAATGATGGGCAGCGTGACCGACACGCCCAGCCTGCCGTCGCCCAGGTGCGCTTCGCTGACCCAGGTCAGGCGCGGCACGAGCACGTTGGCGCTGATCTTGCCGCCGCGCACCGCGGACACACCATTGCCGAGATCGGTGACCTGGTCGTCGCCGTCGCCGTTGCGGAACTTCGTGGCCTCGTAGTGCTGGGCCCAGACCTGCCCATACAAGCCCGGCAACTGGGGCAGCGTCATTTCCTGGCCTGGTGCGCCCAGCAAGGCGCGCAGCTGCTGATTTTCCGTGGCCTGCGCGGACAAGCCGATGGCCGCCAAAGTCAGGATGAATGCAGATCGCACCGGTTGATAGCGCATATGGAAAGCTCTGTGGTGTTTTAAAAGCAAGGGCGAGAAGATACCTTGGGATGTGTCATTGCGTTAGTGGTTGTGACACCGGTTGTATTGAAGTTGCCACTTGTTGCCGTGACGCACGCCGCATCTCCATGAAGTTGACGGATGAACGCCGTCGCGACGCGGCCCAAAACCAGACATGATTCGGGACATGAGTACTTTCACGCGCAGGGATTGCATGGGTTTGGCGCTGACCGGGCTGGCCGGCTGGCCGGTGTTGGGCCATGCCGCTGATGCGCCAGCGGCCTCTTCCGCCGCGCCGACCGCGCCGGTGGAAATCGAGGGTTTCAAGTTCGAGCCCAGCGCCACCGTCGCCGGCAAGCCCTTGCTGCTGAACGGCGCCACCGTCTCGCTGATCCTCTCGGTGCGCACCACCGTGGTCGCGCTGTACCTGCCGCACAAGCAGACCACGCCCGAAGCCGCGCTGGCCGAACCCGGCGCCAAGCGCCTGTGCTTCTACAGCATGCGCGAGGTCTCGGCCAAGGACCTGTCCAACACCTTCCTCGACCGGCTGCGGCAGAACGCGGCCAGCGAGGAAATCGCCGCCAACTTCATCGCCATCGCCCAGTTCGGCTCGGCCTTCAGCAACCGCAGCAAGCTGGTGCGCGGCGACTTCGTGGTGATGGATTTCAATCCCACCACCAACCTGACCGAGATGACGCTCAACGGCCAGAAGGTGGGCGACGCGATGCAGGGCGAAAGCTTCTTCCGCATGCTGATGAAGATCTGGATGGGGCCGAAAGTGCGGCCGGCCACGCGCCGCGGGCTGCTGGGCGACAGCAACGCCACAGCCGCCTGAAGCGGGCACTCAGCTTCGCCACGCACGCCGGGCCTGTCCCGGCGTTTTTCATGGTGGCCGCGATCTCCGTGCAGATTCGCACACCGGCCGCAGCGCATCGGGATTTGCGCGCATCAACCCGGCCCCGGTGCGACCGAAAGCAAGGGAATCCCTTTCCGTGCCGGAGGCCGCCTTGTCCCATTTCGATCTCTATGTCCAGCAAGCCACCACCTTGCCGGCAATGCCGGAAGTGGCCCGCAAGCTGCTGAACTCCTTCGACCGCGACGACCTGTCGCTGGGCGAGTTGTCCCAGCTGATCGGCCGCGACCAGTCGCTGGCCGCCAAGGTGCTGCGGCTGGCCAACTCGGCGCGCTACTCGCCTTCGCACACGGTCAGCACGCTGAACGACGCCGCCGCCTCGCTGGGCCTGCGCACGCTGCGCGACCTGACCCTGTCGGCCTGCATGACGGGCGCGTTCCCGAAGATGGACGGCTTCGACCGCGTGGGCTTCTGGCGCTCGACGCTGGCGGTGGCCGCGTATTCGCAAGCCCTGGCACCGGCGCTGGATGCGGACCCGGACACGGCCTACCTTGGCGGCTTGGTGGTGCGCACAGGGCAGATCCTGATGACGATGGCCGAGCCGGCTGCAATGGCCGAAGTGACGCGCCATGCCCGCGCGCCGGACAGCCGCATCGGCTTCGAGGCCACGCTGCTGGGCTGCAGCCATCCGCAGGTCAGCGCCGAGCTGGCCCGCCACTGGCAGTTCCCGCAAGCGCTGGTCGCCGCCTTCAGCGCGGCAGCCGACCCGATGGCCGCCCGCCCGTTCTGCCGCCTGGGTGTGGTGCTGCGCCTGGCCAGCGTGGTCTGCGACGCCGCCGAAATCCAGGTCGACCCGATCGAGAGCCTGCGCACCACGCAGGCCGCACTGATCAACCATGTGAACCTGGACCTGGCATGGGTGAAAGCGCATCTGCCCGATCATCGCCTGGCCACTGCCGGCGCAGACGCGCTGATGCACTGAAGGGACGCCAGCTGCACGGCCGCCTTGGACGGCCTGCCACTGACCGTTCGCCCTGATTGCCTGCTTCCTGATGGCCTGAAACCAACTCGGCCGGCGAGATTGATCGATTTGCCACCTACTCTTGGCAAATTGCGCCGAAGACCGAGCGTTATGGGCGCAATGCCTGCTTCTTGTTGGCCGCCGGCCTGCGGAAAATTCAACCACCCCGGCGCTCCCCGCGCCACCGGCAGGCCCGCACGCCCCGCGCTGCGAGGCCAATGACGCGCCCATCGCGCGCGTCCGGGCGCCTGCTTGCAACCTCTGCAGCCAGCCCGTTTCCAAAGCCGGCAAAGCAATCGAGACAAGGCAGAGACATCATGGTGAACTACATCGGCGTGGCCGACATCCAGCAATTGGTGCGCGCCATCGGCGCTGCGTCCTTCATCGAACAACTGGCTGGCGAGATCGAGACCGACTACCGGCGCTGGGCCCAGTTCGAGAAGTCGGCCCGAGTGGCCAGCCACTCCTCGGTCGGCGTGATCGAACTGATGCCGGCCAGCGACGGCCAGCTCTACGCCTTCAAGTACGTCAACGGCCACCCCAAGAACACGGCGGAAGGCCTGCTCACCGTGACGGCCTTTGGCGTGCTGGCGGACGTGAACACCGGTTATCCGCTGCTGCTCTCGGAGCTGACGGTGACCACCGCGCTGCGCACCGCGGCCATGTCGGCGCTGGCGGCCAGGTGGATGGCCCGCCCGGACAGCCGCTCGATGGCGCTGATCGGCAACGGTGCGCAGAGCGAATTCCAGGCCCTGGCCTTCCACCGCATGCTGGGCATCCGCGAGCTGCGGCTGTACGACGTAGACCCGCTGGCCACCGCCAAGCTGGAGCAGAACCTGCGCTCGCTGCCCGAGCTGGCCGGCCTGCGCCTGGTGCGCGCAGCCAGCGTGGCCGAGGCAGTGCGCGGCGCCGACATCGTCACCACCGTGACGGCCGACAAGCGCAACGCGGTGATCCTGACCAAGGACATGATCGAGCCGGGCATGCACCTCAACGCGGTGGGAGGTGACTGCCCCGGCAAGACCGAGCTGGCGCGCGAAATCCTGCTGCGGTCGGACGCCCGCGTGATCGTCGAATACGAGCCGCAGTCCCGCGTCGAAGGCGAGATCCAGCAGCTGCCGGCCAACTTCCCGGTGATCGAGTTTGCCAACGTGGTCGCCAGCGGCCAGACGGCGCGCCGAAGCGCCGCCGAAGTCACGATCTTCGACTCGGTCGGCTTTGCGCTGGAAGACTTCTCGGCGCTGCGCTTCCTGCACCAGTTGCTTGGCAGCGGCCTGCACGGCACGCGCCAGATCGACCTGGTGCCGCGGCTGGACGACCCGAAGGACTTGTTTGGCGGCACGCTGGGCAGCGCCGCAGCCGGGCCGGCGCGCCTGCGTCGCGTCGCCTGAGGACGGGCCGGCCCGCCTGCTCGACGGCCTGCCGACAGCTTCGTGCCGAATTCCATATGCAATCCATATGGGTCCGGTTTCAGAATCTGTCGCACTGCAGCAATACCGCTGTAAGCGACAACATTGACTGGAGGGCCCCATGGCTGCTCTGACCGGATTCCACGCCCTGCCGCTGTCGGCAGTCAGCGCCCCGCCGCTGCGCGACGAAGGCTTCACCACCGCCAAGCTGACCGATCCCGCGCTCAGCCTGCTGACCGACCTGTCGCACGCGCCCTGCGTGATGGCCGACCACCTCGACGGCCTGGATTCGACCATCCACACAATGGTGCGCGCCCATGTGCACATGGCCTTCGTGACCGGCGTGGACGAGCAGGTGGTGGGCATGATTACCACCGACGACCTGCAGGGCGAGCGCCCGATGCAGCGCGCCCAGGCCGATCATGTGCGCTTCCAGGACCTGACGCTGGAACAGCTGATGACCCCGGTCTCGCAATGGCAGGTGCTGACCTCCGCACAGGTGGCTCACGCCCGCGTCGGCGACATCGTCTCGACGCTGCGCGAACACGGCCTGCGTTACCTGCTGGTGGTGAACCCCGGCACGCCGCGCCCGGTGCTGCACGGCATCTTCTCGGCTCGCCGCCTCGAAACCGCGCTGGGCATGGACCTGCGCAGCGACCTGCACGCCCGCAGCTTCGCCGAGCTGGAATCGCTCATCGGGCATTAGGAATGGGGCACCCGGTCTCGCGAATACGCGAGACCACCCGCCGGGCGGGTTGCGGGGCCGCTTGGGGCGGCCCGGCGCTGCCCCCGTGACATGGGGCACCCGGTCTCGCGAGTACGCGAAACCACCCGCCGGGCGGGTTGGCGGGGCCGCTTGGGGCGGCCCGGCGCTGGCCCCGTGACATGGGGCACCCGGTCTCGCGAGTACGCGAGACCACCCGCCGGGCGGGTTGCGGGGCCGCTTGGGGCGGCCCGGCGCTGGCCCCGCGTGACATGGGGCACCCGGCCTCGCGACTACGCGAGACCACCCGCCCGGCGCGCGAGACGCGCGGGCGCCACAGCCGGCATTCACCGTCGATTTGCATGATCGCAAAACGGGTTCGATGCCTTACGCTTCGGCCATGCCCATACGCCGCATCACCGGCCCGTACGCGGGCCACTACGTCGCCGCCCGGGCCGAGTACCGGCACGGTGGCTGGCAAGGTTTCGCCAAGGTGTTCGACTACCGCCCGGTGGCCGGTGCCGACTTCGACACCGCGCCCGGCGCGGTGGCAGACGTGGTCGGCAGTTGGGTCGAAGCGCCCAGCGAGCTGGACGCGGTGCAGAGCGCCGAACGCGTCGCCCGCAACTTCATCGCACAGCTGACCGAAGACGACGCCTGAACGGGGCTCCGCTCAGCCCGGCAGCTGGTACTCGAAGCACCAGTAGTAGCTCAGCCCGGCCAGCGCTGTCGGGTTCGGCAAGGGCCTGCCCATGCCATCGATCAGCGCGACCAGCTCTTCACGGCTCGGGAAGTTCTTCAGCACCCGGTGCGTCGAGCCATCGGCCAGCCGACGCGCCTGGTAGCTGTCGCCAGCGGCATCGATCTCGCTGATCGCATGGTTGCTGCCGGCGACAAACTGGTTGTCGATCAGCAGCACGCGGGCGCCCGGCGCCAGGCAGCAGTGCAGGCCTTGCAGGAATTCGCGGCGGCGCGCGATGGGCACATGCGAGAACCAGAAGCCTGCAAACGCCGCGTCCAGCCCGCGCCAGTCTTCGGGCAGCGCATAGGCATCGCCCTCGCGGAACGTGACCCGGTCCGGCGCCACGCGCTGCTGCGCGATCGCCATCGTCTCGGGTGACGCATCCAGCGCCAGCACATGCTTTGCCGCCGGCGCGATGAACTGGGTCCAGAACCCGGTGCCACACGCCACCTCCAGCACCCGCAAGCCTTCGAAGCGCCTCGGCAGCTCGGCTTGCAGCAGGGCAATGTCGGCCTGCCGCTCCGGCTTCTCGTAGACCAGGTCGTACTCGGGCGCACGCGCCGCGTAGTAGCGCTGCATGCCTTGCGCGCTGCCATCGGTTTCGGCCGGTGCCATCAGGCACCTGTTTGACGGGCCGCCGTTCACAGCTTGCGATGCGCCAGTGCCGGCAATTGCACGCGCACGGTGTCGCGCCGGGTCTGCGCAAGGTCGGCGATGGCGATGCCGGGGCCTTCGTCGACGACGGACAGGACTTCGCCCCAGGGGTCGATGACCATGCTGTGGCCCCAGGTGCGGCGGCCGTTTTCGTGTTCGCCGCCTTGCGCACTGGCCAGCACGTAGCACTGGTTCTCGACCGCGCGGGCGCGCAGCAGCAGTTCCCAGTGGTCGCGGCCCGTGGTGTAGGTGAAGGCGGCGGGCACGACGATCAGGTCGCAGAGCGGCTGCATCATCGCGCGGAAAAGCTCGGGGAAGCGCAGGTCGTAGCAGATGGCCAGGCCCACGCGCAGGTCCACCCCGTCCACCTTCGCGTCGAAGGTGGCGGGCGTGTCGCCGGGCTCCAGCACACGCGCTTCGTCGTAGCGCTCCTTGCCGTTGTCGAACGAGAACAGGTGGATCTTGTCGTAGCGGATGACCCGCTCGCCATCCGGGTTCCACACGCAGCAGGCGTTGCGCACGCGGCCCGGCTGCGTGCCATGGATCGGCAGCGTGCCGCCCACCAGCCACAGCCCATGTTCACGCGCCATCGCGGCCAGCGCGTCCTGGATCGGGCCGTGGCCGTCGGCCTCGGCGATGGCCAGCTTGTCGTCGTCGCGCCGGCCCATCAGGCAGAAGTATTCGGGCAGCGCGGCAAGCCGGGCGCCTTGCGCTGCGGCCTGGGCGACCAGCTCGGCGGCAGCGGCGAGATTGCGGTCCACGTCGGGCGTGGCGACCATTTGCAGGGCGGCGATCTTCATGCCGTGCAGCATACCGCCGCGGCCGGTTCAGGGCGCGGCCGGGGCCAACGCGGCAGAGGCCGCAGGTGTCGGCAGCAGCGGCGCGTCCAGGTCCGGCAGAGGCTCGTTGGCCTTGCGTTCGACCGAGACGACATTGGGCTTGTCCCAGGGGCCGGTGACCTGGAACTCACGGGTGCTGGCCTGCATCAAGGGCTTGCGCAGGAACCATTGGGCCAGGAAGGTGCCCAGGCCGATCACTGGGTTGATCGCGGCGTAGGCCAGCGAGGCGGTACCGGCATTGATCTCGGGCACCACGACCACGCGCAGGTTCTGGGTTTCCTGGCGCATGTTGGCGCTGCCTTCCATCAGCACCACCGCCTGCGCGCTGCGAATGCGCAGGTTGTTGGTGCGCGCCACGCCATCGGCCAGCGCAATGTCGGCGCTGGCGTTGTCGAATGCAAAGCCTTCCTGGAACACATCGCGGAAGTCCAGCAGCAGCCGGCGCGGCAGGTTCTGAAGGCTGAGCACGCCCAGCAGCCGGCCGACGCCGGCATCGACTTTCAGGAACTGCCCGCTGTCCAGCGCCAGCTGCATCTGGCCGGTCATCTCGGCCCATTCCGGCGTCAGCGGCGAGCCGGTCCAGGCCAGCTGGCCCAGGATGTGGCCCTTGCCACCACGCATCACCCGGCCCATGCCCATGCGCTCCAGCAGGCCACCGCTGTCGCTGAGGTCCAGCCGGAAATCCATCGCCATGCGCCGGCGCGGGCCGGGCGACCACTGGCCGCTGCCCACGAGCTTGGCCTCGGGCGATGTCAGGTTCAGCTTGGAAAGCCGCCAGTCCGCCCCCTTGTAGGCCGCGTCCACCTCCAGCTTGCCCAGCTTCTTGCCGGCCAGCTCGAAGTCGTCGATCACGATGTCCAGCGCCGGCGGATGGTCGCCCGGGTCGTCGAGGATGTCGTCCACCGCATCGGCCTCGGACTGCGGCAGCGCCAGCCGCGTGAAGCGTGCGTGCACCAGGCCGGCCCGCTCGCCGGCTTGCGGGCGGTAGTCGATCTGGCCCTGCGCCTGGTCGGCCTGCAGGTTGGCGCGCCAGTGCTCGCCGTCCGCCCCGGCGCGGCGCTGGGCCTGCGCGCTGAGGCGGGTCAGCTTGCGCCCGCCCATGGCCAGCGACTGGGCACGCAGGCTGATGTCGGTCGGCTCGTAGGACGAATGTGCACTGGTGCCGGCGGCGTCCCCTGCCGCCGGGCCGGCCAGCTGGGCCGAAAGCTTGCGCCAGGCGTCGATGTCCACCGTGCCCAGCTTCAACAGCGCCTGCACCGTTCCCGGCGTCAGCGTCGGCAGCGTGTCGCCCACCGCCAGCGCGCCGCGCAGCACCACAGGCGTGGGCTGCGAAATGTCGCGCTGGTATTCGGCCTGCAGCAGGCTGCCCAGCTCGACGCGCAAGGTGTCGCGCGTGATCGCCGCGGCACCGCCAGCCGCCGGCACCGAAGGGCCCAGCGTGGTCTGGTAGCGCAGCGGCAGCGCGGCCTCGGCCGCCTTGCCCAGCGGTGCGGGCAAGGCGCTGGCCATGCCGGTCAGCGGGCTGGTGATCTGCAGCTCGGTCTGGCCATGCACGACACCGAGCTGCAGCTTGTACGGCGACTGGCCGCTGAGCTGGGTGCCCAGCTTGGCAACCCAGCCGAGTTCGGTGGCGCGGCGCAGCCCTTCGGCGGTGGCCGTCCCCTGGCCCTGGAAGCGCACGATGCCGTCCGGCCCCATGTTGCCCTCGAAGGTGGCGTCACCGCCCACCAGCCGCGCCGCGCCGCCGCTGACGCTGAAGCCGTGCTGGCTGAAGTCGACCCGGGCCTGGGTGTTGGCAAACACCGGCAGGTCCGGCCGCAGCCGGATCTCGTTGCCGGCCAGTTGCACCTGGCCCTTGACACTGGTGTTGTTGACGTCGTCCAGCGGAATCACGAGCCCCAGCTGCAGCGTCATCGGACCGGTGCCGGTGGTGTCGTGCAATGCGCCGCTGATCAGCTTGTCGACCGGCGATGCGGCGACGTAGCGCAGCCCGTCGGCCAGCGGGCCGCGCACCGTGCCGTCGATGCTCAGCGCCGGCTTGGACATCAGGTCACGGATGTCGCCGTTGACGTTGGTCAGCGCCAGCCCCCAGACCTTGGCCTGGGCATTGCGGATCTGCATGCTGACGCGGTCGAACACCAGGTCGCCGCTGAGCTGGCTGAAGGCCGGCCAGGCGGGCGCCGCGCCGGGCTCGGCCGGCACATACGCAAAGTCCAGGTTGTGCACCTTGGCGGCAATGTGGAACTCGCCCTCGGCGGCCTTGGGGAACGGGAAGTGCCACAGGTCACCGCGCAGCTTGAAGTTCAGCTGCGAAATGTCACCCCCCAGCACGGCACCGGACACATATTGCCGCGCGCTGGGGCCAACGCCCAGCGGCAGGTAGCGGGCGACGCGCGCCGCCTTCAGCTGCGTGGCATGGCCGCTGAGTTCCAGCCGACCGGGGAAGCGTGCGCCGGCACCGTGGTCAGCCAAGCTGCCCGGCGGCTCGCCGGCCGCGCCGACCACGCCTTCGCCGGTCTGCCAGCGGGCGGACACATCGCCCTGCCCATCTTCGTTGGCGAAACGGCCGTCCTGCACCAGGAGCTGGATGGCCGGCAGCAGGCCGGGACGCGGCTGCAGTTGCCAGACCAGCTTGGCCTGGAAACGCGCCAGCGGCACCAGCGGGTCTTCGAAAACGCCCGGCAGCTCCAGCGCGCCATCGGTCACGCTGAGCCGGGCTTCGCCGCCGGTTTCATTGGCCTGCAGGTCCAGGTCTGCGCCGCGCCAGCCTGGCCGGCCGGGACCCTGGCCAGCCTCGGGTGGCTGGGCCGACAGCGAACTGCCGCTGAGCCTGCCCTTGACGCGGTAATGCTGCGGCGCCTGCGGCGAGCCGCTCCAGCTCAGCTGCAGACCTTGCACCAGGCCTTGCGGCGCGCTGTCCTGCAGCGTGCGCAGCAGCGTGGCCGGCAGCGGCAAGCGGCTGGCCATGCGGGCGAGCAAGGCAAGGTCCAGCCGGTCGGCGCTGAACTCGCCACCGGTGATGGGCGCGGCATTCGCCGTGGCGAAGGGAATGGCGGAGCTGGCTGCGGCGGGCTCGGAAGCAGTCGGTTCGGGCGCGGAAGCCGATGTTTCGGGCGTCACTTCGGACGCCGCAGCAGCGGCCAGCGGCACGCGCTGCCGGTCCGGTTCGGCCAGGCTGGCGACCAGGTCCTGCTGCTGCAGCCAGCTGAGCGCAACCCGGCTGGCCGGCCAGGCCACGCCGTCTTCGGTCGCAAAAGCCAGCTCGCGGGCGTCCAGCCGCACCCGGTCCGGCTCGCGCTCGGCCTGCAGCCGGCCGCTGACGCTGCGCAGCGCCAGCGGCGCCAGTTCGCGGCCCAGGCGCAGTTGCAGCGTCTGCAGCGCCATGTCCAGCGTGGCGGCGCGCCACTGGCCTTGTGCCAGGTCCAGCCAGGCCCGCAGGCTGCCCTGGCCGGCCAGCAGCTCGAACGGCAGCTGCACGTGCTGGTGCAGGCTGGCGACATCGACATAAGGCAGGTCGGCGTGCAAGGTGCCGTTCCAGCGCTGCCAGTCGCCGGCCGGCGCCAGCAGCGGCTGGGTGAAGCGGCCGCGGGCACTGAAACGCTGGCCCCAGCCGGCCGGCGGCGTAGCGTCCAGCCGCAGGTCGTGGTGGCGCAGGCTGTTGCGCACGACGATGTCCACGTCCTCCAGCGCCAGCGGCGGCGCGTCGCGCTGCTCGTCGACCCAGCGCAGTTGGCCATGGCGCACCACGAACTCGGGCTGCGCGAAGAACCAGTTGCTGGCCAGACCATCGGCCCCGTCAGCACCGCTGTTGAAGGCCAGGCCGCCCACGTGCAGATGGCCACTGCGGTCTCGCCGCACCTCCAGCTGCGCGCCCTCGATGTAAAGCTGGGAGAACCGCAGCGACAGGACCAGCAGCGAGCGTGGCGACACCGCGGCCGAGACCAGCGGCAGCGTCAGCGCCGGCCGGCCTGCAGCGTCTGCGAGCTGCACGTCATGCAGCGCCAGCACCGGCACCCAGCCTGGCGAACGCGCCTCGATGCGACCGATGCGGACGGACACCCCCAATGCGCGTGAGGCATGCGCCTCGACCTGGGGGCGCCATTCGTCGATGTGCGGCAGAATCCCCCAGTGCAATATCAGCCACCCCAGAAGCAATAAGCTCCAGAGCGTGATCAGCATCAGCAGCACGGCACGGAAGGCACCGCGTGAGAGGGACACGAGCAAGTGACGGCGAGGCTTCGGGCCTCGCTCAGAATCAGACGGCATCAACGGCATGGAATCGATGTCCAGGCGCGCGATGCCCGGCCTTCGGCTGCCGGGAAATGGGCGGGCTGAAGGGCGGACGCTCCGCAACGTTGTCGCTCGCCTGAGTTCCAGCGCAATCTAGCACAGACATTTTGCTGCCTCGATGGGTTCCTTACATCCTGTGACCGCCACAGCGGCCGCGCTCGCCGAACACAGCCGCTTCGTGCAGCGCGTGCGCCGCCGCCATGCGGCTGAACTGGCCCTGCTGCCGCCGGGCGCGCCCGACCACGCCAGCATCACGGCGCTGATTGCGCAGTTGCAAGCCGCAGGCCGGCCGCTGGCCAGCGCCATGCGCGTGGCACGCCAACTGGTGCTGGAACGGCTGGCGGTGCTGGACGTGGAGCAGCAGGCGCCGCTGACCAGCATCACCCACGCGATGACCGCACTGGCCGAGGTCACGCTGGGCCTGGCGCTGGCACAGGCCCGGCTGGACGCCGACGCACGCCACGGCGCGCCGCGCGACGCCAATGGCGAGGCGATCGACTTCTGGATCATCGGCATGGGCAAGCTGGGCGCACGCGAGCTGAACGTGTCGTCCGACATCGACCTGATCTACGTCTACGAAGACGACGGCCAGACCGACGGCCCGCAGCCAATCTCGGCGCACGAATACTTCAGCGCGGTGGCGCGCCAGCTCTACACGCTGATCGGCGACGTGACCGACGACGGTTTTGTCTTCCGCGTGGACCTGGCGCTGCGGCCCAATGGCAATTCCGGCCCGCCGGTGGTCAGCCTGGCGATGCTGGAAGAGTATTTCCTGGTCCAGGGCCGCGAGTGGGAGCGTTTTGCGTGGCTGAAGAGCCGCGTGGTCGCGCCGCGCGAGGCGGTCACCAGCGGCCGGGCGCTGCAGTTGCGCGCGCTGGTCACGCCGTTTGTCTACCGCAAGTACCTGGATTACGGCGTGTTCGAGGGCCTGCGCCAGCTGCACCGGCGCATCCGCGAGGAAGCGCAGCGCCGCGCCGCCGGCCGGCCGGAGCGCGCGAACGACGTGAAGCTGTCGCGCGGCGGCATCCGCGAGATCGAGTTCATCGTGCAGCTGCTGCTGGTGGTGCGCGGCGGGCAGTTCCCCGAGATCCGCACCCGCTCCACGCTGAAAGCGCTGGACAAGCTGGCCGCTGGCGGGCTGATGAAGGTCGACACGGCGCAGAAACTGGCCGAGGCCTACAGCTTCCTGCGCCAGGTCGAGCACCGCATCCAGTACCTGGACGACCAGCAGACGCATGTGCTGCCGACGGCAGACGCCGACCTGGGCTGGATCGCCGCCAGCATGCAGCTGTCCTGCAGCAGCCTCGCCTGCCCGCTGACCGACAAGCTCTGCGAGGTGCGCGAGCTGGTGGCCACCGAGTTCGACACCTTGCTGCACGACGGCCAGGCGCCCGGTCGCGGCGGCTGCAAGGGCGGCACCTGCGGCGCACCGCTGCCGCTGGACAGCGAACAGCTGATGGCCAAGCTGCCCGAAGGCCTGGCCGAGCGGGTGCGCGCGCTGATCGCCAGCCCGCGCGTGAAGGCCTTGCGCGACGACAGCAAGCTGCGCCTGGGCAAGCTGATGCTGCGCGCGGCCGGCGCGGTGGCCCAAGGCCATTGCAGCCTCGCCGCGGCGCAGCGCTTTGTCGACTGGATCGAGCCGCTGCTGCGGCGCGAAAGCTACCTGGCGCTGCTGGTCGAGCGGCCCGGCGTGCAGCAGCGGCTCTTGAAGCTGCTGGGCCTGGCGCGCTGGCCGATGCGCTACTTGATGCTGCATCCCGGCGTGATCGACGAGCTGGCCGACGAGCGCCAGATGGCCGAGCGCTTCGACCGCGCAGCCTTCACCGCCGACCTGGACGAGCGCCACGCCGCCTGGCAGCGCTCCGGCGAAGCCGACGAAGGCGCGCTGCTGGACACGCTGCGCCGCGCCCACCACGCCGAAGTCTTCCGCACGCTGGTGCGTGACGTGGAGCAGCGCATCACCGTCGAACAGGTGGCCGACGACCTTTCCGCGCTCGCCGACGCGATGCTGGACTGCACGCTGCGCTGGGCCTGGCAACACCTGAAGCAGCGCCACCGCGACACGCCGCAGTTCGCCGTCATCGCCTATGGCAAGCTGGGCGGACTGGAACTGGGCTACGGCAGCGACCTGGACGTGGTCTTCGTCTACGACGATGCCGACGAGGCCGACCCCGACCTGGCGCAGGAAATCTACGCCAGCTTCGTGCGCAAGCTGATCAGCTGGCTGACGCTGCGCACCGCGGCCGGCGAGCTGTTCGAGATCGACACCGCGCTGCGGCCCAACGGCGGCTCCGGCCTGCTGGTCAGCTCGATCAACTCCTTCGACAAATACCAGCGCGGCCGCGGCGGCAACACCGCGTGGACCTGGGAACACCAGGCCATCACCCGCGCGCGCTTCTGCGCCGGCACCTCGCATTTGGGCGAACGCTTCGAGGCCACGCGGCGCGCGGTCATCAGCGCGCCGCGCGAGGCGCAGGCGCTGAAGGACGAGGTGCGCACCATGCGCGAGAAAGTGCGCGCCGCGGTGCCGGTGAAAAGCGGGCTGTTCGACGTCAAGCACAGCCCCGGCGGCATGATGGACGCCGAGTTCGCGGTGCAGTACCTGGTGCTGTCGCAAAGCGGCAGCCACCCCGCGCTGCTGGACAACGCCGGCAACATCGCACTGCTGCAGCGCGCCGAAACCGCCGGCCTGCTGCCGGCCGGCGTGGGCAGCGCGGCGGCCAATGCCTACCGCGAGCTGCGCCGCGCCCAGCACCGGGCCAGGCTGGACGAACAGCCCACGCAATTCGACCCCGCCAGCCTGGCCAGCGAACGCGACGCGGTGCTGGCGCTGTGGCGCGCGGTGTTCGAGGCTTGACGGCGCGACTCGCGCGCAGCGCCTGGCCCCTGCTTGCGCTGCTGCTGGCATTGGCGGCCTGGCTGCTGCAGTCCCAGCCCACCGAACGCTGGGACTGGCAACCCGCCCTCGTCTGGCAACAGCCCTGGCGCTGGTGGAGCGCTGCCGCGGTGCACTGGAGCGCCCGCCACCTGCAGATGAACCTGGCCGGCGCCGCGCTGCTGGCCTGGCTGGGCTGGCGTGCCGCAGCCGGCTGGCGCGCCAGCGCGGCCTGGGCGCTGGCATGGCCACTGACGCAACTGGGACTGCTGGCACAACCCGCGCTGGCGCACTATGGCGGGCTGTCCGGCGTGCTTCATGCCGGCATGGCGGTGCTGGCAATGCAGTTGCTGCGCCGGCCCGGCCGCGAGCGCTGGCTGGGCGGGCTGATCGCCGCCGGACTGCTGCTGAAGATCGCCACCGAACAGCCCTGGGCCGGGCCTCTGCGCCAGGTGCCGGGCTGGGACTTTGCGCTGGCACCAGCGGCCCACCTCAGCGGCGCGCTGGCCGGCCTGTTGTGCGGCCTGCTGCTGACGCGCCGGGACACTGCGCGACCCGCCTGAACCCTCGGCTTCGGCCACGTCCTCTCCGTTCCAGGGATTTCCGATGACTGATCGCAAGACCCAGCTCGACACGCTGGCCGTGTGCTGTCTGGTGGGCTGCGCGCTGCTGTGGGGCGTGAACCAGACGGCCACCAAGATTGCGCTGCAGGAAGTGCCGCCGCTGCTGCAGGCCGCCGGTCGCTCCCTCGGTGCCGCGGTGCTGCTGGGCCTTTGGGCCACGCTGCGCGGGCTGCCACTGAAGCTGGCGCGCGGCACCTGGGCGCCGGGGCTGCTGGCGGGCCTGTTGTTCGCGGCCGAGTTCGGCTGCATCTTCATCGGCCTGCAGTACACCAGCGCCTCGCGCATCGTCGTCTTCATCTACCTGGCGCCGTTCGTGGTTGCGCTGGGCATGCCGCTGGTGGCACCGGGCGAGCGGCTGGGCGCGGTGCAGTTCGCCGGGCTGATGGTCGCGTTTGCCGGCGTGGTGTGGGCTTTTGCCGAGGGCTGGGGCACCGCCGCGGCGGGCCCGCGCCAGTGGCTGGGCGATGCGCTGGGCGTGCTCGCCGCCACGCTGTGGGCCGGCACCACGCTGACCATTCGCGGCTCGTCGCTGTCGCAATCGCCGCCGGAGCAGACGCTGATGTGCCAGTTGCTGGTCTCCAGCCTGGCGCTGGGTGCAGCGGCCTGGGTCAGCGGCGAGGCCTGGCCGGCCGGGCCGCTGCGTGCGGTGACCTGGGCCGCGCTGGGTTTCCAGACCGTCATCATCACCTTCGCCAGCTACCTGCTGTGGTTCTGGCTGGTGCGGCACTACCCGGCCACGCGGATCTCGGCCTTCACGCTGCTGACGCCGGTGTTCGGCCTGCTGGCCGGCGTGTGGCTGCTGGACGAACCGCTGACCGCGCGGCTGCTGGTGGCGCTGGCCGCGGTGGTGCTGGGCACGGCGCTGGTCAGCCGGCCTTCGCCGCCGCGCGTTGTCGCGCAGGCGCCAGGGCCCGCCCCGCGGGCTGACTAGACTGGCGCTTTCGCCCACAACATCAGGAGACACCCCGTGATCACGCTCTGCGGCTTCGCACTTTCGAACTACTACAACAAGGTCAAGATGGTGCTGCTGGAAAAGCAGATCCCGTTCGTCGAGGAACGGGTCATGGGCGCCAAGGGGGAAGACGTGCTGAGCTGCTCGCCGCTGGGCAAGGTGCCGTTCATCCGCACCGCGCAGGGCAACCTCTGCGAGAGCCAGACCATCGTCGAATACCTCGAAGCCACCTACCCTCAGCCGGCCCTCGCGCCGGCCGATGCCTGGGGCCAGGCCAAGGTCCGCGAGCTGACGACCTTCATCGACCTGCACCTGGAACTGGTGGCGCGCGAGCTGTACCCGCAGGCGTTTTTCGGTGGCACCGTCAGCGAAGGCAACCAGGCACGGCTGCGCAAGCTGCTGGTGCGCAACATCGCAGCCTTCCAGCGCCTGGCGAAGTTCGCGCCTTACGTGGCCGGCGAACAGTTCACCACGGCGGACTGCGCCGCCTTTGTCTCGCTGCCCCTGGTGGCGCTGTCCACCAAGCTGGTGCTGGGCGAAGACCTGCTGGCTGCCGGCGGCGTCAACTGGAAAGCCTATGTGCAGCTGGTCGGCCAGCGGCCCAGCGCGCAGCGGGTCACGGCCGACCGCGTGGCCGAGCAGGAGTCGCAGCTGGCCGCACTGAAGGGCAGCAAGCCGGCCTGAGTTTTCCGAAGCGCTGCCAAAGCCGGGTACGCCCGGCTTTTTTTCGCCCCTACCGCCGGCAATACTTATCAGTAGACAAATTGAACTGATCAGTATCAAAATTGAACCAGTCAGTTTTATGCCGCCGGGTCCGCCTGGGCGGGTTCGCTGCACCGCGTCATTTGTTACAACTCCGGGGTGAAAAAAGATGGAACCAACCGAACACGGGCCTGTCAGACAGACGTGGGTTGGGTTTTGGCACTTCGGTGCCTACCCCGGTCTCAGGCTGGCAACACCTGGGGCTGTCTTCTTAAAGCCGCGCAGCCTGTCAGTTGATCTGGCTGTCACCCGGGAGGGCCTCTCCTCCTCCCTCCCTCCCTGTTGCGCTCCCGGGCGCTGCGCGGCTTCCTTCTTCTCCCCACCCGAGCCCCCCTGGCCCGCAAGCGCGGTGTCCCGGCTCCCGGCTCGACCACACACCCCGTCTTCCGCCTTGCGCCTTGTGTGCAGGAGTCGTTCGTGAGCGCCCGCATCGCCGTCGTCGGCGCCGGCGTCTCCGGTCTGTGTGCGGCCTGGCAGCTGCAACGTGAATTGCCCCAAAGCCGGGTCACGCTGTTTGAAGCCGAAGCCCGCTGCGGCGGCCACGCCCACACCGTGGACCTGGCGCTGAACGGCGTGCGCCACGGCGTGGACACCGGCTTCCTGGTCTACAACGAGCGCACCTACCCGGGCCTGATCGCGCTGTTCGAGGCGCTGCAGGTGCCAACCGCAGCGGCGGAGATGTCGTTTTCGGTCCAGTCCGCCGGGCTGGAATGGAGCGGCAGCTCGCTCAACACCGTGTTCGCCCAGCGCCGCAACCTGGTCTCTCCGGCGTTCTGGGGCATGCTTGCCGACCTGCTGCGCTTCAACCGCCTTTGCACCGCGCTGGCCCAATCCGGTGACGATGCGGCGCTGGCCATGCCGATTGCCGAATTCCTGGCGGTGCATCGCTTCGGTGAGCGCTTCCGGCTCGACTACCTGCTGCCGATGGTGGCCTGCATCTGGTCCTGCCCGGTCGAGCAGATGCTGCAGTTCCCGGTCGGCACGCTGATCCGCTTCTGCCACAACCACGGCCTGCTGCAGGTGCAGGACCGGCCGCAGTGGTACACGGTGCGCGGCGGCTCCCGGGTCT
This sequence comes from Ideonella azotifigens, assembly GCF_021043325.1. NCBI lineage: Bacteria > Pseudomonadati > Pseudomonadota > Betaproteobacteria > Burkholderiales > Sphaerotilaceae > Ideonella > Ideonella azotifigens. Next base: position 113,544 of record NZ_JAJNKD010000002.1, read on the forward strand.
ATGTGGACAAGCTGCGCGCGCAGCTGGCCGATGTGCGCACCGGCCACACGGTGCAGGCGGTGCGCCGGCTGCCCCCCGGCTCCGGCCTGGGCGGCGTGATGCTGGATGGCCTGCGCGCAGACGGCACGGCCCACAGCGAGCGCTTCGACGAAGTCGTGCTGGCCTGCCACAGCGACCAGGCGCTGGCGCTGCTGCCAGACGCCAACGGCGACGAACGCCAGTTGCTGGGCGCCATCCGCTACCACGCCAACCGCGCAGTGCTGCACACCGACGCCTCGCTGCTGCCGCGCCGCAAGCTCGCCTGGGCCGCCTGGAACTACGAACGTGCCGCGGGGCAGGACCAGGAACGCAGCCACGTCTGCCTGCACTACCTGCTGAACCGGCTTCAGCCGCTGCCCTGGCAAGCGCCGGTGATCGTTTCGCTGAACCCGGTGCGCGAGCCGCACCCGGCCACCGTGCATAGCGAGTTCGACCATGCACACCCGGTGTTCGACCAGGCCGCGGTGGCGGCCCAGCAGGCCTTGCCGCGCATCCAGGGCGCCAGCCACGTCTGGTTCTGCGGTGCCTGGACACGCTACGGCTTCCATGAAGACGGCCTGCAGTCCGGCCTGGCCGTGGCCCGCGCGCTGGCAGCCACGCAGGGCGCCCAGTCCTGGCCGCTGAGCGCCTGAAAGCCGCATGTCGACCGCCAAGCTTCCCGACTCACAAGCCCTGCTGGGCATTGGCGAGGTGCGGCACCAGCGGCTGCGGCCGGTCGCCCATGGTTTTGCCTACCCCAGCTTCTTCCTGCTGCTGCCGATGCGCACGCTGCGCCGCCAGCCCTGCACCGCCTTGCCCCGCAACCGCTTCGGCCTGATCGCCTTCCATGACCGCGACCATGGCGACGGCGGGGCCGACAGCCTGGCCTGGGTCGAGGGCTTGCTGGCGCGCGAAGGCCTGCTGGCCCAAGCGGACGGTGAGGTCTGGCTGCACTGCCTGCCGCGCGTGCTGGGCTATGCCTTCAAGCCAGTGAGCTTCTGGTACGCGCACAGTGCGGGCGGCGCGCTGGTGGCCGTGGTCGCAGAGGTTCACAACACCTTTGGCGAGCGACATTGCTACGTGCTGCACGGCGAGCCTTGTGAGCGCCCCCAGGGCCGGGCTGCGCCCAGCCCGCCCCCCGAGGGGGTCAAGGAAACTTGGGGCGGCCCTGCGTTTCCTTGCGACACCTTGCCCTGGGGCCGTGAGCTGCAGGCGCGCAAGCAGCTGCACGTCTCGCCGTTCTGCGAGGTCACCGGCGGCTACCGCTTCCGCTTCCTGCGCAACGACCTCGGCCCGCGACCGGCAGCCCAGCCGCGCACCGTCGTGCGCATCGAACACGACGACGCCGATGGCCTGCTGCTGCGAACCAGCGTGAGTGGCGCGCTGCAGCCGCTCACGCGCGCCGCGCTGCTGGCCGTCTTCTGCCGCATGCCGCTGTTGACGCTGGGCGTCACCGCACGCATCCACTGGCAAGCCTTGCTGCTGTGGCGCAAGCGCGTGCCGTTTTTCCGCAAACCCGAAGCGCCCGCGGCCGTTGCCTCGCGCGGCGCCCCCTGGCCTGACCCTGGTGCCCGCCCATGAATGTGTCCACTGCGCCCACCGCCTCGTCTGCCCAACATGCAAGCGCCACCAAGCGCGCACAAAAGGCCAGGCCGCCGTTTGCCGCACGCCAGGTGCTGCGGCTGCTGCAAGGCCTTGGCCACGGCAACCTGACGCTGCACACGCCCGACGGCGAGCAGCTGCACTTCGGCCCGCGCGACGCGCCCGGCGCGGTGCTGCGGCTGCACGACTGGCGCGTCTTTGCCGCGGTGCTGAAGTCTGGCGACGTGGGCTTTGGCGAGGCCTACATGGCCGGAGAGTGGAGCTCGCCCGACCTGCCGGCCCTGCTGCGCCTGTTGATGGCCAACCGCGAGCAGCTCGAACGCGCTGTCTACGGCAGCTGGTGGGGCAGCCTGCTGCACCGCGTGCGCCATGCGCTGAACCGCAATTCGCGCGAAGGCAGCCGCCGCAACATCGAGGCGCATTACGACCTGGGCAATGATTTCTACCGGCTCTGGCTGGACGAAACCATGAACTACTCCAGCGCCTGGTTTGACGGCGACCTGCAGCAGCCGCTGGACCAGGCGCAGCGCGCCAAGCTTGGCCGCGCGCTGGACGCCTGTGGGCTGCGGCCGGGCCAGCGCGTGCTGGAAATCGGCTGCGGCTGGGGGGCTGTGGCCGAGGCTGCTGCGCAGCGCGGTCTGGAACTGACCGGCGTGACGCTGTCCACCGAGCAGCTGGCTTTTGCGCAAGCGCGGCTGGCCCGCCAGGGGCTGGACGGCCTGGCCAAGCTGCGCCTGCAGGACTACCGCGACGTGCCGGAAAGCGGCTTCGACGCGGTGGTCTCGATCGAGATGTTCGAAGCCGTGGGCCAGGCCTACTGGCCACAGTTCTTCCGCGGTGTGCATGCCAAGCTCAAGGCCGGCGGCCGGGCCTGCGTCCAGTCCATCACGCTGCGTGACGAGCTGTTCGAGCGCTACGCCGGCGGCACCGATTTCATCCAGCAATACGTCTTCCCCGGCGGCATGCTGCCCAGCCCCACGGCCTTCCGCGAACAGGCGGCGCAGGCGGGGCTCAGGGTGGTCGACGAAATGGCTTTCGGCCCGGACTATGCCGAGACGCTGCGCCGCTGGCGCGCCGCCTTCCTGGCCCAGGAGGAAGCCGTGCGCCGCCAGGGCTACGACGACCGTTTCCTGCGCCTGTGGGACTTTTACCTTGCCTACTGCGAGGCGGCCTTCGAGAGCGGCAACACCGACGTCATGCAGTTCACGCTGCAGCGCGACTGAGGCCGACGGCCATGGTCCAACGCCTTCGCCGTCACCTGCTTGCCGCGCTGCTGACCTTGCCCCTGTGGGCACAGGCTGCCACGCCCGCCAGCCCCCCACCGGCAGAAGTGCGCGAGGCGCTGGGCGAAGCCGCGCGAGCCCAGGGCCTGGGCCGCATGCGGTTCTTGGGCATCGCCATCTACGAGATTGCCTTGTGGGCGGCAACACCGGTCAGCGCCAGCGACTGGACCGGCAAGCCGCTGGCACTGGAGATTCGCTATGCCCACGGGCTGGACGGCGCGAAGATCGCCGAGCGCTCTCTGGACGAGATGCAGCGCCAGGGCGGCTTCAGCGCTGCCCAGGGCACGGCCTGGCTGGCGCGCATGAAGGAACTCTTTCCCGACGTGAAGCCGGGCGACCGCATCACCGGCGTGCTCGAACCCAGCCAGGCGGCGCGCTTCTACGTCAACGGCCGCGCGGTCGGTGAGCTGCGCGACGCGGCATTTGCCAACCGCTTCTTCGGCATCTGGCTGTCGGAAGCGACTTCGGAGCCTACGCTGCGCCAGCAGTTGCTGGGCCGCGCGCCGTGATCACTACCGCAGCCGCCACCCCGCCGCTGTCCGGCTGGCGCGCCGGCCTGGCCTATGGCGGGTTGGGCCTGCCGCTGGCCTTCGTGGCCCTGCCGCTCTACGTGGTGCTGCCCGAGCACTACGCACGCAGTTTCGGCGTGCCGCTGGCAAGCCTGGGCGCAGTGCTGCTGCTGGCACGTGCCGGGGACGCGGTGATCGACCCGCTGATCGGCCGCGGCGTGGACAGGCTGCTGCGCCGCCCGCCACGCGACTGGGCACTGATGGCGCTGGCCGCCGCACTGCTGCTGGCCGCCAGCTTCCACGGCCTGTTTTTCCCGCCGGTGCGCGGCAGCCCGGCATTGCTGGCCTGGTGCGCGCTGATGCTGGCCGGCTGCTACCTGGCCTACAGCGCACTCAGCGTGCTGCACCAAGCCTGGGGCGCAAGCCTGGGCGGTGACGAAGCCCAGCGGGCCCGCGTGGTCGCCTGGCGCGAAGGGCTGGGGCTGCTGGGCGTGATCACGGCCAGCCTGCTGGCCGGCGTGAGCCTGCAGTGGACCAGCGCGGTGCTGGCCACCACCCTGGCCGCGGGCCTGGTCGGCCTGTCGCGCGCACCGCGGCCGCAGGTGGTGCTGGCCGTTCCCGAAGCCGCACCGTCGCTGCTGGCGCCGCTGCGCCATGCGCAATTCCGGCGGCTGTTGGGCGTCTACCTGCTGAACGGCATGGCCAGCGCGATCCCGGCCACGCTGGTGCTGTTTTTCATCCGCGACCGGCTGCAGGCGCCCGCGCTGGCGCCGCTGTTCCTGGGCGCGTATTTCCTCGCCGCAGCGCTGTCGCTGCCGCTGTGGGTGCGTGGCGTCAAGCGGCTGGGGCTGGCGCGTTGCTGGGCGCTGGGCATGGGCCTGGCGGTGCTGAGCTTTCTCGGCGCGGTGGCGCTGGGCGCTGGCGACACGCTGGCCTACGGCCTGATCTGCGTGGCCAGCGGCGTGGCGCTGGGCGCGGACCTCAGCGTGCCGCCCGCACTGCTGGCCGGCCTGTTGCGCGAAGAAGGCCTGCACGGCCGCAGCGAAGGCGCCTGGTTCGGCTGGTGGCAGCTCTGCACCAAGCTGAACCTGGCGCTGGCGGCCGGCGTGGCGCTGCCGCTGCTGCAGGCGCTCGGCTATGCGCCAGGCCATGCCGATGCGGCTGCCGGCCTGGCATTGGCCACCGTGTATGGCGCGCTGCCCTGTGTGTTGAAAACCCTGGCTGGCCTGCTGCTATGGCACGGCTGGCTGAGAAAAAAGGTGCCTGAATGTTTGCCCGCCTGAACACCCGCTGGCCTCGCCTGGCCGGGCTCGCGCTCAGCGCGCCGCTGTGCCTGGCCTTGTTGTCCGGCTGCGCCAGCCCGACGCCGGCCGACTACGCCAGCCAGACCCCGGTGCTGGACTTGCGCAGCTATTTCAACGGCCCGATGAGCGCGCAGGGGCTGTTCACCGACCGCTCGGGCAAGGTGGTACGCCGCTTCAGCGTGGCCCTGAACGGCCGCTGGGAAGGCGATGAAGGCGTGCTGGAGGAGGACTTCGTCTACAGCGACGGCGAGCGCCAGCGCAGGGTCTGGCACCTGCGCCAGCTGCCCGACGGCCGCTACACCGGCAGGGCCGACGACGTGGTCGGCGAGGCCGTCGGCCAGGCCGCAGGCAATGCACTGAACTGGCACTACACGCTGCGCCTGCCGGTGGACGGCACGGTCTACGAGGTGCAGTTCAACGACTGGATGTACCTGATGGATGCCCACGTGATGCTGAACAAGGCGGCGATGCGCAAGTTCGGCTTCCAGCTCGGCGAGGTCACGCTGGCCTTCTACAAGCCATGAGCCCGGCCATGCCTGCCCGCCTGCACTGCTGCGAAAGCACCTGATGTCCCTGAACCCCCGCATTCCCGCCTGGCAGGGCCAGGTGGTCTGGCTGGTCGGTGCCTCTTCGGGCATTGGCCGGGCACTGGCCGAGCGGCTGCATGCTGCCGGCGCCGTTGTCGTCTGCTCGGCCCGCCATGAGGTTCCTCTTAACGAATTCGTGGCCCGCCACCCGGGCAGCCAGGCGATTGCGCTGGACGTGACCGACCGCGACTCGCTGCAGGCTGCCGCACAGACCGTGGTGGCCCGGCATGGCCGGCTGGACATGGTGGTGTACTGCGCCGGCCACTACCGCGCGCTGCGCGCCACGGCCTTCGACCTGGTGGATGCGCTTCGGCACGACCAGATCAACTACGTCGGTGCGCTGAATCTGCTGGACGCCGTGCTGCCGGTGCTGCTGCGCCAGCGCAGCGGCCACCTGAGCCTGATCAGCAGCGTGGCCGGCTACCGCGGGCTGCCGAACTCGCTGGCCTACGGGCCGACCAAGGCGGCGCTGATCAACCTGGCCGAGTGCCTGTACTGCGATTTGCATGCGCAAGGCATTGGCGTGTCGGTGGTCTGCCCGGGCTTTGTCGACACGCCTCTGGTGCAGCAGAACGAGCACGCGATGCCAGCGCTGATCAGCGCCGATGAAGCCGCAAGGCAGATGCTGGCCGGCTGGGCCGTGGGCGACTTCTCGCTGCACTTTCCGAAACGTTTCACCCGCTGGATGCGCGCCGCACGCTACCTGCCTGATGCTTTGTACTTCCCGGCCGTGCGCCGGGTGACGGGGCTGTGACCATGCTCAAAAACGCCTTGCCCTCCCTCGCCGAGCTGAAGGACCGGCAGCGCCCGGCACCGCGCCATGCCGACGCACGGGTGCAGAAGTTGATCCACTTCTTCGAGCAACTGCAGCTGGCCGACCTGGCGCAGTTGCCCAGGCTCTACACGCCCGAGGCCTACTTCAAGGACCCGTTCCACAGCGTGCAGGGCGTGGCCGAGATCGACGCGATCTTCCGCCGCATGTTCACCAACCTGCAGGCGCCGCGCTTCACGGTGCACAGCGTGATCGCCGAAGGCGCGCAGTGTTTCATGACCTGGGATTTCGACGCGTTGCGCAACGGCCGGCCGCTGCACATCCACGGCAGCAGCCATTTGCTGTTCGACCTGCAGGGCCCGGGTGGCGCTGCACCGCGACTACTGGGACGCGGCTGAGGAGCTGTACGAGCAGGTGCCGCTGCTGGGCGGCCTGCTGCGCTGGCTGAAGCGGCGCATCGCCGGGCCTGCGGCCCAGTTGAGCCGGGACTGATCAGGCTTTCGCTGGCGCGGCGTCGAACAGGTCCAGCGCATCGGCCAACGCCGTCAGCGAATCCAGCTCGCGCCACGGCGTGGCGGTGGTGCGCAGCGGCTTGGGGCGATGGCCGGGCCGATGCAGCCAGACGCTGGCAAGGCCGGCGGCGTGCGCGCCTTCGATGTCCAGCGCCCAGTCGTCGCCCACGTGCAGCACTTCGTGCGGCGCGCAGCCCAGGCGCTCGCAGGCGGCATGGAAAAACGCCGGCTCGGGCTTGCCTACGCCAAATTCACGCGCACCCAGCGTGCCGGCGAAATGACCGGCCAGGCCGATGCGCTGCAGGTCGGCATTGCCATTGGTCAGCGCCAGCACAGGACCACGCGCGGCCAGCCGCACCAGCGCGGCCGGCACGTCGTCGTAAAGCTGTACCTTTTGGCGGTGCTCGAAGAACAGCTCGAAAGCCGGCTCGGCCAGCGCCGGGTCTTCACCGCACTGCGCCAACGCGCGGGCAATGCTGGTCAGCCGCAGCCAGCTGAGGTCGTGGCCGCGCTCAGGGTGCTCGCGCCCGACCTGCTCGCGGATCAGGCGCAGCGCCGCGGTGTCGAAAGCCGCAGCCGTCGCCGGTGCGTTGGCCTTCAGCCAGCCGTGCAACACGGCTTCGGCGGCTTCGATGGCTGGCCAGACCGGCCACAGCGTGTCGTCCAGGTCCAGCGTGATGGCGCGCCAGCTTGGCATGACCGTCACCGCATCCAGCCCTTGCGGCGGAAATACAGCAGCGGCGCGGCGACCGAGGCCACCATCAGGCACAGCGCATAGGGGTAGCCGTATTTCCAGGTCAGCTCAGGCATGGCCTGGAAGTTCATGCCGTAGATGCTGGCGATCAAGGTGGGCGGCAGCAGCGCGACCGAGGCCACCGAGAAGATCTTGATGATCTTGTTCTGGTTGATGTTGATGAAGCCGACGGTGGCGTCCATCAGGAAGTTGATCTTGTCGAACAGGAAGGCAGTGTGGCTGTCCAGCGAGTCGATGTCGCGCAGGATCTGGCGCGATTCCTCGAACTGCTCGGCGTTGAGCATGCGGCTGCGCATCATGAAGCTGACCGCGCGGCGGGTGTCCATCACGTTGCGGCGGATGCGACCGTTCAAGTCCTCTTCCTTGGCAATGGCTGCCAGGATCTCGGCCGCCATGCGGTCGTCCACGTCCTGCTTGAGCACCCGGGCGCCGACTTTTTCCAGGCTGTCGTAAATGCTTTCGAGCGCATCGGCGGAGTATTCGGCGTCGGCGTCGTAGAGCTTCAGCAGCACATCCTTCGCGTCCTCGATCAGGGCCGGGATGCGGCGCGCACGCAGCCGCAGCAGGCGGAACACCGGCAGGTCTTCGGCATGCACCGAGAACAGCACGTTGTTGAACAGGATGAAGGCCACGCGCACGTTGCGCGGCGTGATGTCGTCATCGATCAGGAAGTCGGAGCGGATGTGCAACTCGCCGTTGTCTTCCTCGTAGAAGCGGGCCGATTCTTCGAGGTCATCGTCCACGATGTTGCCGGGGATCTGCAGGCCGAAACGGCCGGCGATCCAGCCGATCTCCTCGGCCGACGGCGCTTCCAGGTCCACCCACACGGGCTGCACCTGGGCCAGTTCGGCCGCGGTTTCGATTTCCTCTTGCACGAGGCGGCCACTCAGGCGGCCCTTGTCCAGCGTGAACACGTTGAGCATGCGGTACTTCCAGCGGATCGGCCCGGCACGGCGGCCGAGGAAGGCAGGCACGGCGCGGGCAGAAAGATCAGGTCGGGGTGTTCGGAGCAGACCGTCTCACCCCAGACGGACCGGACCGGCCCGGGGGCAGGCGTCGCGGCAGCTGGAATGGACGGTCACCGAGGGTGAGGGGTGTCCAAGTCGTGCTTTCAACAATCAAGAAAAAACCAAAACCGGTCCTGCAGGCAGGGTCTAAAAACGGAGAGCCGCACGGGGTTTTCCCTGGGTTTTTGCCCAGCAGCCGGCCATTCCAAAACACCGGGCCAGCAGGCCTTGGCGCCCCGAAAGGGCCGTGACGCCGGGCTGCACGGGTCAGGCGTGGCCTTGGCCCCCAAAGGGCCAGACACCGCCGCGAACGGCCTGCGCAGTAATGCTCACAACCAGCGAGTCTAACCCCCTGGGACGAGGCTGACCACGCTTGTCAAAGCATGGTCCCACGCGCACACTGAATTCGACCGGAGCCCCCAAAGGCACCGGCTGCGAGCGACCAAATGCAGGTGATGAGCCTGCTCTTGTTTTCCCCTTTCCTGAAAGGAGTCCTCGATGAACCTGACGATCAGCGGACATCACCTAGACGTTACCCCCGCGCTTCGCGAGTACGTGCTGACCAAGCTGGACCGGGTCACGCGCCATTTCGACCAGGTGGTCGATGTCAACGTCCTGCTGACGATAGACAACCAGAAGGAAAAGGATCGACGACAAAAAGCGGAGGTCACCCTCCATGTCAAGGGCCGCGACATCTTCGTTGAACACTGCCACGAGGATCTTTATGCGGCGATCGACCAACTGATGGACAAGCTGGACCGCCAGGTCTGCCGTCACAAGGACCGCATGCAGGACCACCACCACGAATCGGCCAAGCGCCAGGTGGCCGCACCGCTTTGATGGCTTCGCTTTTGTCGACCCAACACGGCCCTGCGGGGCCGTTTTTGCTGCCTGGCGCAAGCGCGAGACTGTTACACCTGCGAAATCGTGAACTGTTGCTGCAACGCAGCACCCCATCCGTCAACCACTTGATTCAGGCTTCGTTCAAGTTCATGGTGAGACTGTCGATTTCTATAATCCGCTCCCCGCCCGCACGCTTGAACAGCCTGCCGCTCCAGTTGTGACCGTAGTCGGAGAACATTCTTCATGAACCGCCTTGCCGCCATCCTGCCCGCCGCCAATGTGCTGGTGGGTGTGGACGCCACCAGCAAAAAGCGCGCGTTCGAGCACGCCGGCCTGCTGTTCGAGAACCAGCATGCAATTGCCCGGGCCACGGTCACCGACAACCTGTTCGCCCGCGAACGCCTGGGCTCGACCGGCCTGGGGCATGGCGTGGCGGTGCCGCACGGCCGTGTCAAGGGCCTGAAAAACCCGCTGGCGGCGGTGCTGCGCGTGCAGCAGCCCATCCCGTTCGACGCACCGGACGACGAGCCCGTCAGCCTGCTGATCTTCCTGCTGGTGCCCGAGGCGGCCACCCAGCGCCACCTGGAGATCCTCTCCGAGATTGCCGAGCTGCTGTCCGACCGCGAACTGCGCGACAAGCTCAAGAGCGAGCCCGACGCAGCTGCTGTGCACCGCCTGATCGAAGGCTGGGAACCGCTGAAGTCGGTGGCGTGAAAGCCATTTCGATCAGCGCCGAGGCGCTGTTTGAGGAGCACCAGCCGGCGCTGCGCTGGGAGTGGATCGCCGGCCACGCCCACCCCGAGCGCCGCTTCGACGAAGCCGCGGTGCGCGACGCCCGCTCGGCCGCCGACCTGGTCGGCTACCTGAACTACATCCACCCTTACCGGGTGCAATTGGTCGGCCGCCGCGAGGTGGACTACCTGGGCGAGGCCGCAGCGCCCGAGATCCAGGAGCGCCGCATCCAGCGCATCGTCACGCTGGAGCCGCCGGTCATCATCGTGGCCGATGGCCAGCGCCCGCCGGATCGGCTGGTGGCCATGTGCGACCGGGCCGAGATCCCACTGTTCACCACCAGCCATTCGGCCGGCCATGTGATCGACGTGGTGCGCGCCTACCTGAGCCAGCTGATGGCCGACCGGACCACGCGCCACGGCGTGTTCATGGACATCCTGGGACTGGGCGTGCTGCTGACCGGTGAATCCGGCCTGGGCAAGAGCGAACTGGGCCTGGAGCTGATCTCACGCGGCCACGGCCTGGTGGCCGACGACGCGGTGGACCTGTTCCGCATCTCGCAGGCCACGCTGGAAGGCCGTTGCCCGGAGCTGCTGATGAACCTGCTGGAGGTGCGCGGCATCGGCCTGCTGGACATCAAGGCCATCTTTGGCGAGACGGCGGTGCGGCGCAAAATGCGCCTGAAGCTGATCGTGCACCTGGTCCGCAAGGAAACCATGGAGCGCGAGTTCGAGCGCCTGCCTTACGAACCTTTGCACGAGGACATCCTCGAGATCCCCATCCGCAAGGTGGTCATTGCAGTGGACGCCGGCCGCAACCTGGCAGTGCTGGTGGAAGCCGCGGTGCGCAACACCATCCTGCAGCTGCGCGGCATTGACACCTACCAGGAATTCATCGCCCGCCACCAGGCTGCCATGAGTTCGGGCTCGGATGTTTGACGCCGCCTGCCGGGCGGTGTTCACAATCGGTTTTCACGCAGGTGGCGTACAGCGCCAGCGCATGGTCCTGCAGCGCAAAGCCGCGTGATTGCGCCACGGCGCGCTGGCGCGACTCGATCTCGGGGTCGAAGAATTCCTCGACCCGGCCGCAGCTCAGGCAGACCAGGTGGTCGTGGTGGTTGCCCTCGTTGAGCTCGAAGACCGACTTGCCCGACTCGAAATGGCTGCGCGCCAGGATGCCGGCCTGCTCGAACTGCATCAGCACACGGTAGACCGTCGCCAGGCCGATGTCCGCACCCTCGTTCATCAAGGCCTTGAACACGTCTTCCGCCGTCATGTGCCGCTGCTGGGTCTTCTGGAAGACCTCCAGAATGCGGATGCGCGGCAGCGTGGCCTTCAAGCCGCTGCTCTTGAGTTCGTCTACCTGGTTGCTCATGGTGTCAATCCCTGGCCCCGCGAGGCTTGGTGAGACTTGTTTGGCGTTGCCCTAGAATCGTCCAATCATAGCCAGCCTGTCCGCCTCAAGCGACAGGCAAGCCATTTCGGCCGCCTTCGCCTCGTGTCGCGCGGTTTCTTTTTCGCTCCATCGCCGCCCGCAGGGCGATTCGCCGTATGCCTTTGCTGAGTTCTGTTCGACCCGTTGCGGTCGCGGCCGCGCTGATGGCGGCCAGCCTGCTGGGCGGTTGTGCCTACGTCTCGCGCACCATGAGCGAGGGCATCACCAGCGTGATCACGCCCTACCGCGTGGAAATCGTCCAGGGCAACGTGGTGACCTCGGAGCAGATTGCGCAGATCAAGCCCGGCCGCAGCCGCAACGACGTGCGCGACATCCTCGGCTCGCCGCTGCTGGCCGACCCCTTCCACGGCGACCGTTGGGACTATGTGTTCACGCTGCGTCGCCCCGGTACCGAAGCGCAGAAGCGCTCGGTCGTGATCCGCTTCGAAAAGGACACGGTCAAGACCGTCGACGCGCCGCCCGACCTGCCGTCAGAACGCGAGTTCGTCGCGTCCATCACGCGCTACAAGGCCGATCCGAGCAAGGAACGCAAGCTGATGCTGACCGACGAGGAACGAGCCGCCCTGCCGCTGCCGCCCGCCGCAGCCGCCAGCACCGCCGCAGCCCCCACCGGTCCGACCCGCATCTACCCGCCGCTGGAGACGCTGTGAGTGCCGCCGGCCCCTTGCGCATCGCCATCGCCGGTGCATGCGGCCGCATGGGCCGCATGCTGATCGAGGCGGTGCAAGCCGCTGACGACTGCGTGCTGGCCGGCGCGCTGGACCGCAAAGGCAGCCCTGCGCTGGGCAGCGACGCCACCGCCTGGCTGGGCCAGGCCAGCGGCGTCAAGATCACAGCCGACCTCGCCGAAGGCCTGGCCAAAGCCCAGGTGCTGATCGACTTCACCCGGCCCGATGGCACGCTGGCCCACCTGGCCGAATGCGAGCGCCTGGGCGTGAAGATGGTCATCGGCACGACGGGTTTCGAGCCGGAACAAAAGGCCCGAATCGGTGCCGCCGCGCAGCGCATCGCCATCATGATGGCGCCCAACATGAGCGTGGGCGTCAACGTCGTGATGCAGCTGCTGGCCCAGGCCGCCAAGGCGCTGAACCAGGGCTACGACATCGAGATCATCGAGGCCCATCACCGCCACAAGGTCGACGCGCCCAGCGGCACCGCGCTGGCGATGGGCGAAGTCGTCGCCAAGGCCGTCGGCCGCGACCTGAAGGAATGTGCCGTCTACGGCCGCGAAGGCGTCACCGGCGCGCGCGACCCCAGCACCATCGGCTTTGCCACCGTGCGCGGTGGCGACATCGTCGGCGACCACACCGTGCTGTTCGCCGGCATTGGCGAGCGCATCGAGATCACGCACAAGAGCTCGAGCCGCGTGACGTATGCGCAGGGCAGCCTGCGCGCCGCGCGCTTCCTGGCCGGCAAGGCCAGTGGCCTGTTCGACATGAACGACGTGCTGGGATTGTCCTGAGATGAACGGCTTGAGCGACTTCTGGGCGGGCAGCGACGGCATCGGCCGCACGGTGGCCCTGCTGCTGCTGGCCATGTCGGTTGGCGCCTGGGTGCTGATCGTCTGGAAGACCTGGCTGCTGCGCCGCGCGCTGCGCGGCCAGCGCGACAGCGTCGCCGCCTTCTGGCAGGCACCGAACCTGAAGGACGGCCGCGAACGTGTGGCCCAGTTGGACCGCGAACAGGTGCTGCTGGGCATGGTGGACGCGGCCGCCGCGCAGCCCATGGCCGGCACGCTGCAGGGCAGCGCCAGCACCGAAGCCCAGCTGACCCGCCGCCTGCGCGACGCGCTGCACGAAGGCCTGGGCCGGCTGCAGAGCGGCCAGGTGTTCCTGGCCTCGGTGGGGGCCACCTCGCCCTTCATCGGCCTGTTCGGCACCGTCTGGGGCATCTACCACGCGCTGCTGGGCATCTCCACCGCCGGCAGCCTGTCGATCGACAAGGTCGCCGGCCCGGTCGGCGAGGCGCTGATCATGACCGCCGCCGGCCTGGCCGTCGCCATTCCTGCGGTGCTCGCCTACAACCTGTTCGGCAAGTGGCTGGGCGCACTGGAAGCCGAGCTCGAAGGCTTCGCGCACGACCTGCGCGACCTCGTGCTGACGGGCCGCTGAGCCCGCACCCGAGAACAGCGCCATGGCCTTCGGACGCCTGGAACGCACCCGCCCGCCGCAGCCGATGGCGGACATCAACATGACGCCGCTGATCGACGTGATGCTGGTGCTGCTGGTGATCTTCATGATCACCGCCCCGCTGATGGCCAGCAGCCTGAAGCTGGACCTGCCCAAGGCCGAAGGCGCGTCGCCCGGCGACAACCCGGTATTCCTCTCGGTGGCCATCAGCATCGACGGCCAGTTGCACCTGGACGACGAGCAGGTCAACGACGCCCAGCTGACGCTGCGCGCCCGCCAGGCCTCGCAGCAGGATCCGAATACCGAAGTGCAGCTGCGCGCCGACGAGAAAGTGCCCTATGGCCGCGTGGCCGAGCTGATCGGCCTGCTGCAGGACGCCGGCCTGAGCCACATTGGCTTCATCACCGCCGGCCCGCCAGCCAAGCCCGCAGGCACCACTGCCGCACCCTGAACCGGCTCAGCGCCGTGTCACCAGTGGGCGCGACTGCAGCAGCACCACCTGCCCGGCCGGGTCGATGGCCCATTCGATGTCCTGCGGTGCCGGCCCCAGGCGCCGCTGCACCGCCTCGCCCACCCGCGCCAGCTGCCGCACCAGCGCGTCGCTCAGCACCGCGCGGCCAGGCTCGGCCGGGGCTTCGCGCACACCGCCCTGCGGGTCCAGCAGCAGCGCCACCGGGTCTTCGGTGCGGCTGAGCACCTGGATGCTGTCGCTGCGCCGGTGGTAGAGCACCTGCTCGGCCTGGCGCAGCCCGTCCACCACCCGAATACCCAGGCCGCGCTTGGCGGTGATGAAGCTCATGCCGGGCTGCCCCACGTCGAAGGGATTGGCGGTGGTCATCACGCCGGCCGCCTGTGCGTCCACCGCCTGCTGCACCAGCACGCCCATCACCACCTTGTCGTGCGGCACGCCAGCCGCGCGCCGCGCCTCCCAGGCCTCGGTGTTGTAGACCGAGGCCCAGACCGTCTTCACCGCCTCGGCAAGCTTTGCATCGTCGTCGGCCACGTTGGGCACCGTGGTGTAGAGCCCGGCGCCGCTGAAGCCGGGCAGGTCCTCGGAGTTGGAGGAGCTGCGCACGAACACGCCGCGGCCGCCAGGGACCCAGCGCGCGCGGGCTTCGTGCCAGCGCTGTACCTCGACCTCCGGCAGCGGCAGCGCGACCAGCGCCTCGCGCAGCTTCGCCAGCGCCTGCGCCCGCACCTGGCGGTCGAGCGCAAAGTCTGGCGTGCCCACCGCCTCGGCCAGCGCGGCGCGCGCCGCCGGCTGGGCCATGAAGGCGGCGAAGCTGGCAAACGGGATGCAGAAGCCCGAAGGCACCGGCGCGGCGCCGGGCAGCTGGCCCTGACGCAGCGCGGCCGTGAGTTCGCCCAGGTTGGCGGCCTTGCTGCCGCAGCGGCGACTGTCGGCCCGGCGCAGTTCGGTGAGCGGCGCGAGCGCGCTGCCCGCCAGGTCCGGCTGCGGCCAGTTCGTCACTTTGGCCACAAGTGGCCTGGCCTGCGCCAGCGCCACCTCGGCCTCGCTGGCCGGCACCAGCGTCACGCCGGTGCGTGCCACCGTCAGCCGCACCCACTGCCCGTCCAGCGCGCGCCAGCGCTCGGCCTCGCGCGACCACGCATTGGGAATGCCCCAGCCGCGCGCCAGCAGGTTGACGTGCGACAGCGCGGTGGATGGCTGCAGCGTCAGCACACCCGCCACCGGTGGCAGGTTCTGCGGCAGCGTGCCCAGCAGCGCGACGTCGCCACGCTGCAGGTCGTCCGTGGCATCCGGGTCGTCGCGCACCCTCAGCCGGCCGACCGCACTGCCCGGGTTCAGCGGCAGAAAGCCCTGTTTGGCGATGACGGCCGCCTGGCTCAGCAGCGGCTGGTCCAGCCTCGGCTGCAGGCCTTCGGCCAGCGTTTGCTGGGCCGACGAGGTGGGCTTGAAGCGCAGCGGCGCGAAAAACGCGGCGCGCAGCCGCTGGTCGGCCAGGCGCAGCAATGCGGGCGACAGCGGATCGCCCTCCCAGAACTCGTAGGCCCAGGCACCGGCTGCGGCCTGCCAGCTCAGCGTGCCCATCAGGTAGCGGCGCTGCGGCGAGCGGTAGTTCTGCGCCACGGCGGCATGCGGCCACGCCGCTGCGCCGTCGCGCGCGCGCAGGAACTGCTCATGCAGCGCGAAGCGGCGGCTGTCCAGGAACATCACCTGCTCGCCGTTGGCGCGGTCGATCATGAACAGCACATGAGGCAGCGCCAGCGCGGTGCCGGCGTCGTACACCCGCGCCAGGCGGTCCAGTTCCTGGCGGCTGGTGAGCCGAGGCAGCCAGCCGGCCGGCACGGTGCTGGCTGCACCTGGCGGCGCCACGGCGCGGCCTGCTTGGTAGCCGCTGGGCTTTTCGGCCAGCTGGGCGCTGGCGGCCGTGGCCAGCCCCAGCGCGGTGGCGGCCAGCGCTCGGTGGATGTACTGCTGCATGCGTGTGCCCGCCGGTGGCGGTCCTCTCCCTTGTTGGCGCGCATGATGCCAAAAGGCCCGGCGGCCAGCCACGCGCGATAATTTGCCGATGAACGAGAAATACGTCCCCGCCGAAGTCGAGTCGGCCGCCCAGGCGCACTGGCACGCGAACGACGCCTACCGCGTGAGCGAAGACCAGAACAAGCCCAAGTTCTACGCCTGCTCGATGCTGCCCTATCCCTCGGGCAAGCTGCACATGGGCCATGTGCGCAACTACACGATCAACGACATGCTCACGCGCCAGCTGCGCATGAAGGGCATGAACGTGCTGATGCCCATGGGCTGGGACGCCTTCGGCCTGCCGGCCGAGAACGCCGCGATCAAGAACAAGGTGCCGCCGGCTCAGTGGACGTATTCCAACATCGCGCACATGAAGCTGCAGATGCAGGCCATGGGCCTGGCGATCGACTGGTCGCGCGAGGTTGCCACCTGCCAGCCCTCGTACTACAAGTGGAACCAGTGGCTGTTCCTGAAGATGCTCGAAGCGGGCATCTGCGAGCGCCGCACGCAGATCGTCAACTGGGACCCGGTGGACATGACCGTGCTCGCCAACGAGCAGGTGATCGACGGCCACGGCTGGCGCTCCGGCGCGCCGGTGGAAAAGCGCGAGATCCCGGGCTACTACCTGAACATCACCAAGTACGCCGAGGAGCTGCTGTCGGCCGTGACCGACCCGAGCGACCCCGAGTACCTCAGCGGCTGGCCCGAGCGCGTGCGGCTGATGCAGGAAAACTGGATCGGCAAGAGCGAAGGCGTGCGCTTTGCGTTCCCGCACGAGATCGCCAGCGCCGACGGCGGGCTGATCCAGGGCGGCAAGCTGTTCGTGTTCACGACCCGCGCCGACACCATCATGGGCGTGACCTTCTGCGCCGTGGCGCCGGAGCACCCGCTGGCCGCGCACGCCGCCGCCAGCCAGCCCGAAGTGGCCGCCTTCATTGCCGAATGCGCGCAGGGCGGCACGACGGAAGCCGAGCTGGCCACGCAGGAAAAGAAGGGCGTGAAGACCGCGCTGCTCGTCACCCACCCTCTCACCGGCGCGCAAGTGCCGGTGTGGGTCGGCAACTATGTGCTGATGAGCTATGGCGACGGCGCGGTGATGGGCGTGCCGGCACATGACGAGCGCGACTTCGCGTTCGCGAAGAAGTACGGCATCGCGATCCAGCAGGTGGTGGCCGTCGAAGGCGAGACCTTCTCCACCGAGGCCTGGGCCGACTGGTATGGCGACAAGCAGAAGTGCGTCTGCGTGAACTCGGGTGAGCTGGACGGCCTGGGCCAGAAGGCGGCCGTCAGCAAGGTCGCGGAACTCGTCGGCGCCAAGGGTCTGGGCGAAAAGAAGACCACCTGGCGCCTGCGCGACTGGGGTGTCAGCCGCCAGCGCTTCTGGGGCACGCCGATCCCCATCATCCACTGCGACGATTGCGGTGTGGTGCCGGTGCCCGAGCAGGACCTGCCGGTGGTGTTGCCGGAAGACCTGATCCCGGACGGCTCGGGCAACCCGCTGAACAAGCACGCCGGCTTCCTGAACGTGGGCTGCCCGAAGTGCGGCAAGCCTGCGCGCCGCGAGACGGACACGCTGGACACCTTCGTCGATTCGTCGTGGTACTTCATGCGCTACTGCGACCCGACGAACGAGCAGCAGATGGTCGGCGCCGGCACCGACTACTGGATGCCGATGGACCAGTACATCGGTGGCATCGAACACGCGATCCTGCACCTGCTGTACGCGCGCTTCTGGACCAAGGTGATGCGCGACCTGAAGCTGGTCAAGTTTGGCGAGCCGTTCAAGAACCTGCTGACCCAGGGCATGGTGCTCAAGGGTGCCTATTTCCAGAAGCCGGCCGACGCTGGCAAGAACTACTTCTGGGAGCAGGACGTCGAGACCGTGCTCAACGACAAGGGCGCAGTCGAAGGCTACAAGCTGAAGTCCGACGGCTCGCCGGTCGAGTACGAGATGACGACCATGTCGAAGTCCAAGAACAACGGCATCGACCCGCAGACGCTGATCGACCGCTACGGCGCCGACACAGCGCGCCTGTTCGTGATGTTCGCCGCCCCGCCGGAGCAGACGCTGGAGTGGAACGACGCCGCCGTGGAAGGCGCGCACCGATTCCTGAAGCGCGTGTGGGGCTTTGGCGCCAAGAACACCGACGCACTGAAGTCCGCGAGCGACACCGCCGCCGAACTGTCGGCCGACGCCAAGGCGCTGCGCCGCGAAGTGCACCTGGTGCTCAAGCAGATCTCGTACGACTACGAGCGCATGCAATACAACACCGTGGTCTCCGGCGCAATGAAGCTGCTGAACGCGCTCGAAGGCTTCAAGTCCACCGGCAGCGCCGGCGACAGCGCGGTGCTGCGCGAAGGCTTCTCGGTGCTGCTGCGCGGCCTGTACCCAGCCTGCCCGCATGTCACGCACGCGCTGTGGACCCAGCTCGGTTACGCGGACCGCCTGGGTGACCTGCTGGACGCGCCTTGGCCGCTGGTCGACGAGGCCGCGCTGGTGCAGGACGAACTGGAACTGGTGCTGCAGATCAACGGCAAGCTGCGCGGCGCGGTGAAGGTGCCGGCGAGTGCCGACAAGGCCGCGATCGAAGCCGCGGCAATGGCCGCGCTTTCCGACCCGGAGCTGCAGAAGTTCACCGAAGGCAAGCCGCCGAAGAAGGTGATCGTGGTGCCGGGCCGGCTCGTCAATGTGGTGGTCTGAGCGGGTGGCCGCGCGCTTGCTGTCTTCGCGCCGCGGCGCCCTCGTGGCGCTGCTGGCCGCTGCGTCGCTGGCTGGTTGTGGCTTCGAGCTGCGGCAGCCGCCGCAGCTGCCCTACCAGCGCATTGCGCTGACCGGCTTCGCGCGCCATTCCGAAATGCCAGAAGCCGTGCGGCTGGCGCTGCCCAGCGGCACCAAGATCGTCGACAGCCCGGCCCAGGCCCAGGTGGTGCTGGCGGCGATGGAGGACAAGCTGGAGCGCACCGTCGCAGCCTCCACCTCGGCCGGCCAGGTGCGTGAATTCCGGCTGCGCGTGCTGCTGAAGTTCCGCCTCACCCGGCCGGACGGCACGGTGCTGCTGGGCGACACCGAGCTGGAACAGAGCCGCGACATGAGCTACACCGAAACCGCGGCGCTGGCCAAGCAGACCGAAGAGGCCACGCTGCTGCACGACATGCGCGCCGACATGGCGCGCCAGCTGCTGCGCATGCTGTCGGCCTCGGCCGAGCTGGCAGCGCGGCTGCCGGCGCCAGCGGCTTCGGCAGCGTCCGCACCAGAGGCCGCATCGGCGCCCGAGCCGGCCTTCGTGCCGGCGCCCGCCGGCAACTGGGGCGCGGCTGCCGCGTCCGCGCCGGCCTCGGCCGCACGCTGAAGGCCCCGCGATGCAGGTCCGCTCCGATGCCCTGGCAGCGCAGCTCTCGCGTGGCCTGAAGCCGCTTTACACGCTGCACGGCGACGAGCCACTGCTGGCGCAGGAGGCGGCCGATTCGATCCGTGCGGCGGCCCGCGCAGCCGGCGTCTCCGAGCGCCAGGTCTTCACCGTCAGCGGCGCGCATTTCGACTGGAGCAGCGTGCTGGGCGCCGCGCAGTCCATGGGCTTGTTTGCCGACCAGCAGCTGATCGAGATCCGCATCCCTTCCGGCAAGCCCGGCAAGGAAGGCTCGGTCGCGCTGCAGCAGTATTGCGACCGGCTGGGCGAAGGCCTGTTCACCATCGTGCACCTGCCGCGGCTGGACCGCCAGCAGCAGCAAAGTGCCTGGTTCCTGGCGCTGGACCGGGCGGGGGTGACCGTACGGCTGGACCCGATCGAGCGCAATCAGCTGCCTCAATGGATCTCGCGCCGGCTGGGCGCGCAAGGCCAGTCGCTGCCCGCCGGTGAAGCGGGCCAGCAGGCGCTGGCGTTTTTCGCCGACAGGGTCGAAGGCAACCTGCTGGCCGCGCACCAGGAACTGCAGAAGCTCGCGCTGCTGTACCCCGAAGGCGAACTCAGCTTCGAGCAGATCCAGGACGCGGTGCTGGACGTGGCCCGCTACGACGTCTTCAAGCTCGGTGCCGCCGTGCTGGCCGGCCAGGCCGAGCGCGCGCTGCGCATGCTGGACGGCCTGCGCGCCGAAGGCGAGGCCGCGGTGCTGGTGCACTGGAACCTGGCCGAGGACATCCGCGCGATGAAGCGCGCCCGCGACGCGATGGCCGGCGGCAAGCCGCTGCCGATGGCGCTGCGCGAAGCGCGGGTTTGGGGAGACAAGGAGCGCGCCTTCGAGCGCGTGTTGCCGCAACTGGATGACGCCAAGCTGGCCGCACTGGTGCAGGCCGCCGCGATCTGCGACGGCCTGGTCAAAGGCCTGCGCCACCCCGACTGGCCCACCGAAGCCTGGGACGGCCTGCGTCGCCTGATGCTGATGACGCTGGACCTGATGCAGCCGCCACCCCGCCGCGGCCAGGCTGCGCCTGCGCCGATGGCGCTGCAGCCTTAAGCCGAGCGCTCGACCAGGCGCGCCAGCGCCAAGGCGACGGTCGCCGAGCGCACCGCCGTGCGGTCACCTGGCAGTTGCAGCAACTCGCTGTGAACCTGCGCCACAGCACCGACCTGCCAGGCCAGCGCCAGCCACACCGTGCCCACCGGCTTGCCCGGCACTGCGCCGCCCGGGCCGGCAATGCCGGTGACCGCCACCGCCATCTGCGCGCGGCTGTGCGCCAGCGCGCCGCGCGCCATCGCTTCGGCCACTTCCTGGCTGACGGCGCCGTGTGCGGCGATCAGGTCGGCCGGCACGCCGAGTTGCTCGGTCTTGGCCTCGTTGCTGTAGGTCACGAAACCGCGGTCGAACCAGTCGCTGGAACCAGCGACGCTGGTGCACAGCGCGGCGATCAGGCCGCCGGTGCAGCTCTCGGCCGTGGCCATGCGCCAGCCGCGGGCGCGCAGTGCGTCGGCAAGCGCCGGCAGGCGGGCTTGCAGCGAGGCGGCGTCGGTGAGCAGTGTGTCCATCACTGGGGTTGCGCCGCAGACGCAGGCATTGAGATGGCGCCCGATGCTAGACTTTGACGCATGACTGCTCGCGTTGACCAGCTTCTCGATGAAGCCTTGTCCTTGCCGACGGACGAACGGTCCGCGCTGGTTGTTGCGTTGCTTGACAGCCTGGAAGGCAGCGACGATGCCTGCATTTCTGAGGCTTGGCGTGCGGAGATTCGCAGGCGGCGTGCCGGGCTTCGGGATGGGACCATCGTTCCGGTTCCGTGGTCCGGGGCCAAGGCACGACTCCGTGCACTGTGAGTCAGTTCGAAGTCGTCATTCTTCCCGACGCAGAAGCTGAAATTGCGGGTGCGTTCCAGTGGTATCGCGAACGCAATCCGCTTGCCGCTGAGGCATTTCGGACCGAAGCGCTCGACTGCATTGATGCGCTGGCCGACTCGGCAGAGAAGTGGAAGAAGGATGACGACGGCACGCACCATTGTTTGCTTCGACGATTCCCGTACACCGTTTTCTATGCCATCGAAGGCAATGTCGTGTTCGTGCTGGCAGTTTCGCACCAGAGGCGGGAACCCGGATATTGGCGTGATCGCTGAATTGCGCCGCGCGCGACTTCCGGCGGCCATCATGCGTGCCAGAGTGCCATCACCAGCAGCGTGCAAAGCGCCGCCACCAGGTCGTCGAAGATGATGCCGAAGCCCTGGCGCCAGCCGGGCAGCGTGCCGGGCTGGCCCTTGTAGCGGCGGTCGGCCCAGCCGACCGGGCCGGGCTTGGCGGCGTCAAAAAGGCGGAAGATCAGGAAGGCGGCCAGTTGCGCGACCAAGCTGGAGGGCGTGACCAGCCAGAGGATGAGCCAGAAGGCCAGCACCTCGTCCCAGACGACCGCGCCGGGGTCGCCCACGCGCATGGCCTGCGCGGTGCGCGTGCAGGCCCACCAGCCGACGAAAAAGCCGACCAGCAGCACCCAGCCCCAGCCGGCCTCGCCCAGCGCGTCGCTGAGCATCGGGTCCAGCAGCAGGAAGGCCGCCCAGGCCCACAGCGTGCCGACCGTGCCCGGCGCAAACGGCGACAGCCCGCTGCCCATGCCCAGCGAGATCCAGTGCAGCGGCGAGCGGCGCAGCAGCCACACGCCCGCACGACGCGGCGGCAAGGCGGCATCGGCCGCGTGCACCGACTCAAAGCCGGGCCGCGGCGTCTCGGCGATGACGTGGGCGTCGCTGATCGAAGCGGGTGAGGTGGCAGTGGGCTCTTCGTTCATGACTTGAAGTGATCGAAGCCGGCGAGTTGCGTCAGGTCGATGGGCGAGCCTTGCTCGTCCAGCACACGCAGCCCGGCCCCCCTGGGCAAGACCTGGCCAATGCGGTGCAGCGGCACGCCGGTTTGCGTCGCAATCGCCTGCAGCGCCGCGTCGGCGCCTTCGGGTGCGCAGAACAGCAGCTCGTAGTCGTCACCGCCCGTCAGCCAGGCGATGCGCTGCACGGCGGCCAGCTGGCCGGCCAGCAGCGCGCGGCGTGGCATGCGGGCCAGCGCCAGCTCGGCGCCCACGCCCGAGCGGCGCAGCACATGGCCCAGGTCGCCCAGCAGGCCGTCGCTGACGTCGATGGCCGCGGTGGCCAGGCCGCGCAGCGCCAGCCCCAGCGCAATGCGGGGCTCGGGGCATTCCATCGCCAGCCGGGCCTGTGCAAAGTCTTCGGCGCCCAGCGCCAGCGTGCCGCGGAAGACCTCCAGCGCCAGCCGCGCCTCGCCGGGCCAGCCGCTGACCCAGATGTCGTCCCCCACGCGCGCGCCGCTGCGCAGCAAGGCCTGGCCGGGCGGCACTTCGCCGAACACGGTTATGCCGATGGTCAGCGGGCCTGCCGTGGTGTCGCCGCCGACCAGCTCGATCTGGTGCCGGTCCGCCAGCGCCAGCAGGCCTTGCGCAAACGGCGCGAGGAAACGTTCGTCGGCCCGGGGCAGCGCCAGGCTCAGCGTGAAGCCCAGTGGCTTGGCGCCGCAGGCGGCCAGGTCGCTGAGGTTGACGGCCAGCGCCTTGTGGCCCAGCCGCGCCGGGTCCACGGTGGACAGGAAATGCCGGCCCTCGACCAGCAGGTCGGTCGACACGGCCAGCTGCATGCCGGGCGTGGGCTGCAGCAAGGCGCAATCGTCGCCCACGCCCAGCACGGCGCGCTGCACGGGGCGCTTGAAGAAGCGGTCAATCAGTTCGAATTCGCCCAGGGACATGGGCGGTATTGTCGGTCAGCGGAACACGGGATCAGGGGCGCAAAAGATTGGCCAGCTCGACGGCGGATTTGACGTTCATCTTCTCGAAGACGCGTGCCCGGTGGACCTCGACGGTGCGCACGCTGATGTCCAGCGCGTCGGCGATCAGCTTGTTCGGCCGGCCTTCGACCACCAGCTGCATGACCTCGCGTTCGCGCTCGGTCAGCTCGGCCAGCGCGCGCTGCACCTCGCGCTTGGCCAGGCGCTGCAGCAACACCGCTTCGCTGGCCTGCAAGGCATGTTCGACCCGGTCCACCAGCGCGTTGTCCGAGAACGGCTTCTCGACGAAATCGAAGGCACCGCGCTTGACGGCGGCGACGGCGGTCGGCACGTCGCCATGACCGGTCAGGAAGATCACCGGCAGCACCTGGGCCAGGCCACGCTCGACCAGCCGGTCGAACAGCGCCAGCCCGTTCATGCCGGGCATGCGCACGTCCAGCACCAGGCAGGACGGCGCGGTCGGCCAACTGGCGGCCAGGTCGGCATGGGCGCCGCGCTGATTCAGCAGTTCTTCGAAGGCCTCGGCGCTGGCGAAGCCCTCGGACAGCAGCCGGCGCGAGCGCAGCAGCCAGGCCAGGGCGTCGCGCACCACGTCCTCGTCGTCAACGAGGTAGACCATGGGCAGGCCGAAGCGGGACGAGGTGGGCGTCATGGCGTCATGGCAGAAGAAGGCGCGTTGCGGCGCGGGCTGTCGGGCGCTGGAAGGGTAAACCGGAATTCCGTGCCGGCGGGAGAGGCCTCGCTGTTGGCCGGCCCATGGTCCAAGGTGCCGCCATGTTGCTCGATGACGGTGCGGCAAAGCGAGAGGCCAAGGCCCATGCCTTCCTGGCGGGTGGTGAAAAACGGCGTGAACAGCCGCGCCGCCACTTCCGGCGCAATGCCGGGTCCGGCATCGGCCACGCTGAACTGCACCCAGCGCGGCTCGTGCTGGCGCACCTTCAGCGTGAGCACCCGCTGGGCCAGCGGCGTCTGGTCGGTCTCCATGGCCTGGATCGCATTGCGCGTCAGGTTCAGCAGCACCTGCTCGACCATGGTGCGATCGGCCTGCACGCTGGGCACCGGCTTGGGCAGGTCCAGCTCGATGCGCGTACCGCTCTTGCGCGCCTGCAGGCGCACCAAGGGCAGCACGGCCTCTATCAACTGGTCCGCCGCCACCACCTCGCGCGACTGCTCGCGCCGACGCACAAAGCCGTGCACGCTCTTGATGACACGCCCTGCCCGCTCGGCCTGCTCGGCAATGCGTTCGATGGCCTGGCGCACCAGCTCCAGCGTGTCCGGCTCGGGCTCGGCCATCAGGTTCAGCGAGCCGGTGGCGTAGCTGGCAATCGCCGCCAGCGGCTGGTTCAGCTCGTGGCTCAGCAGCGAGGCCATTTCGCCGACGGTGGCCAAGCGCGCCGCGGCCTGCAGCCTGTCCTGCTGCTGGCGCGAAAGCTCTTCCATGCGCCGCTCGCCGCTGACGTCCAGGATCGCCCCCATCCAGCCCACATGGTGGCCCACCCGGTCGTGCAGCGGCGCCTCGTAAATCATCACCGGGAAACGCTCGCCGCCGCGGCGCATGAACACGGTTTCGTAGCCCTCGCGGTGCACGCCGCCGCCGTCCACGCCCAGCTGCAGCCGGGTGTCCTGGCGCCGCAGGTATTCCTCGACCTGCTCGGGTGGCCAGTAAGGCGGCGGAAAGCGGCCGATCAACTCTTCCGGCGCATAACCCACCATCTCGCTGAAGGCCGGGTTCACATAGCTGACGCGGCCTTGCACATCGCGTGCGCGCAGGCCGGTGACCAGCGAATCCTCCATCGCCCGGCGGAAGGCCAGCGACTCGGCCAGCGCGGTCTCGACCTGGCCGCGGCGGCGCACGTCGCGCACCAGCAGCACCACCAGCCCCAGCAGCACCAGCGACAGGCCCAGCACCAGCGCAATCGCCAGGTTCGGGATCAGCCCAGGCCGGCCGGCCACGGCATCGGCGCGCAGCTGCAGCGAGCTGCCGGGCAGATCGACCAGCCGGCTGGCGTGGTAGATGCCGGCGCCGCGCATCGGCCCGGCACGCACCAGCCGCGTGCCGTCGGCCTCGACCAGCGACAGCTCGTGCCGGCCGACTTCGGCCTGGCGCACCGTGTCGTCCAGCATGGCTGCCAGACCCAGCGTGGCCACCATGAAGCCGACCAGGTGGCCCGATTGCGTGATCGGCATGCACAGGTCCAGCACCTCCAGGCCGAGGCCGCTGGGCTGGGGCACGAAGTACGAGCGCGAATAGGCCGGCGCGCTGCTGCGGCGGGCGGTGGCGCAGGCAGCCTGCAGCTCGACCTCCAGCTCGCTGCGGCCGATCACGGTGAACAGCGAGAGCTCGGGCCTGCCGTCCAGTGCGAGCTGGACGCGCAGCTCCAGGTCGCGCCGCTCCAGCCGCAGCACCTCGCGGCGCTGGCGCAGCATCTCGGTGGCGTCCAGCCGCCACTGGCGCTCGTCCGGCTCGTTCCACAGCAACGACTGCACGCTTTGCTGGCTGCGCAGCAGCACGCGCCGCATCTCGATGGCCGCCGAGGTGGCGACCGCATCGGTCTCGTCCTGGGTTCGGGCTTCCTCGTAGCGCAGCGTCAGCATCACCAGCAGCGACTGCGCGACCAGCAGCAGCACCACCAGCGCACCCCACAGCAGCCAGCGCATGCCGCGGCGCAGCCGGGGCGCGTCGGCGGGGGTGTCCATCCTCATCGGCGTGGGGTCTCGCGGGCGCATGATCGTGCAGGGAACGGGGCCGAAGTATCTGCGCTGGGCAGAGGCGCCCGGTAAGCAGTTCCTCGCATGCGCCATGCCCGCCGGCGCGCGCACACTGCGCCCCCGCCCCGCCGTTCACTTGCGGCTCCTACAATCGCCGACCCCGGGGTTGGGAATGAAAAGGACACTTTGCGATGCCGACAGCCGAAGAACGAAAAGCCGAACTGCGCCGTGCGGCGCTGGAGTATCACGAGTTCCCGACGCCGGGCAAGATCGCTGTCACTGCCACCAAGCAGCTGATCAACCAGCACGACTTGGCGCTGGCCTACTCGCCCGGCGTGGCCGCCGCCTGTGAAGAGATCGTCGAAGACCCGGCGAATGCCTTCCGCTACACCTCGCGCGGCAACCTGGTCGCGGTGGTGTCCAACGGTACTGCGGTGCTGGGCCTGGGCAACATCGGCCCGCTGGCTTCCAAGCCGGTGATGGAAGGCAAGGGGGTGCTGTTCAAGAAGTTCGCCGGCATCGACGTCTTCGACCTGGAGATCGCCGAGAACGACCTGGACAAGCTGGTCGACGTGATTGCTGCGCTGGAGCCGACCTTTGGCGGCGTGAACCTCGAAGACATCAAGGCACCGGACTGCTTCTACGTCGAGCGCAAGCTGCGCGAGCGCATGAAGATTCCGGTCTTCCATGACGACCAGCACGGCACGGCCATCGTCGTCGGTGCGGCGCTGCTGAACGGCCTGAAGGTCGTCGGCAAGAGCATCAAGCAGGTCAAGCTGGTGTCCTCCGGCGCTGGCGCCGCGGCGCTGGCCTGCATCGGCCTGCTGGTCAAGATGGGCCTGCCCAAGGAAAACATCTGGCTGACCGACCTGGCCGGCGTGGTCTACAAGGGCCGGGTCGAGCTGATGGACCCGGACAAGGCCGAGTTTGCGCAGGAAACCTCGCAGCGCCACTTGTCGGAGGCCATCGAAGGCGCGGACATCTTCCTGGGCCTGTCGGCCGGCGGCGTGCTCAAGCCGGCGATGGTCGCCGCCATGGCCCCCAAGCCGCTGATCTTCGCGCTGGCCAATCCGACGCCGGAGATCATGCCCGAAGAGGTCAAGGCGGTGCGCGACGATGCGGTGATGGCCACCGGCCGCACCGACTACCCGAACCAGGTCAACAACGTCCTGTGCTTCCCGTACATCTTCCGCGGCGCGCTGGACTGCGGCGCCAGCACCATCAATGACGAGATGGAAATCGCCGCGGTGCGCGCGATCGCCGAGCTGGCCCAGGCCGAGCAGCACGACGTGGTCGCCGCAGCCTACGCCGGCATCAACCTCAGCTTCGGCCCGGAATACCTGATCCCCAAGCCTTTCGACCCGCGGCTGATGACGCAGATCGCACCCGCCGTGGCGGAGGCGGCGCAACTGTCGGGCGTGGCCACCCGACCCATCACCGACATGGTGGCCTACCGCGAGAAGCTGCACACCTTCGTCTATGCCTCCGGCACGATGATGAAGCCGATCTTCTCGGTCGCGAAAAAGGCCAAGGCCAACCGTGTGGCCTACGCCGAAGCCGAGGACCGGCGCGTGCTGCGCGCGGTGCAGGTGGTGGTCGACGAAGGCCTGGCGCGGCCGGTGCTGGTCGGCCGGCCGAACATCATCACAGCCCGCATCAAGAAGCTGGGCCTGCGCCTCGAAGAAGGCCGCGACTACGAGATCGTCAACACCGACGACGACCGCCGCTACCGCGACTTCTGGCAGACCTATCACCAGATGATGGACCGCAAGGGCGTGACCGAGCAGCTGGCCAAGATCGAGATGCGCCGCCGCCTGACGCTGATCAGCAGCATGCTGCTGCACAAGGGCGAGGTGGACGGCCTGATCTGCGGCACCTGGGGCTCGACCGCACTGCACCTGAACCACATCGAGCAGGTGATCGGCCGCCGCCCTGGCGTCAAGACCTACGCCTGCATGAACGGCCTGGTGCTGCCGAACCGCCAGCTGTTCCTGGTCGACACCCACGTCAACTACGACCCGACCGCCGAACAGCTGGCCGAGATCACCATCATGGCGGCCGAGGAAATGCTGCGCTTTGGCATCCAGCCCAAGGCCGCGCTGCTCTCGCACTCGAACTTCGGCTCCAGCAACCAGCCGTCCGCCATCAAGATGCGCGACACACTGGCGCTGGTGCAGGCCCAGGCGCCCTGGCTGGAGATCGATGGCGAGATGCACGGCGACGTGGCGCTGGACACCGCTTACCGCGCCGAGCTGATGCCGCGCAGCACGCTCAAGGGCGAAGCCAACCTGCTGGTGCTGCCCAACATCGACGCCGCGAACATCAGCTACAACCTGCTGAAGACCGCCGCCGGCGGTGGCATTGCCATCGGCCCGGTGCTGCTGGGCGCGGCCAAGCCGGTGCACATCCTGACGCCTTCGGCCACGGTTCGCCGCATCGTCAACATGACCGCGCTGACCGTGGCGGACGCCAACGCCGGGCGCTGAGCGCCCACCAACCGGCACCAAAACCGCGCATCCAGGCCAGCGGCAGAAGAACAAGTAAGCGGTTACTTCAATACCCGTCCACTGCACGCTTTTCGGGCAGTGGACTTGTGGTATTTGTGCCAATCAGATAGGATCGCGGTTTGATTCTTCAGGGCAAACCCGTGGTTTTTCTTGGTCGGCTGTCAACAACGCCGATGGAGCGGTCCTGGCGCCAAAAGTTTGATTTTGTGCGTCGTGGCCTCAGCTCCTTCGGTGTGGCAGCAGTGCTGGGAATGGCCGCCGTGGTCCAACTGGCAGGGTCCGGCGCAGCCCTTGCGCGGGAACCGATGGTCGTCACCGCCGAGTCGCTCGGCACGGTGTCGCTGGCCAGCCTGCCGCCCGAGGCGCAGCAAACCGAACGCCTGGTGCGTGCCGGCGGTCCGTTTCCTTTCGACAAGGATGGCGTGGCCTTCGGCAACCGGGAACGCAGGCTGCCGCCTCAGGCGCGAGGCTACTACCGCGAGTACACCGTGCCCACGCCCCATGCAAAGAATCGTGGGGCAAGGCGTTTGGTGTGCGGCGGTCGTCAACCGCAACAGCCTGAAGCCTGTTTCTATACCGACGACCACTACGCCAGCTTTCGCCGCCTGGTGCCGTGAACGCCATTTCGGGATCTGGATTTCTTTGACCAAGGAGGAACGCGACCATGCTTTTGCAGACCGTCCGTCCCAACATCGTGCAGGCGATACGCGCTTATCGGGTGGATGACCTGATGCGCGCGGCCCAGGAATCGGGCCAGCACTTCCTGTTCGCCAATCTGACTGAAGCCCAGTCCAAGCAGGACGTGCTCGAGGGCATTGCCACCTCGTTCTTGTTCCCCCAGCATTTCGGGAAGAACCTGGACGCGCTGTATGACTGCATGACCGACCTGGTGCACAAATCGGGCCAGCAGCCCGGCTTTGTCGTCGTGTTGGAACAGTTGCCGGATAACTCGCGTTTCGACCGCGAATCCCGAGAACAGCTTCTGGACGTCTTCCGAGACGCGGCCGACTTCTGGGCCGAGCGGAAAATCCCGTTCAGATGTTTCTATTCTTTTCAGTAGCCCGCTCCCAAGAAAACGGGTCATGGGAGCGGGCTGCGGAAACGGCCCCCGAAAAACCGGCCAGCAAGGCCAGTACAAAAGCAGGCAGCAACCCCAGCTTCGGCATGAACATGCCGATGATGAGCAGCGCCTTCGACACCGCCATGTGGCAGAACGCCGCTTGAGTTGTGCACCCGGCCTCAGGGACACCTGAGGCCACCCGCCGAGCGGGTAGCGGGGCCGCGTGGCAGCGGCCCGGCGCTGGCCCCGGAGTGTGGTGCACCCGGCTCGGCGGATACGCCGAGCCGCCCGCCAAGCGGGTTGCGCAGCCGCCTAGGGGCGGCCAGGCGCCGGCTGCGCTCTGCGGCCTTGACGGTTGGTGAATGCAAACGGCCCGCGAATGCGGGCCGTTTGCATTGGTGCGTCTGCGTTGAGATCAGCGCGGCGGCAGCGACTGCGCCAGCGCAACGAATTCGGCCACAGGGACTTCTTCGGCGCGACGTTGCATGTCGAACGTGCCTTCAAAGCCTTGTTCATCCAGCCAGCGGCCGAGTGCGTGGCGCAACAGTTTGCGGCGCTGGGAGAAGGCAGCTTGCACCATGGCGCCGAAGCGGGGCAGGTCCAGCGTGGCGGGTTGCGGCAGCGGGATCATGCGGACGACCGCCGAATCGACCTGCGGTGGCGGGTCGAAACTTTCGGGCGGGACGTCGAGCAGGGACTCGATGTCGTAGCGCCACTGCAGCATCACCGAGAGCCGGCCGTAGGTCTTGCTGCCGGGGCCGGCGGCCATGCGGTCGACGACTTCCTTCTGCAGCATGAAATGCTGGTCTTCCACATGCTGCACGTGTTCGAGCAGGTGGAACAGGATGGGCGTGGAGATGTTGTAGGGCAGGTTGCCGACCACGCGCAGCTTGCCGCCCAGTTCGCCGGCCAGCGCGCTGAAGTCGACCTTCAACACGTCGGACTCGATCACGCTGAGGCCTTCCTGCTTGCGCAGGCGGGCGGCCAGGTCGCGGTCCAGCTCGATGACGGTGAAGGCCGGGCAGCGCTCGCGCAGCGGCAGCGTCAAGGCGCCCAGGCCAGGGCCGATCTCGACCACCGGCTGGCCCGGCTTCGGATCGATCGCGCGCACGATGTCGTCGATCAATCCAGCATCGGTCAGGAAGTGCTGCCCAAAGCGCTTGCGCGCCAAGTGCTTCATGACAGCCCCTCGTCCGACGGGTACGTCAGCCGATCCCCCACGGGGGCGAGCGCGGACGTGACTTGTCCGGGGGACAAGTCACGCCAGCAAGCGGCCAGCTTGGGAGCGGCCCGGCGCTCGACCCGCTTGAAAGCACGGCTCACAGCGGCGGCTCGCGCATCTCGATGAAGGCCTTGGCGCGCAGGTCGTCGATCCATTCGGCGTAAGCCGCGTCGAACTTCTTTTCGCGCAGCGCGGCACGGGCCTGCTCACGCGCCTTGATGGGGTCGATGGGGATCTCGCGGCGCTCCATCACCTGGATCAGATGCACGCCGTAGCGCGAGACGATGGGTGTGGAAATGCCGCCTGGCTGCAGCGCGTTCATCGTGATCTCGAACTCGGGCACGAAGGTGCCGGCCGCAGCCCAGCCCAGGTCGCCGCCACGCGAGGCGCTGCCGTCTTCCGAGTAGGCCTTGGCCAGGTCCTCGAAGCTGCGCTTGCCACTGAGGATCTGGGCGCGGAAATCGGCCAGCCGGCGCTGCGCGGCGTCCTGGGAAAGTTGTTCGGACGGCCGCAGCAGGATGTGGCGGGCACGGGTTTGGGTGACGGTGTTGACGTCCGCACTGGCGCGCGAGAGCACCTTCAGCAAGTGGAACCCGGCCGGGCTGCGCAGCGGCTGCGGCGTGACCGCGCCAACCGGCAGGTCCTTCACCGCGGCAACAAACAGGTCCGGCAACCTGTCGGTCGGGCGCGAGCCGATCTCGCCACCGCGCTCCTTGTTGTTGTCTTCCGAAACCGCCTTGGCGACCAGTTCAAACGGCTCGCCGCTCTGGAGCCGGCCCTGCACCGTCTTCATGCGGGCCTGGACTTCGGCCACCTGGGCCTCGCTGGGATTTTCCGGCAGGGTCAGCAGGATTTGCGCGAGGTTGATCTCGTTGCGCGTGGCCTTGGCGGCACGCTGCTCGGCCAGGTAGGCGTCGACCTCGGCGTCGGTGATCTTCACGCGCGAGTTCACCTCGCGCTCGCGGCTGCGCTCGGCCAGGATCTGGTCGCGCAGGTTGGCGCGAAAACGCGTGTAGTCCATGCCGTCGGCCTTGAGCCGCTCGCGCAGCTGCGGCACGGTCATCTTGTTGGCACTGGCGATGTTGTCGACCGCGCGGTCCAGCTCGGCGTCGTCAACCTTGGCGCCACTGTCGCGGGCATTGGTGATCATCACCCGCTCGTCGATCAGCTGTTCGACCACTTCCTTGCGCAGCGCGGCGTCGTCCGGCAGCTTGGCGCCAGAGCGCCCTGCCTCTTCCTTGGCCCTGGCGATGCGCTGCTCAACCTCGACCTGGGTCACCAATTCGTTGTTGACCACGGCCACGATGTAGTCCGCGGTGCGGGGTGCGGGAATCACCGGTGCAGGCTTGGTGCCCACGCGCTGGGCCATCGCACCCAGGTGAGGAAAGGCCAGCGCAGCCATCAGCGGCAGCAGGCGGAAGAGGGAACGCGAGGAAGACATCATGGATTCACCGTGGACGGTGGCGCTGCGTTGTCATCACGCAGCAGCCGGTAACCGGGGATATTGTCCTTCAGGACCTGCAGCGGGTTGCTGCCCAGGCGGGACAGGCCGACCAGCTCCAGCTGGATCATCAGCCGCTTGGTGGCTTCGGACTGGCCGGTGGAGACACGCTCCGCCACCACCCGTGCGATCCAGCAGCCTGCGTCGTATTCGAGGCCGACGATGGAATCGGTGGTGCGGTGGTCCTTCAGGCTGTAGTTGACGCGGCCCACACCATACAGCGTGCCCTGGCAGCTGCCATCCGCAGTTTGCGCACCCTTGCCGCTGAACAGCGGCCATTGGTAGCCGAGCTCGAACTGCTCGCTCAGGCCGCGCGAGTAGCGATAGGTGCCGGCCAGCGTGTGGAACGGCGCCGGGTTGTAGCGCATCGAGATGATGGAGCGCACCGTGCGGCCGAGGTCGGGGTTGTACTGCAGCGTGGTGTCGGTCCGCCAGTCCTGCCCCAGCCGGCCGGCGGCGAACACCAACAGGTCCGAGACATGGTTGTCGCTGGCCTGGCCATCGGCCGTCAGTTTCTGGTCGCGGAACTGGAAGCGCTGCGCGGCGCCCAGGCTGAAGCGCTCGACGCCGGTGTCCGGTTCTATCCAGCGGGTGCTGGCGCCCAGCGTGATCTGGTGCGCGTCGCTGACGCGGTCAATGCCGGTGAACTCGTTGTCGGCGTAGATGGACAGCGAGTTGAAGTCACTGGCTGCGGTGTCGAACAGCGGCAGCGCATCCTGGCCATGCGTGGGCGTGTTCAGGTAGTGCAGGCGCGGCTCCAGCGTCTGCACGAAGCGGGTGCCGAACCAGGTCGAATCGCGCTCGAAGCGCAACCCGCCGTCGATGCTGGCGGTGGGGATCACGCGGTGGGCGCGGGTGCGGCCGTCGGTCATCGGCTCGTCGGTGTCGTAGGCCGCGGCGTTGACCGCCAGGCGGGGCGTCAGCCAGCCCCAGCCGAAGTCGTAGGGACGCGCGACGGCACCGAGCGCATGCACGCGGCTGCCCTGGGGCCGCGTGTCGCCGGCCGCCCGGTCGTTCAGCGTGAAGCGGTTGGCCTCGGTCTCCAGGTCGAAACGCAGCGACTGCCAGCCCACGTTGCTGAGCCGCGCGCCGATCTGCGGCGCGCGCTGGTACGGCACCTCGATGGGCGTGTCCACATCCTGCAGCACCCGCCAGTCCTGCACCCGGGCATAGACCGACAGGTTGCCCTGGTCCACCGCCCACGAGCGCCAGACGCCCGCCTGCTGTGGCAGCAGCCGCGGCGCCAGGCTGGGCAGCAGGCGCGAGAAGTCCTTCCAATAGCGGTCGTCGGAGGCGTCTTCGTAAGCCAGCTCGTAGCGCACGCCGTTGTCCAGCGCGCCTTCGTGCTCGGCCTGCACCGAGTAGCGGCGGGTGTCGGTGGTGCGGTCTTCCGGCACCCAGTGCAGCTCCAGCCGCCCACTGTCATTGGGCTGCAGGTAGCGGAATTCGCTGCGCAGCGCGGTGCCGCGGCGCGACGAGAGCACCGGCGTGAGCATCAGGTCGTAGTTCGGCGCGAAGCGCCAGTAGTACGGCACCGAAAAGCCGAAGCCGCCTCGGCTGTCGAAGAAGTCGATCGTCGGTGGCAACCAGCCGGACTTGGCCGCGTCGCTGGTCGGAAAGCTCATCGACGGCAGCGCCAGGATGGGCACGCCCAGGAAACGCAGCACCGCGCCGGTGGCCTTGCCTTCGTTGGCATCGAAGTCCAGGTCCAGCTTGTCCATGCGCAGCTCCCAGCCGGGTTCGCCATCGGCCTCGCGGGTGCAACTGCTGTAGTTGGCGTTGTAGGCGGTGAGCTGCTGCGGGCCGGTGAAGTCGATGCGGCGCGCGTTGCCACCGGCGGCGGTGCGGGCGAAGTAGTAGGTCGGCTCGGTCACGTAGCCGGTGTGGCTGTCCAGCAGCAACTGGGCCTGCTCGCCATTGAACATGTCGCCGCCGCTGCTCAGCCGCACCTGGCCGCTGGCCATCACCAGGCGCTGGGCCTGCAGGTAGCGCAAGGTGTCCGAGGTCAGCAGCAGGCCACCGCGGCGCAGCTCCACATCGCCCAGCGCCTGGGTTTCCTGGTTGAGCTGGCTGTGCACTTCGCGCGCTGTCAGCTGCACCGGGCTGTCGCTGCTGCCATCGATGGGCGGCTGCGGGTTGACCTTGCCGGGCCGGGACTGGGCGGGCGTGGTCAGGGCCGGCGCAGGCAGCGCGGCAGCGGTCGACTGGCCCCAGGCCAACGGCGCCACGCCAAAGGCCAGCGCCAGCCCGGCGGCCAGCGGCAGCCAGGCGAAGGGCGCAGGACAGAGGCGGCGGGAGCGGCGGGGGGCAGGCAGCGGGAGAAACAAGCGCGGCAACTCGCGGTGATGTGCAAGCCCCACCGGTCGCGGCAAGCGGCTCAACACAGGGCAGGCCGGCAGCGGCCGCCCGGGGCGTCATTAGAATGAAGATTATCCATGAGCCCTGCCCGGCCGCCCCAAGCGGCCCGCACCGAAGCCCTTCCAGGCGAAGGCGCCAAGGTGTGAACCCTGCCGCGGCAGGCCGTGGCCAGCCGGCATGCCCTGATGACACCTGAACCCCCCGCCCCCGCTTCGCCCCCCGTGGCCCCCGTGCAATGCCCCGCCCGCATCGCCTGGGGCAATGCAGGCCGACGCCTGGCCTTCGAGCAATGGCTACAGCCGCTGGTGGCCTCGCACGGCCTGCAAGTGGCCAGCCTGGAGGCCGCCTCGGCCGACGCCAGCTTCCGGCGCTATTTCCGCATCCAGGCACAGCCGGCCGGCATGCCGCTTTCCACCCTGATCGTGATGGACGCGCCGCCGCCGCTGGAAGATGTGGCGCCGTTTGTGCAGGTTGCCGGGCTGATCCAGCAGGCGGGACTGCACGGCCCGCAGGTGCTGGCCTGCGACGCCGAACAAGGTTTCCTGTTGCTCAGCGACCTGGGCCGCACGCTGTACCTCGACGCCCTGCAGGCCGAGGACTGTGCCCAGGCCGACAAGCTGATGCGCGACGCGATCCGTGCGCTGGTGCAGTGGCAGGGCCATGTCGACGCGACACCGTTGCCGCCGTACGACGACGCGCTGCTGCGCCGCGAGCTGGCGCTGTTCCCCGAATGGTGCGTGCAGCGCGAATTCGGCATCACCTGGACAGCCGAGCAACACGCCCGCTGGCAGTTGGTGTGCGACCGGCTGGTGGCCAGCGCGCTGGCGCAGCCCACCGTGGCGGTGCACCGCGACTGGATGCCGCGCAACCTGATGGTGGCCGACCCGAACCCGGCCATCCTGGACTTCCAGGACGCCGTGCGCGGCCCCATCAGCTACGACGTGGCCTCGCTGCTGCGCGATGCCTTCCTGTCCTGGGACGAAGAGCAGGAACTGGATTGGGCCGTGCGCTACTGGCAGGCCGCGCGCAAGGCCGGGCTGCCGGTGGACGAGGACTTTGGCGAGTTCTGGCGCCAGCTCGAATGGATGGGCCTGCAGCGCCACCTGAAGATCCTGGGCATCTTCTGTCGCCTGAAGCACCGCGACGGCAAACCGCGCTACAGCGAAGACCTGCCACGCTTCTTTGCCTACGCGAACAAAGTGGCGCTGCGCTACCAGCCGCTGAAGCCGCTGCTCGCGCTGATCGAGCCGATGCAACAGGCCAAGCTGAGCACCGGCTACACCTTTTGACATGGCGCACCCCCGGCCTCGCGGGTACGCGAGACCACCCGCCGAGCGGGTTGGCTCAGCGCCCTTGGGGCGGCCCTGCGGGCGCTGAGCTCGCGTCAGCCACGGTTTCAAGTGCCTTGACGCAGTCGGCCGCAAACGGGCGTGTCTCGCAACCGGCTGCGGCCAGCCACGGGTCCCGGTCCTCGCCGCCAAATGCCTCGACCAGGAAATCGCGCAGCGCGCGGGTGCGGGCCGGCAGGTGATGGCGCGTGGGCATGCACAGCCACAGCGTCTGGCTGTAGAGCCGCCATTCGGGGATGACACGCTCCAGCGCATGCTCCATCAGCGCGTCTTCGGCCACGAAGGACGGCAGGCCGGCAATGCCCAGGCCAGCCAGCGCAGCGGCGTAGTTGGCGTCCACATGCAGGGTGCTCAACACGCCGCGGCGCGGCACCATGTGGACCACGTCCGGCCCGGCGTCGCCCTCCTTCGCGCCGCATCGGTAGAAGGTGACGCCGCGTGTCACCTCTGAAGCCGGCGGGATCAGCATGTCGTGCTGCTTGAACTCGGCCGGGTGCTGCGGCCGGCCGCGTTTGTCCAGGTACTCGGGCGAGGCGCAGCAGATCACCTCGGTGCGCGCCAGCCGGCGGGCCACGAACTGGCCGTCCAGCGGCTTGCGGGTGTGCACCAGCGTCAGGTCAAAGCTCTCGTCGACCGCCTCTACCGCGCCGGGTGCGGTGATCTCCAGCGTCACGTGCGGGTACAGCGCATGGAAGCGCGGCAGCAGCTTGGCGATCTGGTGCACGGCGAAGGCCGGCGCGGTCAGCAGCCGCACATGGCCGCGCGGCTCGTGCACCGAAGCCGAAGTCATGGCCTCGGCTTCGTCGATGTCGGCCAGGATCTGCCGCACCCGCTCCAGGTAAGCCTCGCCGGTTTCGGTCAACGACAACCGGCGCGTGGTGCGGTTCAGCAGCCGGGCGTCAAGGTGCGTCTCCAGCTCAGAAATCAGCCGGGTCACGACGGCCGGTGCCAGGTCCAGCGCGCGGGCCGCGGCAGCCAGGCTGCCTTCGTCGACGACACGGGCAAACACCCGCATGGCGCGCAAGGTGGGCATGCAAGCACTCCAGGAATTCAAAGACTGAGGGACCGGCAGCGCCGTTTCGATTGTTTGCGAAACGAGAACACTGCGTGTGCGCAAACCTTATTTATTCCTTCGATCCAAATCTCTACAGTTCAACCCTATCGGCACTAACCCTGGGCCGAAACGAAAGGAACTCAGATGACCCGCTTCTCCTCCGCTTCCATGGTTGCCGGCCTGCTGCTGGCATCTGTCGCCACCCTGAACGTGGCCCAGGCCGCCGACAAGGCCGACCAGCCGCGTACCCGTGCCGAAGTGCTGGCCGAACTGGCCCAGGCCCGCGCCAATGGCGAAATGAACTTCGCCGACCAGGAAGTCATGCAGACCCCGCGTCGCGTCCGCGTCCAGGCGCCCACCGCGTTTGCTGCCAGCACCCCGGCGACCACCAAGACCCCCGACACCGAAACCAAGACCAGCGCCCAGTGAGCGCGGGGCAACGGCAGCTTGGTCCCCGAGGGCCAGGTCTGCCAGACACGCCAGAACCAAAGCGGGCTTGAGGCCCGCTTTTTCACGTCCTGAGCCGGCAGCTGCCCTTGACGGCCACGTTCAGGGATGGGCCGCGATGACCTCGGCCACCGCCGCCGTCAGCCGTGTGCCGTAGCCAATGTGCAGGAACTCGTTGGGCCCGTGCGCATTGCTCTTCGGACCCAGCACGCCGCAAACCATCATCTGCGCCTTCGGGAAGCCCTGCTGCAGCAGGCTCATCAGCGGGATGGTGCCACCCTGGCCGATGTAGCCCAGCGGTGCGCCGAAGTGCCTGCGCGAGGACTGGTCCATCGCCGTCTCCAGCCACGGCGAGAGTTCAGGCGCGTCCCAGCCGGTCGCCCCCCATTGGCCCACGCGGCCATCCGGCACGAAGGTGACCTTGGCGTTGTAGGGCGCGTTGTC
Source organism: Ideonella azotifigens (assembly GCF_021043325.1). Classification (NCBI taxonomy): domain Bacteria; kingdom Pseudomonadati; phylum Pseudomonadota; class Betaproteobacteria; order Burkholderiales; family Sphaerotilaceae; genus Ideonella; species Ideonella azotifigens. The sequence goes on from NZ_JAJNKD010000002.1 coordinate 151,389, forward strand.
TTCCAGCAGCGCCTTCAGCTGCACCGCCGCCTCGTGGCCCTGCACCAGCGGCGGCAGCCGCAGCGAGAGCTTGAACGCGGTGTAGGGCCGCAGCACGTTGCCGGCGTTTTCCAGCGACGGCATGCCTTCCACGCCAGTGACCGACAGCGTGGGCCGCCAGGTGCGGTTCAGCAGCGCCTGCACCGGGTCGGTGGTGGTGGGCAAGGTCGCGCCGCCGTCGGCGCCGCAGGCCCAGGGGTAGCGCTTCCAGACCTCGTCGCCGAGGATGTCGGCCGTGGCCTGGGCCTGCGCCACGCGCGAGGCCGGCACTTCGCAGTGGAAGACCGGCGGCAGCAGCCGGCCGGTGGCGGAATCTTCCAGCCGGTCCAGCACCTGCCGCATGATGCGGAAGCTCGACGGCACCAGCCCGCTGGCGTCGCCCGAGTGGATGCCCTCGGTCAGGATCTCGACCTTCAGCGCGCCGGTGATGTTGCCGCGCAGGCTGGTCGTCAGCCACAGCTGGTCGTAATTGCCGGCGCCCGAATCCAGGCAGACCACCAGGCTCACGTCGCCCAGCCTGTCCTTCAGCTGTTCCAGGTACAACGGCAGGTCGAACGAGCCGGATTCCTCGCAGCTCTCGATCAGGCCGACGATGCGCGGGTGCGGCGCATGCTGCGCCTTCAGCGCCTCGATCGCGCTGACTGCGGCATAGACCGCGTAACCATCGTCCGCGCCGCCGCGGCCATAGAGCTTGCCGTCCTCCAGCTTGGGCGTCCACGGGCCCAGGTCCGAGCGCCAGCCGTTGAACTCGGGCTGCTTGTCCAGGTGGCCGTACATCAGCACCGTCTGCGTGCTACCGGGCTTGGTCGACTCGACCTCGAAGAAGATCACCGGCGTGCGGCCTTCGCCGCGGATGACCTCCAGCTTCAGCCCCGGCACCTTGCGGCCCTCGACCCAGGCCGCGGCGTCGCGCACCACGCGGTCGATCAGGCCGTGCGCGGCCCAGTCGGGGTCGAACATCGGGCTCTTGGCCGGCACTGCGATGTAGTCGACCAGGTTCGGAACGATGCGCTCGCTCCAGGCCTCGGTGACGAACCGATTCAGTTGTGCCGAATCGAGGCCGGGCAGTTTTTCAGGTGCATTCATGGTGTGAAGCCTCCGGCGCGCCGGGTGCCGGCGCGGTGCTGGACGGGAACGGGCCGGATCGGCCCTGTGGCAGCGCACCCCAACGGGCGCCAACCCAGTATTCTGCGCTTCCCGTGCCAGCCCGAACCGAGGCGGGGGCTCAGGCGACGGCGGCCATGGGTGCCGCCACCGCGCCACGCCGGTCCACCGCCTGCAGCCAGGCCAGCAGGGCAGAGACGACTTGCGCCCGTTCGGGCTCGTTGAAGATCTCGTGGGCCAGGCCCGGCCACTCGCGGGTGCGCACCAGCGCCGGCGCATGTTGCGCGAAGCGCGCGCTGCCGGCCGGGGCAACGCAGCGGTCCGCACCGGCCCACATCAGCAGCGTGGGCACGCGCCAGCGAGAAGCCAGCGCTTCGACAGCCGGGCCTTCATCACGCACGAAACGCGCGAGCCGGCCGCTGATGCGGTCATGCACCAGCGGGTCGTCGCGGTAGGCCTGCACCACCGCCGGGTCGCGGCAGATCCAGTCGGCATCCAGGCCGTTGTTGACCGCCAGCGATGGCGAGAGGGCGCAGACCAGCGAGACCAGCTTCTTCTGGAACGCACTCATGCCGCCATCCAGCGCGGGCGACGACAGCACCAGCGCGTCCACCGTGCGTGACCATGCGGCCGGCTGCGGCTGCAGCGCCTCGGCGACGAAACGCCCGGCGACCAGTCCGCCCAGACTGTGCCCGAGCAGCACCCGTGGCGCGCCGGCCGGGGCTTCGGCCGAAACCGCGTCCCAGAGGCCGCCGAGGTCGCTCAGCAAACTGTCGTCTGCCGCGATGCGCCCCAGCGCACCTTGCGAACGCCCGTGGCCACGCTGGTCGTAGGCCTGCACCTGCCAGCCCTCGCCGGCCAGGGCCTGCGCCAGCGCCTGGTAACGGCCGGCGTGTTCGCCCAGGCCGTGCACGATCAGCAGTTGCCCGCGCGCCGGGCCTGTGGGCTGCCATCGGTAACGCTGCAGGTTCAGGCCGTCCGGGCTGCGCCAGGCCGGCGCGAGGAATTCTGGGAGGGTGCTCATCGAGGCAGTCTACGAGGCGCCAACGCACAGGCCCTTGGCGTTCACCCGCACAGGGCGCGACCTGCGAAGCCAAAAGCAGGTCCCGGCAAGCCAGGTGCCTGAAGCGGCAAAAGCCGGGGCACGCTTGCAAACGCAGGCTTCGTCTGACATCCGCTTTCACTTCAGGCTTCTTTACGCCCAGCAACGGAACATCCGGGTTTGCCCGCAGGTCTATCTCACGGCAGTGCCAAAAAACCGAGGCCCGCAACGATCTCGCCTCGCAGGCACCGCGCTTCGCAGCCACCCGGCTGTGCAATACAGAAAGGCATCACATGACTCGCTTCTTCTCCCGTTCCCGTGTTGCGGCCCAAGGCCTGCCTGCCGGCTCGGCGGCATCTCGCCCCGGCCAGCCGCAAGTGCTGCCGCTGGTGACGCGGCGCCGCGGTCGGCGTGCCGCGCAACTCGGCGTGGCCTTGCTCGGGCTTGCAGCGCTGGGCTTTGCCGCCAGCTCTCGTGCCGAGGGTCTGTACCTCGGTGGCAGCCTGGCGGTGCCGCAGTGGCACGGGCCTGTCAACGGCAGCGATGGCGACAACCAGGGCGTGGGCGTGAACCTCTACGGCGGCTATTCGTTCACGCCGAACTGGTCACTGGAAGCAGGCTACATGAACCTGGGCCGCCTGAAGGGCGACGTCGACGGCCTCAGCACCTCGGCCAAGGCCCAGGGCGGCTACCTGGATGCGGTGGGCACGCTGCCGATCGGCGAACGCTTCTCGCTGCTGGGCCGCCTCGGCTACGCCGGCGCGAACCTGAAGACCACCGCGGGCGACGACCACGGCAACGGCCTGAAGCTGGGCGCCGGCGTGCAGTACGACCTGAGCAAGCAGGTGGCGCTGCGCGGCGAATGGAACCGCTACCGCTTCGATGCTTTCTCCGACCATCAGGACGTCGACCAGTACAGCCTGGGCGTGAAGGTCGGGTTCTGAACGCCGCGCTCGCCTTTCGCGGCGAGCGCTACTTCGAGAACTTGAACACCGCGACGCTGGCTCGCAGGTTGGGCCAGCGCCGCACGACGCGCCCGCCCTGCAACCCGAAGCTGTCCTCGATGTTCAGCCCGTTCTTGCGCGCCAGCACCTCGAAGTCGGCCAAAGTGCCAACCCGGATGTTCGGCGTGTCGTACCACTCGTAGGGCAGCGCGCGTGTCACCGGCATGCGGCCGCGCACCACGCTGAGCCGGTTCGGCCAGTGGGCGAAGTTCGGGAAGCTGACGATGCCGATGCGGCCCACGCGCGCCGTCTCGCGCAGCATGCGCTCGGCATTGCGCAGGTGCTGCAGGGTTTCGAGCTGCAGCACCACGTCGAAGCTGCGGTCGTCGAACAGGTCCAGGCCTTCTTCCAGGTTCAGCTGGATCACGTTGACGCCGCGCTGCGCACAGGCCAGCACATTGGCGTCGTCCAGCTCGATGCCGTAGCCGCTGCAGCCGCGATGCTGCTGCAGGTAGGCCAGCAGCTCGCCGGTGCCGCAGCCCAGGTCGAGCACGCGCGCGCCTTCGGGTACCAGGCTCGCAATGACCTCCAAGTCTTTTCGTTCACTCATGCTGCAAACCCCTTGACCTGAAGCGGCACGTTCGCGGTCTCGGCCGCGATGCGCTCGAAATACGCCCGCATCACGCCGTGGTAGCGCGGGTCTTCGAGCAGGAAGGCGTCGTGGCCATGCGGCGCAGCAATCTCGGCGTAACTCAGGTCCACTCGGTTGTCCACCAATGCCTTGACGATCTCGCGCGAACGGGCCGGCGAGAAGCGCCAGTCGGTCGTGAAGCTGACCAAGAGGAACTTCTTTTCGCGCGCCACCGCAAACGCCCGCGTCAGGTCGCCGGCATGCGTACGGGCCGGATCGAAATAGTCCAGCGCGCGGGTGATCAGCAGGTAGGTGTTGGCGTCGAAATAGTCGCTGAACTTGTCGCCCTGGTGGCGCAGGTAGCTCTCGATCTGGAACTCGATGTCCTGCGTGCTGTAGCTGGGCGCGCCGTTGCGCAGCTCGCGGCCGAACTTGGCCTCCATCGAGTCGTCGCTCAGGTAGGTGATGTGGCCGATCATGCGGGCCACGCGCAGGCCGCGCTTGGGCACCACGCCGCGGGCATAGAAGTGGCCGCCGTGGAAATCCGGGTCGGTCACGATGGCGCGCCGCGCCACCTCGTTGAAGGCGATGTTCTGCGCCGACAGGTTGGGCGCCGTGGCCACCGCCACGCAGTGGCGCAGGCGCTCCGGGTAGCGCAGCGTCCAGGCCAGCGCCTGCATGCCGCCCAGGCTGCCACCAAGCACGGCCGCCAACTGCGTGATGCCCAGGTTCGCGATCAACCGCGCCTGCGCGTCCACCCAGTCTTCCACGGTGACGACAGGAAAGTCGGCGCCATACGGCTGACCGTTTTTCGCCGGGTTCGGGTCGGTGTGCATCGGCCCGGTCGAGCCGAAGCAGGAGCCGGGGTTGTTGATGCCGATGACGAAGAACTTGTCGGTGTCCAGCGGCTTGCCGGGCCCGATCATGTTGTCCCACCAACCCTCGCTTTTGGGCTCGCCCGCATGCAGCCCCGCCACGTGGTGCGAGGCATTCAGCGCATGGCAGACCAGCACCGCATTGCTGCGTGCGGCATTCAGTGTGCCGTAGGTCTCGTAGACCAGCGTGTAGTCGGCCAGCTGCGCGCCGCTTTGCAGCGGCAGCGGCTGCTCGAAATGCATTTGCTGCGGTGTGACGACGCCCAGCGAAGCCATGTTGCAAACCCCAAAACAAGAACACCCGGCACCGCACAAGAAGCGGACACCGGGTGACTGTTGGGTCGGGGCGTCCCTCTTTAGCGGCATTTCTTCGGGACGGCCCCTCGGCTTCCCGGCGCCCGCAATCCGGAACAAATCGGCGCCAATGGAAGGAGTTTAGCAGCGCGGCAACCTGCCATGCCCGCTGCGACGGTCACTCGGCGATCAACCCTTGATGCTGCAGGCGCCCTGCAGATGCAGAGCAACGGAGCCGTCGGGTGCCGCATCCCCCGCCCAGCCATCCGGACTTTGAATTACTGAACACTCGGCCAATAATGCCCCATGCCACGCCCGTCCCAAGCCGTTGACCAAGCTTTGCTGCAGAGCGGGCTGGCGCTGTATCCGCAGGTGGGGTGCGCGGGCTTGTCGCTGCGAAAGGTGGCAGAACATGCGGGCACGCAGCCGGCGATGGTGCATTACCACTTCGGCAGCAAGCAGGCGTTCCTGAGGGCTGTGCTGCAGCAGTGCTACGAGCAGTTGTTTGCGCAGATGAGCGCGGGCAGTGCGGCTGAGGGGACAGCAAGGCACCGGCTGCGCACGGCCCTGCTGGCGCTGGCGGGGTTCCTGCGCGAGCACCGGGCGCTGATTGCGCGGCTGCTGATGGATGCGGCCCAGGGCGAGCCGGTGGTGCACAGCTTTCTGCAGGCCAATGCGCCGCGCCACCTGGGGCTGGTGATGCGCCTGCTGGGCGAGGTCGCGCTGAAGCCCGGAGTGTTGCCGATGCAGGCGTTTGCGTTCCTGATGGGCTCGGTCAATGCGCCGTTGCTGGTGGCATCCGGCGCCTTGCACATTGGCGTGGTGCCGGGTGTGCTGGGCGAGCAGCTGGCAGCGCAGGTGGTGAGCGACGCGGCGCTGGCGCAGCGCGTGGACCTGGCGCTGGCGGCACTGTGCGCAACCGAGGAGGGTTCGCCCGATGACAAGGTTTGATCCGAGATCCATTGGCGCAACGGCGGCGCTGGCGCTGCTGTTGACGGGCTGCCAGAAGCCGCCGCCGGCCGGTTGGTCGGGCTACGTGGAGGGCGACTACGTGCTGGTGGCCGCGCCGGTGGCGGGCACGCTGACCAAGCTTGCGGTGCAGCGCGGTCAGACGGTGGCGGCCGGCGCGGCGCTGTTCTCGCTGGACGACGTGAGCGCCCGTGCGGCCAACGACGAGGCGCAGGCCCGTGTGACTGCGGCACAGGCACAGGCCGACAACGGCCGCAGCGGCCAACGCACGCCGCAGCTGGCCGTGACGCAGGCGCAGTTGGCCCAGGCCCAGGCCGCGGCGCAGCGGGCCGACACCGAGCTGCAGCGCCAGCAGCAGTTGGTGGCGCAGAACTTCATCTCGCGCTCGCGGCTGGACGACGCGGTGACCACCGCACGGCAGGCGCACGATCATGTGGCCGAGCTGCAGGCCGCGCTGCATAGCGGTGAGCTGCCTGCCGCCCGGCCCGAGGAACTGAAGGCTGCGCAGGCCAACACCGAGGCCGCGAAGCAGGCGCTGGCGCAGGCCGCCTGGCGCGCGCAGCAGGCCCGGCAGAGCGCCCCGGCCGCCGGCCTGGTTGCCGACACCTTCTTCCGCGAAGGCGAATACGTGCCCGCAGGCCAGCCGGTGCTGTCGCTGCTACCACCCGAGCGCCGCAAGGCCCGCTTCTACGTGCCCGAGGCCGAACTGGGCGGACTGCGCGTGGGCCAGGCGGTGAGCCTGGGCTGTGACGGCTGCGGCGCGCCGATTGCCGCGCGCATCAGCTACCTGTCGCCACAGGCCGAGTACACGCCACCGGTCATCTACTCGAACGCCCAGCGCGCCAAGCTGGTGTTCCTGGTCGAAGCGGTGCCGGCCGCGGCCGATGCGCTGCGGCTGCAGCCGGGGCAGCCACTGGATGTGCGGCTGAATAACGCCGCGAGTGCGGCCAGCGCGCCATGAGCACACCCGAAGCCAGCTTGGCAATCGACGTTCGCGGCCTGACCAAGCGCTACGGCCAGCACACCGTCGTCGACCAGATCGACCTGCAGTTGCGCCCCGGCCGCATCTGCGGCTTCCTGGGGCCCAATGGCAGTGGCAAGACGACGACCATCCGCATGCTGTGCGGGCTGCTGACGCCGGACGCCGGCGAGGGCCAGTGCCTGGGGCTGGACATTCGCCGCGAGGCGCTGGCGATCAAACGCCAGGTCGGCTACATGACGCAGCGCTTCGGGCTGTACGAGGACCTGTCGATCCGCGAGAACCTGGACTTCATCGGCCGGCTGTTCGAGCTGCCGGACCGCAAGCGCCGCGTCGACGAGGGCCTTGAGCGCCTGGGCCTGGCCAGCCGCCAGCGCCAGCTGGCCGGCACGCTCTCGGGCGGCTGGAAGCAGCGCCTGGCGCTGGCCGCCTGCCTGCTGCACGCGCCGCGTTTGCTGCTGCTGGACGAGCCCACCGCCGGGGTGGACCCGAAGGCGCGGCGCGACTTCTGGGACGAGATCCACCGCCTGGCCGCCGAAGGCATCACGGTGCTGGTCTCGACCCACTACATGGACGAGGCCCAGCGCTGCCACGAGCTGGTCTACATCGCCTACGGCAAGCTGCTGGCACGTGGCAGCGAGCGCGAGATCATCGAAGGTGCGAAGCTGAGCGTGTGGGCCGTGCAGTCGGACCGCGACGACCCGGCCGCGCTGGCGCCGCTGGTCGCGCCCTTGAAGGCGGCACCCGGCGTGCAGAGCGTGGCCTCGTTCGGCAGCGCGCTGCACGTGGCCAGCCAGGACCAAGCGGCGCTGAAGCGTGCCATTGCGCCGTTCGAGCACCAGCCGGGCCTGCGCTGGGCGCCGGCCGAGGCGTCGCTCGAAGACGTGTTCATCAGCCTGATCTCGCAGAGCCCGGACAACTTCGGCAGCGGCGCCGCGAGGGAGAAGGCATGAAGAGCAAGAGGTTCAGCGTCGCCAGGATGTGGGCCATCTTCCTGAAGGAATTCCAGCAGATGATGCGCGACCGGCCGACCTTCGCAATGGCGGTCGGCGTGCCCATCCTGCAGCTGGTGCTGTTCGGCTACGCGATCAACACCGACCCCAAGGGCCTGCCCACCGCGGTGGTGAGCCACGACAACGGCACGATGTCGCGCAGCCTGCTGGCCACGCTGCAGAACACCGGCTATTTCAAGGTCATTGCCCAGCCCGCCAGCGAAGCCGCCGGCGACGCACTGGTGGCCGACGGCGAGGTGCAGTTCCTGATCGTCATCCCGCCGGACTTCAGCCGCCGCCTGGTGCGCGGCGAGCAGCCTGCGCTGCTGGTCAGCGTGGACGCGACCGACCCCTCGGCCGCCGGCAATGCGCTGGCCGCGCTGTCTCAGCTGGGCAGCACCGCGCTGCAGCGCGAACTCAGCGGCCCGCTGGCGCACCTGCAGCCCGGGCCGGCACCGTTCGAGATGCGCATCCACCGCCGCTACAACCCCGAAGGCCTGTCGCGCTACAACATCGTGCCGGGCCTGATCGGCACCATCCTGACGATGACGATGGTGATGCTGACCGGGCTGGCGATGACGCGCGAACGCGAGCGCGGCACGATGGAAAACCTGCTGGCAACGCCTGTGCGCCCATTCGAGGTGATGGCCGGCAAGATCCTGCCGTACATCCTGGTGGGCTACATCCAGCTGGGCGTCATCCTCTCGGCCGGGGCCTTCCTGTTCGAAGTGCCAATGGAAGGCAGCCTGGCGCTGCTGATGGTCATGATCGGCGTCTTCATGCTGGCCAACCTCGCCGTGGGCTTCACGTTTTCCACGCTGGCCAAGAACCAGATGCAGGCGCTGCAGGCGACCTTCTTTTTCTTCCTGCCGTCGATGCTGCTGTCGGGCTTCATGTTCCCGTTCCGCGGCATGCCGGTCTGGGCCCAGCACCTGGGCGAGCTGCTGCCGCTGACGCACTTCCTGCGCATCGTGCGCGGCATCCTGCTCAAGGGCAACACCATGGGCCAGGTGCTGCCGGAGCTGTGGCCACTGCTCGGTTTCCTCGTCGTCGCAGGCACCGTTGCCTTGGCGAGGTACCGGCAGACCCTGGATTGAGGCAAGAAACACCAATTCCCACGCCCCGCCCCGCTGGCATACTCGCCCCGCCCACTCCCTTCGCCCTCGGAGAGCCTTTGATGATTGCCGCCGAGCCGCCGCCCGCAGACGCCCTGTTCCAACAGCTCTACCAGGACCTGCGCCGCCTCGCCCGGGCCCGGCTGCGCCGCAGCGAGGACATCACGCTGCTGGACACCACGGCGCTGGTGCACGAGTCCTACCTGCGCATGCAGCAGCAGGAAGATGCAGCACTGGCGCAGCTGCCGCCAGGGCAGTTCCTGGCCTATGCCTCGCGCAGCATGCGTTTCGTCGTGATCGACTTCGTGCGCCAGCGGCATGCCGAGCGGCGCGGCGGCGGGCAGTTCCAGGTCACGCTGAACACCGAGATCGGCGACTCGCTGGCGGTGGACGACAGCGAGGTGCTGCGCATCCACGAAGCGCTGGAAGAGCTGGCCCAGGTGGACGAGCGGCTGGCCCGCATCGTCGACATGCGCTGCTTCGGCGGGCTGGACGAGGCGACGATTGCCGACGCGCTGGGCATCACAGACCGCACCGTGCGCCGCGACTGGCAGAAGGCCAGGCTGATGCTGAAGGCCGCGCTGGCCTGAGCGGCTGAGCGTCTTTCGGCCATGCCCTTGCCCGCTGCCGACCTGGCCCGGCTCTCGCGCCTGCTGGACCAGGCCCTGCCGCTGAACGAAGCCGGCCGCGAGGCCTGGCTGGCGAACCTGCCCCCGGAAGATGCCGACCTGCGCGTGCTGCTGGCCGAACTGCTGGCCGACGACGCCGCGCCGCTGTCGCGCGAAGCCGTGGCACCGGTTGGCCTCTCCCGCACGGCCAACCCGATCGCGCTGCTGGACCGGCTGCCGGCCATGGCCGCGACTGCCGCGCGCCAGGCGCTGGGCCAGCCGGCCAACGAGCGCAACAGCCGCGTCGGCCCCTATGGCCTGCTGCGCCGCATTGGCGAAGGCGGCATGGGCGAGGTCTGGCTGGCCGAGCGGGTCGACGGCGGGCTGCAGCGCGAAGTGGCGCTGAAGCTGCCCGCGCGCCCGGCCGGCAGCGACCCGCAGCGCCTGGCGCGCCGCTTCGAGCGCGAACGCGACATCCTCGCCGCGCTGGAGCACCCGCACATTGCGCGCCTGTACGACGCCGGCATCGCCCCCGACGGCCAGCCCTACCTGGCGATGGAATACGTGGACGGCCAGCCGCTGACCGCCTGGAGCGAACAGCAGGCGCTGCCGCTGCGCGCGCGCATCGAGCTGTTCCTGCAGGTGCTGCAGGCGGTGCAGCACGCGCACTCGCAGCTGGTGGTGCACCGCGACCTGAAGCCTTCGAACATCTTCGTCAACCGCGAGGGCCAGGTGCGGCTGCTGGACTTCGGCATTGCCACGCTGCTGGCCGACGAAGCCGAGCCCGGTCACGGCCCTGCGACCGAATGGGCCAACGCGCCAATGACGCCGAACTACGCCTCGCCCGAGCAGATCGCCGGCGAGCCGCTGGGCACTGCGTCGGACGTGTATTCGCTGGGCGTGGTGCTGTGCGAGCTACTCAGCGGCCAGCGGCCTTACCGGCTGGCGCGCGCCAGCCGCGGCGCGCTGGAAGACGCCATCCTGCACACCGAACCGAGCCGGCCCAGCCAGCTGGTGGGCGCCGAGCAGCCGCTGCTGCGGCGCGAGCTGCGCGGCGACCTGGACACCATCGCCTTGAAGGCCTTGCGCAAGGCGCCGGCCGAACGCTACGTGTCGGCCGAAGCCTTCGAGCAGGACCTGCGGCGCTGGCTGCGTCATGAGCCGGTGCTGGCCCACCCCAGCCACTGGACCTACCGCACGCGCAAGTTCATGCGCCGCCATGCGCTGCCGGTGGCCGCCGGCGCGGTGGCCACGCTGGGCCTGGCCGTGGGCCTGGGCGTGGCGCTGCACCAGGCCGAGGCCGCGCGCCGCCAGGCCCAGCGAACGCTGGCCGTGCAGGACTTCCTGATCGGCCTGTTCAACGAGGCCGACCCGGCCCACGCGCAAGGCCGTGAGCTGTCGGCGCACGACCTGCTGGCGCGCGGCGAGCGCGAGCTGACGCGCCTGGCCGCCGAGCCCGATCTGGCCGCCCAGCTCGGCGGCGTGCTGATGACGCTCTACGGCAAGCTGGGCGACGGCGTGCGCGCGCTGCCGCTGGCCGAACAGCAAGTGGCCTGGGCACTGCAACAGCACGGCGCCGGCAGCATGGCCCACGGGGACGCCTTGATGGCCCTGGGGCGCATCCACACGATGCTGGATCATCACGAACAGGCTTTGGCCACGCTGGCCCAGGCCGACGCCGTGCTCGCGCAACACGGCGAAGCGCGGGCCGACGCGAGGCTGACGCTGGCGATGATGAAGGCCGATAACCTGCAGGCCCTGCTGCGGACCGGCGAGGCACTGACGCTGGCGCAAGACACCTTGCAGCGGCTGCTCGCGCGGCATGGCGCGCAGCACTGGACGGTGATCAAGGCCGAGGTGCAGGTGGCCACCCAGCTGGCCGCCACCGGCCAGCTGGCCAGGAGCCGTGAAGCCCTGCAGCGGCTGGCCCCGGCGCTGGCGCGCGACTGGCCCGAGCAAGGCCTGGAGGCCACCGAGCTGCGGGCCGACGTGGGCTATGCGCTGTGGCAGCTGCGCGAGTTCGAGGCCAGCGGCGAGCTGCTGCGCCAGGCGATTGCCGAGCTGGAGCGGCTGGCCGGGCCGCGCAATGCCGGCACCATCCAGGCCAGCCGCACGCTGGGCATGCTCTACATGGACAGCGGCCAGTACGCCCGCGCTGCCGAAGTGCTGCGCAGCAACGTCGCCCGCTCCCGCACTTTCTACGGGCCTGGTGACAGCGAAACGGCGCTGAACCTGTCCTTCCTGGTGCTGCCGCTGTACCGCACCAATGATGTGGCCGGTGCGCTGGCCGCCGCGCGCGAGGCCTGGCAGCTGGTCAGCGCGGGGCCGGGCACCTTGTCCGGCTCGGAGCAGCGTGGCGTGCGGCGCCGCTTCGCAGGTGCGCTGCTGGCCGCCGGCCAGACCTCGCAGGCGCTGGCCGAGTTTGCCGCGCTGGCAGACGACGAACGCGCCGCAGGTGGCCTGGACACCCGCCATGCCACCACCTTGCTGCTGCAGGCCGGCGCGCTGAACACCGCTGGCCAGCCGCGCGAGGCGCTGGCCAGCGCTGAGGCCGGCGCTGCGCTGTTCGGCCGCAGCGACAACTCAGCCGGCCGCCTCGGCCGCGCCAAATGCCTGATGGTCCAGACGCTGGCCCTGGTGGCGCTGCAAAGGCCGGATGAAGCTGCGCAAAGCCTGGCCGAGGCCGAACGCCTGTTCAATGCCGAACTGCCGGCCGCCCACCCGGACCGCGAACTGCTGCCCTGGATACGTTCCACCTTGTTGCAGGCCGGCGGCCAGACGGCTGCCGCCGAAACGATGCGCAACCAGGCCAGTGCACGCTACACCGAGCGCTCAGGCGGCACATTGCCGGAGCGGCCGAGCTACGTGTTCTGAAGCGGCTCTGAAAATACTTTCGGAAATCCCCCCATCGGAGGGAGACAGCGCATGTCCGGTTTTGCCTCCGGGGCGCGAATTGATAGGTAAGCACCTCAACAAACACCCGGTGCTGATTCATCGATTCACACCCTCGGAGATCAACATGAAGACCCGCATGACCACCCGCCAGCAGCTGACCCAATCCGCGCTGGCCGCCCTCGCCACCATTGCCACGATGACTGCCTTGGCCGCCGCTTCTGGCGCCCACGCACAGGACATGGCGACTCAAGCCGAGACGATGTCGGCGCAGGACGAGGCGCTTTCTGCCCAGCTTGACCCGACCCCGCAGATCCTCGACACCACCTCGATGACCGATGACCATTCGGTCAACGTGCCGACGGGCTGGTGGACCTACACCAATGTCAGCGCCGCCTCGATCGGCACCTACCTGAGCCAGAACAACGCCCGCCTGACCGAGGTCAAGGTCTACGGCGTGAGCAACGGCACGCCGACCTTCAGCGTGCGCATGGTGGCCAACAGCGGTGCCTACGCGGTGCCCGGCTGGTGGTGGTACTACGGCCTGACGGCGGCCGATGTGACGGCCAAGGTGAATGCCAACACCGCCCGCCTGATCGACCTGCAGCCTTACGACGCAGGCGGCGGCACGATCCGCTACGCGGCCGTGATGGTCTCCAACACCGGCAGCGCGGCGCGCGCCTGGAGCTACCTGATGGGCGTGAGCACTTCGCAGATCAGCACCCAGATCACCAACAGCGGCCACCGCCTGATCGACCTGGACAGCTACGTCGAAGGCGGCGTGAAGAAGTACAGCGCAGTGTTCGTGGCCAACACCGGCGCGGATGCCAAATCCTGGCAGTGGTTCTACGGCGTGAGCCCGGCCACCATCGCCAGCAAGGTCTCGGCCTTCCAGGGCCGCATCGTCAAGCTGGATCGCCACAGCGACGGCACCTACAACATGATCCAGGTGAAGAACACCGGCAGCGACGCCTCGGCCTGGTGGTACCAGTACGGCTTCGCCTCGATGGCCGACCTGAACAACTACGCGCTGCAACTCGCCTCGCGCCCGGTCGACATCACGACCTACAAGGACGCCAACGGGACCCGCCGCTACGACGCCGCCTTCATCGACAACGCCAACACCAGCACCCGCCGCATGCGCAGCGAGTTCGCCCCCACCTTCCTGGACGCCAACGGCAACCCGACCAAGGGCATCTTCGAGGCCTATCTGAAGGAAGTCAGCGGCAGCGTGAAGGTGGACCTCAACGGCAGCCGCCGTGCCGAGACCGCCAGCTCGTTCAAGTCGGTTCACCTGCTGCATTCGATGCGCCAGGTCGCCGCCGGTGCGGACACGCTGGCCTCGGCCTTCAGCTACTACGAGTACGACCCGGTCAAGGGCAAGGACGCCTGCCCGAACCCGGCGCTGGAAACCGCCGCCAACCTGCGCACCAACTACAACTTCGAGACCGGCCTGGACCAGATGATGGCCATTTCGGACAACCGCACCACGCGCGGCACGGTGATCCGTTACGGCGGCTTCACGCCCTTCAACAACACGGCCGCCGCCACCGGCCTGACGGGCACCACGCTGCGCCACAACATCGGCTGCGGCTACAAGAACCTCAGCACCGGCAAGTACGACCCGACCAACATGCGCAACGACACCACGGCGAGCAACCTGGCGCGCATCTACGAAGGTGTCTGGAACAGCACCCTGCTGAGCAACAACTTCAACGCCCGCACCGAGTTCCTGGAATCGGCCAACCCGTCCAGCGGGGTCGACCCCACCTTGCAGGCCGTCATCAACGAGGAGGCGGCAGCCCTGGGCAAGTCCGCGATCGCGGCCAGCTTCGGTGCCAACATCAAGCGTTGGGGCAAGGGCGGCAGCTACGGCACCTGCCTGCCTGACAGCAACGGCGCCTGCGGGCAGAAGGTCACGATCCGCTCGGGCACCGGCCTGATCAGCCTGCCCTTCAAGAGCGGCGGCGTGATCGCGCCCAAGGTCTACAGCTTTGCCCGCCTGATCTCCGACGTGCCGGTCTCCTGCTGGAACTGCACCGAGGAAACCAACTACGTCAACGCCTACAACGACGCCTCCAACGAGCTGTACCGCGACGAGATCCGGGCCGCACTGAAGACCTGGTAAGCCCTCCGAAGGCAGCCCCCGCTGCCGCCCTCCCCGGCCGCCGGCCTGCGCTTTGCAGGCCGGCTTTTTTGCGCCAGTGCGGCGCGCGGCGGACTATCCTCAAGCCCATGGCCGAACTGCCCCGCCCCGCGCGCCCGTGGTCCGAATTGCTGCCGCAGGTCAGCCGGCGCGATCTGCTGCACGGCGCAGGCGCGCTCGCGCTGAGCAGCGCTGCCATCCAGGCGAAGGCCGCAGACACGCCGCCGGCCGGCCCGCCACCCGATCACCCGTCCCGGCGCACCGGCCTGCAAGGCCAGACCGACAGCGTCAACCACGCCGCGCATGCCTGGCGCGACCACCCCGAGGACGCGCGCGAGGCAGTGGCTGAGCGCGACCCCGAGATCGAGGACCTGGTGGTGGTCGGCGCCGGCATCAGCGGCCTGGCCGGCGCCCATCTCTTCCGGCAGCACGCTGGCCGGCCGGTGCGCGTGCTGCTGCTGGACGCGCTGGACGACCTGGGCGGCCATGCGCGGCGCAACGAGTTCGTCTCGCGCAGCGGCCGGCGGCTGGTGGGCTATGGCGGCTCGCAGTCGCTGGACTCGCCCGGCCTGTTTTCGCCAGCCATGCACACGCTGCTGCAGGACCTGGGCATTGAGCTCAAGCGCTTCGAGACCGAGTTCTACGACAGCGGCTGGGCCGAGCGCCACGGCCTGCGCAGCCACGGCCTTTACTTCGGCGAGGAAGCCTGGCCGGACGCCGCGCCGGGCGCGAGCCGGCTGGTGCTGCCCGGGCCGGACGAAGCCGCCGGCGCCTGGCTGGCCCGCACGCCGCTGCCGCCCCGCGCGCAGGCCGATCTGCAGGCCTTGCTGGCCACCGAGCCACCCGCGCCGCTGCGCCGCCCGCTGCCCGGCTCGCGCGCAGCCCGCCGCCGGGCGCTGGCCGCGCTGCGCTACGACGACTTCCTGCGCCGCCACTGGCAGGTGCACCCCGCCGTGCTGCGCTACCTGCAGGCCAACACGCAAGGCTATTTCGGCGTTGGCACCGACGCCACCAGCGCGCTGGACGCCTGGGCTGGCGGCCTGCCCGGCTTCGCCAGCCTGGACCTGGGCAGCGCACCCGATCGCCTGCAGTCGCCCAGCGGCCGCCACCTGATGGCCGGCACCGACCGCTACATCTACCACTTCCCCGACGGCAACGCCGGCCTGGCCCGCGCGCTGCTGCGTCGGCTGATTCCCGCTGCTCTGCCGGGCAGCGGCATGGCAGGCCTGGCCGATGGCGTGCTGCAGCATGCCGAACTGGACCGTCCCGACAGCCCCGTTCGGCTGCGGCTGCAGTCCACCGTGCTGGGCCTGCGCCACCTGGGCCCGCCAGCGCAGGCCGAGCTGGTCGAGCTGCGCTATGTGGACGCCGGCGGCAGGCTGCGCACCGTGCGCGCCCGCCAGGTGCTGTTGGCCTGCTGGCACCGGGTCATCGCCCGGCTGACCGACGAGCTGCCCGCCGCGCAGACCGCGGCGCTGAACGACCAGGTCAAGGTGCCGCTGCTGTATGCCAACGTGCTGCTGTCCAACTGGCAGGCCTTTGCCCGTGGCGGCCTGGACGCCTTCAGCGTGGCGGCCGGCTTCTGGGCCGAGGCGGGGCTGGACTTCCCGGTGCGCATGGGCACGCTGGGCCCGCCGGACGATCCCTCGCAACCCATCCTGCTGCACCTGGCCAAGGTGGTGGTACCCGGGGACGGCCAGCCGGCCCGCGCCCAGGCCGCGCAGGGCCGGTCCCAGCTGCTGGGCTGGGACTTCGACTTCCTGGAGCAGCAAAGCCGCGCGCTGCTGCAAGGCGCGCTGGGCGGCTTCGGCTTCGACCACACGCGCGACATCGAAGCCCTGACCGTGAACCGCTGGGCCCACGGCTATGCCTATGAATACATGCGGCCCTGGGATGCCTGGTGGCCCACCGGCCCGCTGCCTTGCGAAACCGCCCGTCGCGGCTGGGGCCGGGTGCAGATTGCCAATTCGGATGCGGGCGCCTATGCCTACGCCCACAGCGCGGTCGACCAAGCCACGCGCGCGGTGCAGGCCCTGTTGCCGCATGCCAGCTTGCCGCGCTGGCATGCCGGGCCTGGCCCCGAGATGCCACTTCTGACGCGGCGCTGACGCCAGTTTCGGCAAATTGGCAGCAAAAGCGCGACACCCGGGCCGCCCGCTTCACGGCTGGGCCGGGAAAATGTGATGGAATCGTTGACTAGGCACGACCGCCCACCGCCGGGGTGCGTGCATTCGCTAAATAGACAACCTCAACAACCAACAGGGTGGCGCGCGTGGGCTTGATGGCAGATGTTCCCGCCTGGTACTGGCAAGTGTTGGGCGCGATATGCGGCCTGGGACTGGGCCTGGTGCTGGGTGCGCTGCACAAGCGCAGAAGCAGCAAGGGCAGCGCCGCCGGTGCGCCGCGTGCGCAGGCCGCCGGGCCGTCCAGCACCGTGCCGCTGCCACCCCGACCCAGCCGCCCGCCTGGCGCCACCGGCATGGCACCGGCCGCCGCGGCCCAGCCAGCCGCCGGCGAAGCCGGCCCGTCCCAGCGCCTGCTGGAAAAGCTGCGCGAGACCAACCTGGACCTGAACGCCAAGCTGCGCGCCGCGACAGACCAGCACGCGCGCGACATCCTGGAACGCAGCCAGACCCAGCAGTCCGACCAGATGCGCCATGAGCGGCAGCTCGAAGAACTGCGCCAGGCCCATTCGTCCGAACTCTCGCACCTGATGTCGGCCATGGTCGAGCAGGTCGATGCGATGCAGCGCGAGCATGCCGCCCAGGTGCACACGCTGGAAGGCGAGATCGAGCGGCTGAAGCGCGCCTCTCAGACCAGCGCCGAAGCCGCCGCCTCCGAAGCCTTGACCCGCCCGGTCACGATGACCATGGGCGGCGACATGCGGCCACTGCCAGCGGCCCCACCCGGGCCGCCCACGCGGCCCCGCTCCTCTTCGCACTGAGCCGACGTGCCGCCGCCGTTGCTCCCCGCATGTCGCTGAACTCGCTTGCCCTGGTCCACGCCGCCTGGCTGCTGGTCGGCCTGGTTCTGGGCCTGGTGCTGGGCTGGCGCATTGGCCCCGGCCGTCACCCGAAAGCCGCTTCCCAGCTGGCCACCGCCCTGCGCAACGAAGCCGGCCTGAAGCGCGATGTGGAGCGCATGCGTGAGCTGCAGACCGAGCTGCGCGGCCGGCTGGCCGATGCCACAGCCCGCCACAGCCAGCAGCTCGAACAGCTGAAAACCATCCACGGCGCAGCGATGGCCCAGGCCGACGAAGAACTCAAGCGGGCGCAGACCAAGCTGCTGCACCTGATCGACGCGGTCGAGCAAGGCCAGCCAATGTCGCCCAGCGCTTTCCAGAGCACCCAGTTCGAAGACCCGCCAGCCACCGCGGCGGTGCCGACCACGGCAGTGCGCCCGCCGCAGGCCTGAGGCTCAAGGCCTTGCCGGCTTGAAATCCGCCGGCCCGGCCTCACGATCAGGCCATGGACACCGAAGCTCGCACCCTGCTCGCCTGCCCGCACTGCGGCGCCACCAACCGCGTGCCCAGCGCACGCCTGGCCGAAGACCCGG
The DNA here is from genome assembly GCF_021043325.1 of Ideonella azotifigens. Lineage (NCBI taxonomy): Bacteria > Pseudomonadati > Pseudomonadota > Betaproteobacteria > Burkholderiales > Sphaerotilaceae > Ideonella > Ideonella azotifigens. Next base: position 169,574 of record NZ_JAJNKD010000002.1, read on the forward strand.
TCTGCGGCCGCTGCGGCACCGCGCTGGCCGACGGCCACCCCGTGACGTTGACCGACGCCAACTTCGACGCCTTCGTGCGCGCCAGCGGGCTGCCAGTGGTGGTGGACTTCTGGGCCGAATGGTGCGGCCCCTGCCGCATGATGGCGCCGCAGTTCGAGCAGGCCGCCGCGCAGCTCAAGGGCAAGGTGGTGTTCGCCAAGGTCAACAGCGACGAAAACCCGCGGGTCTCGGCCCGCTTCGGCATCCGCAGCATTCCCACGCTGCTCAAGCTCAAGGGCGGCCAGGAGGCGGACCGTCAGGCGGGCGCTCGGCCGGCTGCCGCCATCGCCCAGTTCGCGGCCAGCTGAATCAGCCCGCCAGGCGCTGCTGCGCGTAACTGACGAACCAGCCCACCGCGCCGGCGTTCGCCATCGCGTCCGGGTTCAGCACCTTCTCCGCCGCCTCGCCCAGCAGCAGCTTCTTCACCGGCAGCTCCATCTTCTTGCCCGACAGCGTCCGCGGCACCGCCGGCACCTGCAGCACCACGTCGGGCACGTGGCGCGGCGACAGCGCCTGGCGGATGCCGGCCTTCAGCCGCGCGACCAGCGCCTCGTCCAACGCCAGCCCCTCGCGCAGCACCACGAACAGTGGCATGAACGACGGCCGGCCCAGGTACTCCAGGTCCACCACCAGGCTGTCCAGCACCTCGGGCTCGGCTTCGACCGCGCGGTACAGCTCGGCCGTGCCCATGCGGATGCCGTGGCGGTTGATGGTCGCGTCGCTGCGGCCGTAGATGATGGCGCCAGCCGCACCAGCGTCCGGATGCGGCACGATGCGCAGCCAGTCGCCATGCCGCCAGACGCCGGGATAAGTGTCGAAATAGCTGTCGTGCAGGCGTTGACCTTGCGGCCCTGGCGGCTGGTCACCCCAGAAGTACAGCGGCATCGAAGGCATCGGCGCGGTGCACACCAGCTCGCCCACCTCATCGATCAGCGGCCGGCCACGTCCCTCGTCATCGGGCTCGCTGAAGGCCTGCACCGCAGCACCCAGGCAGCGGCACTGCATCTCGCCGGCGACCACCGGCAGGGCGGGCGTGCCGGCCAGGAAGGCGCCGGCGAAGTCGGTGCCGCCGGAGATGCAGGAGATCCAGATCGGCCGGCCACCGGGCCGCGGCAGCTGCTGCCAGATCCATTCGTAGCACTCGGGTGCCAGTGGCGAGCCGGTCGAGCCGACCGCGCGCAGGCGGTGCAGGTCGGCCACCTGCTGCGGCGCCACCCCAGCCTTCAGGCAAGCAGCGTAGAACGCCGCGCCGGCGCCGAAGAAGGTGCAGCCGGCCAGGCCGGCAAAGCGCCACAGCGTGGACCAATCCGGCGCGCCCGAATGGCCATTGGCGGGCGCTGCCGGTGAGCCGTCGAACAGGCAGACCGTGGTGCCGCTGAGCAGGCCGGCAACCTGGCTGTTCCACATGATCCAGCCGGTGCTGCTGTACCAGTGGAAGCGGTCACCGCCAACGGCGCTTGGCGCCAGGTCGTTGTGCAGCCCGCCCATCTTCAGCGCCTCCAGCACCACGCCGCCGTGGCCGTGCACGATGGGCTTGGGCAGTCCTGTCGTGCCGCTGGAATAGACGATCCACAGCGGATGATCGAAGGGCAGCCAGGCCGGGGCCAGCGGTGCGGGGACTTGCGCCTCACCGGGCAGCAGCGCGTCGGCCACCAACGCCGAAAAGTCCAGACGCGGACAGCCGCCCCCTGCGTCGTCCCATGGCAGGTCCAGCACGTCCACGGCCACCTGCAGCTTCAGGCTGGGCAAGGTTTGCTGCAGTTGCGCCACCAGCGCGCGCCGGTCATGCGCCTGGCCGCCGTGGCGGTAGCCGTCGCAGGCGATCAGCGCCACCGGCGCGATCTGCCGCCAGCGGTCCAGCACCGCCACCGGCCCCATGTCCGGCGAGCAGACCGACCACACGGCCCCCAGGCTGGCGCAGGCCAGGAAGGCCACGATGGTCTCGGGCCGGTTCGGCAGCAGCGCCGCCACCCGATCGCCGCGCTGCACGCCCAGCGCCTGCAGCCGCGCGGCCAGCAGGCCGACCTGGCGCCGCAGCGACGGCCAGTCCAGCTGACGAAGCTCGCCACGCGCCAGGCCAGGCTCGTCGGTCCACACGATGGCCGGATGGCCGGCGGCATGCGCCGCGTCCGCATGCCGCAGCACCTGCTGCGCATAGCTGACCTGGGCGCCGGGAAACCACTGCGCGCCCGGCATGCGCCGCTCGGCCAGCACCGTGCGATGCGGCGTGGGCGACTGCAGGTCGAAGTATTCCCACACCGCCTGCCAGAAGCTTTCCAGCTCGTCGACCGACCACTGCCACAGCGCGTCGTAGCTGGCGAAACGCCGCCCGCTGCGCGCCTCCAGCCAGCGCTCGAAACGGATCAGCTGAGGTTCCGGCAGGGCAGCGGCATCACGTGTCATGCCGGCAGACTAGGCAGCTTTGCTGCACCGCGCCATCCGGGCTGCCCCGGGGCCCAAAAACTTCAGGCCTTCTTCAGGCTGTTGTCCACGTCCACGTAATGCCAGAAGTCGTTGTGGAAGACCGGTCGGCGGTAGCCCTGCACCCACGGGTGCGCCATGTCCGTCACGTAGCGGTGCACGTGGTTCTTGTAGGGTGCATAGGCCACGGCAATGCGCTTGGCTTCCTGGAACAGGGCCAGGCGCTCCGGGCCATCGGGCAAGGCCTTCATCTTGTCGTAGATCGCATCGAACTGCTTGTTCTTGAAGCGCGCCAGGTTCGCGCCACCGCTCATGGGCCCGTAGAGCCGGCCCAGCGCACCCTGCCCGTCGGGCTGGGACGATGACGAGGCCACGTCCCAGATCATGGCCTTGCCGGCCTGCGCGGTGCGCAGGTTCTCGGGCCACTTGGCGATACGCAGGTCCACCTTCAGGCCGATGGCCTGCATGTCGCGTTGCCAGATCTCTTCCAGCCCGCGGGTGAATTGGTCAGGCTGGGTGTTCTTGACCAGCACCAGCGGGCTGCCGTCGGGCATTTCACGCCAGCCGTCGCCGTCCTTGTCCAGGTAGCCGTAGAGATCCAGCAGCGCCCGCGCCCGGCCCGGGTCGAAGTCGCTCATCTCGGTCTTGAACTTCGGGTCGTAGCCGGTCGTGTGCGGCACTTCCATCGCCTGCGCTGGAATGGCCTGGCCACGGCGACCGAGGCTGATCTCGCGCTGGATGTTGGTGCCCAGGTTGATCGCGCGCCGCAGCGCCACCTTGTCTGGCGTGTAGCCGCCAATGACCGGATGCTCCATGTTGTACAGCGTGACCACCACGTCCCAGTACAGCGTGCGATAGCCCTGGATGCCTTGGTGCTTCAGGTTGGCCGCCAGCTTGCCACCCGGCATCGCGATGTTGATGAACTCCTCGGGCACACGCTCGATGAAGTCGTGCTGCTGGTTCAGGAAGGACAGCCAGCGCGGCTGGTTCTCCTCAATGATGGACACCTCCACACGGTCCACCAGCGGCAGGCGGCGCCCCTTGTACTTGGCCAGCATCGCCTGGCCTTCGGCGTCGTCGGCCGCCGGCTCGGCGTCGTACAGCACTTCGCGGTACTGCGGGTTGCGCTCCAGCGCCACCAGCGAGCTGCGCCGCCACTGCACCAGCTTGAACGGGCCGGTGCCCACCGGATGGGCCGGGATCTGGTCGCCGTAGCGTTCCACGACTTCGCGCGCCAAAGCCCCGTACAGGTCGCCTTGCGCCAAGAACTCGACCAAGCGCGGTTGCGGCTCACGCACTTCAAAGCGAATGGTGTAACGATCCAATGCCCGCAGGCCAGCCACTTCTCGCTCGTAGTCGAATGGCGTGCGCTTGCTCAGCGCTTCTTCGCGCACCTCGGCGAGGCCGACAAGGCGAAGTTCTTCCAGCTCACCCCAAGCCGGGCTCTTGTTGGCAGGATCGGCGAAGCGCTTGATGCTGTAGACGTAGTCCTGCGCCACCAGCTCGCGCGGTTTGCCACCAAATGCCTCATCGTCGGTGAAGAAGATGCCGGGCTTGAGCTTGACGGTGAAGACGCGAAAGTCAGCCGACACCTCGGGCAAGGCTGCCGCCGTCAGCGGCTTGATCTTGGCCGGCTCGGCCAGGTAGTCGTATCCGTACAGGCCCTCGAACAGGTGCGCGGTGATGATGCGCGAATAGAGGTCCGACAGCTTGGCCGGATCAAAGCCGGTTTCGGCGACACGGAAGGCGTAGCGCAGGACCTTGGGGCTGACGTCGCCCGCTGAAGGTGCTGCGCTGGCCAAGCCCGGCGCCAGCAAACCACCCGCAGCGGCAGCGGCCATGCCAAGGGCCGTGCGGCGGCCCGGGTTCACGGGCGCATCAAGGTCAATGCTGCTCATCTCAGGCTTTTCGCTTGCTGTCGTCCACGTCCACGTACTGCCACCAGTCCTGCCAGAAGTCCGGCCGGCGGTAGCCGATGATCCACGGGTGGGCCATGTCGGTCACGTAGCGGTGCAGGTGGCACTTGTAGGGCGCGTAGGCAATGGCAATGCGCTTGGCTTCGCGGAACAGGGCATTGCGCTCGGGGCCGTCCGGGATGCCTTGCATCTTCAGGTAGATCTCGTCGAGGGCTTTGTTCTCGAAGCGCGCCAGGTTGGCACTGCCCTTCAACGGCCCATACAGTCGGCCGAGCGCGCCCTGCCCATCGGGCTGGGCGGCCGATGAAGCGACGCCCCAGATCATCACGCTGCCGGCTTGCGCTGCCCGCAGATTCTCGGGCCATTTGTTGGCACTGAATTCGATCTTCAGGCCCAGCGCATTCATGTTGCGCTGCCAAAGCTCATCCAGTTGGCGCGACTTCTGATCCGGTTGCGTGTGCTTGATCAGCACCAGCGGGCTGCCATCGGGCTGCTCGCGCCAGCCATCGCCGTCCTTGTCCACGTAGCCGAACATGTCCAGCAGCGCGCGAGCGCGCGCCGGATCGTAGTCGCTCATCTCGGACTTGAAGTGCGGGTCGTAGCCGGTCGTGTTGGGCACTTCCATCGCCTGGGCCTTGATGCCCTGGCCGCGGCGAACCTGGTCGATCTCGCGCTGGATGTCCACGCCCAGGTTGATCGCGCGCCGCAGCGCCACTCTCTCGGGCGTGTAGCCGCCGATGACCGGATGCTCCATGTTGTAGAGCGTCAGCACGATGTCGGACGTCAGCACACGATAGCCCTGGACGCCGTGGCGCTTCAGGTTGGGTGCCACCTGCCCGCCGGGCATCGCAGTGGTGATGAACTCCTCGGGCACCCGTTCGACGAAGTCGTTCTGCTGGTTCAGGAAGGACAGCCAACGCGGCTGGTTCTCTTCGATGATGGAGACCTCGACGCGGTCGATCATCGGCAGCCGGCGGCCCTTGAACCTGGCCAGCAAGGCCTGGCCTTCGGCATCGTCCGCAGCCGGCTCCGCCGCGTAAAGCATCTCCCGATACTCCGGGTTGCGCTCCAGCACAATCAGCGAGCTGCGGCGCCACTGCACCAGCTTGAACGGGCCGGTGCCCACCGGATGCGCGGGGATCTGCTCGCCATAGTGCTCGACCACCTCACGGGCCACGGCGCCATACAGGTCGCCGCCCGCCAGAAGCTCCAGCAGACGCGGCCGCGCGGCGACCACCTCGAAACGGATCGTGTAACGATCCAGCGCCCGCAAGCCCGGCACTTCACGGTCGTAGTCGAACGGCGTGCGCTTGGCCAGCGACTCTTCGCGCAGCGCGTTCAGGCCAATGAAGTCCGCCTCTTCCAGGTCACCCCAGGGTGGCGCCTTGTTGGCCGGGTCGGCAAAACGCTTCAGCGCATAGACATAGTCCTGTGCCACCAGCTCGCGCGGCTTGCCACCAAAAGCCTCGTCGCTGGCGAAGAAGATGCCCGGCTTGATCTTGACCGTGTAGACGCGGAAGTCGGCCGAGATCTCAGGCATCGCGGCAGCAGTCAGCGGCTTGATCTTCGCCGGGCGCGCCAGGTGGTCGTAGGTGAAGAGCCCTTCGAAGATGTGCTGCGTGACGATGCGCGAATAGATGTCCGACAGCTTGGGCGGATCGAAACCGGTCTCGGCGATCTGGAACGCGTAGCGAAGCACTTTCTTGCCGCCAGCGGTGGCTGCCGGCGCCGGCGCGGCCATGCCCAGCGCGGGTATCGCCAAGCCGGCAGCTGCGGCCGCGGAAAAGCCCAGCACTTGCCGGCGGCTAGGGTCGATTGGCAACAAAGAGGTATCGGAATCGGTGCTCATCGGAATCTCAGGTCTTGCGCTGGCTGTCGTCCACATCCACGTACTGCCACCAGTCGTTCCAGAAGACCGGACGGCGGTAGCCGACGATCCACGGGCGGGCCATGTCGGTGATGTAGCGGTGCAGGTGGATCTTGTAGGGGGCGTAGGCCACGGCGATGCGCTTGGCCTGCACAAACAGCGCTTCCCGCTCGGGTCCGTCGGGCAGCACCAGCGCCTTGCGGTAGAGCGCGTCGAACTGCTCGTTCTTGAAGCGGGCGTAGTTGCCGCTGCCGGCCTGCGGGCCGTAGTACAGGCCCAGCGTGCTTTGTCCGTCGTACTGCGCTGCGCTGATGCCCAGCCACCACATCATCAGGCTGCCAGCCTGCACCGCGCGCAGGTTCTCGGGCCACTGCGCCGGGCGGATCTCGGCCCTGATGCCAATGGCCTTCATGTCGCGCTGCCAGCGTTCGTCCAGCGCACGCGAGAGCTGGTCGGTCTGGCTGGCACGCCACACGCGCAGCGGGCTGCCATCGGGCTGCTCGCGCCAGCCATCGCCGTCGCGGTCCAGGTAGCCGTAAAGGTCCAGCAGCGCCTTGGACCGGGCCGGGTCGTAATCACCCATCTCGGACTTGAACTTCGGGTCGTATCCGGAGGTGTTCGGAATGAACGGCGACTGCGCCGTGTAGCCCTGGCCGCGACGCACGATGTCGATCTCGGCCCGGATGTCCATTGCCAGGTTCATGGCCCGGCGCAGCGCGATCCTCTCCGGGGTGTAGCCCCCCACCACCGGGTCCTCCATGTTGTAGACGGAGATGACGATGTCCGGCGCCTGTGAGCGGTAGCCCTGTACACCATGCTTGGCCAGGTTGGCCGCCACCTTGCCTGCAGGCATGGCCTGGCTGATGTACTCCTCGGGCACACGCTCGATGAAGTCGTACTCCTGGTTCAGGAAGGACAGCCAGCGCGGCTGCGGCTCCTCGATGATGGCCACTTCCACGCGGTCGATCATCGGCAGCCGCCTGCCCTTGAAGCGGGCCAGCAGGGCTTGGCCTTCGGCGTCATCCGCCGCGGGCTGTGCGTCGTAAAAGCGCTCGCGGTAGGCCGGGTTGCGCGCCAGGGTGATCAGCGAGCTGCGGCGCCAGTTGGCGAGGATGAACGGGCCGGTGCCGACCGGGTGCGCGGCGATCTGGTCGCCGTAGAACTCGACGACCTCGCGCGCCACCGCGCCGCGCAGGCTGCTGTCAGCCAGCGATTCGATCAACCGGGGGCGGCTTTCCTTCAGCTCGATGCGCAGCGTGTGCCGGTCCAGCGCACGGAAGCCCGGCAACACCTTGTCGTAGTCGAAGGGCTTGTGCGAAGCGATGGCTTCATCGCGCGCCTCGTTGAGCCCGACGATGTTCAGCTCTTCCAGGTCGCTCCAGCTGGGCGCCTTGTTGGCCGGGTCGGCAAAACGCTTGAAGGCGTAGATGAAGTCTTCGGCCACCAGTTCGCGCTTCCCACCCTTGAAGGCCGGATCGTCCGCAAAGAAGATGCCGGGCTTGAGCTTGATCGTGAAGACCTTGAAGTCGGCCGAGGCCTCGGGCATGCCATCGGCCGTCAGGGGCTTGATCACCGGCGGACGCGCCAGGTGGTCGTAGGTGTAGAGACCTTCGAAGAGGTGGCTGGTGATGATGCGTGAGTACAGGTCCGACAACGGAGCCGGATCGAAGCCGGTTTCGGCTGCGCGCAACGCATAGCGGAGCACCTTCTGGCCACCGGACTCGGCCACACTGGGCGTGGCCAGGCCTGCCAACGGCGCGAACAGGCCGCCGGCCACGACGGCCATCGCCACACCCAGGCCCTGGCGCCGCCTGCGGTCAATCAATTCGGGAAAGACGTCTTTGCTCATCTCGTTCAAGCCTTGCGCTGGCTTTCGTCCACGTCGATGTACTGCCACCAGTCCAGCCAGAACAGCGGCCGGCGGTAGCCGACGATCCACGGGCGGGCCAGGTCGGTCACATAGCGGTGCAGGTGGATCTTGTAGGGGGCGTAGGCCACGGCGATGCGCTTGGCCTGCAGAAACAAGGCCTCGCGCTCCGGGCCGTCCGGCAGCACCAGCATCTTGCGGTAGACCTCGTCGAACTGGTCGTTCTTGAAGCGGGCGAGGTTGCCGGCACCGGCCTGCGGGCCGTAGTAGAGCGTGAGCGCGCCCTGGCCGTCGTACTGCGCGGCGCTCAGGCCCAGGAACCACATCATCAGCTTGCCGGCCTCCGCCGTGCGCAGGTTCTCCGGCCACTGCGCCACACGCAGTTCGACCTTGATGCCAATCGCGGTCATGTCGCGCTGCCAGCGCTCCGACAAGGCCACGTATTGCTGATCGCTCTGGGTGGCATGCCAGATGCGCAGCGGACTACCGTCGGGTTGCTCGCGCCAGCCGTCGCCGTCGCGGTCCACGTAGCCATAGAGGTCCAGCAGCGCCTTGGCCTTGGCCGGGTCGTAGTCACCCATCTCGGAGCGGAACTTCGGGTCGTATCCCGACGTGTGCGGCACGATGGGCGATTGGCCCGGAATGCCCTGGCCACGCCGCACGATGTCGATCTCTCGGCGCACGTCCATCGCCAGGTTCATCGCCCGGCGCAGCGCGATCTTTTCCGGCGTGTAGCCGCCGACCACCGGGTCCTCCATGTTGTAGAGCGTGAGGAACTGGTCTGGCGCCAGGGACTGGTAGCCCTTCACGCCGTGGTGGGCGAGGCCGGGCACGACCTTGCCACCGGGCATGGCCTGGTTGATGTACTCCTCGGGCACGACGTCCAGGAAGTCATGCTCCTTGTTCAGGAAGGACAGCCAGCGCGGCTGAGGTTCTTCAATGATGGAAACCTCGACCCGGTCCAGCATCGGCAGCCGGCGGCCCTTGAAGCGCGCCAGCAAGGCCTGGCCTTCGGCATCGTCGGCAGCCGGCTGGGCGTCGTAATAGTGTTCGCGGTAGGCAGGGTTGCGCGCCAGCGTGATCAGCGAACTGCGCCGCCAGGCCGCCAGCACGAATGGCCCGGTGCCGACCGGGTGGGCACTGATCTGGTCGCCATAGTGCTCGACCACCTCGCGCGCCACCGCGCCACGCAAGCTGCAGTCGGCCAGCGATTCGATCAGCCGCGGCCGCGTGTCGCGCAGTTCGAGGCGCAGCGTGTAGCGGTCGAGCGCACGGATGCCGGGCACCACGCGGTCGTAGTCAAACGGCTTGCGCGAGGCGATGGTCTCATCCCGCTGCTCGTTCAAGCCGACAAACTTCAGCTCCTCCAGGTCGCTCCAGCTTTGCGACTTGTTGGCCGGGTCGGCAAAACGCTTGAAGGTGTAGACATAGTCTTGCGCCACCAATTCACGCGGCTTGCCCTGGAAGACCGGATCGTCGGCGAAGAAGATGCCAGGCCTGACCTTGATCGTGAAGACCTTGAAGTCGGCCGAGGTCTCGGGCATGCCTTCGGCGGTCAGGGGCTTGATCAGCGCGGGCCGAGCCAGGTGGTCGTAGGTGTACAGGCTCTCGAAGATGTGGGCCGTGAGATAGCGCGAATAGAGGTCCGACAGCCGCACCGGGTCCATGCCGGTCTCGGAGGTCTTGAACGCATAGCGCATGACCTTCTGCCCAGCCGGCGTGGTGCTCACAGTGGCAGAAGCGGCAGAAGCGGCAGGATCGGCAGCCCAGCCCAGGCCGGTGGCCCAGAGGCCGGCTGCGGCGCCGGCGGCTTGCAGGCCGCGACGGCGGGCCGGCAACTTCGGCCGAGCGGAAACAACAGTCTTCTTGGTCACGACAACTCTCGGGTGAACCGCCCTTGTGGGGCGTGTGGCGCTCAGCGAATCGCCGCCGCCTGCTTGGCAGCGTCAACATCCACATAGCGGCCGAAGTCCAGCGCGAATGGATGCGTGCGGTAACCGGTCAGCCAGGGCTGGGACAAGTAGATGCGGATGCGATGCACATGAGGCTTGATCGGCAGGTAGACCGCGAGCAAGGACTGCGCCTGCTTCAGCAGCGCATGGCGCTCCGGGCTCTCGGGGGATTCGTCAATGCGCTTCACCAGGGCGTCATACGCCGGCAGGTTGAAGCGCGCCAGATTCTCCGCGCCGATCTCGGGGCCATAGGCCTCGTGCAGGAAGCTGGATCCGTCCGGCGAGGTGGCGGTATTGCCCAGGCCCCAGATTTGAATCTTCCCGGCCTGCGCCTGCTTGAACTGCTCGGGCCACTGACCGATCTCGAACACCATGCGCAGGCCGACCGCCTTCATCGCCTTGGCCCACAGCTCGTTGAACTGCCGGTAGGTCTCGCTGCCGGTGGTGTAGTAGTGCAGGGTCAGCGGTTGGCCATCCGGCAGGTCCCGCCAGCCGTCACCGTCCTTGTCCAGATAGCCGTAGAGGTCCAGCAAGGCCTTGGCCTTGGAGGGGTCGTGTTCGCTGAAGCCGAAGTCCAGCGCAGCGTCGTAGCCCAGGGTGTACGGAACGACCAGGCTGGTGGCGGGAATGCCCAGCCCGCGCCGCACGCGGGTGATTTCGGTGCGATTGTCGTAGGCCAGCGCAATCGCACGCCGCAGCGCGATCTTGTCTGGCGTGTAGCCGCCGACCACCGGATCTTCCATGTTGAAGTAGGTGTAGACATGGTCGGCCTGCAACGTGCGCTCCAGCGTCATGCCCTGCTTGGCCAGGTTGGGGGCCAGTTTGCCGCCGGGCACGGCAATGGGCGCGAACTCCAGCGGCACGCGCACCAGGTCGAACTCCCTGCCCAGGAAGGACAACCAGATGGGCTGCGCCGCCTCGATGATGGAGATCTCGATCTGGTCAACCAGCGGCAGGCGGCGCCCCTTGTACTTGGCCAGCCAGGCCTGGCCGGCGGCGTCGTCGGCGGCGGGCTGCGCGTCGAACAGGTCCTCGCGGAAGCCGGGATTGCGCACCAGCACGATTTTCGAAGCACGCCGCCACTGGGCGAGCTTGAAGGGGCCGGTGCCAACAGGATGGTCGTCGAGCTCTTCGCCATAGCGCTCCACCACCTCGCGCGCCACCGCCCCGAAGTTGTTGGGATTGGCCATGTTCAGGATGAACTGGGGATCGGACCGGCCGAGGTGCACGCTCAGCGTGTAGCGATCCTTCAGTTCCAGGCCGGCCACGGGCGCGTCGTAGTCAAACGGTTGCCTGGTGTCCAGGGCCCGTTGGCGCAGCGCCTCCAGGCCCAGCACGTCGTCTGCGCGATAGTTGCCGTAGACGGGGCTCTTCCAGCGCGGGTCGTAGTAGCGCTTGAAGCTGTACGCGTAATCGGCAGCGGTCAACTCGCGGCGCTTGCCATTGAAGGCGGGGTCATCGGCGAAGTAGATCCCGGGCCGGATGCGAATCGTCCAGGTCTTGAAGTCGGCCGAATGCTCGGGCAGGGCCACGGCGGTGCGCGGCACCAGGACCACCGGGCGCGCCAGGTAATCGTAGGTCAGTGGCGACTCGAAGATGTGCGCAATGATCGTGTTCGAGTACGTGTCCGAAACCCGGGCCGGGTCCAGGCTGGTCTCGGCCGCGTCCAGCGCATAGCGGAAAACCTTCTGCACCACCGCGTCAGGCGGCGTGGCAGAGGTAGCCCAATGGCTGGCGCCTGCCAGCCCTAAGATCAAAGCGATTCTCAGCGCATGGCTTGTGGCCCGCGCCAAACTGCGAATCCGGCCCATGTGCTGCTGCCGCTTCCGTTGCAAAGCCGCAGAGTCTATCCGCGACCCAGGCCTTCCCGCGCCTGGCACAGGGTTTGCGTGAGGAAAGCTCAACAAGGGCGTGGCCCTACACTCTCGCGTTTTCGCCAACTGGCAGCCCGCCACAAGCTGGGTGCGCCTCAACTTCCGCTGTTGCCCCCATGCTCGCTTACCTGATACGGCGCTTGTGGCAGATGATCCCCACCTTGATCGGTGTGGTGCTGCTGGTGTTCGTGCTCTTCAAGTACTTCGGCAGTGACCCTGCCGTGATCCTGGCGGGGCAGAACGCCACCCAGGCCCAGATCGCCGCCATCCGCCAGCAGCTTGGCCTGGACCAGCCCGCCTGGTTCCAGCTGTGGATCTTCATCAAGCAGATCGCCACCTTCGACTGGGGCAAGAGCTGGGCGACCAACGAGGCGGTGAGCCACCTGTTCGCGACCCGCATGCCGGCCACGCTGACCGTCATGATCCCCATCGTGCTGCTGGACACCATCCTGGCCATTCCGGTGGCCCTGGGCGTGGCCTATGTGCGCGGCTCCTGGACCGACCGCACGCTGATGGTGGCCACCACCATCGCGCTGTCGATCTCCTTCCTGGTCTACGTGATCATCGGCCAGTACGTGTTCGGCTTCCAGCTCGGCTGGTTCCCGGTGCAGGGCTGGAGCGATTCGACGCTGACCAACCTGATCGTCTACTGCCCGCTGCCGGTGCTGCTGGCCGTGGCGGTGGGCATCTCACCGCAGACGCGCCTTTACCGCACCTTCTTCCTCGACGAGCTCAGCCATGACTACGTGCGCACCGCACGCGCCAAGGGCCTGAGCGAGCGCAGCGTGTTGTTCAAGCACGTGCTGCGCAACGCGATGATTCCGATCCTGACCAACGTCGGCCTGGCGCTGCCGGGCATCTTCGTGGGCTCGTTCCTGATCGAATTCTTCTTCTCGATTCCCGGCATGGGTCGCGAGGTGTTGCTGGCGGTCAACCGCAGCGACTACCCGGTGATCCAGGCCTCGGCCGTCTACCTGGCGATGATGACGATGTTGATCAACCTGGCCACCGACCTGCTCTACAAGGTTGTGGACCCGCGGGTGGTGCTGAAATGAGCGCAGTGATGAATGCAACGGCCGCCGAGGTGAACGAGCGGTCCGAGGGTGTGTGGCGCGCGGCCTGGCGGCGCTTCAAGACCGACCGCGTGGGCCTGGTGTCCATGGGCGTGGTGGCCATCTTCCTGGTGATGATCCTGCTGTCGGCCACCGGCGTGGTGGCGCGCAATTTCCAGCAGGAAGTGGCCGTGCCCAACGCGCCGCCGACCTTCCTCGGCGCACGCGCGGCCGAGAAGGCCGCAGCCGCGGTGGCCGCACCGCTCACGCCCAATGTGGACCTCAGCGACATCGACCCGCTGGCCCCGCGCTACGCCGAGTGGGCCGAGAAGGCCAAGCAGTACCACACGACCGAAACCGTGAAGGCCACGACGCTGCCGCTGGGCGCTGACCGGCTGGGCCGGGACGTGCTGTCCAAGGCGCAGAAGGGCACCGAGATCTCGGTCTTCGTCGGCGTGCTGGCCGCGCTGGTGGCGACCATCCTCGGCACGCTGCTGGGCGCCTCGGCCGGCTTCTTCGGCAAGAAGGTCGACGACTTCCTGGAGTGGCTCTACAACGTCTTCACCGCCATTCCCGACATCCTGCTGATCTTCGCCTTCGCGGCCGTGCTGGGCCGGGGCATCGGCACCGTGGTGCTGATCCTGGGCCTGACCGGCTGGACCAGCCTGTACCGCCAGGTGCGGGCCGAGTTCATCAAGCACCGCCAGCGCGAATACGTGCGGGCGGCCGAGGCCATCGGCGCCTCGTCGTTCTCGCGCATGTTCCGCCACATCCTGCCCAACGTGAGCCACGTGGTGCTGGTGCGCATGTCGCTGATGGTGGTGGGCTTCATCAAGAGCGAGGTGATCCTGTCCTACCTGGGCCTGGGCGTGCCGGTGGACCAGGTGTCCTGGGGCACGATGCTGGCCGAATCGCAGGCCGAGCTGATCCTCGGCTACTGGTGGCAACTGGCTGCCGCCACCGTCTTCATGGCGGTTTTCGTCACGGCCTTCTCGCTGATGGCCGACGCCTGGCGCGACGCGCTGGACACCAAGCTGCGCGGCCAGGAGTAAGCCATCATGTTGTTGAGCATTCAGAACCTGAAGGTCGCGTTCCGCATGGGGCGCGTGAACGGTGAGATGGTGCGTGCCGAGGCCGTGGGCCGCGGCGGCGAAAGCGTGAGCTTCGACGTGCCGGAGAACAGCACCGTGGCCCTGGTCGGCGAGTCCGGCTCGGGCAAGAGCGTCACCGCGATGTCCATCCTGAACCTGCTGCCCAAGAACGCCGAGCGTTCGGGCCAGGTGCTGTGGCGCGGCAAGAACCTGCTGGAAGCCACGCCGGCCGAGCTGCGCGCCTTGCGCGGCGCCGAAATCGCCTGCGTGTTCCAGGACCCGATGTCCTCGCTGAACCCGGTCTTCACCGTGGGCCAGCAACTGGTCGAGACGCTGAAGGTGCACCTGAGCCTCTCGGCCAAGGCCGCGCTGGCGCGCGCCGAGCAGTTGCTGCAGGAAGTCGGGATCCCCGAGCCGGCGCGCCGGCTCAAGGCCTATCCGCACGAGCTTTCGGGTGGCCAGCAGCAGCGCGTGATGATTGCGATGGCACTGGCCTGCGAGCCCAAGCTGCTGATCGCCGACGAACCCACCACCGCGCTGGACGTGACCATCCAGCGCCAGATCATCGAGCTGCTGGCTTCGCTGAAGGCCAGGCACAAGATGTCGGTGCTGTTCATCAGCCATGACCTGGGGCTGGTTGGCGAGATTGCCGACCACGTGGTCGTGATGCGCCAGGGCACGGTGCGCGAAGCCGGCACCACGGCCGAGCTGTTCAGCGCGCCGAAAGACCCATACACCAAGGCGCTGCTGGCCTGCCGGCCCAGCCTGGATCACAACCCGCCGCGGCTGATGGTGATCGACGATTACATCCAGGGCCGCGCTGCGCGCACCGACAGCAAGGCCAAGGACCCGGCCGCGCCGGTGGTGCTGGAAGTCAAGTCGCTGGCCAAGAGCTTCTTCATGAAGGAAGGCCTGTTCGGCAAGCGCGAGTTCAAGGCCGTGCGCAACGTCAACTTCAAGCTGCGCAAGGGCCACACGCTGGGCGTGGTGGGCGAGTCGGGTTCCGGCAAGACGACCATGGGCCTGACGCTCTTGCGCCTGCACGAGCCAACCAGCGGCGAGGTGATCTTCGACGGCAAGAACCTGCTGGCGCTCTCGGCCGCTGAGCGCCAGCTGATGCGCCGCCGCATCCAGATCGTGTTCCAGAACCCGTATGCCTCATTGAACCCGCGCTTCACCATCGGCCAGGCGCTGATCGAGCCGATGCGCATCCACGGCATTGGCAAGGACGACCGTGATCGCGAGCAGCGCGCCCGCGAGCTGCTGGTCAAGGTGGGCTTGGACGGCCGCGCCTTCGGCAAGTACCCGCACGAATTCTCCGGCGGCCAGCGCCAGCGCGTGGCGATTGCCCGCTGCCTGAGCCTGAACCCCGAAGTGCTGGTGCTGGACGAATCGGTCAGCGCGCTGGACGTGTCGGTGCAGGCCCAGGTGCTGAACCTGCTGAAGGACCTGCAGGACGAGCTGGGCCTGTCGTACATCTTCATCAGCCATGACCTGTCGGTCGTGCGCTTCATCTCCGACGAGGTGCTGGTGATGAAGGACGGCGAAGTCGTCGAGCAGGCCGGCGTGGAGGAGATCCTGCATGCGCCCAAGCAGGAATACACCCGCAAGCTGATCAGCGCGGTGCCCAAGGGCTGGCAAGGCGCGGCAGCCTGAGCCTGACGGAGCAGGCGCGATGCGCTGGCCAGGCAGTTTCCTCGTTGCGCTGGCGCTGCTCGTCAGCGGCTGCGCAACGCCGCCGGCCCCGCCGCCCGATCCGCTTGCCGGCCCGCAGCTGTATGCCGACTTGCGGCACTACGCCAGCTTCGGCGAGCACCGCTTCGGCTCTGCGGCCGACCAGGCCACCAGTGACTGGCTGGCCGCCGAGCTGAGACACGCCGGCCTGCAGACCAGCTTCCAGCCGTTCACGATGGACCGCCAGTACCAGCTGGACAGCGCCAGCGTGACGGTTGGCGAAGCGCAGCTGCAGGCGCGGCCGTTCTGGTGGCCACCGGCCGAGCAGGCGAGCTTTCGCCTCAGCGCACCCATTACGCCTGAAGGCAGCGCCGACGCCAGCGGCCAGATCGTCTGGCTGACGCTGCCCTACGACCAGTCCGCCTACCTCGGCAAGGCGCAGCGCGACGCGATTGCCGCCGCTGCACTGCGCCACCCAGCGGCCATCCTGCTGAGCATTGCCAGCCCGGGCGAGCAGCCGTATGCGTACAACGTCGCGCAGGCAGACACGCCGTGGCCAGTGCCAGTGCTCACCGTGGGCACGGCGGACGCCGGCCTGTTGCGGGCCGCGCAGGCAGCCGGCCACAAGGTGAACATTGCCGTCGACGGCCGCTACGAACAACAGGTCGCCGGGCGCAACGTCGTGGCCCGGCTGGACCGCCATGCCGCGCGCACCATCGTCGTCTCCACGCCGACCACCGGCTGGTTCACCAGCGCCTGCGAACGTGGCTCCGGCATCGCGGTCTTCCTGGCGCTGGCGCGCAGCGTGGCGGCCAGCGACCTGGGTGTGAACTTCGTCTTCGTGGCCACCGCTGGCCACGAGATTGGCCACGGCGGCATGGAAGTCTTCCTGCAGCGCGAGCCGCCGCCGGCCGACTCGGTCAGCTGGCTGCACCTGGGCGCGTCGCTGGCCTGCTACGAGTGGCGCAAGGAGGGGGCGCAGTGGGTCACAGACCGCGCTGTGGACGCCCGCCGCACGCTGTTCTACAGCGCTGCGCTGGCGCCCGCGGCGAATGCCGGCAGCGAAGGCCTGCTGCCGCTGCGCCGGGTGCAGGTGGGCAGCGCGGCGCCGCCCGGCGAACTGCGCGAGATCCATGCGGCAGGCTACGGCCGCTACCTCGGCCTGGCCTCCGGCCACCGCTTCTTCCACAACCCGGGCGACACGCCCGCCACGACCGGCCCCGAGGCGCTGGCCCCGGTCGCCCGGGCGCTGGACCGCACGCTGAAATTGCTCGCCCGTCCGGAGTGAGCCAGGCACGGCGTTACGATGACCGCTTCCGCCGATCACCCCGCCCCATGGACCCGCTGGCCGCCATCCCTTCCGCATCCCCTTTGCCCGAAGCCTGCGACGTGCTGGTGATCGGCGCGGGCCCGGCTGGCAGCGCCTGCGCCCAGCTGCTGGCGCGCGCCGGCAAGGCCGTCTGCCTGGTGGACGCGCAAAGCTTCCCGCGCGAAAAAATCTGCGGTGACGGCCTGATCCCCGATGCCCACGCCGCCTTCGCCCGCCTGGGCGTGGCCGACCAGATCCAGGCCTATGCACACAAGGTGCCGTTCCTGCGCTGCGTGGGCCCGCGTGGCGGGTCCATCGAGATCCCCGGTCACCTGGCCACGCTGGCCCGCCGCGAGCTGGACATGATCCTGCTCGAAGCCGCGCGCCGCGCCGGCGCCGCCTTCCATGCACCGTGGCGCTTCGAGGCCCTGCTGCACGCAGACGGCCCGGATCGCCCCGCCACCGGCGCCCGCCTGAAGGGCCCGGACGGCAGGCTGTGCGAAGTGCGCGCCAGCCGTGTCGTGCTGGCCACCGGCGCCGTCACGCAAGGCCTGCTGGCGGCCGACCTGTGCGAGCGCCGCACGCCCAGCGCGATTGCGCTGCGCGCCCATGTGCGCTGCCAGTCGCTGGTGGACCGCATCCGCGGGCTGGAGCTGGTCTGGCACCAGAAGCTGCGGCCGGGGTACGGCTGGATCTTCCCGATGAAGGACAGCGTGTTCAACATCGGCGTGGGATTGTTCCAGACCGACGCCGAAGCGGCCCCCAATCTGCGCCAGGTCTTCAATGCCTTCCTCGAAGCCTACGAACCCGCTCGCTTGCTGATGCAAGACGGCGAAGTGCTGGGCGACGTGAAACGCGAGGCCAGCGGCTGGGCACTCAAGGGCGCGCCACTGCGCTGCTCGCTGGGCGGCGCGAAGTGGAGCGCGCCGGGCGTGCTGGTCACCGGCGAGGCCGCTGGTGCCACCTACCACTTCACCGGCGAAGGCATTGGCAAGGCCATGGAAACCGGCATGCTGGCCGCCGAGGCGCTGCTGGTGGCCGAAGACGAAGGCGTTCAGCGCGCCGCCTACGAAGCGCGGCTGCGCGCGCTGCAGCCGCGCTTCGCGCTGTACGAGAAGGCCAACCTGATCAACAGCCACCCCTGGCTGGCCGACCTGCTGATCTGGCGCGGCCGCCACAGCGCCTTCCTGCGCGGTCGCATGGCCAAGATCCTCGACGAGACCAGCAACCCAGGCAGCCTGGTGACCGTGCGTGGCCTGGCGCGCGCGATGATCGGCGTTTGAGCATGTGCCAGCTGCTCGGCATGAATGCCAACACGCCGACCGACGTGATGTTCAGCTTCACCGGCCTGGCCACGCGCGCCGACGAGCACAAGGACGGCTTTGGCATCGGCTTCTTCGAGGACCGCGGCGTGCGCCTCTTCGTGGACCACCACAGCGCCCGGCAGTCGCCGGTGGCGCAACTGGTCAAGACCTACCCGATCCGCAGCGACAACGTCATCGCCCACATCCGCAAGGCCACGCAGGGCCGCGTGGCGCTGGAGAACACCCACCCGTTCCAGCGCGAGCTGTGGGGCCGCTACTGGGTGTTCGCGCACAACGGCAACCTGGTGGACTTCCACCCACGCCTGCACGCCGCGTTCCGCCCGGTGGGCGACACCGACAGCGAGCGCGCCTTCTGCTGGCTGATGCAGGAGCTCGCCAAGGCGCATGCCGGCGTGCCCGCCATAGCCGAGCTGACGCGCACGCTGGCCGAGCTGATGCCCACGCTGCACCGCCACGGCACCTTCAACATGCTGCTGTCCAACGGCCAGGCGCTGTGGGCCCACGCGTCCACCCACCTGCACTGGGTCGTGCGCCAGCATCCGTTCGGCGCAGTCGCGCTGCGCGACGAGGACCTCAGCGTGGACTTTGCCCACCACACCACGCCCAAGGACCGCGTGGCCGTGATCGCCACCGAACCGCTGACCCAGCACGAAGCCTGGACCGCCTTCACCTGCGGCGAGCTGAAGGTTTTCGTTGACGGCCAGCCGCTGGGCTGACCGCAGCTCATGCGCCGCTGCTGCCATTCGTGCGCCCGCACCGGCCGTCCGCCGCCTCGCAGCGCCGCTGCGCCAGCGGCTGCGAGATGCTGGCGCCATGACGATGCCGCCGACTCCCTTGGTCATTGAGGACCCGGGCCGCCCTGCCGGGCCGGCCACCACCCCAGAGGTGCCACTGAACGGCTTCCAGCGCTGGCTGCTGGTTCGCATGTCGCCGGACCGCCAGGGCTGGCCCGCCGAGCAGCGCGAGATGGCCGAAACCATGGACCGCCTGATGGTGGGCCGCTTTGGCCTGGGCATGGCCACGGGCGTGGCCGGCGGTGTCATCGGCGGCGCTGGCGGGCTGCATGCCAACGGGCTGAGCTGGCCCGCCGCCTGGGCCGTCAGCGCGCTGTATTTCGCCGGGCTGTTCATGCTGTGCCTGCGCGTGTGGCGCCAGCCGGGCCTGTTCGCCTCCCAGGGCTCGGGCCGGCGCCTGCTGCGCCTGGCGCTGCTGATGTCGCTGGCCACCTATGCCAGCACCCTGGTGCTGGCCTGGCGCAAACTGCGTGGCAGCGAGGCCGGCTGGCCCTCGCCGGGCGAATGGCCGGGCTTGCTGTGGGCGGCCACGCCACTGCAGCTCATCGTGGCGCTCACCACGCTGGTCTTCCTCTGGCTGCTGTCCAACACCCGCAAGGTGCAGATGAAGCTGGAGCTCGAGCGCATGCAGCTCAAGCGTGAGCGCGACCAGGCCTCGCGCGAAGCCGCGGAGGCCCAGCTGCGGCTGCTGCAGGCGCAAATCCAGCCGCACTTCATCTTCAACACGCTGGCCGCGCTGCAGCACTGGGTGGACAGTGGCGACGCGCGTGCGCCCGGCCTGCTGCGCGCCCTCACCGGCTTCCTGCGTGCCAGCACCGAAACGCTGTCGCGCGCGCACATCCCGCTGGCCGAGGAAGCCGCCACCGTGGCGCACTACCTGGCCATCCAGCAGGCCCGGCTCGGCGCGCGGCTGCAGACCGCCCAGTCGCTGCCACCCGAAGCCGGCGCGCTGCCGCTGCCGCCGGGGCTGCTGCTGACCCTGGTGGAAAACGCCATCGAGCACGGCGTGAGCCCGGCGCTGGCCGGCGGCGAGATCCGCCTCGGTGGCGCGCGGCAGGCCGATGGCTGGGCCGTGTGGGTCGACAACACCGGCCAGCCCTTGCCAGAACCGCTGCCATCCGAAGGCGTGGGCCTGCGCAACTGCCGCGAGCGGCTGCAGCGCCTGGCCGGTCCGCGCGCCACGCTGGCCCTGCAGCGCCAGCCCGATGGCAGCACACGCGCCGCGCTGTGGTTGCCGGAGTCGCGGTCATGAGCGCGACTCCTCTCGGTTCCGTTCGCCCTGAGCTTGTCGAAGGGTTGGCTGGCTTCGACAAGCTCAGCCCGAACGGTGGGGGACTCGGCACGGACGGACAACGTGCATCGGCATCCGTTCACCCTGAGCCTGTCGAAGGGCCGGGGGCTTCGACAAGCTCAGCCCGAACGGCGGAGGGGTCAGTCAGGACGGGGAAGGGATCAGCCGGCTCGGCCGCCACGACCACCCCGCCCCGCACGACATGGTTCGACTGGCGCTGCATGATGATGATGCTGCCCAGGCGCCGCTTCACGGCCGCCGAGCTGGCGCGCGCCGTGCCGCACGGCCCGTCGCCCTCCATCGTCGGCGCGGTGCTGTTCAACGTGATCTTCGTGATGGCGATGTACGCGGTCGCCTTCCACGCGATGGTGCCCGCGCCGATCTGGTTCGTGATGGGCTTCTACCTGCTGGGGCTGCTGGCCGGCCTGTGGGCGCTGTGGCACGACCCCGGCTGCCGGGCCGGGCGCTGGGCTTACTACGTGATGCCCATGGCCACCGCGAGCGGCTTCCTGCTGGTGCCGATGCTCACCTACGGCGGGTCGTTCGGGCAGGTGCTGCACACCGCGCAGAATCTGTCGACGGTGCCGGCCGGCCCCGGCGTGCTGGGCGCGCTGTTCGGCATGGGCATGGTGGGCCTGTGGTTCACCGCGATGCACCGCAGCCAGCACATCGCCCTGCGCCTGGCCGAGCTGGACGAGCGCGAGCGCGCGCTGGAAATGGCCCGCCAGCTCGGCAGCGCGCAGATCCAGCCGCACTTCCTGTTCAACACGCTGGCCTCGCTGCAGCACTGGGTGGCCAGCGGCGACCCGCGCGCCGCGCCGCTGCTGGACTCGCTGACCGGCTACCTGCGCGCCACGCTGCCGCTGTTCGACCGACCGCTGCTGCGCCTGGACCAGGAGCTGGAAGCCGTGCGCCGCTACCTGGAGGTGATGCAGGCGCGGCTGGGCGAGCGGCTGCGCTTCGAGATCCGCGCCGAGCCCGCGCTGGGCGCCACGCCGCTGCCGCCCGGTCTGCTGCTGACGCTGGTCGAAAACGCCGTTGAACACGGCATCTCGCCGCAGCTGGCCGGCGGCAGCGTGCAGCTCAGCGCCTGGCGCGAAGCCGGCCAGCTCTGCATCGCCATCGACGACGACGGTCCCGGCCTGCCGCTGCTGCCCGGCCCTGCCGAAGGCCACGTGGGCCTGGTCAACAGCCGCGCCCGCCTCGCACAAGCCTTCGGCACCAAGGCCGAGCTGAGCCTGGCCAACCGACCCGAGGGCGGCTGCCGTGCGCTGCTGCGTCTTCCACTTTCTGCCTGAGCCTGCACACCGATGAATCCCATCACCGCCCTGATCGCCGACGACGAAGAAGCCCCGCGCGCGCAACTCAAAGCCGCGCTGCAGCAGGCCTGGCCGGAACTCGAACTGGTGGCCGAGGCCGTCAACGGCGTGGACGCCTGGGACGCCTTCCTCGAACACGAGCCGCAGCTGTGTTTCCTGGACATCCGCATGCCGGGCCTGAGCGGCATCGAGGTCGCGCAGCGCATCCAGGGCCGGGCCGAGGTGGTGTTCGTCACCGCCTATGGCGACCATGCGCTGCAGGCTTTCGAGGCTGGCGCGGTGGACTATGTGATGAAGCCGGTGGACCCTGCCCGGCTGGCGCAGACGGTGGCGCGGCTCAAGCAGCGCTTGCAGCCCGCGCAAGCCGCGCCCGCCACACCGGACATGACGGCACTGCTCGCGCAGCTCAGCCAGCAGTTGCTGCCGGCGCGCCGGCCGGCCCCGATGATCCAGGCCAGCATCGGCAAGGAGGTGCGGCTGATCCCGGTCGAGCAGGTGGTGTACTTCGAGTCGGACGCGCGCTACACGCGGGTCGTCTACCAGGACGAGGCCGGCCCGGGCGAGGCGCTGATCCGCACGCCGCTGAAGGAGCTGCTGGCGCAGCTGGACGAGCAGCAGTTCTGGCAGGTGCACCGCTCGGTGATCGTCAACCACCGGCACATTGCCAGCGCGCTGCGGGTGGACGAGGGCACGATGGTGCTCTCCTTGCGCGGCCGCAGCGAGAAGCTGCCGGTGTCGCGCCACTTCCAGGGCCTGTTCAAGGGGCAGTGAGCTTCAAACGCCGCGTCACCTCGGGTTAGTCCGGGAGGCCTTGTCACCGCTGGACACCCTCGCGACAGGCGATGGCGGCCCTGCTTCTGCCAAACTCGCGGCGCTCCCAGTTCCAGGAGCGTAGGAGACGCGCCCGTGCAGTTGACCGTCAACACCCAAGCCCATGCCCTCGACGACCAGCGCGTACCGCCGGACATGCCGCTGCTGTGGGTGTTGCGCGATGAACTCGGGCTGACTGGCACCAAGTACGGCTGTGGCGTCGCCGCCTGCGGCGCCTGCACGGTGCAGGTCGACGGGCAGGCGGTGCGCTCGTGTGTGACGCCGGTCGGTGCGGTGCAGGGCAAGGCGGTGAAGACCATCGAGGGCCTGGCGGGCACGGGTTTGCACCCGCTGCAGCAGGCCTGGGTCACCCACCAGGTGCCGCAGTGCGGCTACTGCCAGAGCGGCATGCTGATGGCGGCCGAGGCGCTGCTGCGCCAGAAACCACAGCCGACCGACGCCGACATCGACGCGGCCATCACCAACCTGTGCCGCTGCGGCACCTACCCGCGGGTGCGCGCGGCCATCCATGCCGCGGCCGCAGCGCTGGCGCCGGCCATCAAGCCCGGGGCCAAGGCGCTCGTCAAGACTGCCCTGGCGGACCAGGACCGGAGCGCCGCATGACGCTCAAGCGCCGCACGCTGCTGTGGTCCGGCCTGGCCGGCGCCGGGGCCTTGATCGTGGGCTGGAGCGGGCTGCCGCCACGCGGCCGGCTGGGCCGGGCCGACACCTTGCCGCCAGTGGCTGGCGAGGTCGGGCTGAACGGCTGGATCAAGGTGGCGCGCAATGGTGACGTGCTGCTGGCCATGCCGTATGCCGAGATGGGCCAGGGCGTGCACAGCACGCTGGCCTTGCTGGTGGCCGAGGAGCTGGACCTGGCGCCCACCCGCGTGCGACTGACCGCGCCAGCTGCGGGCGAGACGCTGTACGGCAACGTGGCCGTGCTGGCCGCCAGCCTGCCGGTGCACCCGCGCTCGCTGGAACCCGGCCATGAGACCACCGGCGCGCGGCTGGGGCAGTGGATGGTGCGCAAGGTGGCGCGCGAGCTGGGCATCGTGATCACCGGCGGCTCGTCCACCGTGGCGGACGCCTGGGAACCGCTGCGCCTGGCCGCGGCCACCGCGCGGGCCCAGCTGCTGGGCGCGGCCTCGCTGCGCTGGCGCCTGCCGGTGGACGAGTTCCAGGTGCAGGACGGTATGGTGCAACACGCTGCCAGCGGCAACAGCGCCGGCTACGGCGAGCTGGCCGAGGCGGCGGCCACCGTGCCCGCCGGCAGCGTCAAGCTGAAAGCCAGCCCCCAATGGCGCCTGCTGGGCAAGCCGCAACCGCGCAGCGACACGCCGGCCAAGAGCACCGGCGCGGCGCGCTACGGCATCGACACCCGGCGGCCAGACATGCTGTTCGCGGTGATGCGCCATGCGCCTGCGCTGGGCGGCGCCCCGGGTGCGGTGGACATGGACGCGCTGCTGCGCCGGCCCGGCGTGCAGCGCGTGGTGCGGCTGGGCCCGGTGGCCGGCAGCACCGCCGGCATCGCGGTGGTCGCACACAGCAGCTGGCATGCCAAGCAGGCGGCGCTGGCAATGGACGCGAGCTGGCAGGGCCGGCCCGCCGGCGCGCTGGACTCGGCCGCCATTGCCGCCAGCCTGGCGCAGACGGCGCGCAACGCCGCCGACGCCAACCACGGTTTTGGCTTCTACAACCTGGGGGACGCGGCGGCCAGCTGGCGGGCCGGCGAACAAGGCGGCGCCCGCCGGCTGGAAGCCGCGTACCAGGCACCGTACCTGGCCCACGCGACGATGGAGCCGATGAACTGCACCGTGCAGGTCACGGACCAGGCCGTTGAGATCTGGGCCCCGACACAGGTGCCTGAAATGGCCCGCCAGCTCGCGGCCCGCGTGGCCGGCGTGCCGCTGGACAAGGTCACGCTGCACATGACGCTGATCGGCGGTGGGTTTGGCCGCCGGCTGGAGACCGACCACGTGGGCCAGGCGGTGCGCGTGGCCATGGAAACCGGCGGCCGGCCGGTGCAGCTGCTGTGGCCGCGCGAAGAGGACTTCACGCACGACTTCTACCGCCCGGCAGGGGCTGCACTGCTGCGCGGCGTGCTCTCTGGCGACGGCAAGCTGCAGGCGCTCAGCATTCACAGTGCCGGCGACGCCATCACGCCGCGCTGGATGGCGCGCAACGTACCTCAGCTGGCCGGCCCGGTGGACATGCCGGACAAGACCACGGCCGAAGGCCTGTTCGACCTGCCGTATGCCGTGCCGAACCAGCGCATGGCGCATGTGGCCACGCAGCACGACGTGCCGATCGGCAACTGGCGCTCGGTCGGCCATTCGCACAACGCGTTTTTCAGCGAAGCTTTCATCGACGAGCTGGCGCATGCCGCCGGGGCCGACCCGCTGGCCTTTCGCTTGAGCCTGCTGGCCGACCAGCCGCGCCATGCCGCCGTGCTGCAGCGCGCCGCCGAGAAGGCCGGCTGGGGCCAGCCGCTGCCGGCCGGCATCGCCCGCGGGCTGGCGCTTCACGAGAGCTTCGGCACCGTGGTGGCCCAGGTGCTGGAGGTCACGCTGAGCGACAGCAAGCCGCGCGTGCTGCGGGTGGTTTGCGCAGTGGACTGCGGCTTGGTGCTGCAGCCGGACATCGTGGCCCAGCAGGTCGAAAGCAGCGTGGTCTTCGGGCTGACGGCCGCGCTCTACGGCCGCATCGACATCGTGGGCGGCGAAGTCCAGCAGAAGAACTTCCCGGACCAGCCACTGCTGAGCCTGCGCGAATGCCCGCTGATCGAGACCCACCTCATCACCAGCACCCGCACGCCGACCGGCATTGGCGAGCCCGCCGTGCCGCCAGTCGCGCCAGCGCTGGCGAATGCCTTGTTTGCGCTGACGGGTCAGCGGCTGCGCAGCTTGCCGCTGACGCTGGCCGCCTGAAAAGGCCGGGCGCAGCCCGGCCCGGGGAGTGCCAATCCTCAGGTCTCGCCGTGCAGCGCGCGCAGCGCGCGCACCAGCGAAGCGCGCAGGCGCTGCGCGTCGATCGGCTTGGTCAGGAAGTCGTTCATGCCTTCGGCCAGCGCCTGGTTGCGCTCGGAGACCAGCGCCGCGGCGGTCAGCGCGATGATGGGCAGCTGCTCGCGCGAGTGGCGACGGCGCAGCACCTGGGTCGCCTCGTGGCCGCTGATGCCGGGCATCTGCACGTCCATCAGCACCACGTCGTACGGCCGGCCCAGCGCAAAGGCCTGCTCCACCGCCTCGATGGCCTGCGCGCCGTCATGCGCCTGCGTGACCAGCGCGCCCCACTGCTCCAGCAGGGCCACCGAGATCATCATGTTGACCGGGTTGTCCTCGACCATCAGCACGCGTGCGCCGTTGACCGGGTCCATGCCGCCGCTGCCGGTGCTGGCCTCCAGGTCCTCGCTGCTGCCGCTGGGCAGCGGCAGCTCGGCCCAGAACACGCTGCCGCGGCCCGGCTCGCTGAGCATGCCGACTTCGCCTTCCATCAGGTGCGCCAGCTGGCGGCAGATGGACAGGCCCAGGCCGGTGCCGCCAAAGCGCCGGTTGACCGAGTTGTCGACCTGGGTGAAGGGCGTGAACAGCCGGGCCTGCGCGTCTGGCGCGATGCCGCTGCCGGTGTCGCGCACCTCAAAGCGCAGCGCGTTGCCGCCGATGCGCCGCACCGCCAGTTCGATCCGGCCGGCCTGGGTGAACTTCAGCGCGTTGGTCAGGTAGTTGCTGAGGATCTGGCGCAGCCGCACCGAGTCGCCGATGACGATGGCCGGCACGTCGGCATCACAGGCCAGGCGCATCGCCAGGCCCTTGTTGTCGGCCAGTGCGCCATAGGCCTGGTAGAGGCTGTCGAGCAGCGCCTGCAGCGAAAACGGCAGGTGCTCCAGGTGCATCTTGCCGGCCTCGATCTTGGACAGGTCCAGGATGTCGGAAATGATGGCCGACAGGGTCTCGGCGCTTTCGCTGATCTGCTCGATGTAGTCCTGCCGGCGGCGCTCGCCGACCTCGGGCTGGCGCGCCAGCCGGGCCAGCCCGAGCAGCGCATTGAGCGGCGTGCGGATCTCGTGGCTGAGGTTGGCCAGGAAGTCGCTCTTGGCCCGGTTGGCAGCCTGGGCCTCGTCACGCGCCTTGGCCAGCTGCTGCTCGACCTGGCGGCGCTCGGTCACGTCTTCGGCCAGCCAAAGGTTGCCACGCGGGCCGGGCTTGTGCGGGTTGATGGCCTTGGCCATCAGGCGGCAGAGGAAAACGCTGCCGTCGCGCCGCTTGAGCAGGTGCTCCAGCTCGATCGACTCACCGGCCGTCAGCCGCGGATCGAAACGCCGCTGGGCCTCCAGGTGCTCGGCTCGCGTGGGCCAGATCACCGCGGCATGCTGGCCCACCAGCGCGCCGGGCGGCCAGCCCAGCATGGCCTCGAAGCGGGGGTTGGCCATCACGAAATGCTCGTCACGCACGAACGCGATGCCGATCAGCGCGTTGTCCAGGATCGCCTGGTACTCCAGCCGGGTCTGCTCGGCCTGGGTCACGTCGCGCAGCGTGACCACCATGTAGTCGACCTGGTCCTCGTGGAAGCGTGCGGCCGACAGCAGCACGTCCAGCCGGCGACCGTTGCGCGCGGTGAGCGTGACCGGCATGTCCTGCACCGCGGCCCGCTGGCGCAGCACCTCCAGCAGCTCACCGCGCTGGGCCGGGTGGGTCCAGATGCCGACCTCCAGCGCGGTGCGGCCGATCACGTCGCTCGCGCGGTAGCCCATCAGGCGCTCGAAGCTGGCGTTGACCATCACATAGCGCGAGCTGCCAAGCTCGGTCAGCGAGATCGCGTCGGGGCTGATGTCGACCAGGTGCGACATCAGGGCATCCGCGCGGCCGCTGGTGGCGGCAGGCGCCGGCGTGTGTTCGGGCAGCAGCAGCGACAGCGTGGCAGGTGCCTCGCCACCGCTGCCGCCGCCCAGCACCTGGCTGCGCACCTGGATCGGCTGGGCCGTGCCGAGCAGGAAGCTGCCGACCAGCGGCGAGGCGCCCGCCGGCTGGCGCCGCGCGGCCTCGAACTGGCGAGCGGCGCGGGCCCGGCTGTCGCCCGGCGCAAAGCTTTCGAGCAGGTCACGCGCCAGCAGGGCCTGGCGGTCGGCCGCGCCCAGCAGTTGCAGCGCAGCCAGGTTGGCGTCCAGCAGGCGCGGGCCGCGGTGCAGCAGCAGCGCTTGTGGCAGCTCGGCGAACAAGGCCTGGAAGCGCTGCTCGCCGCGCAGGTCGCGCAGCACCGCGCCAAAGCCCAGCAGGCGTCCGCCGGCACTGCGGCGCGGCAACCCACTGAGCGCGAAATGCCAGGCCTGGCCATCGGGCGACTGCCAGTGCCAGTCCAGGTCGCGCCAGGGCCGGCCTTCCTTGATGGCGCGCTGCAGCGCCGGCAGGTCAGGCGGCGGCAGCCGGGCACCGGGCAGCGCCCACAGCGGCTGGCCGCTCAAAGCGGCGAGTGCCGCCAGCCGCTGGCGGCCATCCTGTTCGACCAGGCCGAGCAAGCGGCCGTGCTCGTCCAGCGTCAGCACCGCGTCGGCGGTCATCGCCAGCAAGCCGGCCGCGAGTGCGTCGCGCGGCGGCGAGAGCGGCGCGGTTTCAGACGCAACGGCGGGCCGCTCTGCGGGCAAGGCGGCGGCTGCGCGGCTGCGATGCAGGCGCAGGCTGAGCCACACGCCGCCGGCCACGCCCAGCAGCGCACCCAGGCCCCAGCGCAGCGGCGCCGGCCATTCGCCAGGGTAGAGCTGCCACAACGACATGGCCGCCAGCGCCGCCAGCAGCCCTGTGCTGCCGGCGCCAGCCAGCGCGCGCCAGCGCGGCAAGGCACGCAGGTGCGAGGCCGGCGGCGCCGGATGGGCGGGGCGCGCAGGGCGACCGGCAGGGCGGCGGGTCATTTCGACAACCTGCGCGGCGGGGGCCGGTCAGCGTGCCGCAGCGCCGGTCGGCTGGGCCGACCTGGCGGGGACTGCAGCCGGCAGGCACTTCACGACAACCGGGCCGGCAAGGCTTTTTGCGCGGCCTGCAGCTCCAGACGCGTGGCCTGGGCCACGGTGCGGGCCTGCTGGGCAAAGTCCTCGCCGCTGCCGGCGTACAGCACGGCGCGCGAGGAACTGACGATGATCGGTGCGTCAGGCCGCCAGCCGGCTTGCACCGTGGCCGCAGCATCGCCCCCCTGGGCGCCCACGCCGGGGATCAGCAGCGGCAAGGTGGGCGCCAGCTCGCGCACCCGGGCCAGCTCGGCCGGGAAGGTGGCACCAACGACCAGGCCCAGCCGGCCATCGCGGTTCCACTTGCCGGCCGCCAGCCGGGCCACTTCCTCGAACAGGCGCTCGCCATTGGCCAGCGGCTGGAACTGCAGGTCGCTGCCGCCGGGGTTGGAGGTGCGGCAGAGCAGGATCAGGCCCTTGCCGTCGTATTTCAGGTAGGGCTCGATCGAGTCGAAGCCCATGTAGGGCGACAGCGTCACCGCGTCGGCCTGGTAGCGCTCGAAGGCTTCGCGCGCGTACTGCTCGGCGGTGTTGCCGATGTCGCCGCGCTTGGCGTCCAGGATGACCGGCACCTCGGGCGCATTGCGCCGGAGGTAGGCCATCAGCTGCTCCAGCTGATCCTCGGCGCGATGGGCGGCGAAGTAGGCGATCTGCGGCTTGAAGGCGCAGACCAGGTCCTTGGTCGCGTCAACGATGCGGGCGCAGAAGTCGAAAATGCGGGACGGGTCGCCGCGCAGGCCGGCGGGGAACTTGGCCGGGTCCGGATCAAGACCGACGCACAGCAGGGATTCGTGGCGGGCGCAAGCGCGCGCCAACTGGGAAGCGAAATGCATGGGGCGATTCTAATGAGCGCCCCCTGCCCGCAGGGTGACCGAACAGGTGAATCCGCTGCCGGCCTGACGTGCTTTTTGCGGGACACGGGGCATGCACCCCGCCACCCTTGCATTTCGTTACCGTTCAGACCCGTTTTGCCAGCGCTGCAGCGAGGCCGAGGTAGCTGCCCGGCGTCATCGCCAGCAGGCGGTCTTTTTCGCTCTGCGGCAACGCCAGGTTGGCAATGAAGCCCTGCATCATGTCGCGCGTCATCGGCTTGCCGCGGGTGAAGGCCTTGAGCTGCTCGTAGGGCTGCGGCAATGCATGGGCGCGCATCACCGTCTGGATGGCTTCGGCCAGCACCTCCCAGGCGCCGTCCAGGTCGGCGGCCAGCGCGTCGGTGTTGATCTCCAGCTTGCCCAGGCCGCGCGACAGCGACTCGTGCGCCAGCACCGCGTAGCCCAGCGCCACGCCCATGTTGCGCAGCACGGTGGAGTCGGTCAGGTCGCGCTGCCAGCGGCTGATCGGCAGCTTCTGGCTCAGGTGCGCCAGCAGCGCGTTGGCCAGGCCGAAGTTGCCTTCGGCGTTCTCGAAGTCGATCGGGTTGACCTTGTGCGGCATCGCCGAGGAGCCAACCTCGCCGTCCTTCAGCTTCTGCTTGAAGTAGCCCAGCGAGATGTAGCCCCAGACGTCGCGCGCGAAGTCGATCAGGATGGTGTTGCAGCGCGTCACCGCATCGAACAGCTCGGCCATGTAGTCGTGCGGCTCGATCTGGATGGTGTACGGGTTGAAGGTCAACCCGAGGCCGCTTTCGACGACCTGGCGCGAGAAGGCTTCCCAGTCCTTGTCCGGGTAGGCGACCGAGTGGGCGTTGTAGTTGCCGACCGCGCCGTTCATCTTGGCCAGCAGCGGCACTTCGGCAATTCGCTCGCGGGCGCGCTGCAGGCGGGCCACGACGTTGGCGAACTCCTTGCCCACCGTTGTCGGGCTGGCCGTCTGGCCATGGGTGCGCGAGAGCATCGGCACATCGGCAAAGCCGTGCGCCATCTCGGTCAGCTGGGCAATGACGCGCTCCAGGCCCGGCAGCAGCACCTCGGCGCGCGCGGCCTTCAGCATCAACGCATGGCTGGTGTTGTTGATGTCCTCGCTGGTGCAGGCGAAGTGCACGAACTCCGACGCCGCGGTCAGTTCGGCGTTCTGCTCGAAACGGGCCTTGAGCCAGTACTCGACCGCCTTCACGTCATGGTTGGTGGTCTTCTCGATGTCCTTGATGGCCTGCGCATCGGCTTCCGAGAAGCGGGTCACCAGCCCGCGCAGAAGGCCGCGCGAGGCTTCGGACAGCGGCGCAAAGCCGGTCAGGCCGGCGTCGGACAGCGCGATGAACCACTCGACCTCGACCTGCACCCTGCGGTGCATCAGTCCGTACTCCGACAGCAGCGGGCGCAGCGGGGCGACCTTGGCGGCATAGCGGCCATCCAGCGGGGACAGGGCCATCAGGGCCGAATGGGATGACAGCGAGGGGGAGTTCTGCATAGGAGCGGGGGCGCAAGCCAGGCAAGGCGCACACGCGGGGCGCATGTGCGGAGCGCCCCATTTTACGGGGGCAACCCGCGAGGCCCCTCGGCATGCCCACGGGCCGCTTCGATAGAATCGCGGCCAAGGGACAGCCCAAAGACGACAACAAGCATGAAACTGATCGGATCACTCACCAGCCCGTACGTTCGCAAGGTACGCATCGTGCTGGCCGAGAAAAAGCTGGATTGCCAGTTCGTGCTCGAGGACGTCTGGGGCAGCGACGGCATCCTGGCGGCCAATCCGCTGGGCAAGGTGCCCTGCCTGGTGATGGAAGGCGGCGAGGCGGTGTTCGACTCGCGTGTCATCGTCGAATACGTCGACACGCTGTCGCCGGTCGGCAAGCTGATTCCGGCCAACAGCCGTGAGCGCGTCGAAGTGCGCACCTGGGAAGCGCTGGCCGATGGCCTGCTGGACGCCAGCATCACCGCCAGGCTGGAAAAGCACTGGGCCGGCCGCACCGAAGAACAGCGCTCGCAGGCCTGGATCGACCGCTACATGGCGCGTGTGCAATCCGCGCTGGCGGCGATGAGCCAGGGCCTGGGCGACAAGCCCTTCTGCGTAGGCATCCACTTCACGCTGTCGGACGTCGCCGTCGGCGTCGCACTCGGCTACCTGGACTTCCGATATCCCGAGATCGACTGGCGCACGCCGTACCCGAACCTGCAGAAGCTCTACGACAAGCTGGCCGCCCGGCAGAGCTTCCTGGACACCGTCCCCCAGGCCTAACTCACCGCCTCCAGCTCGGCCTCCGCAGCCTGGAAGCTGTTGGCGCGGGCCATGGGCCAGTACATTTCGAAGACCTTGTGCGGCCAGGGCTGCTGGCCAGCCGCGGCGGCCAGCAGTTCGCCCGGCTTGAGGAACTGCAGGTGGGTGGACAGCAGGCGGATCTGGTCGCCGGCGGTGCGGCGCACGATGTGGCGGGCCGAGATGGCGTTCGGGTGATGCAGGCCGGCTGCCTGCACCAGTTCCTTCAGCGCGTGCAGCGTGTTCTGGTGGAAGCGGGTCACGCGCTCGATCTTGTCGGGCACGACCAGCGCGCGCTGGCGCACCGGGTCCTGCGTGGTCACGCCCGTCGGGCAGTTGCCGGTGTGACAGGTCTGGGCCTGGATGCAGCCCAGCGCGAACATGAAGCCGCGGCCGGAGTTGCACCAGTCGGCACCCAGCGCCATCGCACGGGCAATGTCGAAGGCGCTGACGATGCGGCCGGCCGCGCCAATCCGGATGCGCGAGCGCAGGCCCAGGCCGACCAGGCTGTTGTGCACCAGCAGCAGGCCTTCCTGCATCGGCGCGCCGACATGGTCGGTGAACTCCAGCGGCGCCGCACCGGTGCCGCCTTCGGCGCCGTCCACCACGATGAAGTCCGGCAGCAGGTCGGTTTCCAGCATCGCCTTGCACAGCGCAAACCATTCCCACGGATGGCCGATGCAAAGCTTGAAGCCGGTCGGCTTGCCGCCTGAAAGCTCGCGCAGCTTTGCGATGAACTGCAGCATCTCGACCGGCGTTGAAAAGGCGCTGTGCGAGGACGGCGAGATGCAGGCCACACCCTCTGGCACGCCACGCGCCGCGGCGATCTCCGCGGTGACCTTCGGGCCCGGCAGCACGCCGCCGTGGCCCGGCTTGGCGCCTTGCGAGAGCTTCAGCTCGATCAGCTTGACCTGCGGCTCGCGGGCATTGGCAATGAAGCGCTCCTCGCTGAAGCGGCCGGCCTCGTCACGGCAGCCGAAGTAGCCCGAGCCGATCTCCCACACCAGGTCGCCACCATGCACCCGGTGGTGCACGCTGATCGAGCCTTCGCCGGTGTCGTGCATGAAGTTGCCGCGCCGCGCGCCGCCGTTGAGCGCCAGGATGGCGTTGGCGCTCAAGGCGCCAAAGCTCATCGCCGAGATGTTGAACACGCTGGCCTGATAGGGCTGCGTGCAGCTGGCGCCGATGGTGATGCGGAAGTCGTGCGAATCGAGCACGGTGGGCAGCAGCGAATGGTTGATCCACTCGTAGCCCTCACGCTGCACGTCCAGCTGGGTGCCGAACGGCCGGTTGTCTGGGTCGCCCTTGGCGCGCTGGTAGACCAGCGAGCGCTGCTGGCGCGAAAAAGGCGCGGCCTCGTTGTCGCTCTCGATGAAGTACTGGCGCATCTCCGGCCGGATGAACTCCAGCAGGAAACGCAGGTGGCCGATCACCGGGTAGTTGCGCAGGATCGCGTGGCGCGTCTGGCGCAGGTCGCGCAGGCCCAGCAGCAGCCCGGCCAGGCCGACCAGCAGTGCCAGGGCCCAGGCGCCAAGATGGCCGCCCAGGCCCAGCACCACGCAGCTGACCAGCGCCAGCAGCGCGCAGGCCACCAGCGTGAGGTAGCGCAAGGGAATCAGACGGTTCAGGGCATTCAACCAGGCAGGCATGCAACTCACTCCTCGCCCGGGCCGTGCTCGGGCTGGCGGCATGCTAGCGGGCTTGCGGCCCGCGTGTCAGGCCAAAGAGCGGACCATGCGCCCGCCACTTCGGGGCTTGACGGCGGGCGACCTGGCGGCATGCCGATAATCGGTCGGCCGTAAGTTCCAGGATCCGACCTGATGCGTGTCACTGCTCCCCGCCCCGCCCACCGCGATATCCGCCGTGCCGTGCCGCCATCCTGCCAGCGCGGGCGGCTGCACTTCGACCCGGCCGCGTTGCGCCAGCAGGCCGCCGCACTGTGGCGCAAGCTGTGGACCCGCTGGCCGGCCAACTGGCCGCAAAGCCCCTGGGCCAAGCTGGGTTTGATGCTGGGCGCCGGCTTCAGCGCGCTGCTGCTGGTGCTGGTGATCTCGATTGCCGTGATCTACCCGCAGCTGCCGGCGCTGGACCGCGTGACCGACTACCAGCCGCGCCAGCCGCTGCAGGTCTTCACACGCGACGGCGTGGAGATCGCCCAGTTCGGCTCGGAGCGCCGGCAGTACCTGCCGATTGCGCAGATTCCCAAGCAGATGCAGGACGCGCTGTTGGCCGTGGAAGATGCGCGTTTCCGCGAGCACGGCGGCATCGACCCGATCGGCGTGCTGCGCGCGCTGGTGGCCAGCGTGACGCCAGGCGGCATGCGCCAGGGCGCGTCCACCATCACGCAGCAGGTCGCGCGCAACTTCTTCCTGTCCTCGCGCCGCACGCTGGAACGCAAGCTGAAGGAAGCGCTGCTGGCGCTGAAGATCGAACACCAGCTCGACAAGGATCAGATCCTCGAGCTGTACATGAACCAGATCTACCTCGGCCACCGGGCCTACGGCTTTGGCGCGGCGGCGCAGGTCTATTTCGGCAAGCCGCTGTCGCAGCTGTCGACCGCCGAATGCGCGATGCTGGCCGGGCTGCCGCAGAACCCGGGCTATGCCAACCCGCTGAGCAATTTCGAGCGTGCCACCGCGCGGCAGCACGTGGTGCTGGCGCGCATGCTGGCCACCGGCGTGATCGACCAGGCGCAGTACGAGCAGGCCAAGGCCGAGAAGCTGGTGATCCGCTCGCAAACGCAGGTCGACGTGCACGCCGAACACGTGGCCGAGATGGCGCGCAAGGTGGTCTTCGAGCGCTACGGCGAGCAGGCCTACACGGAAGGATTCAAGGTCTACACCTCGCTGATCGCGGCCGACCAGCAGGCCGCCTGGAGCGCGCTGCGCCGTGGCGTGCTGGACCACGAGCGCAAGCAGCCCTGGCGCGGCCCGGAAGACAACGAGGACCTGCCGGACAACGCCGACGATGGCGAGGTCCAGGCAGCCCAAATCCTCAAGGATTACCGCGACGACGAAGACCTGCGCGTGGCGCTGGTGCTCAAGGCCAGCCCCAAGGAAGTCGTGGCCCAGCTGGCCACCGGCGAGAACATCCGCCTGAGCGGTGACGGCCTGCGCCTGGGCCAGCCCGGCCTGAAGCCCAAGGCCAGCAAGGACCTGCTGCTGGACCGCGGCGCGGTGATCCGCGTGTCGCATGTGGATGCCAAGCCCGGAGCAAAGGGCGAGGACGCGCAAGGCAGCTGGACGCTAGCGCAGTGGCCCGAAGCGCAGGGCGCGTTCGTCTCGATGGACCCGCAGACCGGCCGCGTGCGCGCGCTGGTCGGCGGCTTCGACTTCACGCGCCAGCAGTTCAACCACGTCACGCAGGCCTGGCGCCAGCCCGGCTCCAGCTTCAAGCCTTTCCTGTATTCGTCGGCACTCGAGCACGGCGTGATGCCGGCCAGCGTGATCGACGACGAACCGCTGACGCTGGCCGACGGCAGCGCACCGGCCAACTGGAACCCGCAGAACTCCGACGGCCAGTTCGACGGCCCGATGAGCCTGCGCCGCGCGCTGGCCAAGTCCAAGAACCTGGTCAGCATCCGGCTGCTGCAGCACGTGGGACTGGCCGATGCGCGCGAGTGGATCTCGCGCTTTGGCTTCGACGCGGACAAGCAGCCCGACAACCTGACCTTCGCGCTGGGCGCCGGCAGCGTCACGCCGCTGCAGATGGCCGGCGCCTACGCGGTGCTGGCCAACGGCGGCTACAGGGTCGACCCGCTGGTCATCGAGCGCATCACCAATGCGCAGGGCAAGACGCTGTACGAGGCGCCGACGCCGGCCGCGCTGGACGACAGCCGCCGCGTGGTGCCGGCGCGCAATGTCTTCCTCACCGACAGCCTGCTCAACGAAGTGACCCGCAGCGGCACCGCGGCGCGTGCGCAAGCTGCGCTGAAGCGGCCGGACATCTACGGCAAGACGGGCACCACCAACGATGCGGTGGACGCCTGGTTCGCCGGCTTCCAGCCCTCGGTGGTGGCGGTCGTGTGGATGGGCTACGACGACCCGCGCAGTCTCGGCAGCCGCGAGTCCGGCGGCGGGCTGTCGCTGCCGGTGTGGATCAGCTACATGGAGCGTGCGCTGAAGGGCGTGGCGGTGCAGACCTACCCCGCACCCGAAGGCGTGCAGGAAGCCGGCGGCGACTGGCTCTACAGCGAGTTTGCCGACGGCAGCTTCGTGGCCCACGTGGGCGCCGAGTCTTCGCCAGAGAACGCGGCTTCGGAAGCGGAGGCCGCCGGTGCACTGCTGCCGCTGCCGGCCAGCGCGCCGGCTTCGTCGCCCTGAAGCCGCCACCCCATTCCAACCGACAGGAGACAACCCGACATGGCCTTGTATGAAGTGGACGGCTTGCAGCCGGTGGTACCGGACTCGGCCTGGGTGGCCGATTCGGCCCAGGTGATCGGCCGGGTCGAACTGGGTGAAGACAGCAGCGTGTGGTTCGGCGTGGTGATCCGTGGCGACCAGCCCGAGCCGGTGCGCATCGGCGCGCGCACCAACATCCAGGAATCCAGTGTTTTGCATTCGGACGCCGGCAAGCCGCTGACGATCGGCAACGACGTGACCATCGGCCACAAGGTCATGCTGCACGGCTGCACCGTGGGCGACGGCTCGCTGATCGGCATTGGCGCAGTGGTGCTGAACGGTGCGGTGATCGGTAAAAACTGCCTGGTCGGCGCGGGTGCGCTGGTCACCGAGGGCAAGACATTTCCGGATGGTTCGCTGATCGTCGGCAGCCCGGCGGTGGTCAAGCGCGCACTGTCGCCCGAGCAGATGGCCGGGCTGATGGGCAGCGCGGCGCACTACGTCGACAACGCCAGGCGCTTTCGGGACACGCTGCACAAGGTCGCTTGACTTGTCACGCATGGAAACGTGATGGCCGGGGTGTAAATCCGGGCGGCCGCCGTCATCGGCTGGGCGCGGCGCGGCGTTGAGCTGCACTGAACACCGCTGTTGGAGACATCTCTATGCGACCCCTTCCCGCTTCACGTTCCCTGTTGCGCACAGCCCCGGCCGCCGCCTTGGCACTGGCCGCTGCCGCCGCACTCAGCGGATGCGTGGTCGCCCCCCTGCCAGCCCGCGGCTATGGCGGCGGTGGCTACGTGGACCACGGTTATTACAACAACGGCCCGGCCTACGACAACTACGGCGGCAGCGTGGTGGTGGACGTGGCACCGCCGCCGCCGCGCTACGAAGTCATCACCCCCGCACCGGCCCTCGGCTGGCTCTGGATTGGCGGCTACTGGGGCTGGCGCGCCAACCAGCACTACTGGAATGCCGGCCACTGGGAAGCGCCGCGCGCCGGCTACCGCTACGTGCCGCACGCCTGGGAGCCCGCAGGCCGCGGCTGGCGCGAGCGCCCGGGCCGCTGGGACCCGCGCTGAGCTGACGGCCGGTTGACAGGCCGGCCGGGGGTGCGCCGCTCCTAGAATCGCGCGCATGCCCAACCCCTCCCAGCTGGCCGCCCCTGAAGCTGTTTCCTCACCGGCCCGCCAACGGCTTGGCACCGTTCACCGGCTGTTGGTCGTCACGGTGCTGGGTTTTGCCTCCGGCCTGCCGCTCGCACTGACCGGCATGGCCTTGCAAGCCTGGCTCAGCATCGAAGGGCTGGACCTGGCGACCATCGGCTTCCTCAGCCTGATCGGCCTGCCCTACACCTTCAAGTTCCTCTGGGCGCCGCTGATGGACCGCTTCGAGCTGCCCTTGCTCGGCCGGCGGCGCGGCTGGATGGTGCTCACGCAGTTGCTGCTGGCCGGTGGCCTGCTGCTGCTGGCGGCCATTCCGCCCAAGGACTCGCTGCAGCTGTTTGCGCTGGTCGCCGTGGCCATTGCCTTCCTGTCGGCCTCGCAGGACGTGGTGATCAATGCCTACCAGACCGACCTGCTGCCGCAGCGCGAACGAGGCCTGGGCTCTTCGCTGAACGTGATGGGCTACCGGCTGGCAATGATCGTCTCCGGCGGCCTGGCGCTGATCTGGACCGACGCAGCGCAAGGCGGCGGCTGGAGCTGGCCTTCGGTCTACCGGCTGATGGCAGGGCTGATGGCAGGCGCCGCGGTCTTCAGCGCCGTGCTGCTGCCGCCGCTGCGCAACGCCGCCATGCCCAGCAGCGTGGCCCGGCATGACGTGGTCGGCTTTTTCGCCGTCTGTGCCGCTGCCGCGGCCGGCTACCTGCTGACCGACCACCTCTGGAACCCGCTGGCGCATTGGGCGATGACGCCGCTGTTCGCCGGCAGCAGCATGGCCGCCACGCTGCAGCAGCGCTGGATGGACCTGGCCGGGCTGCTGGTCGGCCTGGGGGTGACCGTGCCGCTGGCGGCCTGGGCCGCGCGCAAAGCGCGTTTCGAGACGCTGATCAACGGCCTGAACAGCTACTTCGCACAGCCCGGTGCCATTGCCTTCCTGCTGTTCATCGTGCTCTACAAGCTGGGCGACGCCTTTGCCTACTCGTTGATGACGCCCTTCCTGCTGAAGAGCATGCTGTTCAGCGCGGCCGAGGTCGGCGTGGTCAACAAGATCGTCGGCCTGTGGCTGACGATTGGCGGCGCCTTGCTGGGCGGCGCATTGATGCTGCGGCTGGGCCTGTGGCGGGCGCTGATGCTGTTTGGCGTGCTGCAGATGGTCAGCAACCTGGGCTATTGGTGGCTGGCCGTGGCCGGCAAGGGCCTGATGCCCGGCCTGGTGATCCCGGCTTTCGACTGGGGCTTCGTGAAGCTGGTGCAGGACACGCCGGTGGACGGCGGCCTGCTGATGGTGATTGCCTTCGAGAACCTCTCGGGCGGCATGGGCACCGCGGCTTTTGTCGCGCTGTTGATGAGCCTGTGCAGCCAGCGCTTCACGGCCACGCAGTACGCGCTGCTGATCTCGTTCGCTTCGGTCGGCCGGGTCTGGGTCGGCCCGCTGGCCGGGGTTTTGGCCGAATCCATCGGATGGCCAGCTTTTTTCATTGTTTCGACGCTGTTGGCAGCACCAGCCCTGATGCTGCTGTGGCGGCTGCGTGCGAGCATCGCGCTGCTCACCGCTTCCCCCGACAGCGCAGGCCTGGCAGACGACTGAAAACGTCACATTCCGCCAGGCCCGGCTGTTGCTTGTCTGCCTCAGGGTTTCCAAATTTCCACAACCGCAGCATGACCCACAGTTTTCGCACCGACGCCGAGTTGCCGCTGCCACCGATGGTCCACGCCAGCGGCTGCAGTTGCCACCTGCATGCGCGCCGCCGCATGGGTGCGGCGCTGGCGGTCACGCTGGGCAGCGCCGGCTTGCTGCCCGCTGTGGCGCGGGCCCAGCAAGGCGCCGAAGAAGGGGTGCGCTCGCAGGTCGGCCGGGAATCCAGCTTCGCGCAAATGGTCTCGGCCGAGCAGGTGGAAACGGCCGCGACCCGGCAATACGGCCAGATGAAGCGCGAAGCCGCCGCCAAGCATGCGCTGGCGTCGGACGACAACCCGCAGCTGGTCCGCCTGCGCGCCATCGGCCAGCGGGTGATCCCGTTCTGCCAGGCCTGGAACCCACGCGCCGGACAGTGGCGCTGGGAGGTCAACCTGATCGGCTCCAACGAGCTGAACGCCTTCTGCATGCCCGGCGGCAAGATTGCCTTCTACTACGGCATCCTCAAGCGCCTGCAGCTGAGCGACGACGAGGTGGCGATGATCATGGGCCACGAGATGGCCCACGCGCTGCGCGAACATGCGCGCGAGCAGATGGGCAAGACAGCGGCCACCCGCATGGGCGCCGGCCTGATCAGCTCGCTGTTCGGCTTTGGCAACCTTGGCGACACCATGCTCAACATGGGCGCCCAGCTGCTGACGCTGCGCTTCAGCCGCGAAAACGAAACCGAGGCCGACCTGGTTGGCCTGGAACTGGCCGCGCGCGCAGGCTACGACCCGCGCGCGGGCATCAGCCTGTGGAACAAGATGACCGAGGCCAACAAGGGCGCCCCGCCCCAGTTCCTCTCCACCCACCCCGCCAGCCCCACCCGCATCGCCGAAATCGAACGCGCACTTCCGCGCGTGCTGCCGATCTACGACCGCGCCCCCAAGCCGGCCAAGTTCTACGGCCCGCCTACAGCCTGAACGCGGTTCGTGGCCGGCCAGCCCAGCTGAATCGGAGTGTCAGCTGGCCTTCGCGTGATCTTTTTCACGATGAATTGGCGCGCAAGCGTCGCCTCCTCCCCAGCCCAGAGGACGCCGCCGGTGGACACATCCGGATGCAAATTGAAACATCGCGCCTTCAAGGATTTTTCGTCCAGGAGGGATTTCGATGTTCTATGTCTGCATTCCACGTTTCCAAGGCACGCCACTCAACAGCGGCAGCCCGCTGGGCGGCGGCACGCTGCTGACCGCCCAACCCGGTGAAACCTCCAGTTGGGCCGGTGACACCGACTCGCTGATGGGCTCCGGCCTCGTGGCCGGGCCGACCTCGCTGCAGTGGATCTCGTTTGCAGACGGAGCTGCCGCGACCGCCTGGTCCAACCTGTCGACGGTGCAACCGCTTTTGAACGTCAGCCTGGTCTCGGGCTACGACGGCACCGACGTCGGCGCAGGCAACGTGGTGCTCGTGGTGCATCGCTGGCGCACTTGGCCAGGACCGAACCCCAGCATGACCTGCATGCGGTGTCCACCGGGCCTGACCAGCAGCCTGCCTCGTTGGTACGGTCAACCGGTGGCCGGCAAGACGCCAGCGTCGCCCATGGAGACCTGGGTGCTGATGTTCGAATCGCTGGCGGCCCTCAACACCTGGACCGCATCCACCGGTGGCGCCATGTTCATGAACAACAGCCTGTACGCTATCCGGGTCCCGACGACCTGACACCCTCCTGAATGCCTCCGGCTCTGCGACCTCTGCTGCTCTACCTGCTCTTCGCGCTGTGGCCCTTCCAGCGCGGCATGGCGGCAGCATCAGCGCAGGCCGTGCTGGTGCTGTCGCAATTGCCGGAGGTCTATGACCGCAGCGTGATGGCCACGTTGCGGCGCGAACTTCAACCGGTTGGTAACGCCGAGCCCTACCTGCTTGAACGGGTGGAACTGCCGGACGAGACCGACATCGCCAAGCTGCGCGTCGCCGTGCAACAGGCGATGAAACAGCGCCCCTGGCGTCTGGTCGTGGCCACCACCGGCCAGGCGGCTCAGCTGGTCGCAGAAACGGGCACGCGCGTTCCCTTGCTGTTTCGCAGCTCGGTGCATCCGGTGGTGAGCTGCCTCGTACACAACCTGCGCCACCCCGGGACCGGGGCAACGGGCTACACCAGCGCCACCTGGAGCGAAGGCAAGATGGCCGAAGCCCTGCAACTGGCCTACCCGCGGTTGAAGCAGATCGTGCTGCTGGTCGATGGCCGACCGGACACCTACGAGGCGGACTGTCCGCCAACGCTGCCCACACCCCCGTGCCGCGCTGGGTTCGTGCACGACCCAGCCGAGCAAGCGGCGCTTCTGGTCAGTTTTACCAGCCTGCCCGACGTACTTCGCATCGGCCGGTCACCACATCCGCCGGTGCGGGTCTTGCGCCTGTGCGACCCCGCCGACGTGGCTGCGCTGCCACGCTGGCTGCCGGCCAACGGCGCTCAAGCCGAAACGGCCCTGGTCGTGCCATACCAACCGCTGTTCTACGAATCTGGCACCGAATTGATCGCGAAAGTGCGCCGCCTGCGCCTGCCCGCGATTTTCGGTTCCCGCAACTTCCTGCCCATGGGCGCGCTGATGGCAATGGCGCCCCTCGCGGAACCGCCGGGCGAAGCACGCGGCATTGAACTGGCCCGTCGCATCCTCGCGGGAGAATCCCCGGCCGAAATCCCGGTCCAACGCCCCGAAGGCGTGGAGTTGATCGTGAACCTCAGCGTGGCCCGAGAACTGGGCATGCCGCCCAGCAAGGCCTTGCTGCGTGCCGCCGATCGCCTGATACGCTGACGGCCGATCGACTGCCGCGCTCATGCCCGACTTGCCACCCCACCTCCCGACCAGCAACCCGATCAAGCCCGGCCTCTGGCGCATGCGCCTGTGGCGCAAGCAAGCGCTGGCGTTTGGGGGGCTGGTGCTGCTCAGCTTCGTGCTGTTTGGTGCGGCCGAAGTGATGTTCTCGTACCGCGAGGCGATCAAGGCAGTGACGCTGAACCAGTCGCTGCTGGCGCGTGAGGTCAGTGGCTCGATCCGCGGTTCGCTCAACTCGATCCAGAACCATGTGCGGGCCACCGCCAGCCTGCCGTGGGAGATGCCGGGCTGGCTGGACCTGCAGGACCGGCGTGACGAGTTCCAGCGCATCCTGCGGCTGGAGCCCGCGGTGCGCGACCTGACGCACCACGATGCACGCGGCGAGCCGGACCTGTTTGTCTCGCGGCTGGAGTTGTCCAGCCTGCCTGGGCCGGACACGCTGAGCTTCGCCGACGCGGCGCGGCTGCGCTGGCCGGACGGCCTGCCGCCGGCCCAGGGCAGCATCGACTACGCAGACGGCTATGAGCCGCACCTGCTGCTGGTGACGCCGGACCCGCGTCTGGGCGCCGGCACGACGCTGGCGCGGGTCAACCTGCGCAGCCTGGCGCGTGGCCTGAACGAGGTGCTGCGCAGCAAGGGGCTGGAGGCGTATGCGGTGGACAGGCG
The DNA here is from genome assembly GCF_021043325.1 of Ideonella azotifigens. NCBI lineage: Bacteria > Pseudomonadati > Pseudomonadota > Betaproteobacteria > Burkholderiales > Sphaerotilaceae > Ideonella > Ideonella azotifigens. Next base: position 211,923 of record NZ_JAJNKD010000002.1, read on the forward strand.
CGGCGTGGTGGTGCTGCATGCCGACACCACGCTGATGCTGGCCCAGCACCAGGCGCTGGGCGCCGCCACCGCCCGGCCCGACGCGCCGGCCGCCACCGCGCGCAGCGGACTGGACAAGCGGCCGGTGATCGCCAGCAGCTTCGAGCTGCCGGAGCTGGGCTGGCGCATCGTCATCGAACAGCCGCGCGACGTGGCGCTGGCCCCTGTGTACGACACGGTGCTGCGCACCTTGCTGATCACGCTGCTGGCCAGCCTGGCCGCGGTGCTGCTGGCGCTGGTGCTGGTGCGCCGCTCGATCGCACCGATCAACGCGCTGCACCGCGGCGCGCAGGCGCTGGGCGACGGCAAGCTGGACGCGCGCATCGAGATCCGCACCGGCGACGAGCTGGACGACCTGGCGCTGCAGTTCAACACCATGGCCAGCAACCTGCAGCATGTGTACCGCAACATGTCGGCCATGATTGCCGAGAAGACGCGCGACCTGGAGCTGGCCAACCGCCACAAGTCCGAGTTCCTGACCCACATGTCGCACGAGTTGCGCACGCCGCTGAACTCGGTGATCGGCTTTTCCGACGTGCTGCGCGAAGAGCTGTTCGGCGCGCTGAACGACAAGCAGAAGGAATACGCCAACGACATCCATGCCTCCGGCGAGCACCTGCTGGCGCTGATCAACGACGTGCTGGACCTGTCGAAGATCGAGGCCGGCCACATGACGCTGGACCTGTCGGAAGTGGAGGTGGCCTCGCTGCTGACCGCCACCGCCAACATGATGCGCGAGCGCTGCATGCGCCAGGGGCTGCAGCTGCAACTGCAGCTGCCGGAGGACATGGACGTCTGGACGGTGGACGCGCGGCGGCTGCGGCAGGTGGTGCTGAACCTGCTGTCCAACGCGGTGAAGTTCACCCCGGCCGGCGGCCAGGTGACGCTGCGCGCCGGGCAGAATGCGGCCGAAGGCCTGTGGGTCGAGGTGAGCGACACAGGAGTGGGCATCGCGCTGGAGGACCAGGCCACGGTGTTCGAGGAGTTCCGCCAGGTGGGCGACGACGTGCTGCGCAAGGCCGAGGGCACCGGCCTGGGCCTGCCGCTGGTGCGGCGGCTCGTGCATTTGCATGGCGGCGAGGTCACACTGCACAGTGCGCCAGGCCAGGGCTCGACCTTCCGCTTCAACCTGCCGCTGCAGCCCGCCGCAGCACCCGTGCCCGCCATCATCTGACTGCCCCCGGGACCCTGCCATGACCACCCTGCATGTGATCGACGACGACGAGCGCAGCCGCAAGCTGGCCTCCGACGTGCTGGCTGCGGCCGGTTTCGAGGTGCTGCAATCCGGCACCGCTGCCGCCGCCCGCGACCAGCTCAGCGCCCACGGCGCCGACCTGGTGCTGCTGGACATCCAGCTGCCCGACGAAGACGGCTTCAAGGTGATTGCCTGGATCCGTGAGCAGCCGGCCCTCAAAGAGGTACCTGTGATTGCGCTGACGGCCTCGGTGATGCCGGCGCACCGCGGCCGCATCGAAGAATCGGGCTTCAACGGCTTCATCGCCAAGCCGCTGTCCTCCGTGCGCGAGTTCGTGCTGAAGGTGCGGGAGCACCTGGGCCGGTCGTGAACGAGGGCTCACCGGCCTTTCCAGGCCCCTCACCGGCGCGCATTCTGGTGGTGGACGACCTGCCGGCCAATCGCCGGCTGCTGGAAGCCCACCTGCTGGCCCGCGGCTACCAGGTCTGCCTGGCGGCTGGCGGCCACGAAGCGCTGGCCATGGCCAGCGCCGAACCGCCGGACATGGTGCTGCTGGACGTGCTGATGCCCGACATGGACGGTTTCAGCGTCTGCGCCGCGATGCGGGCCTTGCCGGCGCTGCGCGCGGTGCCCATCGTGATGGTGACCACGCTGGACGCCAAGGAAGACCGGGTGCGCGGGCTGGACGCCGGGGCCGACGACTTCATCACCAAGCCCCTGGTGAAGGAAGAGCTGTGGGCCCGGGTGCGCTCGCTGCTGCGGGTCAAGACGCTGTACGACGAATCGCAGCGCCAGCAGCGCCAGCTCGCCAGTTGGTCCACCGAGCTGGAGCGCCGCGTGGCCGAGCAACTGGGCGAGATGCAGCAGCTCTCGCAGCTCAAGCGCTTTTTCTCACCGGCGCTGGCGGCCCGGCTGGTGGCCAGCCGGCTGCGCGACGAGATCCTGAACAGCCACCGGCAGGAGGTCACGGTGCTGTTTGCCGACCTGCGCGGCTTCACCGCGTTTGCCGAGCAGGCCAGCGCCGACCAGGTGATGGCGATGCTGCGCAGCTTCCACGCGGCCATGGGCGAGCTGATCTTCCAGTTCGAGGGCACGCTGGAACGCTTCACCGGCGACGGGTTCATGGTCTTCTTCAACGACCCCGACCCGCAGCCCGACCACAGCCTGCGCGCGGTGCGCTTGGCACTGGCCATGCAGGCCCGCGCCGCGCCGCTGCTGGCCGCCTGGCATGGCCGCCACGGCCCGGCCGGGCTGGGCCTGGGCATCAGCCGCGGCGAGGCCACGGTGGGCGCCATCGGCTTCGAAGGCCGGCTGGACTACGCGGCCATCGGCACCGTGACCAACCGCGCCGCCCGCCTCTGCGCCGCCGCCGAGGCCGGCGAGATCCTGGCCTGCGAAGCCGCCTGGCGCAACGTGCACGCGCAGGTCACGCACCTGCCGCCGCGCATCCCCGAACTGCGCGGCCTGCCCGAGCAGCTGGCCTATCCGCTCACCGGCCTGCGCTGATCCGCAGGGCCGGGTGCCCCATCCAGCGGGGCCGGCGCCGGGCCGCCCCAAGTGGCCCCGCCCCCTCTCGGAGGGTGGTGCTGCGTACCCGCAGCGCCGGGTGCACCATCCAGCGGGGCCGGCGCCGGGCCGCCCCAAGCGGCCCCGCACCCTCTCGGAGGGTGGTGCTGCGTACCCGCAGCGCCGGGTGCACCACCTACCAACGGGGTGGAAGATTCCGCAGAACTTGAAGACGGCCGCGTTGCTGCGCCACATAGCCGCCACGCTCCAGGTCCTTCAGCAGGCGGCTGACCATCTCGCGCGAGCTGCCGATGCGGCTGGCCACGTCCTGGTGGGTCAGCCGGCCGTTGAACAGTCCGTCGGCCCCGCAGGCTTCGTTGGGTGGCTGGGTCAGCAGCAGGCGCAGCCGGCCGTACACGTCGTTCAGTGCCAATCGCTTGGCCGACAGCGTGACCGCGCGGGCCCGGTGGATGACCTTGGCCAGCAACTCGAACGCAAACTCGGGGTGTTCGGCAATGTGGCGGGTCAGGGTTTCGCGGGTCAGCACCACGCAGGCGCTGGGCTCCTGGGTGATGACGCTGGCCGAGCGCAGACCGCCGTCCAGGCTCATCTCGCCCATGTACTCGCCCGGGCCGTAGACGCCATAGGTGATCTCGCGGCCGGTCTCGTCGGCCGAGAAGGCGCGCAGCAGGCCGGAGACGATGATGTAGAGCGTGTCGCCCCTGTCCCCCTCCTGGATGATCAGCGTGCCCTTGGGGTAGCGCCGCAGGTCGCCACGCTGCGCCAGCAGCTGAAGCGAGGGCGACAGCAAGGGCAGGGCCACAGGGCTGCGCGGTGAAGGGGAAGCGTGGGGGGCATCTTGCATGCCCCCCATCGTAGCGCCCTGGCCGCCAGGCGGCTTGACGCGCGTGAACTCGCGCGCGCCACCCGCCGCGTCAGCTGGTCAACGCGCCCAGTGCTTCGAGCAGGTGATCGGCACTGTGCATCGCCCGCGCGCTGGCGCTGCCTGCCGGCGCGGCGGTGCGGGCTTCCGGCTTCTGGCGCAGGGCACCGACCAGCGGCGGCAGCAAGGCCACTTGCTGGATCAGGTCGCGGATGCTGACGCTGCCGGTCTTGGCCCGGATGTTCGCAATCTGCGTGCGCACGGTCGAAATCGCCACGCCGTGGGTTTTGGCGATGTCGCCCGGCGAGCGGCCATCGCACAAGGCGATCAGCACCTGTTCTTCGCCTGGCGAGAGCCGGTGCGCGCGGGCAAAACCCTGCACCGACAGCGCGCCGCAGACCTGGCTCTTGCCCAGTACCAGCAGCGTGGCGCCGGGCAGCGGGTCGCCCGGCAGCGCCGGCAGCGGCACCACCGAAACCCCGGCACGCGCCGCGCCGGTGCCCAGCGACAGCAGCTTGCGCAGGCCGCGCCGGCTGGCGCCCAGCAGCGCTTCCTGCAGCACCAGCAGGTCTTGCGCCTGTCGCACGCGCAGCTGGCCGCCTTCCATCGTCAGCGGATGCTCGCCGGCTTCCAGCTCGACGCGCGCGGCATGGTTGGCATGCAGCACCTGGTATTCATCGTTGATGACCAGCATGCCGTAGTCGATCTCGTCCAACGCCAGCGCCATCAGCCGCGCCATCACCGCGGCGCCGGTGCGCCGCTCCGGGCCGCGGTAGGCCATGGCCTGGCTGACCGAGGGCCACAACGCGGCGTGCACATTGCCGGCCAGCGTGAGCGCCGACGAGCCCATGGCGGAGTTGCGAGAAGCGCGGCTCTGACCTTGATCCACCATGGAGAACTCCCGGGTTGAGAAGGCAGCGCAACACAGGCCACCCATGGTCGGAAGCTTAGGGAACACAAGTCGTAACCGGTGGGGAGTTTGACCTGCGGGCTGTGTGCGTTATTCACACTCCGTCCCCACGCTTGGCGACATGTGTCGGCTTCTTGACAGAGGCTGGCACGAGATGCGCAGGCGCGGCAGTGCAACAGTTCGTGAACACGGCAGCTTGCGCACGCCGTTTGCCCAGCCCCGGTCAGGTACCGCGTACGTAGGGGTTTTGGCGCCGCTCGCGGCCGAAACTGCTCTCCGGACCGTGGCCGGGAATGAACACGGTGTCGTCACCCATCGGCCACAGGCGCTCGCGGATGCTGGCAATCAGGGTGCCGTGGTCGCCGCCGGGAAAGTCGGTGCGCCCAATGGAACCGGAAAACAGCACGTCGCCGACAAAGCAGCGCTGCGCCCCGGCATGGTGGAACACCACATGGCCAGGCGTGTGGCCAGGGCAGTGGCGCACGCTGACCTCGGTGTGGCCCAGCGCCACCGTGTCCCCATCGGCCAGCCAGCGGGTGGGTGTGAAGTCTTCTGCCGGCGGGAAGCCGAACATGCGGCTTTGTTGCGCCAGTTGGTCGATCCAGAATTGGTCGCCCGGGTGCGGCCCCATGATGGGCAGCCCCCGCTCCCGCGCCAGTTGTCCGGTGCCGCCGGCATGGTCGATGTGCGCATGCGTGAGCCAGATCGCCGTCAGCTTCAGCCCGCGCCGCTCAACCTCGGCCAGCAGCAGGTCCAGCCCACCACCGGGGTCGATCACCGCCGCGTCCAGCGTCTCGTCGCACCAGACGAGTGAGCAGTTTTGCTGGAATGCGGTCACGGGGATGGTGTGGTATCTCAGCATGGGCGGGTCAGGTTCGTTCACGGCTTCTCACGTTGCCATGGATCGATTTGAACAGTTCGCTGCCCTTCGCCGAAGTCGGCCAGCTGCTCTTCGACGCCACCGGCAGCACCAGCGGCCACACCAATGGCCCGGGACGGGACCCGGCTGGCGTGCCTAGTCCAGCGCAGCCGAGTTTTCGAGGTTGGCCACCACCCGCTGCAGCAGGCCGATGAACTGCTCGGCCTCGGCCTCGCTGAAGTCGGCCAGCGCCTCGCTGCTGCCTTGCCTGAGGGTCTGCCGCGCCTGCGGCAGCAGTTGCCTGGCCTGCTCGGTCAGCGTGACCAGGCTGCTGCGCCTGTCCTTGGGGTCGGGCTCGCGCAGGATCAGGCCGTCGCGTGCCATGCGGGCCAGCAGTTCGGCCATTGCCGGCTGCTCGATCTGCATCAACGCGGCCAGGTCCTTCTGGCACAGGCCGGCTTCGCTGTATTTGAGCGTCACCATCACGGGCACCTGCGCATACGCCAGGCCGAACTTGACCAGCCGCCGCTCGGCCCTGCGCATCAGCAGCCGGCTGGCCCGGTTCATTAGGTAACCGGGGTTCTTGTAGCGGGTGTCCGGCGTTGTGTCAGGCGTGATGCCCGGTGTGGCGCCGGATGCGATGTCAGATGTCGGGGGCTGCGAGTGCTGGTTCACGGCCCCAGTTTAAGGCGCACAAGCCGCCCCGCCTCTTGCTGCATCGGCCCCGATTCACTGAGCTCGGTGCCGGTCTGCAGGACCTATCGCGGCTAGATCGCACCGACGCTGCCGGTCACCGGCAGCACGATCCCGTTGATGTAGCCCGACATCACCGGCGAGGCCAGGAAGACGTAGGCCGGCGAAAGCTCCTCGGGCTGAGCGGCGCGCTTCATGTCGGTATCCTGGCCGAACTTCTCGACCTGCTCGGCCTGCGAATCGGCGGGGTTCAGCGGCGTCCAGACCGGGCCGGGGGCCACCGCGTTGACGCGGATGTTCTTCGAGATGAGGTTCTGCGCCAGCGACTTGGTGAAGGCGTGGATCGCGCCCTTGGTGGTGGCGTAGTCCAGCAGCCGCGGACTGCCCTTCAGGCCGACCACCGAACCGGTGTTGATGATGCAGGCCTTGGCACGCATCTTCGGCACCGCGGCGCGGGCCATGTGGAAATACCCGCCGATGTTGGTCTGCAGCGTCTCTTCCAGCCGCTCGTCGGAAATGTCCTCGATGCTGGCGGCGTGTTCCTGGAACGCCGCGTTGTTGACCAGGACGTCCAGCCGGCCGTAGGCGTTGACGGTCTTCTGCACCGCGTCGATGCAAAACGCGCTGTCGCGCACGTCGCCGCGCAGCAGCAGGCAGCGCCGGCCTTCGGCCTCGACGTGCCTGCAGGTCTCCTTGGCGTCTTCGTCCGAATGCAGGTAGACGATGGCCACGTCCGCGCCTTCGCGGGCATACAGCACCGCCACCGCACGGCCAATGCCCGAGTCGCCGCCGGTGATGATGGCGACCATGTCCTGGAGCTTCCCGCTGCCCTTGTAGTCCGGCGCCTGGAAGCGGGGCGCGAGCGCCAGGTCGGCCTCGACGCCCGGTTTTTGCAGATGCTGCCTGGCCAGTGTGCGCGGCTGCTCGCGTGCACCAGCCTGTACCGCCTTCTCTTCCTTCGAACCCTTCTCGCCGGCAGGTTTCAACTGGTCCTGCTCGTCCTGCTGGGCCTGGAAGGCGCGTTGGCGCGCGACAGTCGCGTCGGCGTTCTGCTTGACGGTGTCAGGGCGGGACTTTTCAGCGGTTTTCATGGCGTGCCTTTCGGTGCGTGTCAGCGAGGTGGCGCGCCGCCTGGCTGCGCGTCGAATGCGCTGTGCCGGCAATCCCCGTGCCCTGCGGCGCGCCGCCGCGTCGCCCCGCTGCCGTGGGCAATTTCTGCGGCAGGCTTTGCCATCGACAAGCGGCTGCGTCACGGGGCCTAACCGGATCGCAGGGCGCTGCCCCGCTGCGTAGACTTGGGTGCTTCTGTTCCCACCGGAAGCGCGCCATGGCCTGGTCCACCCACGAGATTCGCAACCAGTACGACGCACTGAGCGCCTACCCGCTGCTCGAAACGGACCTGGCGCTGCAGGAAGCACTGGCCCGCGCGCAAGCAGGCTGGGCAATGCCGATGCTGCAAGGCTTCAGCGCCGAACTGGCCCGTCCCGAGACCTGGGCCTGGGCCGAAGAAGCCAACCGCCACACGCCCGAGCTGCACGCCTTCGACGCGCGCGGGCGGCGTGTCGACCAGGTCGAATACCACCCGAGCTGGCAGGCGCTGATGGCGCTGTACCGCCGGCAAGGGCTGGTCTCGCTGGCCTTCGACAACGACCGCCCCGGCCGCTGGGCCGCGACCGCGGCCGGCTTCTACCTGCACGGCCAGGTCGAGGCCGGCACGCTGTGCCCGGCCACGATGACGCAGGCGGCCATTCCCGTGCTGCAGAAGGAGCCCGCGCTGTGGGCCGAGGTCGGCCCACACCTGCTGAACACCCGGCACGACCCGCGCGATGTGCCGCTGGCCCAGAAGGCGGCCGGCTGGATCGGCATGGGCATGACCGAAAAGCAGGGCGGCTCGGACGTGCGCGCCAACACCACGCAGGCCACGCCGGTGGGCGCGGGCGGGCGTGGTGCCGAGTACCGGCTCACCGGCCACAAGTGGTTCTTTTCGGTGCCGACCAGCGACGCGCACCTGGTCGTCGCCCGCACACCCGAAGGCGGGCACTCCTGCTTCTACGTGCCGCGCTGGCGGCCGGACGGCACGCGCAATGCGGTGCAGATCCAGCGGCTGAAGGAGAAGGTCGGCAACCGCAGCAATGCCAGCAGCGAGGTGGAGTTCCAGGACGCGTTTGGGCTCATGCTGGGCGACGAGGGCCGCGGCATCCCCACCATCATCGAGATGGCCACGTACACGCGGCTGAACTGCGTGCTGGGCAGCAGCGCGATCCTGCGCCAGGCCGCGGTCCAGGCCATTGCCTACACGCGCCAGCGCCATGCCTTTGGCCGCGCGCTGGCCGAGCAGCCGCTGATGCGCGCGGTGCTGGCCGACTTGGTGCTGGAAAGCGAGGCCGCGCTGGTGCTGGCGATGCGCCTGGCGCAGGCCTTCGAGGCGGGCGACACGCCGGCACAGAAGCCGTGGAAACGCCTGCTGACGCCGGCCGCGAAGTTCTGGGTCTGCAAGCGCGCGGTGGAGCTGACCGGCGAGGCCATGGAAGTGTTCGGCGGCAACGGCTACGTGGACGAAGGTCCGATGGCGCGGCTGTTCCGCGAGGCGCCGGTCAACTCGATCTGGGAGGGCTCGGGCAACGTGATGTGCCTGGACGTGATGCGCGCGGTGGCCCGCGAGCCTGACGCCGCGTGGGCGCTGCTGGACGAACTCGGCGGTCTGGCCGCCGGCGAGCCGCGGCTGATCGCCGCACTGCAGGCGCTGGGCGACGCGCTGCGCGAGCCACCGGAAGCGCTCGAAGGCCTGGGCCGGCGCTTTGCCCAGCAGCTGGTGCTGGTGGCGCAGGCGGGGCTGCTGCGCCAGCACGCGCCGGCAGCGGTGTCCGGCGCCTTCATCGCCACCCGTTTTGGCGACGGCCAGTGGGGCCGCGTGGTCGGCGCGCTGGACACGCGGGGCCTGGACGTGAATGCGCTGCTGCAGCGCGCCTACCCGGCCTGATTTTTCGGGCTGATCCCGATGCTGCGGCGCAGCAGAGCGGCACGCCGTTTGCCTCGCTGCCGCGATGCAGCATTTCGATCTCTACGAATGGTGGCAACCGCTGGCGGTGGGCCTAGGCGCCGCGGTGTTGGCCTGGCTGGTCTACCGACTCAGCCAGCCGCTGGTGCGGCGGGTGACCCAGCACTCGCCGGTATTGCATGCCGTGGCAGTGCGGCTGCAGCCGGCCCTGAAATGGCTGCTGCCGCTGATCGCGCTGGAGCTGGTCTGGGCCGGCGTGCCGGACGAGCTGCGCGGCATCGACGGCCTGCGCCACTGGACCGGCATTGCGCTGATCGGCGCCTTCACCGCCGCAGCGATCGCTGCGGTGCGCGGCGTGGTCGATGCGGTTGCCTTGCTGCACCCACAGGACGTCGCCGACAACCTCGAAGCCCGGCGGGTAATGACGCAGGCCCGCGTGCTGTCGCGCATCGCCATTGCCGGGCTGCTGCTGGCAGGCCTGGCCTTCATGCTGATGACCTTCCCCCGCGCGCGCCAGCTCGGCACCAGCCTGCTGGCCTCGGCAGGGCTCTCGGCCCTGGTGATCGGCATTGCCGCCAAGTCGGTGTTCGGCAACCTGCTGGCCGGCCTGCAGATCGCGCTGTCGCAGCCGATCCGCATCGACGACGTGCTGATCGTCGAGAACGAATGGGGCCGGGTCGAGGAGATCACCGGAACCTATGTGGTGCTGAAGATCTGGGACGAGCGCCGGCTCATCATCCCGCTGCAGTGGTTCATCGAGCACCCGTTCCAGAACTGGACCCGCACGACCTCGCAAATCATCGGCAGCGTGATGCTGTGGGTCGACTACACGACCGACCTCGGGCCGATGCGCGCCGAGGCCACGCGGCTGGCCCAGTCCAGCCAGGACTACGACGGCCGCGTCTGCCTGCTGCAGGTGGTGGAGACCAGCGAAAACGCGATGCAGCTGCGGCTGATCGTCAGCTCGCCTTCCGCTGGCCAGAACTGGGACCTGCGCTGCCTGCTGCGCGAAGGCCTGATCGCCTTCCTGCAGCGCAGCCAGCCGCAGGCGCTGCCCAGGGTGCGCGCCGAGCTGCAAGGCGCAGCGTCTGCGCAGAACATCCTGCCCAGCCGCGCAGCAGAAGCCGGTGCCACACCGGCCGCCTCCGCGCCTGGCGCGCAGGCCACTGGCGGCAGCGAAGTCAACACCCAGACCGGCATGGCCAGCCTGGCCGCGCCAACCGGCGGCGTGACGCCACCTGCAGCGCCGCCACGCTGAGCCAAGCTCGCGAAGCTTTGTGAACGGGATGATCCAGGCCTGGGCGGGTCGGTCATGCATGCCCTGCTTCCTGGCTCAGGCAAGGCAAACGTCAAAAGGGCGTTGCCCGGCCCAGCATGGATGCAGGCGTTGCATGGCAACATCGGCCTTCACACGCGGCGGCGGCCGCAACCCTCAACTGTCGTCATGCCTGTTTGCTCACTCTCCTCGGTCAAGAATCGCATCGTGCTGGGTGAGCCGCTGCCGTTCAGCGTGCGAGACGCGAGCCAGATGCTGTTGCTGGCGCGCGGCCAGGTCATCGTCGACGAGGCCCAGTTGCAGGCGCTGTTCAAGCGCGGGGCGGTGGTCGAGCTGGAAGAACTGGCCGAAGCGGTGCAGGCAGTGCGCAGCGAAAACCCGGCACAGCGGCACGCCCAGTTGCCGCAGGAGTGGGAGCGCCGTTCGCGCGAGGTGAAGCGAGCGCTGAACGCACCCAGCGCAGAGTTGGCTGGCGCGCTTCACAAGACCACGGATCAGTTGCTGGCACTGATCGAGTTTTCACCCGACATGGCGCTCTCGCAGGTGGTGCGCCAGCCCGACAGCGGGGCCGGGCACTATGGCGTGAACCATTCCATCCATGCCGCCACGGCCTGCCAGGCGGCCGCGCGTTACCTGGGCTGGAGCGCCACCGAGCAGCGCCGGGCCTTCCAGGCCGCGCTAACGATGAACCTGTCGATGTTCGACTTGCAGGCCCGGCTGGCACAACAGGTCTCGCCGCTGACGGCCAAGCAGCGCGAAACCATCAACGAGCACCCGACCCGCAGCGCCGAGATGCTCAGCCAGGCCGGCATCACCGACCAGGACTGGCTGGACGCGGTGATCCAGCACCACGAACTGGCGGACGGCTCCGGCTACCCGAGCGGCGCGACGGACGTCAGCGAACTGGCCGAGATGCTGCGCCTGGCCGATGTCTACACCGCCCGCCTGAACAGCCGCGCCAACCGGCCGGCAATGAGCGCCCAGCAGGCCGGACGCGAACTTCACCAGATGGCAGGCGCCAGCCCGCTGGCCACGGCGCTGATCAAGGCCTTCGGCGTGTTCCCGCCCGGCAGCCTGGTCAAGCTGGCCTCGGGCGAGATGGGCCTGGTGGTGCGCAACGGCGAACGAGCGCACTGGCCGTTGGTCGCCGCGCTCACCAACACCAGCGGCGCGCCACGCGGGGTGCCGGTGGTGCGCGACAGCGCGCATGCCGATCACGCGGTGGTGGCCTTGCTGTCGGCCCAGGCGCTGCCGATGCGGCTGACCGACGACATGGTCGCCGGCCTGATCGCCAGCAGCCCGAGCCGCGTCGCCTGAATCAGTCAGAGCACGAAGTCGTAATCGATCACCAGCGGCGCGTGGTCCGAGAAGCGCTGATCGAGGTGGATGTATTCGCGCTGGGCGGTGGCGGCGATGCCGGGGGTGGCGAGGTGGTAGTCCAGGCGCCAGCCCACGTTCTTGGCCCAGGCCTGGCCGCGGTTGCTCCACCAGGTGTATTGCTCGGGTTTGTCGTTGAGCTTGCGGAAAACGTCGACCAGGCCGCCTTCTTCGAGCAGCTTGGTCATCCAGTCGCGCTCTTCAGGCAGGAAGCCGGAGTTCTTCTGGTTGCCCTTCCAGTTCTTCAGGTCGATGGCCTTGTGGGCGATGTTGATGTCGCCCACCAGCACGAACTCGCGCTCGGCCTTCAGCGTCATCAGGTACGGGTACATCTGGGCCAGGAAGCGGAACTTGGCCTGCTGGCGTTCTTCGCCCGATGAGCCGCTGGGGAAGTAGCAACTGATGACGCTGAATCTGCGAGCGGGCGTGTCGAAGCGCAACTCGATGTAGCGGCCTTCGAAGTCGAATTCCTCGACGCCAAAGCCGGTGATCACATCGCTGGGCTCCTTCTTGCTGTAAGCCCCGACGCCCGAGTAACCCTTCTTCTGCGCGTAGTGGAAATGCCCATTCATGCCGGCAACCGTGTCGTACTTCCCATTCACGTCGACTGCCTGGGCCTTGACTTCCTGCACCCCCATACAATCTGGCGAGACGCTTTCCGTCCATTGCATGAAGCCCTTGGTCGCTGCCGAACGGATCCCGTTCAAGTTCAGCGTCACCAGCCTGAATCCCATTTGAATTTCTCCATGAAGACCGTTCCCCATACCGACCCGCTGGCGCAGGATTTCGTGCAGTTCTCGGTGGAAGCGGGGGTGCTGCGCTTCGGCGAGTTCACCACCAAGGCGGGTCGGCAGTCGCCGTATTTCTTCAACACGGGGCTGTTCGACGATGGCGCGAAGCTGATGCGGCTGGGCGAATTCTATGCACGCCGCCTGCTGGCCTCGGGCATCGAATTCGACATGCTGTTCGGCCCGGCCTACAAGGGCATCACGCTGGCGGCTGCGGTCGCCATCGGCCTGGCCAAACACGGCAAGAGCGTGCCCTATGCGTACAACCGCAAGGAAGCCAAGGACCATGGCGAAGGCGGCACGCTGGTCGGCGCGCCGGTCAAGGGCCGGGTGCTGATCATCGACGATGTGATCACCGACGGCGCTTCCAAGCGCGAGGCCGCCGACATGATCCGCGCCGCAGGCGCGACGCCGGTGGGCGTGGCCATCACAATGGACCGCCAGGAGCGCGCGTCCGACGATCCCGCCAACCGCCGCTCGGGCGTGCAGTATGTCGAGCAGGAACTGGGCTTGCAGGTGCTGTCTATCGCCACGCTGGCCGACCTGATGCAATTCCTGGCCACCACCGGCGACGCCACGCTGGCGGCCAACACCGAACGCGTCGCGGCCTATCGCACGCGTTACGGAATCTAAGCGCTGAAACACCTGCTGACCGACGCATCCGGCCCTTGCCAGATGACGTACGCTCGCCTCCGAAGTTCCTCTCTCCTTGCCCACCCTCCGTCCATGGCGTCACCAGTTCTGCTGAGTGTGTTGTTCGGCGCCATGCTGGCCGCTGCGGCGCCCGCCGCCTGGGCGGTCGATGCCAAGCCGCAAACCGGCGATGGGCGCATCTACACCTGCACCGATGCCAGCGGACGCCGGCTCAGCTCGGACCGGCCGATTCCCGAATGCCTGTCGCAGGAGCAGCGCGTGCTGGGCCGGGACGGCAGCCAGCGCGGCGTGGTGCCGCCACTGCGCTCGCGCGAGGAGCAGGACCGGCTGGAAGACCTGAAGAAGCAGCAGTCGCAGGACCTGGCGACGCAGAACGAAGCCGTGCGGCGCGACCGCATGCTGCTGACGCGCTACCCCGACGCCGGCTCGCATGACGTGGCGCGCCAGCGCGCGCTGGCGCCGGTGCAAAAGCTGATCGATGCGGCCAAGAGCCGGCTGCACACGCTGGAAGCCGAGGCCGACGGGCTGGCCACCGAACGTGCCGCACTGGGCAACCGGTCGTCTCCGGACGAACTGCGCTCGCGCATCAATGCCAACGAGGGCGCCACCGAGGCGCAGCGCACCATTCTGCAGAACCAGGAAGCGGAGCGGGAACGCATCGTGCAACAGTTCGACGCAGAACGCTCGCGGCTGCAGCAGCTGTGGGCCGGTGCCGCGCCGGGCGCGGCCGATCCTGCCGCCAAGCGCGCCACCCCATGACAATTCTGGTCAACCTGACGACGTCTTTCAGCGCCCACCTGCCGCATTGCGTCGCCGCCCTGCTGCTGGCCGGCGCCGCCGCGGGTGCGTCTGCCTCGCCGGCGACCTATCGCTGCGACAACGGCCAGGTGCTGAACGCGACGATGACCCCGCGCGACGCCAAGCTCAAGCTGGACAGCCAGGAATACCAGCTCAAGCGCGTGCGCGACCGGGCCGACGCCCGCTTCGTCAACAACGCCGGCGTGACGCTGACGTTGGCCAAGAGCCAGGCCGAACTGGCACGCAAGGACCAGCCGACGCTGATCTGCAAGAAGGTCGTGGCCTCGCTGGAGCCCGAGGTGTTGAACGGCAGCGGAGCGTCACGCCGCCCACCGGCAGGCGAGACCGCCTCGCGCTGACTCGCCGGCTCAGAGCTTCTGCTTCAGCAGCTCGCTGGCCTGGGCCGGGTTGGCCTTGCCCTTGCTGGCCTTCATGACCTGACCCACCAGCGCGTTGAAGGCCTTGTCCTTGCCGGCCCGGTATTCCTCGACCGACTTCGGATTCGCGGCGATCACCTCGTCGACGATCTTCTCCAGCGCGCCGCTGTCCTTGGACTGGCGCAGGTCCTTGGCGTCGATGATGGCATCCACGTCGCTGTCGGCGCCGGTCCACAGCGCCTCGAAGACCTGCCGGGCCGAGTTGTTCGACACCGTGCCGTCGTGGATGCGCTGGATCAGCGTCGCCAGCGTGGCCGGCGACACCGGCGCCTGCTCGATGCCGCGGTCCTCGGCATTCAGCCGCTTGCTGATCTCGCCCATCAGCCAGTTGGCGACCAGCTTGGGCTGCCTGCAGACCTCACGCGAGGCCTCGTAGTAGCGGGCAAAGCCCAGCGACTGGGTCATCATCGTCGCGTCGTAAGCCGGCAGGCCATCCTGCTGCACGAAGCGCTCGGCCATCGCACGCGGCAGCTCGGGCATCTCGCCCTTCACGCGTTCCACCCATTCCGGCGCGATTACCAGTGGTGGCAGGTCGGGGTCGGGGAAGTAGCGGTAGTCCGCCGAGTCTTCCTTCGAGCGCATCGCGCGGGTCTCGCCGCGGTCCGGGTTGTAGAGCACGGTGGCCTGCTGGATCGGCAGGCCGTCCTCGATCTGGTCGATCTGCCAGTTCACCTCGTAGTTCACCGCGTCCACCAGGTAGCGAAAGCTGTTGAGGTTCTTGATCTCGCGCCGGGTGCCATAGGGGCGGCCGGGCTTGCGCACTGACACGTTCACGTCGCAGCGGAACGAGCCTTCCTGCATGTTGCCGTCGCAGATGTCCAGCCACATGACCAGCGCATGCAGCGTCTTGGCGTATTCCACGGCTTCCTGGGCCGAGCGCATGTCCGGCTCGGAGACGATCTCCAGCAGCGGCGTGCCGGCCCGGTTCAAGTCGATGCCCGACATGCCCTGGAAGTCCTCGTGCAGGCTCTTGCCGGCGTCTTCCTCCAGGTGGGCGCGGGTCAGCTGCACCTTCTTCTTCTCGCCGCCGACGAAGAACTCGACCTCGCCGCCCTGCACCACCGGGATCTCGAACTGCGAGATCTGATAGCCCTTGGGCAGGTCCGGGTAGAAGTAGTTCTTGCGGGCGAAGATGGACAGCGGCGCCACCTTGGCGCCCACCGCCAGGCCAAAACGAATGGCCCGCTCCACGGCAGCACGGTTGAGCACCGGCAGCGTGCCGGGCAGGGCCAGGTCCACCGGGCAGGCCTGGGTGTTGGGCTCGGCGCCGAAGGCGGTCGAGGCCCCGCTGAAGATCTTGGACAGCGTGGAGAGCTGGACGTGGTTTTCGAGGCCGATGACGACCTCGTAGCCGCGGATGAGTTGAGGTGCGGACATGGTCAGAAGCCCTCCGGCGTGCGGAGGTGGAAATCGGTGGCCTGCTGCAGCGCGTGCGCCGCGTGCAAGAGCCGGCCTTCCTGGAAGTAGTTGCCAATCAGCTGCAGGCCGACCGGCATGCCGTGTTCGCCGAAACCGGCCGGCACGCTCATGCCAGGCAGGCCGGCGAGGCTGCCGGACAGCGTGAAGATGTCGGCCAAGTAGGCCTTGACCGGATCGTCGCCCTGCTCACCCAGCTTCCAGGCCACCGTGGGCGCCACCGGGCCGGCGATCAGGTCGCACTGCTGGAAGCAGGCCTGGAAGTCGTCGGCGATCATGCGGCGCAGCTTCTGCGCCTGCAGGTAGTAGGCGTCGTAGTAGCCGTGGCTCAGCACGTAGGTGCCGATCATGATCCGGCGCTTGACCTCGGCGCCAAAGCCTTCGGCGCGCGTCTTCTTGTACATGTCCAGCAGGTCGCCGTGCTGCTTGGCGCGATGGCCGAACTTGACGCCGTCGAAGCGGCTCAGGTTCGAGCTGGCCTCGGCCGGCGCGATGATGTAGTACACGGGAATCGACAGCTCGGTGCGCGGCAGGCTGAGGTCCACCAGCGTGGCGCCCAGCTTCTCCAGCTCGGCCAAGGCACCGCGCACGGCGCCGTTCACGTCGGCCGCCAGCGCGGCCGGGAAAAACTCCAGCGGCAAGCCAATGCGCAAGCCCTTCAGCGGCTGAGCGGCGGTGGCGCCGTCACGCGCGGTAAGCATCGCGGCATGGAAGTCCTGCGGCGGGCGCTCGGCGCTGGTCGCGTCGCGGGTGTCGAAGCCGCTCATGGCCGACAGCAGCAGCGCGCAGTCCTCGGCGCTGCGCGCCATCGGTCCGGCCTGGTCCAGGCTGGAAGCGAAGGCAATCATGCCGTAGCGCGAGCACACGCCATAGGTCGGCTTGATGCCGGTGATGCCGGAGAAGCTGGCGGGCTGGCGGATCGATCCGCCGGTGTCGGTGCCTGTTGCGGCAGGCACCAGGCGCGCGGCGACCGCAGCAGCAGAGCCGCCAGACGAACCGCCGGGCACTCGCGAGGTGTCCCAGGGGTTGCGCACCGGGCCGAAGGCGGAGTTCTCGTTGGCCGAGCCCATCGCGTATTCGTCGCAGTTGAGCTTGCCCAGCGAGACCATGCCGGCGCCGCTGAAGTCGTCCGCGCCATTGCCCAGGCGGGCGACCACGGTCGCGTCGAACGGGCTGCGGTAGCCGGCCAGCATCTTCGAGCCGGCGGTGGTGGGCATGTCACGGGTGACGAAGATGTCCTTGTGTGCCAGCGGAATGCCGGTCAGCGCGGTGGCCTTGCCGGCGGCGCGGCGCTCGTCGGCCACCGCAGCGGTGGCCAGCGCGCCGGCTTCGTCCAGGTGCAGGTAGGCGCCCAGCGTGGCGTGGGCCTTGGCACGGGCCAGCAGGTGCTGGGTCAGCTCGGTCGAAGAGACTTCACGGGCCGCGAGCTTGGCGGACAACTGGGCCACGCCCAGGGTGTGCAATTCACCTGCGCTCATTCGATCACCTTGGGCACAAGGAACAGGCCGTTCTCGACAGCAGGGGCGCTCAACTGGTTGCGCTCGCGGTTGTTGCTTTCGGTCACCACGTCGTCGCGCAGGCGCAGCGTCACGTCCTGCACTGCCGACAGCGGGGTGTACAGCGGCTCGATGCCGCGGGTGTCGACCGCGCTCATCTGCTCGACGATGCCGAAGAAGCCGTTCAGCTGGGTGAGCATCGCGTCGGCCTCAGCGCCGGAGAGTTCCAGGCGCGCCAGATGGGCGATGCGGCTCACGTCCGCGGGGGAGAGTGCCATGGGTGTTTCAAGGTGAAATCAAAGCGGCCGGAACAGGCTTCCAGCGGGCAAAAAAGGGCCTGCGCACCCCATGTCTGCGGGGGGCTTGGGGTATTATCTCCGGTTATCCGCGACCTATCGGCGACCTCTTCCGATGCCATGTCCAGCGATCCTGCTGCGTGGCACGAGGCCCGCAAGTTCGACGAGCACACCCCCCATCCATGAGCCTCGAGGTACTGAGCCCGCCCTGCGTCCAACGGACGTGGATGGCCGCCGACCTCGTGGCCTGCCATTGTCTGGACTGAGCCCCCATGTTCGCTTCCCTCCGCCGCTACGTTTCCACCGACCTCGCCATTGACCTGGGCACCGCCAACACGCTGATCTACGTGCGAGGCAAGGGCATCGTGCTGGACGAGCCCTCGGTCGTTTCCATCCGTCACGAAGGCGGCCCCAACGGCAAGAAGACCATCCAGGCCGTGGGCCACGAAGCCAAGGCCATGCTGGGCAAGGTGCCGGGCAACATCGAGGCCATCCGCCCGATGAAGGACGGCGTGATCGCCGACTTCACCGTCACCGAGCAAATGCTCAAGCAGTTCATCAAGATGGTCCATCCGCGGTCCCTGCTGAAGCCCAGCCCGCGCATCATCATCTGCGTGCCCTGCGGCTCGACCCAGGTCGAGCGCCGGGCCATCCGTGAATCGGCCCTGGGCGCAGGCGCCTCCGAGGTCTACCTGATCGAAGAACCGATGGCAGCGGCCATCGGTGCCGGCCTGCCGGTGTCGGAAGCTTCCGGCTCGATGGTGGTCGACATTGGCGGCGGCACCACCGAGGTCGGCGTGATCTCGCTGGGCGGCATGGTCTACAAGGGCTCGGTCCGGGTGGGTGGCGACAAGTTCGACGAAGCCATCATCAACTACATCCGCCGCAACTACGGCATGCTGATCGGCGAGCCCACCGCCGAGGCGATCAAGAAGAACATCGGTTCGGCCTTCCCCGGCTCCGAGGTGAAGGAAATGGAAGTCAAGGGCCGCAACCTTTCCGAAGGCGTGCCGCGCAGCTTCACCATCTCGTCCAACGAGATCCTGGAAGCGCTGACCGACCCGCTGAACCAGATCGTCTCCTCGGTGAAAAACGCGCTGGAACAGACCCCGCCGGAACTCGGCGCCGACATCGCCGAGCGCGGCATGATGCTGACCAGCGGCGGCGCGCTGCTGCGCGACCTGGACCGCCTGCTGGCCGAGGAAACCGGCCTGCCGGTGCTGGTGGCCGAGGACCCGCTGACCTGCGTGGTGCGCGGTTGCGGCATGGCGCTGGAAAGCATGGAACGCCTGGGCTCGATCTTCACGCAGGAGTAACCGGCCACTGCAGGGCCGCACGTCATCCGTTGACGCCGCGGCCTCCTCTGTTCATGCCCTGACAAGCGCCCAACCGCCATGCCACTGGGCACCTTCGACCGCAGCCCACCGCCCTTCTTCCGGCAGGGCCTGCCCGCGCTTTCCAAGCTCTTGCTGTGCACCGCGCTGGCCATCTTCCTGATGGCCGCCGACCACCGCTTCGCGCTGACCCAGCCGCTGCGCAACGCCATGGCCACCGCGCTGCTGCCGGTGGTGCGCGTGCTCAGCCTGCCGATGCAGGCCTGGGACGGCGTGGGGGAGTACTTCGGCGGCGTGCACCAGGCCTATGCCAAGGCCGACGCGTTGCAGCAGAAGCTGGTGGT
The DNA here is from genome assembly GCF_021043325.1 of Ideonella azotifigens. Lineage (NCBI taxonomy): Bacteria > Pseudomonadati > Pseudomonadota > Betaproteobacteria > Burkholderiales > Sphaerotilaceae > Ideonella > Ideonella azotifigens. The sequence continues at coordinate 231,222 of NZ_JAJNKD010000002.1, forward strand.
CCAGTCCGAACAGTCGGCCAGCGCCGGCCGGCTGGCCCACGAGAACGCGGAACTGCGCGCGCTGCTGGGACTGCGGCCAGGCCTGCAGGTGCGCTCGCTGGCGGCCGAGGTGCTGTACGAGGCGCCGGACCCTTATTCGCACAAGCTTTTCATCGACCGCGGCAGCCGCCACGGCGTGGTCGACGGCTCGCCTGTGATCAATGAAGCCGGGGTCCTGGGCCAGGTCACGCGCACCTACCTGATGAGCGCCGAGGTCACGCTGCTGATCGACAAGGACGCCGCCATCCCGGTGCTGAACACCCGCACCCAGCACCGCAGCGCAGCCTTTGGCGGCGGTGAGGAAAACCAGATGGAACTGCGCTTCGTCTCGGCGACCGACGACGTGCAGGTCGGCGACCTGCTGACCACCAGCGGTGTCGACGGCATCTACCCGGCCGGACTGCCGGTGGCCAAGGTCACGCGCATGGACAGGCGCGGCGATGCCGGCTTCGCCCGCATCGGCCTGCAGCCCATGGCACCGCTGGGCGGCGTGCACCATGTGCTGGTGCTGGAGCCGCTGGAGCAGCAGCAGCCGGCGCATGAAGAAACCCCCGCGCCGCCTGCGCGTGTTGCAATCGCCAGCGCACCGCACCCGGCGGCCTCGCGACCGGCCGCGGCCGCCTCGCGTCCTGCCGCCAGCGCCAGCAGCAAGCCCAAGGGAGAGCGCCGATGATCATGCCGCGCGGCGCCGGGCAGCTGTTGCTGCCGGTCAATCCGGTCTTCCTGTGGTTCTCGCTGCTGCTGGCGATGGCGCTCAATCTGATGCCGCTGGGCCGCTACGCGGCGATGCCGGACTTCATCGCGCTGGTGCTGGTGTTCTGGAATGTGCACCAGCCGCGCCGCGTGGGCATTGGCTGGGCCTTTGTGTTTGGCCTGCTGATGGACGTGCACGAAGGGGCGCTGCTGGGCCAGCACGCGCTGTCGTACAGCCTGCTGAGCTACTTCGCGATTGCGCTGCACCGCCGGGTGCTGGGCTTTGGCTGGGGTGCGCAGCTGCTGCACGTGCTGCCGCTGTTTTTCATCGCGCAGCTGGTCTCTCTGCTGATCCGCCTGCTGGCCGGCGACGCTTTCCCTGGCTGGCAGCTGGCGCTGGCGCCGCTGATCCAGGCCCTGCTGTGGCCGGTGGCGAGCTGGGTGCTGCTGGCGCCGCAGCGCCGGCCGCCGGACCCGGACAAGACGCGGCCGCTGTGAAACAGCGCATGCAAGAGTTGCCGGCATGACGGAGTTGCGCAATGTCGAGCGCGAGCTGGACAGGTTCCGGCTGCGCTCGGTCGCGGCGGCGTTTTTCGTGCTGATCGCCTTCGGGCTGCTGAGCTCGCGGCTGGTGTACCTGCAGGTCTACCGGCACGACGAACTGTCGACCCGCGCCGAGGCCAACCGCATCGCCGTGCTGCCGGTGGTGCCCAACCGTGGCCGCATCCTGGATCGCAACGGCGTGGTGCTGGCTTCGAACTACACCGCCTACACGCTGGAGATCACCCCGTCCAAGGTCGAGAACCTGGAAGAGACGATCAATGCGCTGACGCAGGTGGTGGAGATCCAGCCGCGAGACCGGCGCCGCTTCAAGCGGCAGATGGAAGAAAGCAAGAGCTTCGAGTCACTGCCCATCCGCACCAAGCTGACCGACGTGGAAGTGGCGCGCTTCCTGGCCCAGCGCTTCCGCTTTGCCGGCGTGGACATCAAGGCACGGCTGTTCCGCAACTACCCGCTGGGTGACACTGGGTCCCACATGCTGGGCTACATCGGCCGCATCAACCAGGCTGAGAAAAAGGCCATGGAGGATTGGGACGACGACGTGCTGGCCAACTACCGCGGCACCGAATACATCGGCAAGCTGGGGCTGGAGCAGAGCTACGAAAGCGAGCTGCACGGGGCGACCGGCTATGAAGAGGTGGAGACCTCGGCCGGTGGCCGTGCAGTGCGCCGGCTCAACAGCCGCCCACCCACGCCTGGCAACGAGCTGCACTTGTCGATCGACATCAAGCTGCAGGCGATGGTCGAGGAGCTGTTCGGCGAGCGCCGCGGCGCGCTGGTGGCCATCGACCCGCGCAACGGCGAGGTGCTGGCCTTCGTCTCGAAGCCGACCTTCGATCCCAATCTGTTCGTCGACGGCATCGATGCCGACTCCTGGCGCGATCTGAACGAGAACCCCGACAAGCCCTTGCTGAATCGGGCCATGCGCGGCACCTATCCGCCGGGCTCGACTTTCAAACCCTACATGGCGATGGCTGCGCTGAACACCGGCAAGCGCTCGCCCAGCGTGGTGATCCAGGACAACCTGACCTACAGCTTCGGCGGCCGCACCTTCGGCAGCGCCGAGGGCGACCGCGCCGGCCCCAAGGACATGCGCCTGGCCATCGTCACCTCCAGCAATGTCTACTTCTACAGCCTGGCCAACGAGATGGGCGTGGACCTGATCCACGATCAACTGGAACCCTTCGGCTTCGGCCGCAAAACCGACATCGACCTGGAAGGCGAGGTGACCGGCGTGCTGCCCTCGCAGGATTGGAAGCGTCGCTACTTTGCGAAGACTCCGGCGAACCAGAAGTGGTTTCCCGGCGAAACCATCTCGCTGGGCATTGGCCAGGGCTACAACAGCTTCACGATGCTGCAGCTGGCCACCGCCGTCTCGACGCTGTCGACAGGCGGCCAGCGCTACAAGCCGCGGCTGGTGCGTGAAATCGAGGACGTGGTCAAGCACGATCAACGCCACATCGCAAGCGACGCGCTGAGCGCGCTGCCGCTGCGGCCGGCCGATGTCGACGTGATCCGCAACGCGATGAACGGCGTGACGCTCGAAGGCACCTCGCGTGCGGTCTTCGCCGGAGCCGCCTACCAGAGTGGCGGCAAGACCGGCACGGCCCAGGCGATCGGCTTGCGAGCGGGGCAGACCTACAAGGACATCAAGGCCGACGAGCGCAAGCGCGACCACTCGCTCTACATCGCCTTCGCGCCGCTCGAAGCGCCCCGCGTCGCGCTGGCCCTGATCGTCGAGAACGCCGGCTTCGGCTCGACCTCGGCCGCGCCCATCGCGCGCCGCGTGTTCGACTATGTGCTGAGGAACGAGTACCCCAGCGAAGAAGACATGGCGCTGGTGCGCCAGGGCAAGGCCACCGCGCCGGTCGGCAAGCCGCGCAACCCGGCGGACATTCCGCTGCCCACCGGCACCGGCGCCAGCGTCGCAATGGGCCTGGTGCCCACGCCCGAGCTGGCCGCCAGCGAAGCTGCCCTTGCAGCCAGCAGCGCTGAAACGCCTGCTTCCGGCGCTGCTTCTGCCGCAGCGTCCGCTTCCGCCCCCGCCCCCAAGCCGGTGCCGCCCAAGCCGGCCAGCGCGGTGCTGCCGGTGCTGGCGCCGGCACCCAAGCCCAGTTCGGGAGGCCCGCCATGAGCCCGCAGGGCCGCCCCAAGGGCGAAATCGCAGCGCGTCAGCGCGAAGGGATACACCAGTGAGCGTTGTGCTGGAACGTCCACCGCTGTGGCGCCGCGTGCTGCCGGTCTTCTACGGCTTCGACCTGCCGCTGCTGCTGGGGCTGGGGCTGCTGGGCGGCATCGGCCTGGTGACCATGTACTCGGCCGGCTACGACCACGGCACCCGTTTCGTCGACCACGGCCGCAACATGCTGTTGGCGCTGTTCATCCTGTTTGCCGTGGCCCAGGTGCCGCCGCAAAAGCTGATGCGCGTCGCCGTGCCGCTGTACACCGTTGGCGTGGCACTGCTGATCGCCACCGCGTTGTTCGGCGTGACCAAGAAGGGCGCGACACGCTGGCTGAACGTGGGCATCGTGATCCAGCCCAGCGAGTTGCTGAAGCTGGCGATGCCGCTGATGCTGGCCTGGTGGTTCCAGAAGCGCGAGGGCCAGCTGCGCACGCTGGACTTCGTCGTCGCCGGGCTGTTGCTGCTGGTGCCGGTGGGCCTGGTCGTCAAGCAGCCGGACCTGGGCACCGCCATCCTGATCCTGTCCGGCGGCCTGTACGTGATCTATTTCGCCGGCCTGTCCTGGAAGCTGATCCTGCCGGTGCTGCTGGCAGGCGCCATCGCCGTCGCAGCGCTGGTGATGTCGGGTGACCGCATCTGCCAAGACGACGTGAAGTGGCCTGCCATGCGGGACTACCAGAAGCACCGCGTCTGCACCCTGCTGGACCCGACCACCGACCCGCTGGGCAAGGGCTTCCACATCATCCAGGGCATGATCGCCATCGGCTCCGGCGGCCCGACCGGCAAGGGCTTCATGAAGGGCACGCAGACCCATCTGGAGTTCATTCCCGAGCGCACCACCGACTTCGTGTTCGCCGCCTATGCAGAAGAATTCGGCCTGATGGGCACGCTGGGCCTGATCGCCTGCTTCACCTTCGTGCTGGCGCGCGGCCTGGTGATCGCCGCGCAGGCGCCCACCGCCTTCACGCGGCTGCTGGGCGGTGCGCTGACGATGAGCTTCTTCACCTACGCGATGGTCAACATGGGCATGGTCAGCGGCATCCTGCCCGTCGTGGGCATTCCGCTGCCCTTCATCAGCTACGGCGGCACCGCGATGGTCACACTGGGCTTGGCCATGGGCATGCTGATGTCCATCGCCCGCAGCCGGCGGCTGATGCAAAGCTGAGGCCTTCGGGCGAGCCGCTTCAGTTCCGGCGCCAACGCGCCGAAATGCCAGGGGTGCGGGGCTTCCTCGCGAGGAAATCCCATGGCTGCTGCCCTGCCCCTGTTCCGTTTCCCCCAGCTTGCCATGCTGACGCTGCTGGCGGCCTGCGCGCTGCCTTCGGCCTTTGCTGGCGACGAGATCGTCACCGACCGGCCGGACTTCGTCGAATCCAGCGACGTGGTCGGCCGCGGCCGCTTCCAGATCGAAACTGGCTTCAGCAGCGAGCGCCAGGACGGCAGCGGCCTGAAGACCCGCACCCGCAGCACGCCGACGCTGCTGCGCCTGGGCGTCAGTGACGCGCTGGAACTGCGAATCGAGACCGACGGCGCGATGCACAGCCGCACGCAGGACACGACCGCCGACACCACCACCACCCACGGCTTTGCCGACACCTCGCTGGGCCTGAAGTGGCGCATGCAGGAGGGCGACGAAGAGACTGGCGCACCGGGCATGGCCTGGCTGCTGCACGCCGACCTGGCTTCGGGCAGCCGCGACTTCCGCGGCCAGGGCGTGCGCCCTTCGCTGCGCTTTGTCGCCGAATGGGATTTGCCGCACGACTTCTCGGTCGGCGTGATGCCGGGCTTGGTCGCCGACAAGACCGAGGACGGCAAGCGCTTTGCCGCCGGCATCTTCGCCGTCACCTTGGGCAAGGGCTGGGGGCCGGCCTGGCACAGCTTCGTCGAAATCGCCGGCCAGCAACTCGCCGCCAAGCACAACGGCGGCAAGGTCGTCAGCCTTGACTTCGGCGCCAGCTACCTGGTGACCGATTCGCTGCAGCTGGACCTCGCCGCCTCGCGCGGCCTGACTCGCGAAACCGCCGATTTCCAGTGGGGCGCCGGCGTCTCCATCCGCTTCTGAACTGCTACGCCGCCGGCACGGCTGGCGCGATCGGGAAGCGGCAGGTGATCAAGGTGCCCAGGCCTTCGTGCTGCGGCGTCTGGCGGGCGTATTCGATGCTCACCGTGGCGCCATGCTTGTCGGCGATTTCCTTGACGATGGCCAGGCCCAGGCCGCTGCCATCCACGTTGGTGCCCAGGCCGCGGTAGAACGGCTGGAAGACCAGCTCGCGCTCGGCCGGCGCAATGCCCGGGCCGTTGTCCTCCACCTGCAGCACCATGACCTGGCCAAACGGGTCGGCGAACACCCGCACCGTGACCGTGCCGCCCTCGGGGGTGTACTGCAGTGCGTTGTCGACCAGGTTGCGCACCAGCTCGCGCACCAGCAGCGGCTGGCCCAGCAGCTTCGCCACCCGCTCGCTGGCATCCGGGCCCTCGTAGCCCAGGTCGATGCGCTTTTCCATGGCCCGCGGCACGAAGTCCTGCACCGTGTCGATGGCCAGCCGCACCAGGCCGAACACCTGGCGCCGCTGGGCCTGTTCGTGGTCCTCGGCGCGCGCCATCGCCAGCAGCTGGTTGACCATGTGGGCCGCACGCTGGCTGGACAGCGAGATCTGCTGCAGCGAGCGGCGCACCGAACGCACGTCGCCACCCGCATCGATCTCGCGCTGGGCCAGCTCGGCCTGGGTGCGCAGCCCCGCCAGCGGCGTCTTCAGCTGGTGCGCAGCGTCGGCCAGGAAGTGCTTCTGCGCGCCCATGCTCTGGTCCAGCCGGGCCAGCAGGTCATTGATCGAGCGCACCAGCGGCGCCACTTCCTCAGGCGCGTCGTGTTCCTCGATCGGGCTCAGGTCGTGGCTCTCGCGCTGGCGGATGCGCTGCTGCAACTGGTTCAGCGGCGCAATGCCACGCGCCAGCGCAAACCACACCAGCAGCACCGCCAGCGGCAGGATCACGAACTGCGGCAGGATCACGCCCTTGATGATCTCGGTGGCCAGGCGCGAGCGCTTGTCCAGCGTCTCGGCCACCTGCACCAGCGCGACCGGCCACGGCTGCGAAGCGTTGCCGTCCACCTGCAGCGGCCGCAGGCTGACCACGCGCACCGGCTCGCCGCGCACCTCGGCGTCGCGCCAGGCCAGCTCGCCCGGTGCGCTGCGCTCGCCGTCGACCGGCGGCAGGTCACGGTCACCGGTGATCAGGCGGCCCTGGGCGTCCAGCACCTGGAAATACACCCGGTCGACTTCGTCGCTGCGCAGCAGCACCGCGGCCGATTCCGGCAGCCGCACCGGCAGGCCAGGATTGGCCGCCAGCTCCACCGCCATCTGGCGCGAGACCATGTGGGCCAGCTGGCCCAGGTCGCGGTCGTAAGGCCGGGCCGCGATGTTCTGCGCCACCAGCCAGGTCAGCGCCACGCTCATCGGCCACAGCAGCAGCAGCGGCGCCAGCATCCAGTCGAGGATCTCACCAAACAACGAGCGTTGTTCGCGTGGCGTGCTGCTGTCGGCCGAAGGCGCAGGGCGGGCGGAGGGCAACAGCCGCATGGGCCTCTAGGCGGCGATTTTTTCGAGGCAGTAGCCCAGGCCCCGCACCGTGGCGATGCGGATCTGGCCCTGCTCGATCTTCTTGCGCAAGCGGTGGATGTAGACCTCGATCGCGTTGTTGCTGACCTCTTCGCCCCATTCGCACAGCCGGGCCACCAGCTGGTCCTTGCTGACCAGCCGACCGGCGCGCTGCAGCAGCACTTCCAGCAGGCTGATCTCGCGCGCCGACAGATCGATCATCTGGTCATTGATGTAGGCCACGCGGCCGGTGGCGTCGAAGGTCAGCGGGCCGTGCTTGATGACGCTGGAGGCCGTGCCCAGGCCGCGCCGGGTCAGCGCGCGTACCCGCGCTTCGAGCTCCTGCAGCGAAAACGGCTTGGCCATAAAGTCATCGGCCCCCAGGTCCAGGCCCTTGACACGCTGCTCGACCGAATCGGCCGCAGTGAGGATCAGCACCGGCGTGGAGGTGCCGCGGGCGCGCAGCTTGCGCAGCACTTCCAGGCCATGCAGCTTGGGCAGGCCCAGGTCCAGGATCACCAGGTCGAATTCGTGGGCCGCCAGGGCAGCGTCGGCCTCGCTGCCGTTGCCGACCTGGTCCACCGCATAACCGGCGCCGCGCAGCGAGCGCAGCAAGCCATCGGCCAGGACCTGGTCGTCTTCGGCTATCAGGATGCGCATTGCCTTGTCTCCTCGCAGCCTGCTGGCCGACTCGTTTGATTCTAGGTGGCGAGGTTCACAGTGCCGCCCACGCGACATGATGCAATCTCGCAAATCGTGGCGCCAAGATACTGTACGAATATCCAGCTTCTGCCATAATCGCGGCCATCACCAGGAGAGACTTGCATGAATGCCCCCGCCCCCGCCAATACGCTGAACCCCGAAAAGTCCAAGGCCCTGCAAGCGGCCCTCTCGCAAATCGAGAAGCAGTTTGGCAAGGGTTCGATCATGCGCCTGGGCGATGGCGAAAAGATCGAGGACATCCAGGTCGTCTCCACCGGCTCGCTGGGCCTGGACGTGGCGCTGGGCGTCGGCGGCCTGCCGCGCGGCCGCGTGGTCGAGATCTACGGCCCTGAGTCCTCGGGCAAGACCACGCTGACGCTGCAGGTCGTGGCCGAAATGCAGAAGCTCGGCGGCGTGGCCGCCTTCATCGACGCCGAACACGCGCTGGACATCCAGTACGCGCAAAAGCTCGGCGTGAACCTGCAGGAACTGCTGATCAGCCAGCCCGACACCGGCGAGCAGGCGCTTGAGATCGTCGATTCGCTGTGCCGCTCCGGCGCGGTCGACCTGATCATCGTCGACTCGGTCGCCGCACTGACGCCCAAGGCCGAACTCGAAGGCGAAATGGGCGACTCCTTGCCCGGCCTGCAGGCCCGGCTGATGAGCCAGGCGCTGCGCAAGCTGACCGCGACGATCAAGAAGTCCAACTGCATGGTGATCTTCATCAACCAGATCCGCATGAAGATCGGCGTGATGTTCGGCAGCCCGGAAACCACCACCGGTGGCAATGCGCTGAAGTTCTACGCCTCGGTGCGACTGGACATCCGCCGCATCGGCTCGATCAAGAAGGGCGAAGAGGTCATCGGCAACGAGACCCGCGTCAAGGTCGTCAAGAACAAGGTCGCTCCGCCGTTCAAGGAAGCCGAGTTCGACATTCTTTACGGCGAAGGCACCAGCCGCGAAGGCGAGATCATCGACCTGGGCGTGCAGGCCAAGATCGTCGACAAGTCCGGTGCCTGGTATTCGTACAACGGCGAGAAGATCGGCCAGGGCAAGGACAACTCGCGCGAATTCCTGCGTGAAAACGCCGACCTGGCGCGCGAGATCGAAAACAAGGTGCGCGCTGCACTGGGCGTGCCGCTGCTGAACGCGGCGGCGGGCACTGCGGCAGCATGAACCGCGGCCAGCAGCCGGCTTGAGCCGCCGCTGGCACTTGGCGGTGGCGCCAGCCATCGCCCAGGCGTCATCTCCTGGCGCCTTCTGCCCGTCCCGCCGTGAAGACCGCTCCTCCCAGCCTGAAGGCCCAGGCGCTGGCACTGCTGGCGCGGCGCGAACACAGCCGTGCCGAGCTGCGCACCAAGCTGCTGGCCCATGGCCGCAAGCGCCTTGCCTGGCTGGCCGAAGACCAGCGCCGCGCGGCCGAGCGCGCCGCCGGCCTGGATTTCGCCACCGCCTTTGGCCTCGATCCGGCCGCATCCAGCTCATCGGCCGGGCCGGATGACGATGGGGATGCCGGCATGCACGAACTGGCGCAGGAAAACCTGGGCGCAGAGGTCGACGAAGTGCTGGACTGGCTGGAAGCGCAGCGCTATCAAAGCGACGCCCGCTTCATCGAGAGCCGCGTCAACGCCCGCGCCGGCAAGCTGGGCCAGATGCGCATCAAGCAGGAACTGGCGCAGCATGGTGTGGCGCTGGATGCCGAAACCGCGCTGCAGCTGCGACAGACCGAGCTGGCACGCGCCCGCGAGGTGTGGCGCCGACGCTTTGGTGACACCCCTGCAAGCGAAGCTGCCGAAAGGGCCAGGCAGATGCGTTTCCTCGCCGCGCGCGGCTTTGCTGGGGACGTGGTGCGGCGGGTTGTGGGCGACAGGGAAGACGACTGACTCGCACTGCTCGCGGGCATCCAGGTGATGCCCGAAACCAGGTACATGCGGGTTACACGCTGCTCGTGAGGACTGGCCTCGCGCCGGCAAGTCATCAGGTCACTTGAGGGAACGGGCATGCTGCGATGCAGCAAGGGTGTAAAATCTTTGGTTGTCTGGCCCGGTTCGGGGCAGCTGTCCCCATGCCTTTGCCCGCTGCATCCCCCACCCGCCAGCTGAAGCACCACCGTGCGATCAGCGTGACCGTGTTCGCTCGCGACGACGGGCTGTGGGAAGTCGACGCCCGCATTACGGACATCAAGACCCACCCGATCAGCACCGCCAACGGGGTGCGCCCGGCTGGCGAGCCAGTGCACGACCTGCTGCTGCGGCTGGTCGTCGACACCCGCTTCAACATCCTCGAAGCGGGCGCAGAATCCCGCGCCACGCCCTATCCGGGCCATTGCAACCAGCACGGCGACGCCTACGGCAGGCTGGCCGGGCTGAACCTGATGCAAGGCTTCAAGCGCGCGCTGCGCGAACGCGTGGGCGGCGTTCGCGGCTGCACCCACCTGACCGAAATGGGCGACCTGCTGCCCACCGCTGTCGTCCAGGCTTTTGCCGGCGAGGTGCTGGACACCCACGGCCAGGGCGACGAACCCCCTTTCCAGCTCGACCGCTGCCACGCCCTCGTCACCGATGGCGAGGTGGTCAGACTGCACTATCCCCGCTGGTTCCGTCAGGCCGCCGCCGACGAAACTGCCGCAAAATTGCGCGCCGGTCCCGCTGGCAGCATTTCCCGCTGAGCCGGCACTGCCGCTGCTCCTTCCCCGTTTTCGCACTCACGCAAAGACCCTCCCATGAAGATTCACGAGTACCAAGGCAAGGAAATCCTGCGCCAGTTCGGTGTGCCGGTGCCCAAGGGCATCCCGGCCTTCAACGTGCAAGAGGCGGTGGAAGCCGCCCAGAAGCTGGGCGGGCCGGTCTGGGTCGTGAAGGCCCAGATCCACGCTGGCGGCCGCGGCAAGGGCGGCGGCGTGAAGCTCGCGCGCACGATGGACGACGTCAAGGCCATCTCCGAGCAGATCCTCGGCATGCAGCTGGTCACGCACCAGACCGGCCCGGAAGGCCAGAAAGTGCGCCGCCTCTACATCGAAGAAGGCGCCGACATCAAGAATGAACTCTACGTCTCGCTGGTCACCGACCGCGGCACGCAGAAGGTCGCCTTCATCGCTTCGAGCGAAGGCGGCATGGACATCGAGGAAGTTGCGCACTCGACCCCCGAGAAGATCGTCACCGAGATGATCGACCCGCTGGTGGGCCTGACGGCCGAGCAGAGCAGGAAGATTGCCGCAGCCATCGGCCTGACCGGCGCCTCGGTGGACCAGGCCGTGGACCTGTTCGCCAAGCTCTACAAGTGCTACATGGACACCGACGCGTCGCTGGTGGAAATCAACCCGCTGAACTGCGACTCCAAGGGCAACCTGATCGCGCTCGACGCCAAGTTCAACTTCGACGCCAACGCCCTGTTCCGCCACCCGGAAATCGTCGCCTACCGCGACCTGGACGAAGAAGATCCGGCCGAAGTCGAAGCCTCGAAGTTCGACCTGGCCTATATCAGCCTGGACGGCAACATCGGCTGCCTGGTGAACGGCGCCGGCCTGGCGATGGCCACCATGGACACCATCAAGCTGTTCGGCGGCGAGCCGGCCAACTTCCTGGACGTGGGTGGTGGCGCCACTGCCGAGAAGGTCACCGAAGCCTTCAAGATCATGCTGAAGAACCCGGAAGTCAAGGGCATCCTGGTCAACATCTTCGGCGGCATCATGAAGTGCGACACCATCGCCACCGGCGTGATCACGGCCTGCAAGGCGGTGAACCTGTCGGTGCCGCTGGTGGTGCGCATGAAGGGCACCAACGAAGACCTGGGCAAGAAGATGCTGGCCGAAAGCGGCCTACCCATCATCGCGGCCGACACGATGGCCGAAGCGGCCACCAAGATCGTCGCCGCCGTCGCCTGACTCCCATCCACACCATCGCACCACGCCCGAGCGCCGGGCCGCCCCAAGCTGGGCGTGATCCCCTCGGGGGATCGGGTGCGGTACACCGCATACGAGGGGCACCATGTCCATTTACATCAACAAAGACACCAAGGTCATCACGCAGGGCATCACCGGCAAGACTGGCCAGTTCCACACCCTGGGCTGCCAGGCTTACGCGAACGGCAAGAACGCCTTCGTGGCCGGCGTGAACCCGAAGAAGGCCGGCGAGAAGTTCTCCGACATTCCCATCTACGGCAGCGTCAAGGAAGCCGCCGGCCAGACCGGCGCGACCGTGTCGGTGATCTACGTGCCGCCGGCAGGCGCCGCGGCCGCGATCTGGGAAGCCGTCGAAGCCGACCTGGACCTGGCGATCTGCATCACCGAAGGCATTCCCGTGAAGGACATGCTGGAAGTGCGCAACAAGATGAAGGCCAAGGAAGCTGCCGGCGGCAAGAAGACGCTGCTGCTGGGCCCGAACTGCCCCGGCCTGATCACGCCGGAAGAAATCAAGATCGGCATCATGCCCGGCCACATCCACCGCAAGGGCCGCATCGGCGTGGTCTCGCGCTCGGGAACGCTGACCTATGAAGCCGTGGCACAGCTGACCGAAATCGGCCTGGGCCAGTCCAGCGCCGTCGGCATCGGTGGCGACCCAATCAACGGACTGAAGCACATCGACGTGATGCAGGCCTTCAATGACGACCCGGACACCGACGCCGTCATCATGATCGGCGAGATCGGCGGCCCGGACGAGGCGGAAGCCGCCCGTTGGTGCAAGCTGAACATGAAGAAGCCCATCGTCGGCTTCATCGCCGGCGTGACCGCGCCTCCCGGCAAGCGCATGGGCCATGCCGGCGCGCTGATCTCCGGCGGCGCAGACACGGCCGATGCCAAGCTGGCGATCATGGAAGAGTGTGGCTTCACCATCACCCGCAACCCGTCGGAAATGGCCAAGCTGCTGAAAGCCATGCTGTAAGGTCGGCGCCGACAGCCTAGGGATGTCCGTAGTACCACGGACAGCCACCTGACAGGCTTGCCTAGAATCCAGGGATCGATCGCAAGGTCGATGCCCTGCGCAAGGGCCTGATGCAGACGCATCAGGCCTTTTTCATTCGGCCATCAGGCGGCCGGGGCCACCGCCACCCACAACATCATTCTTCGGGAGAACCCACGCCATGGACATCACTTCGGCCGCCTTCTGGGCCGCCCTCGGCTCCATCATCCTTGCGAACGTGCTGCTTTCGGGCGACAACGCAGTGGTGATCGCCATGGCTGCCCGCGCCCTGCCGGCCAACCAGCAGAAGAAGGCCATCTTCTACGGCAGCGCCGCCGCCATCGTGATGCGGATCGTGCTGACGCTGCTGGCGGTCAAGCTGCTGGCCATGCCTTACCTGAAGCTGGTGGGCGGTGTGGCGCTGGTCTACATCGGCACCTCGCTGCTGCTGGAGAACGACGATGAGGACGACGCACACGGCACCGGCCACACCAGCCTGATGACGGCCATCCGCACCATCCTCGTGGCCGACCTGGTGATGAGCCTGGACAATGTGCTGGCCGTGGCCGCCGCCGCGCACAACAACACGCTGCTGCTGATCCTGGGCCTGGGCATCAGCATCCCGCTGATCATCTTCGGCTCGACGATGCTGCTGAAGGTCATGGACCGTTTCCCCATCATCATCACGCTGGGCGCTGCACTGCTGGGCTACCTGGCCGGTGAAATGGCCTTGACCGACCCGGGCGTGGTCTCACTGATCGGACCGCAGCCGGAAATCGTGCCAGAGATCGCCGGGGCCATCGGCGCCGTGTTCGTCGTTGCGCTAGGCCACTTCCTGAAGCAGCGCGCGCACCGCGCGGCGCAGGCCAAAGCCAGCTGAAACAAGGCCGCTTTCCGCTGACAAACCCCGCCACCCGGCGGGGTTTTCCTTTGGTGTCCCGCATAATGGCGGCCTGAAGGGGAGTAGCTCCCATCGGCAGGTCGTCAATACGGGGTCGCAAGCCCCCGGTCTGTCGGACAAGCTGGCCGCAACAGCCGCTTGTCGAGCAAGACCTTCGACACGCCCGCGCGACACGCGTCGGGAGTTCGAAGGCATCCCCGTCCGGTTGATCCGGCGCGTCTTTGGCTCTCGCCCGATCACAGGGTGTGTCGTACCCACCGACAACCTGGAGCACACACATGGAATTCCTGTCCGCCCAATGGTTCTCAGCGCTGCTGGCCATTGTCCTGATCGACCTCGTCCTGGCCGGCGACAACGCGATCGTCATTGCCCTGGCCGCCCGCGGCCTGCCCAAGCACCTGCAGGGCAAGGCCATCCTGTGGGGCACCGTGGGCGCCATCGTCGTGCGCTCGCTGATGACGGTGGTCGTGGTCTGGCTGCTGAAGATCCCCGGCCTGATGCTGGCCGGTGGCCTGGGCCTGGTCTGGATTGCCTACCAGTTGCTGGCCTCCAACGACGAAGGTGGTCATGAAGGCGGGGGCGCCACCACCTTCTGGGGCGCGATGAAGACCATCGTCGTCGCTGACGCACTGATGGGCATCGACAACGTGCTGGGCGTGGCCGGCGCGGCGCATGGCGCCTTCGACCTGGTCATCATCGGCCTGCTGATCAGCGTGCCCATCGTGGTCTGGGGCAGCAGCCTGGTGCTGAAGCTGGTGGACCGTTTCCCCGCCATCACCTACATCGGCGCCGGCGTGCTGGCCTTCACTGCCGCCAAGATGGTGATCGACGAGCCGCTGCTGGACGCGGTATTCGATGCCTCGCTGCCCACCCGCTTGCTGACCTATGCGGTGGTGGTCGTCGGCGTGCTGGCTGCGGGCTGGTGGCGCAAGCGCCGCGCCAACACCAACGCGGCCCAGCCCGGCGTGGCTCACTGAGCGCCGCACCGCATCCACCCGTGGAGGTATGCCACCCCGCGGGTGGGCGAGTCCCAGGACCTGACGGGGCTGCCGCTGTGCTAAGGTCAGCCAGCCCCAATTCACCCAAGGGAAACGCCAACGATGGCAACCGCCCAACCGGGCTTCTGGCAGCAGCTGTTCCGCCGCAACCAAGGCGCCAGGCAGCAAGCCTGGCCCGCCACCAGCCAGCCGCCGCCCAGCGAACCGGCCACATCCGCGGCATTGCCGGCAGCGCCAGCGCCGCCGCTGGGCAAACTGGCCGGCTACACGCTGCAGCGGGTGCTGGTGCAGGGCCCCCAAGGTGCGCTCTACCTGGCAGACGCGCCGCGCACCGGCGAGCCCGTCGCGCTGAAGACGGTGAGGCTGCAAGGCAGCGAACACACCCGTGAGCGCTTTCTGCACGAAGCCGAAACGGCAGCCCGCCTGCAGCATCCGCACATCGTGCAGACCTTCGCATCGGGCGTCGTCAGCCAGTCGCACGAAGCGCATGGCTGGATCGCGATGGAATGGGTGCCAGGCGGCGACCTGATCCGTTACACCACACCCGGGCAACTGCTGCCGGAAGGCTTGGTGCTGCAGATCGGCGCGGCCATGGCAGAGGCACTGGCCCATGCGCACCGGCAAGGCGTGGTGCACCGCGACCTGAAGCCGGCCAACGTGATGTTCAACCCGGCCAACGGCATGCTGAAGCTGGGCGACTTCGGCTGCGCCCGCCTCAGCGACGCCGAGCGCAGCCGCAGCGGGCTGATCGTCGGCACGCCCGGCTACATGGCGCCCGAGCAACTCAGCGGCCTGCCGCTGGACGGGCGCTGCGACCTGTACGCGCTGGGCGTGCTGCTGTTCGAGCTGCTGACCGGCCGGCTGCCGTTTGCCCATGCCTCGATGGGCCAGCTGCTGGTGGCGATTGCCACTGAACCCGCCCCGCGGCTGGATGCCTTGCGCCCCGAGTTGCCGCCACTGCTGGCCGACGTGATCGCCCGGCTGCTGTCCAAACACGCCAGCCAGCGTCATGTGGACGGCACGCAACTCGCGCGTGAACTTCGTCTCCTGGTGCCAAGCTGCACGGTGCTGCCCGAAACCCGCACCAAAGCCCATGACGCTTGAGCGCACAATGCCTGCCCGGCATCACTTCACATTTCAGGATTCCTGCCTGTGCCCCTGAGCCTCGACTACAGCAGCGCGCTCGACACCGGCCGCGCTCGCCACAACAACGAAGACGCCGTGCTGGTCGACCCCGGCCTGTCGCTGTGCCTGCTGGCCGACGGCATGGGCGGCTATAACGCCGGCGAGGTCGCCAGCGAGATGGCGGTACGCGTCATGCGGGACCACTTGGTCGAATGGGCCGCGCAACAACCTGACCAGTCCACCCCGCCCACCAGCCCCGCCGTGCAGGCCGCGCTGGCCGCTGCCGCACAACATGCCAACCGCGCCGTCTTCACCGCAGCGCAAACCGTGCCGGAGTACAACGGCATGGGCACCACGCTGGTGGGCGCCTTGTTCGGCGGCCATCAGGTCTGGATCGGCCACCTCGGTGACTCGCGCGCCTACCGCTGGCGCGCCGGCCGGCTGGACCAGCTCAGCCGTGACCACTCGCTGCTGCAGGAACAGATCGACGCCGGCCTGCTGACGGCCGAGGAAGCCCAGTTCGCCGCGCACCGCAATCTGGTGACACGCGCAGTCGGCGTGGAGCCCGAGGTGATGCTGGAAGTGCACGAACACGCCTTGTTACCGGGAGATGTCATCTTGCTGTGTTCTGACGGACTGTCCGATATGCTGCCGGATTCCGGCATCGCGCAAGTGCTGCGCCAGCACGACAGCGACCTGGACAGCACCGCCCATGCCTTGGTGGATGCCGCCAACGCGGCGGGCGGAAGGGATAACATCTCCGTGATTCTGGCCAGGACAAAAGGAAGCCAGAACGCGTCAGCCCGGGCCTGGTGGCCTTTCCGGCGCTGACCTGGCAGGGGTGTAGAGGAGCCGTCCGCACGCGGACAACTGAGGGATTTCATGGGCAAGCTGGTCGTATCACTCGACAACGTGGTTCTCAAGGAAGTGCAGATCCAGAAGGAGCGCACGACCCTGGGCCGGCGTCCGTACAACGACATCGTGATCGACAACCTTGCCGTCAGCGGCGAGCACGCCGTGCTGCTGGCCGTCGGTGAAGACGTCTTCCTGGAAGACCTCAACAGCACCAACGGGACCTACATCAACGGCAAGGCGGTCAAGAAACAGTTGCTCTCGCACAACGACTCGATCGAGATCGGCAAGTACCGCCTGAAGTACCTGACCGACGAAGTGCCGGACTACGAAAAGACCATGATCCTGCGGCCCGGCACCTTCACGCCGCACCTGCCGCCCATGCCTGCCGTGCAGACGCTGCCCGCGTCGGTCAAAGTGCTGAACGGTGGCGCCGCCGGCCGCGAAGTGCTGCTGTCCAAGGCGGTCACCACCGTCGGCAAGCCCGGCACCCAGGTCGCCTCGATCGCCAAGCGGCCCACCGGCTACGTGCTGGCCCACGTCGAAGGCGACGCCCGCCCCAGCATCAACGGCGCCCCGCTGGGCGACGGCGTGATGGCGCTGAAAAACGGCGACATCATCGAGCTGGCCGGCACGCAGATGCAGTTCATCCAGGGCTGAACGCCCTGAACACCGGCGCCTGAACAAGCGTCCGCGAGCAACTGATGCGCCTGCGCGGCCTCGCCTGGTGGGCCGGCGGCGCACTGGCGCTGCTGGGCGCCTGGCATGCCGCTGTCCGGCCGCTGCCGCCACTGGCCAGGCTGGAAGCCGCGGCCGACGACTGGCGCCAGGACCTGCTCGCGCCCGCCCATGCCGCCGGCCCTCATCCTGACATCCTCATCGTCGACATCGACGAAGCCAGCCTGCAGGCCGTCGGCCACTGGCCCTGGCCGCGCGAGCGCATTGCCGCGCTGAGCCGCGAACTGCTGCAGCGCCAGCAGGTAGCAGCCCTGGCCTTCGACTTCGTCTTTCCCGAGGCGGCCGAGGGTGACGACACGCTGGCCGCCGCCTGGCGCGGCCAACCCGTGGTCGCCGGCTTCTACCTGCAGGCCACTGGCGCCAACTACCGCGCCGGCCAGCTGCCCGCCGCACTGGCGAGCACGAACACAGTCCCGCAAGGCTGGCCGCTGTGGACCGGCTACGCCGCCAGCCTGCCGGCACTGGCCCAGGCCGCGCCACACGCCGGCTTCTTCAACGTGCTGCCAGACGCTGACGGCCTGGTGCGCAGCGTGCCGGCCGCGGCCGTGGTGCAAGGGCAGCTCCAGCCTTCGCTGGCGCTGGCCACGCTGCAGCTGGTGACCGGCAGCCCGGCGGCCACGGCAGGCGTGTCCGCCGAGTGGCTGCCCGCCACAAGTGCCCAGCCTCGCGCCGCCGTGGCCGCGCTGCGGGTGTCTCCGCCGGGACAGGCTGCGCGCCGCTTGCCAGTCGACGAACATGGCAACTGGCGCGTGCCGTTCCGCGGCCCGGCGGGCGTGCAGGGTGGCAGCTTTCGCTACCTCGGCGCCGCCACCGTGCTGGCTGGCGGGCTTCCGGCCGCCAGCCTGGCCGGGCGCATCGTGTTGCTGGGCAGCTCGGCACCGGGCCTGGCGGACCTGCGGCCCACGCCTGCAGGCAACGCCACGCCCGGCGTGGAAGTCCATGCCCACCTGCTGGCGGGCTTGCTGGACGGCGCACTACCCTACCGCCCCGCCTGGGCACCCGGTTACGAGGTCTGCCTGATCGCCCTCAGCCTGCTGCTCTGCGGCCTGGCGGCCCGGCTCAAGGCTGCACCGCTGGCACTGGCCGGCGTGGCCGCCGTCATGGCCTTGCTGCTGGCGGCCAATGCCGCGCTGTACGCCGGCCTGGCATTGGTGCTGCCGGTCGCCAGCGCGGTGCTGCTGGGCGCAATGCTGGCCGCGCTGTTGGTCGGCCAGAACTACCTGGGCGAATGGCGCAACCGCCGCTCGCTGCTGCAGCTGTTCGACCAATACCTGCCGCCCGAACGCGCCCGCGCGCTGGCGCAGGAACTCGCCCGCGACCCGGCGCAGCAGCAAACACTGCAAGCCGAGAACCGAGAGCTGACGCTGCTGTTCTGCGACCTGCAAGGTTTCACCGCGCTGTCTGAACAACTGCCGCCGCTGGCCTTGCGCGACCTGCTGAACCACTACTTCTCCACCGTGACCCAGGTCGTGCATGCGCACGGCGGCACGCTGGACAAGTTCATTGGCGACGCGGTGATGGCCTTCTGGGGCGCGCCACAAGCCCAGCCCGACCATGCGCAACGCGCCGTGGCTGCGGCCTGGGACCTGCGCCAGGCCGCGGAACCGCTGAACCAGCGGCTGCGCGACCAAGGTTTGCCTGCCATCCGCTTTGGCATCGGCCTGGCCAGCGGCGTGGTCTGCGTGGGCGACCTGGGCTCGGCGCTGCGGCGCAGCTACACGGCAGTCGGCGACGCCGTGAACCTCGCCGCCCGCCTCGAAGCGCTGACGCGTGAACTCGGCGCACCGCTGCTGGTCGCAAGCAGCACACAAGCCGCTTGCGGCCCCGCACCCGCCGGCGCGGCGTGGCTTGAGGTCGATCAAACCCAAGTCCGGGGCCGCCAGCAAAGCGTGACGGTTTTCACGCTCGCTGGCACCGCCAGTCCGCCCACACCCGCGCAGGCGCTTCAACTGCAAACTTGGGCGCTTGCGCAAGCCGCCGTCCGCACCCACCATGCTGCCCAAGCTCTGGCCCTGCTGGCCGACCTCACTGCCTTGCGCGCCGCTGACATTCCCACCCCCCTGGCTTCCCCCGCCCCCACGGCGCTGAACACCGTGCTGGCCGCGCTCTGCGCGTCGCTCGAAACCCGGCTTCGCGCCAACGTGGACGAGCCGCCGGCGTCCGCATCGGCGACATGAGCGCCCCCGCACGGTCGCCCGCAGGCGGCGCTCAGTCCCTCCCAGCGGAGGCTGCAACAGCCCACGTTCGCGTCCTCGGTTGCTCCGGCTCCATCGCCCAGGGCTGCCGCACCACCGCCTTCCTGCTAGACGACGACGTGTTGATCGACGCCGGCACCGGCGTTGGTGACCTGACGCTGGACGAACTCACCCGCATCGACCACATCCTGCTCAGCCACTCGCACCTGGACCATGTGCTAGGCGTGCCGCTGCTGGCCGACACCGTGATGCGCCGCCGCGCCGGCCGCCCACCCATCCAACTGCACGCGTTGCCGGAAACCCTGGCCGTGCTGCGCCAGCACGTCTTCAACAACCTGCTCTGGCCGGACTTCACCCGCCTGCCCAGCGCCGAAAGCCCGGTGCTGGCGCTGCAGCCGTTGCAGGTCGGCCAGGTCCTGACGCTGGGCGCCAAGGCCCGCCAGATCGAAGTGCTACCGGCCCGCCACAGCGTGCCCGCGGTCGGCTACGCCGTTTCCACCCAACCCGGCGGCCCGCTGTGGGTCTACACCGGCGACACCGGTCCGAACCCGCCGCTGTGGGAAACCCTGCGCGGCAGACCGATGAGCCATCTGGTGATCGAGATCGCCTTCCCGGAACGCGACCGCGCCATCGCCGCCGACGCGCTGCACCACTGCCCGTCCACGCTGGCCGCCGAACTGCAACACGTCCCGGCCGGCCTGCAGGTCATGCTTACCCACATCAAGCCCGGCGAAACCCAAGCCGTGCTGGCCGACCTCGCCGCCCGACTGCCCAGCATGTGCCTGCAGACCCTTCAGGCCGGCCAGGTCATTGCGCTGGCCTGACACGACCAGGCACGGCAGCCTGACACTTTTGGTCACCCACACCCGCCGCGAAAGCGGAACCAATACCGGCAGGTGACCCGAATCGTCAGAAAAGCAGGCTGAAAACCGGCCAAACAAGCTGGCACGCCGCTCGCATAAGACTGAGTGCAAAACACCTCCGGCACCTTCCCGCCGGTCACATCCGTCAGTCAGTTTCCAGACCTCTCAGGAGTCAACCCATGAAGCGCGTTCAACAAGGTTTTACCCTCATCGAATTGATGATCGTCGTGGCGATCATCGGCATCCTGGCCGCCGTTGCGCTGCCGGCTTATCAGGACTACATCACCAAGGGCAAGTGGGGTTCCAATCTGTCTGACTTGGAAGGCCTCAAAACCGCGATCAAGACCTGCCTGAATGACAACGCAGGTGACGGCCAGTCCTGCGACGATGAGACGAAGCTCGGGAACTTTGGCTTCGCTGGCTCGGAACTGCCCACTCCGAAGTACGGCGACAAAGTCGTGCTGGTCGGCACCGCAAGCAGCGGCACGACCCCGGGCAAGGTGAACATCGCCTTTAACGGCAAGGCTGAAGTGGGGGGCCTGAAATACAACGCGGATTGCGCGATCGATACAGGCGGCAACATCACCTGCCTCAAGACGGCAACTGACACGATCACGGACAAATACATCCGCGGCTCGGGCCGCTGATATAGCGCGGCTTTAACGGAGATGCGCTGAAGGTTTCAGGCTTCTCCCCGCTACCGCCCCAGCGTTTGCGCGCTGGGGCGGTTTTGTTTCAGGCGACGGTTTTCTGCTGCATTGGGGTCGGCATCGCCCGCTCAATCAGCCTAAGCCGCAGCCCACCTGGGAAGATACCATTGAGCGTCGAATCGCGTGCCCCTGTCGAAGGCTTGATCCTGACCTTGGTGCTGGCAGCGCCCATCTTGGTCGCGTTCAACGCGCCACCTGCCACCACGCTGGTGAATCAGTTGCTGGCCGCTGCGGGATGGGGGACCGTCTGCATGCTCAAGGGCGCCGCACCGATGCAAACCCTGCGCGCGCGCCCTGCCACGGTCTTGCTGATCGCGCTGGCGGGGCTGTGTGCGGCGGTGGTTTGGTCGTGGCATCAAAGCTTGCCATTCGGACTGGCGGTGCAGGCACTGGGCAGCCTGCTCATGGCCGCGGGCTTGGTCGCATTGGCGTCTCAGCCTGGGGCGGCGGCTGCGCCACGCGTGCAAAGTGATGGGCACACGTTTGCGGGCGCCATGCTGGTGGTGGCCAGCCTGAGTGCCGTGTTGGCCTGCGTGCAGGTCTTCGCGCCCGAATGGGTCGATGGCACTTTCATTGCCGCCCTGAATCCAGATTACGCGGGGCGTGCTGTCGGCAATTTGCGTCAGCCCAACCACCTGTCCAGCGTGTTGCTGTGGGGCCTGGTTGCTTGGGTGCCCATGGCCCACACGAAGCGCTGGTTTGGACGCCGGGTGTCGTGGCTTGCAGCAGCACCCATTGGCGCGCTTCTGATCTTGGCGCTGGTACTCACCGCCTCAAGGACCGGCGCACTGGGCCTCTTTGTCTTGGCCATTTGGGGGGCTGCCGATAGGCGCCTGGATGGCAAAGTCCGAATCGGCTTGTTGGCCTCGCCCTTGATGTATTTGGCTTGCTGGTGCCTTGTTGCCTGGTGGGCGCGTTGGACAGGCTACTTTTTCTGGGGCGAAGTGCGCATGGGTGAGGGCGGCGCACAAGCGTTGGCCACCAGCCGCTACGAGCTCTGGCATAACGCGCTGACGCTGATCCAGTCGCACCCTTGGCGAGGGACAGGGTTTGGCGAGTTCGGCATGGCGTGGATGCTCACACCGTTTTCCGATCGTTCGGGTGAGCTTTTTGATCACGCCCATAACCTGCCCCTGCACTTGGCTGTTGAGTTGGGTTTGCCGGGGGCATTGTTGCTGATGAGCTTATTGGGTTGGGCAATTTGGCAGGCAGCAAAACGCACTTGGCGGACGGCTGGCGACGAAGGGGTGGCGGCCCGCGCGGTGTTCATGATGTTGCTGGTGATTGGGTTGCACAGCCTGCTGGAATACCCGCTTTGGTACAACTACTTTCTATTTCCAACGGCCTGGGCTTGGGGGCTTTGCCTGCGCCAACCAATCAACACAGCCGTATCACCAACAGAGCAGGCACACCCCAAAGTCGGTGTTGTTGCGTCGGGCCTGGTCATGGTGGCTGGGTCACTGTGGCTGCAATGGGACTACCGAAGTGTCGCGGCCATTTACCAACCCAGCGACAGCACCTTGACGCAAGCACAGCGAATTTCCCGTGGCCAATCCAGTGTGGTCTTCAGCTACTTTGCCGACTATGCAGCAGCCCTCAAAGCCGAGCCGCCCGCGCCTGCCATGGCGCTGTTCAGCAACGCTGCACCAGTCATGTTGGACCCTCCTTTGATGAAGGCTTGGGCCAATGCATTGGATGCTGCGGGACAAACTGACAAGGCGCACTATCTGGCAGAACGACTGCGAGAGTTTCCCGACTCAGAGTCGCAGGCGTTCTTCTCTCAATGCAGCAACTCGGCAGTGGCGACCAAGCCCTTTCAATGTGAACCGTCGAGCCAACCACACACTTGGAAAGAGTTCTTGCGGTGAGGTAGAAGTTTGCGACGACAGCGGACCCGAGCCATATCTTGAAGTCCAAGGCCGCGCGGCCAGTGACAATGCGCCGTACTTGCTTTTCAGCGCACCCATGAATCGCCCGCTCGCGTCACTGCCGCTGCATCTGGCAGCTGTTTTCGCCCTCACCGCCCCCTCCCTCCTCTCCTACTCCCTCAGCCCCTCCTCCACGCTGCTGAACCAGTTGCTGGCCGTTTTCGGTTGGGGCGCGGTGTTGTGGCTGCTGGACAGTGGGCCACGGCGCAGCAGCCTGGGTGCGTTGGCCTTGCCGTTGGGGATGCTGGCCATCCTGGCGGCCGGGGTCGCGGTTTCCTGGTTCGGCATGCTGCCGGACTCGATGGCGCTGTCCGCAACGCTGTTGCTCGCCTGCGCTGCGACGGTCATGCTCGCGGCGCAGGCGGACGACGGCACGGTGGACGGGCCTTTGCTGTGGCCAGTGCTGGCGGGCGTGCTGCTGGCAGGCGTGCTGAGCGGCTTGATCGCGCTGATCCAGGTGTTCCTGCCGAGCTGGACCGAGGGCTCGGGCTGGATCGCCAAATCCGGGCTGGTGGGGCGGGCGGTAGGCAATCTGCGGCAGCCGAATCACCTGAGCACCTTGCTGCTCTGGGGCTTGATTGCGCTGGTGCCGCAGGCTGATGCCGGGCGGGTGCTAGGGTGGCGGCTGCCGGGAGCGGCGGCGGCAGCGCTTGGCAACCTGATGGTGCTGGCCGTGGTGCTGACGGCTTCGCGCACTGGGCTGGTGGGTGTGGTGCTGCTGGCTTTGTGGGGCTTGCTGGACCGGCGGCTGCGCAAACCGGTGCGCTGGGCCCTGGTGGCGGCACCGGTGGCCTATTTCCTCTGGTGGTTGTTCATGGCCGGCTGGGCACACGAAACGGCCCACACCTTCGGCGGCGAGGCGAGGCTGGGCGAAAGCGACCTGTCGGCCTCGCGCTTTGGCATCTGGGGCAACACGCTGAAGCTGATCGCGGCGAACCCGTGGACCGGCGTGGGTTTTGGCCAGTTTAATTTCGCGTGGACGCTGACGCCGTTTCCCGGCCGGCCGGTGGCCTTCTTCGACCACACGCACAACCTGCTGCTGCAGTTCGCGGTGGAGCTGGGCATTCCGGCGGCGCTGCTGCTGACCGGCTTGCTGGTCTGGACGCTGGTGCAGTGCTTCCAGCGCTGCTGGTCCGCGCCTGGCGCCGCGGGCACAGGCGCGCGCGCAGCACTGGTGATGGTGCTGCTGGCGGGGCTGCACAGCATGCTGGAGTACCCGCTCTGGTACGCCTACTTCCTGCTGCCCACGGCCTGGGCGCTGGGCCATGCGCTGCGCCAGCCAACGGTGCCGCTGCCAGCGGCAGGCGACAGCGAATACTTCGCATCGCCGCCTGCCACCACGCCAGACAGCGTGCAGGCCTCGACCCATGCACCTTCGTCACTGTGGGCCGAATCACGGGCCTTTGCTGCGCCTGCTGCACCGCTGTCCTTCGCCCGGCGCTGGCTGCTGCCGATGATGGGCGCCCTGATGCTGGCGGGCGCGCTGTTCGGGTACTGGGACTATCGCCGCGTCTCGGCGATCTACGCGCCGGGCAGCAGCACGCTGTCGCTGCCGGAGCGCATCTCGATTGGCCAGTCGTCCTGGCTGTTCTCGCACCATGCGGACTACGCGGCCGCGACCACCGCCGAGCCGCCGTCGTCAGCGATGGGCGCATTTGCCGCGACCACCCATTCGCTGCTGGACACGCGCCTGATGCTGGCCTGGGCCAAGGCGCTGAACGAGTCCGGCCATGTGGACAAGGCGCGTTACCTGGCCGAACGGCTGCGCGAGTTCCACAATCCGGCATCGGACGACTTCTTCGCCGTGTGCAATGCGCCGCCAGCGGAAGGCGCGGCACTGCCGTTCCAGTGCACCGCGCCCGGCAAGGCCTTGACCTGGCGCGACTTCAAGCCTTGAGCGAGGCAGCCGGGTCGGCTGTCCAGTGGCCGCTCTTGCCACCCTGCTTTTCCAGCAGCTGGATGCCTTCCATGACCATGCCACGGTCGGCTGCCTTGCACATGTCGTAGATCGTCAGCAGGCCGACCTGCACGGCGGTCAGCGCTTCCATCTCGACCCCGGTGCGGCCGACGGTTTCGGCCACCACGGTGCAATGCACGGCGCTGCCTGGATCGTCCAGCTCGAAGCTGACGGCCACGCGGGTCAGCGGCAGCGGGTGGCACAAAGGCACCAGCTCGGACGTGCGCTTGGCGCCCTGGATCGCCGCGATGCGGGCGATGCCCAGCACGTCACCCTTCTTGGCCTGGCCGCTGGCGATCAGCGCCAGCGTGGCTGGCAGCATGCGGATGCGGCCGGTGGCGCGGGCCACGCGGTGGGTTTCGGGCTTGGCGGCCACGTCGACCATGTGGGCCTGGCCCTGGGCGTCGAAGTGCGTCAGCGGGGAGTCGGTGTCTGGCATCGGGGGCTTTGTGCGGCAATGCCTTGTCAGGCTCGGGGGCAGGCCGCAACAGGCGGGTGACAAGTCGGTGCGATGATAGCGGGCGAACTTTTTCAGGGCGGCGCAGGTCTGCCTCAGACCCCGGCCCGCTGCGAAGGATGGTGTTGTTGCCTTTCCGTCAGATCTCCCGCGTGACTTCCCGTGAGCCCACGCCCGCGCTTGCGCACTCCCTGCGCCAGCCTTCGCTGTCCCCGGCATTCCGGCTGCGCCCGCTGGCCCGAACGCTGGCTCTGGCTGCGCTGTGCTCGCTGCTGTGGACCAGCGGCGGCCCGCAAGGCCAGCCTTTGCAGGCGATGGCGCAGGTCAACCTGCCGGCGCTCGGCGATTCCGTCTCCAGCGACTTCGACATCATGGACGAGCGCCGGCTGGGCGAGCGCATCATGCGCGAGATCCGCCACGACCCGGAGTACCTGGACGACCCGCTGCTCAGCGACTATCTGAACTCGATCTGGCAGCCACTGCTGAACGCCGCCCGCAACCGCGGCAACATCAGCGCCGAGCAGGACACTAACTTCCCGTTCGAGACCTTCCAGGTGCTGGACCGCTCGATCAACGCCTTTGCACTGCCCGGCGGCTATGTCGGCGTGCACCTGGGCCTGATCGCGATGACCGCCAACAGCGACGAGCTCGCCTCGGTGCTGGGCCATGAACTGACGCACATCACGCAGCGCCACATCGGCCGCAGCATGGTCAACGCACAGCACCAGAGCATCGCGACCGTTGCCGGCCTGGTGCTGGGCATGATTGCCGCCACACGGGCGCGCAGCGTGGACGCAGCGAACGCCGTGATCATCGGCAGCCAGGCGGCCGCGGCGCAGGGCCAGCTGAACTTCTCGCGCGAGATGGAGCGCGAGGCCGACCGCATCGGCCTGCAACTGATGAGCTCTGCCGGCTTCGCGTCCGCCGGCATGGCCGGCATGTTCGAGAAGCTGGAGTCCAGCTCACGGCTGAATGACAGCAACCAGTACCCCTACCTGCGCAGCCACCCGCTGACCATCGAGCGCATCAGCGAAGCCCGCCTGCGCATGAACAGCAACCCGTCCACCCGCCCGCCCAGCCTGGCCGTGCACGCGCTGATGCAGGCGCGCGCACGGGTGCTGATGGACGGCGCAGAGCCCGCGCTTCGCAAGCTGCAGACCGTTGCCAGCCCCGGCTCACCCGCAGTCGACGAAGCCAGGCTGGGTGCGATCTACGCCGGCGCGATGGCCTCGATGCGGCTGCGCGACTTCCCGCAGGCGCTGCGCCTGGCGGACAGCGGACTGGAACTGGCCAAGCGGCAATACGCACGTGAACCGGTTGCCGCGCGTGACTTCGCGTTGCTGCGCCTGGAGATCGAGGGCAATTCGGGCAAGCCGGCCGAATCGCTGACCGCCGCGCTGGACAGCCTGGGCAACGACAACTCCCGGCCCAACCTGCTGGCACGCGCCCAGGCTGCACAAGCCTGGCAACGCGCAGGCGACGCGGCAGCGCCTGCAGCCCTGCGCAACAGCATGGAGGCGCTGCAGACCTGGGTCACCGAGCACAAGCAGGACGCACTGGCTTGGCTGGCGCTGTCGCAATGTGCCAATGCCCAGGGACAGCGCCTGCGTGCGCTGCGCGCGGACGCGGAAGCCGCCGCGGCGGTAGGCGACGTGCTGGGCGCCGTGGACCGCTTCCGCGTGGCCCAGCGCATCGCCAAGGAAGACCCGGGCTCCGATTACGTCGAGAGTTCCATCATCCAGTCGCGTCTGCGGGACCTGGAGGCCGAGCGAAGAAGGATGCTCCTGGAACGGGACTAGATGGAGCACCCGTGGAATGGCGCACCCGGCCTCGCGGGTACACGAGACCACCCGCCAAGCGGGTTGGCCGGCCGCCTTGGGAGCGGCCCGGCGGCGACCGGCTGAAGGCCCGCGAAGCGACCCGCCCCCCTTCAATCGCGGTTGAAGAGCGCCTCGATCGCGACGTCGATCACCATGCCGCACAGGCTGTAGAGCAGAGAGCCGATCAGCGCGGCGCTGAAGCCGGCGACGTTGAAGCCCTGCAGCAGCGACGCGGCCCAATAGAACATCAGCGCGTTGATGACGAACAGGAACAGGCCCAGCGTCAACAGCGTGACCGGCAGGGTCAGCAGCACCAGCAGCGGCCGCACCAGCGTGTTGAACAGGCCCAGCACCAGCGCGGCGACCATTGCGCTGCCAAAACTCGCCACGCTGACGCCGCCGTAGAGATTGGCAACCAGCAGCAAGGCGGCGGCCAACAGCAGCCAGCGAACCAAGAGCTTCATGACATGTGCCTCAAGTGCTGTCGAGAGGTGGCCATTGTGCGGTCAAGCCGCAGCCGACCGACTTGTCTAGACAGGGTCAAACGCCGCCGAATGGCGTCCCGAGCAGCGAAAACCGTGTTTCCCCCGAGAAAATACCCATGACCGTATGTGTTTTGCGGGGCAAATGCCGCTCAGGCGTTGCAGGGCGGCAAAAAAGGCGATTTACCTGGGGAGAAAGCTGGGTTTACGAGGGAAAACGGCTTCTCAGCCCCCCGTGCAGGCATTACCATTCCAGCCGCTGTGGCACTGCAGAGGATCGAAAGCTCATGCGGCTTTCGCCCAGGCCCGGCACATCAACTTTTTTTTGATGGAGAGAATCCAAATGGCAACTGCGAAGAAGGCCGCTCCGGCCACCAAGGCCGCCCCGGCAAAGAAGGCCGCCGCTCCCGCGAAGGCTGCCCCTGCGAAGAAGGCAGCGCCCGTCAAGGCCGCCGCTCCGGCAAAGGCAGCACCGGCCAAGAAGGCCGCTGCTGCTCCTGCCAAGAAGCGCACCCCGAATGCAGCCTTCATGAAGGCCATGACGCCCAGCGCTACGCTGGCCGCCGTGATCGGCGACAAGCCGATGCCGCGCACCGAGGTGACCAAGAAGGTCTGGGAGTACATCAAGAAGAATGGCCTGCAAGACCCGGCGGCAAAGACGATGATCAATGCCGATGCCAAGCTGAAGGAGATCTTCAAGAAGCCGCAGGTCTCGATGTTCGAGATGACCAAGCTGATCAACGGTCACCTGAGCTGAAGCTGGCCCGGGCCTCACGGCCTGACGCCATCTGAAAGCCGGCCTCGTGCCGGCTTTTTCGTTTCCGAAACCTGTCTTGGTCGGTGAACAGCAGCGACATGGCCATGGTCTGGGCATGGGCCACGGCGGGGCCGCCCAGCGAACGCGCGGCGCTGCCGTTGCAGGCATCGTCACCTGCCGTGAAGAATCTCAGGCGGCTTCTGCCAGCAGTGGCTTCAGGAAGCGGCCGGTGTGGCTGCCAACGCAGGCCGCAATGGTTTCCGGCGGGCCTTCGGACAGCACCTGCCCACCGCCCGAGCCGCCTTCGGGCCCCATGTCGATCAACCAGTCCGCCGTCTTGATGACGTCCAGGTTGTGCTCGATCACGACGATGGTGTTGCCGGCATCGCGCAGCTGGTGCAGCACCTTGAGCAGCAGCTGGATGTCGTGGAAGTGCAGGCCGGTGGTCGGCTCATCCAGGATGTAGAGCGTGCGGCCGGTGTCGCGCTTGCTCAGCTCCAGCGCCAGCTTCACGCGCTGCGCCTCGCCGCCGGACAGCGTGGTCGCGCTCTGGCCCAGCGTGATGTAGCCCAGGCCCACGTCCAGCAAGGTCTGCAGCTTGCGCGCCAGCGTGGGCACGGCGCTGAAGAAGGCGTGCGCGTCTTCCACCGTCATGTCCAGCACCGCGGCGATGTTCTTGCCCTTGTAGAGCACTTCCAGCGTCTCGCGGTTGTAGCGCCGGCCGTGGCAGACGTCGCAAGGCACGTACACGTCCGGCAGGAAGTGCATCTCGACCTTGATCACGCCGTCGCCCTGGCAGGCCTCGCAGCGTCCACCGGACACGTTGAAGCTGAAGCGCCCCGCGCCGTAGCCGCGTTCGCGCGCAGCCGGCACTTCGGCGAACAGCTCGCGGATGGCGGTGAACAGCCCCGTGTAGGTGGCGGGGTTCGAGCGCGGCGTGCGGCCGATGGGGCTCTGGTCGACATTGATGACCTTGTCGAGGGCCTCCAGGCCTTCGATCGCGTCGTGTGCCTCCGGCTCGGCGTGGCTGTTGTAGAGCTTGCGGGCGACGGCGGTGTAGAGCGTGTCGTTGACCAGCGTGCTCTTGCCCGAACCCGAGACGCCGGTGACGCAGGTGAACAGGCCCACCGGCAGCTCGACCGTGACGCCCTTGAGGTTGTTGCCACGCGCATTGACGATGCGCAGCACCTGCGCCGGATCGGGCTCGCGGCGCTGCTTGGGCACCGCGATGCGCAGCACCCGGCCCAGGTACTGGCCGGTCAATGAATCCGGGTGCGCCGCGACCTCGGCCGGCGTACCGGCAGCAATCACATGGCCGCCGTGCTTGCCGGCGCCCGGGCCCATGTCCACGCAGTAGTCGGCCGCGCGGATCATGTCCTCGTCATGCTCGACGACCAGCACGCTGTTGCCCAGGTCGCGCAAATGCTGCAGCGTGCCGATCAGGCGTTCGTTGTCGCGCTGGTGCAGGCCGATGCTGGGCTCGTCCAGCACGTACATCACGCCGGTGAGACCGGAGCCGATCTGGCTGGCCAGGCGGATGCGCTGCGACTCGCCGCCGGACAGCGTGTCGGCGCTGCGGTCCAGGCTGAGGTAGTTCAGGCCCACGTCATTGAGGAACTTCAGCCGCGAGCGGATCTCGCGCACCACCTTGTCGGCGATCTCGCCCTTGGCACCCGTGAGCGACAGGCCGCTGAACCAGGCCAGCGCCTCGGCCAGCGTCAGGTGCTCGGCCTGGTAGATGGGCAGGCCCTTGTTGCCGGGCTGGCCAGGAATGAAGACGTTGCGGGCCTCGCGCCGCAGACGGGCACCGCCGCAATGCGCGCACGGCTTGGCGCTCTGGTAGCGCGCCAGGTCCTCGCGCACCGCGACCGAATCGGTCTCCTGGTAGCGCCGCTCGAAGTTCGGGATCACGCCCTCGAACGGGTGCGAGCGCTTGACGCTGCGCATCTTGCCGCCCTTGCCTTCGGCCTCGTAGATGAACTCGATCTCGTCTTCGCCAGAGCCGTACAGCACCGTCTTGCGGAAGCCCTCGGGCAGCGACTCGAAGGGTTCGTCCAACTCCACCTTGTAGTGCTTGGCCAGGCTTTCCAGCATCGAGAAGGTGTAGGCATTGCGCCGGTCCCAGCCCTTGATCGCGCCGGAGCCCAGCGACAGCGACGGGAAGGCGACCACGCGCTCCGGGTCGAACACCGTCTGCACGCCCAGGCCGTCGCAATGCGGGCAGGCGCCCATCGGCGCGTTGAACGAGAACAGGCGCGGCTCCAGCTCCGGCAGCGAGTAGCTGCAGATCGGGCAGGCGAACTTGGCCGAGAAGAGGTGCTCTTTGGCCGTGTCCATTTCAAAGGCAATCGCACGGCCTTCGGCGCTGCGCAGCGCCGCCTCGAAGCTCTCGGCCAGGCGCTGCTTCATGCCGTCCTGCGTCTTGAGCCGGTCGATCACGACGTCGATGTCGTGCTTCTCGGCCTTCTTCAGCGCCGGCAGGTCGCTGGCTTCGACGATCTGCCCGTCCACCCGGAAGCGCACATAGCCCTGCGCCTGCATGTCGGCAAACAGCTCGACGAACTCGCCCTTGCGGTCGCGCACCACCGGCGCGAGGATCATCAGCTTGGTGCCTTCGGGCAGCGCCAGCACGGCGTCCACCATCTGGCCCACGCTTTGCGCCTGCAGCGGCAGGTCATGGTCCGGGCAATACGGCGTACCGGCGCGGGCGTAGAGCAGGCGCAGGTAGTCGTGGATCTCGGTCACCGTGCCGACGGTGGAGCGTGGGTTGTGGCTGGTGGCCTTCTGCTCGATCGAGATGGCCGGTGACAGGCCCTCGATCACGTCCACGTCCGGCTTGTCCATCAACTGCAGGAACTGCCGCGCGTAGGCGCTCAGGCTTTCGACATAGCGGCGCTGGCCTTCGGCATACAGCGTATCGAAGGCCAGGCTGGACTTGCCGGAGCCCGACAGGCCGGTGATGACCACCAGCGCGTGCTTGGGCAGGTCCAGGTCGATGTTCTTCAGGTTGTGCGTGCGCGCGCCACGCACCGAAATCTTGGTGGCAAAGGCCACGGCAGGATTGACCGGCTTGGCGGGCGGAAATGGCGGAACGGACGGGGACGAATCGGGAGTCGACAAGGGCATGCGCAGCAACTGGCGCCCGGCGGAAATCGCAAGGCAACCGGGCATGATACAGAGCGCGTGCGACGCGTGCAGCCCTGCGCCGCCCGCGGGGCTTTCAGGCGTGCAGCGGACACGGGTCGAAATGCCGCGCGTCCATCAGCCGCAATTCACCAGGCACGGCCTCCGGCGCGCCGCGCACGGCCGGCACCTCGCGCTGCATGGCCATGCCGGGCGCGATCTCGGTCAGCGTGCCCATGAAGACCAGGTGCTTGGCGCCCTGCGGCAGGATTCGGGACCGCGGGCGTTGCGCCGATGAAAACTCCGGGTTTGCGCCAATGACCTGGTACTTGTTTGTCGCAAGATACCGTTTCGTGAAAAAAGTTGCAGGGGAGTACGCCTTGGCTGTCATCCAGCTGTCGGCGGCTCACGTTGAGCCAGCCAGACAGCGAGGGCCGCAGAGCCCACCAGAAGCTGTGCCCGAGGACCACCACATCATGCAAAAGTCAGCTCAACCCCAAAAAACGTCCAACCGCAGCGACCGCCAACGCATGGAGCCGCTGCAGGAAGACAAAGGCCAGAAGTTCGAACCCTTCTGGTCCGCCGCCTTTGGCAGCGACCGCCGCAGCCAGGCCCGGATGCTGAAATTCGACCAGAAGCGTTGATCGCGACCGACTCGGCCCAGCGCTGAGCTTCTTCCCCTCGCGGGCCGCCTTGTGCGGCCCGTTTGCACTTCTGGCGCCGGTGCATGCCCCTTCACGGCGCCCGTCACGCATGTGACGTAAGGTGCACCCATGCAGATCGCCAAACCGTTGCCGATCAACCTGGCCCTGCAGGGCGGCGGCGCCCATGGCGCGCTGAGCTGGGGCGTGCTGGACAGGCTGCTGGAAGATGGCCGCGTGGCACCGGCCGCGCTCAGCGGCACCAGCGCCGGCGCGATGAACGCCGTGGCACTGGCGCAAGGCTGGCTGGATGGCGGCCCGGATGGCGCCCGCGCGGCCTTGGCTCGCTTCTGGCAGGCCGTGGCCGCCAGCGTGCCGGCCGAGGCCAGCCTGATCGCGGCAGACGGCCTGGCGGCACGCCTGTCGCCCATGGTCAAGCTGCTGATGCACTGGTCCCACTACCTGCCACCCGAGCTCAGCAACCCGCTGGACCTGAACCCGCTGCGCGACATCGTGCTGGCCCAGTTCGACTTCGAGCGCCTGCGCGCCAGCGCCGGCCCTGCCCTGTTCATTGCCACCACGCGCGCGCAGACCGGCCAGCTGCGGCTGTTCGACCGCGCGAACCTGAGCGCAGACGCCTTGCTGGCTTCGGCCTGCCTGCCGACGATGTTCCGCGCGGTGGAGATCGACGGCGAGCCGCACTGGGACGGCGGCTACAGCGCCAACCCGCCCGTGCTGCCACTGCTGCAGGCCGGCCGCGCGCGGGACACCTTGCTGCTGCTGCTCAACCCGCTGCAGCACGAAGGCCCGCTGCGCAGCGCCGCGCAGATCCAGCACCGCGCGCTGGACATGAGCTTCCACGGCGCCTTCCTGCGCGAGATGAACCTGCTGGCCGCCTGGCAGCAGCAGGCCCGCCAGCACTGGCTGCCGCTGGACCGCGGAACGCGCCAGTTGGCAAGCGCCCGCTTCCACCTGATGGACGGCGGTGCCTTGCTGTCCGGCCTGCCGCAGGACAGCCGCCTGGTCGTGCACCCGGCCTATTTCCAGGCGCTGCACGAGCAGGGCAGAGCGCTGGCCGGCGACTGGCTGGAACGCCACGGCAGCCAGCTCGGCCGCCGCGGCACAGTCGAACTGTCCGAACGCTTTTAGCGCCGGCCTGCGTCAGCGACCCGTGCAGTTCGCGTAGGGGAATGACGCACCCGGCCCCGCAAGTACGCGAGGCCACCCGCCGAGCGGGTTGCGCAGGCCGCTTGGGGCGGCCCGGCGCTGGCCTGCGTCAGCGGCCAGTGCAGTTCGCGTAGTACGTGACCGTGGCAGGCCAGTCCGAGAACATGCCGATGATGCCGACGTCGTTGGCCAGCACGTCCAGCGCGGTGTAGTAGTCGCCCGGGCCCTTGACGGCGGGGGTGACGCTCTGGAAGTAGTAGCCGCCACCATCGGTCAGCGGGCCGGAGCGTTCCAGCGACCAGCTGATGATGTTCATGCCGGCGTTGCGCGCGGCGTAGGCGTAGTCGGAGCCGACCATCTTGCCCTTCTTGTCCAGCGCCAGCAGGGCCCAGATCGGCGGGGCGACGATCTTCACGCCCTTGGCCGCCATCTCGGGCAGCAAGGCCTTGGCAGCGGGCACCTGGTCAGGCGTGTCCACGGGGATCAGCGCGACAGACTGCTTGCCGAAGTCCGGCTCGTGCTGGAGCCAGTAGTAGTTGTCGTTGATGTTGAAGGACTGGGCCCAGACCCGCTTGGCCGGCACGCCCGCGTTCTTGAACGCATCGATCATCGCCTGCGCGTACTTCTCCTGGGTGTAGTCACCCTGGTAAGGCATGGGCACGCTGGCGGCCTTCAGCTCGGGCGTCATGTCCACCTTCAGCTGCTTGAACAGCTCGATGGCCTCGGCGAGCGTCATCAGCGTGCCGGTGGCGGCATAGGCATCGGTGCGCCAGTTAGGCGTGCCCTTCATGTACTCGGCCACGCTGGTGGCGTTCGGGTTCGCACCTTCCATCTTGCCCATCAGGCGCTTGAACTCGCTGACGCTCAGGTCGCTGGTGCAGCAGGTCGCAGTGGCCTGCTTGCCGGTGGCCGGGTCGGCAGGGCTGAACGGCACGCTGCATTTGGCGGCCAGGTCCGGGATGGACAGGATGTTGGTGGTCTGCGCCAGGTCGCACTGCGAATGGCGGCAGACCAGCTCGCGGTCCTTGGTGAAGGTCACGTCGCACTCGATCACGCCCGCGCCCTGGCGCGCCGCGGCCATGTAGCCTTCCTTGGTGTGCTCGGGAAACTGCATTGCCGCGCCACGGTGGCTGATGGAGAACTGGCTCTTGGTCGCCGGAATGTTCTCGCAGGCCTTCAGGCGCTGCTTCAGGTCCTTGTCGGGCACCTGGTCGACCAGGTACATCGGCCGCACCCCGAGCTGGTAAGTGGTGACAGGCTGTACCTTGCCGGCATGGGCCGAAGGCAGCTGGGCGAGGCTCAGCGCCAGGCCGCCGGCCAGCATCAACGCGGCTTGTCTGAGGACATGTGTCATGGCTGTCTCCAATTTGATCAGGGTGGGTGAGCCCGCAGTGTGAAAACCGCACATGTCCTGGGCATGACCGAACGGGGGCAGGCCGCGGCCATCGGGTCACAATCTGTAAGACAAGCCAACACACAAACAAGGGATCATGGGGCCATGAGGAGGCTGTGGATGTTGCACAGACTGTGGCGGCGCCTGTGGCGCAGGCAGGATGCTTCGGGCACGCAAGACCCGTCGCACGTGTTGGCGCGCGCCGCGTTCGAGGACGTGCTGACCGGATTGCCGACGCGCCACGTGGCGTTCGAGCGCATTCTGGAAGCCCGCAGGGCCGGCGTTCGCGGCTTAGCGGCCATGGCCGACCTGGATCATTTCAAGCAGCTCAACGACAGCTTCGGCCACACCGCGGGCGACGAAGTGCTGCGGGTCACCGCCGAGCGCCTGCAACAGGCTTTGCCAGACGGCGGCTGGGTGGCCCGCATGGGCGGCGAGGAGTTCTGCATCTTCCTGCCCGGGCTGACGCAGGCCGAGGCCGTGGCCTGGCTCAACGCCGCCAACGCCAGGCTGAGCGCGCCAATGGACCTGATCTCGGCCAAGGTTTCGGCCTCGTTCGGCGTGACCAGCTTCGTGGGCCAGTCCCCGGACAACCTGATGAGTGCCTGCGACCTGGCGATGTACGCCGCCAAGGCCCGTGGCCGCAACCAGGTCGTGGTGTTTGACGACGACACGCGCGCGGTCGCCACGTCACGCCGTGAGCTGGCTGCGACGGTGGCCGAACTGCAGCAGCGCAACCAGGCGCTGTTGGACGAGGCCCGCACCGACGCCTTGACCGGCCTGCGCAACCGCCGCGCACTGGACGAAGCACTGGCCACCGCGGAGGCCGATCAGATCGCCGTGGCCTTTCTCGACATCGATCACTTCGGCGAATTCAACCACCTGCACACCGACACCGCTGGTGACGCCGCGTTGCGCGCGGTCGCGGCAGCGGTGCAAGCGACGATCCGTCAGGAGGACCAGGCCTTCCGCAAAGGTGGCGAAGAGCTGGTGGTGCTGCTGCATGCCGCGGACCCGGGCGCCGCGCTGGCGGTGGCCCAGCGCTTGCGCCAGGCGGTGCAGGCGCTGGCCATTCCCCATGCTGGCTCGCCGACCGCGGCGGTGCTGACGATCACCGTCGGCGTGGCGCATGCCAGCGCCAAACGAAGCGTGCAGCAAACCCTGGAAGCGGCCGCAGCGCTGGCGATGGCGGCGAAGCGCAACGCGCAGCGCAACCAGGTGCACGCAGAACCCCTGCCAGGCGCCGGCTGAACCCTCGATCGCTGCCGGCCAGGTTCAGGCCTTCAGCGCCCATCGAAGTCCTCGAAACCGCCCGGATCGTCCGGGTCGCCCATCGCGCCGGCATCGTCGAAATCCCCGGCGCCGCTGCCGCCGGAGCCGCCCAGGTCGCCCAGCACGCGCAGGATCTGCTTGCCGTAGGCTTCGAGCTTCTTCGCGCCCACGCCGCTGATGCCGGCCAGTGCGTCCAGCGTGGCCGGCGCTTCGGCGGCCATCTGGGCCAGCGTCGCGTCGTTGAAGACGATGTAGGCCGGCAGGTTGTGTTCCTTGGCCACCCCCGCACGCCAGGCCTTCAGGGCCGTGAAGCGGGCCTGGGCCGGATGGCCCAGCGTGGCCGCGGCGCGCGGCACCTTGCTGCTGCCGGCGCTGCCGGTCTTGCCGCGCGAGCGGATGCGCGGCGTGGGTTCACGCGGTTCGCGCAGCTCGATCTGCACCTGGCCCTTGAGGACGGCACGCGCGCTGTCGGTCAGCGCGAGCGTGCTGTATTCGCCTTCGCTGGCCACGTGGCCCAGCGCGATCAGCTGGCGCATCACGCCGCGCCATTGCGCTTCGGACAGGTCCGCGCCAATGCCGAAGGTCGACAGGCTTTCGTGGCCGCGCGCGCGGGTCTTTTCGGTGGACTTGCCGCGCAGCACGTCGATCAAATGCACCGTGCCGAAGCCGAAACCCGAATGCTGGTGGCAGCGGTAGATGCAGGACAGCGCCTTGCGCGCCGCCTCGGTCGCGTCCCAGCGCGCAGGCGGCTGCAAACAGTTGTCGCAATTGCCGCAACGCCAACCGGCGGGCCGGTCTTCACCGAAATAGGCCAGCAGCCGCACGCGCCGGCAGTCCAGGCTTTCGCACATGGCCAGCAGCGCTTCGAGCTTGCCGACCTGCAGGCGCTTGAACTCGTCGCCCGCGGTGCTCTCGTCGATCATGCGGCGCTGGTTGACCACGTCGGCCAGGCCGTAGCTCATCCAGGCATCGGCGGCCTCGCCGTCACGCCCGCCGCGGCCGGTTTCCTGGTAGTAGCCTTCGATGTTCTTCGGCAGGTCCAGGTGGGCGACAAAGCGCACGTCCGGCTTGTCGATGCCCATGCCGAAGGCCACCGTGGCGACCATCACCAGGCCCTCCTCGCGCAGGAACCTGTCCTGGTGGCGGCGGCGCACGTCCTGGTCCAGCCCGGCGTGGTACGGCAGCGCGCTGAAGCCTTCGGCACTCAGCCACTCGGCCGTCTCCTCGACCTTCTTGCGGCTCTGGCAGTAGACGATGCCGGCATCGCCCACGTGTTCGTCGAGCAGGAAGCGCAGCAGCTGGGCCTTGGCGTTGTCCTTCTCGACGATGGTGTAGCGGATGTTGGGCCGGTCGAAGCTGCTGATGAAGGTGCGCGCGCCTTCCAGCATCAGCCGGTCGATGATGTCGGCGCGGGTGTGCTCGTCGGCGGTGGCCGTCAGCGCGATGCGCGGCACGCCGCCAAAGCGCGTGGCCAGCAGGTCCAGCTGCAAATAGTCTTCGCGGAAGTCGTGGCCCCACTGGCTCACGCAGTGCGCTTCGTCAATGGCGAACAGGCTGAGCTGGCCGCGCTGATGCAGTGAGTCCAGCATCGCCAGGAAACGCGGGTTGGTGATGCGCTCGGGCGCGGCGTAAAGCATCACCAGCCGGCCTGCCATCAGCTCGCGCTCGACATGCTGCGCGCCGGCGCTGTCCAGCGAGGAATTCAGGAAGGCGGCATGCACCCCCGCTTCTTCCAGCGCGCCGACCTGGTCGTGCATCAGCGCGATCAGCGGGCTGACGACCACCGTCACGCCCTGGCCTGCGCGGTGCCGCGCAATCGCCGGGATCTGGTAGCACAGGCTCTTGCCGCCGCCGGTGGGCATCAGCACCAGCGCATCGCCGCCGCCAATCACCTGGTCGACGATGGCACCCTGGTGGCCGCGGAACGCGGTGTAGCCAAAGACCTGGTGCAGGATGTCGGCCGGCGCGGCGCTGGCATCAAGGGCGGAATCGATCGAGGAGGCGGGCATCGGCCTCTATCCTAACTTGTGGCCCCGTCAATGGCGCACCCGCACCGGCGCTTGGGACGGCCCGGCGCCGGCCTGCGGTCTCGGCCCCGAAGGTTTCAGCTGCTCAGTGCGCCCAACGAAATCACCGGTCCGGTCGGCGCGCCGGTCGGCGACCCGCCAGCCGGCTCCAGGCTGATTGCAAACGCCGCCGTGTCCTGCAGCAGCTTCGTGCGCTGCACCTGGCTGCCGCCGCTGGCCGAAATCAGCCCCAGCGAACGTGGTGCACCCTTGGCGGGCACCGCCCAGAGCTCCAGCGCGCGGCCGGTGGCCACGCTCAGCGGTTCCAGCGGGCGCAGCACCAGCGCGCGGCCATCGGCACTGATGCTGGCGACGAACTTGGCGCGCGACAGCAGCGCGGCATCGGCCTGGGCCGCAGGGTTGGGCGACAGCAGCACCAGCACCGGCGGCTGCGGCGGCACCGGCCGGGCCAGCATCACGGCCAGCACCAGCGCGGCAAATGCCGCAGCCCCGCTGCCCAGCTGCCACACCAGCAGTCGCTGCCACCAGGCCTGACGTGCGCCGGGCTGGGCACGGAACAGCCGCGCCTCGATGCCGGCCCAGACGCTGGCCGAGGGCGCCACTGGTGGCACGCTGGCGGTCAGCGGCAACAGCCGGGCTTCCCAGCCAGCCACCGCGCGGCGCAGCATCGGATGCGCCGGCAGCAGCGCCTCGAAGCGGCTGCGCGCGGCGCCGCGCAAGGTTCCCAGCACGTATTCCGAGGCCAGGCGCTCGGCCCGTTCGGGGCGCGAGTAATCCATGTCATCAACTCCTTGTGGACATGTCGCCCATGCTGGTCATCCCGCTGCCGAACCTGCCACCCAGCTCGCCGATCGCCAGGCACTTCTGCAGCGCCAGCAGGCCGCGCCGCAACCAGCTCTTCACCGTGCCCAGCGGCTGCCCCAGGTGCTGGGCCACTTCGGCATGCGTGAGCCCGTCGTAGAAGGCCAGCGCCAGGCTTTGCCGCTGGTCGTTCTGCAAGCTGCCCATGCAGCCGCGCACCGCCCGCGCCTGCAGCGCCTGCTCCATCAGGTCCACCGGGCCGGGGCCGTCTCCTGCGACCTGCTCCAGCGGGTCGCTGTCGTCGCCTTCGGCCAACGCGCTGGCAGGCGGCGATACGGTGCGCACCGGATCGGCCTTCTGCCGGCGCAGGCTGTCGATGGCCGCGTGGCGCGCCAGGCTGTACAGCCAGGTCATGGGCTGCGCACGCTCGGCATCGAACCCGCGCGCCGCGCCCCAGACCTTCACGAACACCTCCTGCAGCACCTCCTCGGCCCGGCCACGGTCGGGCTGGATGCGCAGGACCACGCCCAGCAGGCGCGCCGCCGTCGCGTCGTACAAGGCCCGGAACGCCGCCCGGTCGCCCAGGGCGATGCGGGCCATCAAGGCCGCCAGCTCGGCGGCAGAGGAAGAAGCAGTGGCAACAGGCATCGGGCGACGATACAGGCGGTGTGTTCAGTTGACCATCGGCAATGCGCGCCAGCCTCGGCTCAGCGACGCTGGCGCGGCGTGAAGTTCAGCGTCGCCACCACATTCGTCGGGGTTGCCGTCTGCTGCGCGTGCAGCACCGGCTGCTCCACCAGTTGCTGCGAGTGCCAGACGGCCACGTCCACCGCGCCTTCGGGCACATCGTCCAGCGTGACCACGCCGTCCTTGCCCGTCACGCCGTACCAGGGCGATTCGGCCACGTAGATGCTGGCCTGCATGCGCGAGTGCAGGTAGCAGCCGAGCTGGATCGGACCGGCACCGCCTTGCAGCACGACTTCCGGCGAAGCGGCGGGCGGCTTGTTCGCATCGGCACCCGCAATGCGGAACTCGAAGCTCTGCCCCTCTGTACCGCGCACATGGTGGTCGAACGAATCGCGGTTGGTCAGCTTGATCTTCGTGCCGGGCGTGACGATGACCATCGCCGGCACGAAGCGCACGCCCTGCTGGGCGATCTCCACCGTGGGCACCGGCGAAGCCCGTCCCGGCTTGCTGCGCGAGCTGACGACGACCGCGACGTCCGGCACCGGCTGGCCGGTGGTGTCGACAACGCGCACCGTCATCGAGGCGGCCTGGGCGGCCGAGAGCGCTGCACCCAACAGCAGGCCGGCGAAGGAGAGGCGGGGGAAGCGGGCGTTCATGGCGTCTCGATGATGTCGCGGTGCATCGGCGCCAGCCGGGCCAGCAGCTGGTTCTGGACGGAAAACGGAATGTGGCGGGCCGCCATGGCCGCCTGCAGGTCCTCGACCAGCGCGTGGAAATCGGCCTTGCTGATGCCCATCTCCTGGTGCACCGTTTTCATGTCGACGCCGGCGTAGCGGCACGGGCCACCCAACAGCTGGCAGAACTGGTCGGCCAGCTGCTTGGCCAGCGCAGCGCGGTTGGTCTTCTCGAAGAAGCCGGCAATGCGCGGGTCCGACGAGACACGGTCGACCAGGTCGGTGCTCAGCGCCAGCAGGCCGGCCTGCTCACCAAAGGACTGATAGAGCTCCGACGTGGCGGCGGACTGGGCACCCGCTTGCGCGGCGGCAAAGCTGCCTGCGAGGGCAAGGGCCAGGACGCGCACGGTGCGAAGAGAGGACGCATGGAAAGGCATGGGATCTCCGGAAGGAAGGGCGTCAGAACGCCAGCTGGGCCGAGAGGTAGGCGCCCGTCTGCCGGCGCGGCTGCACCGCGGGCGCGATGCGCCCCAGGTCCACCCAGGCCAGCGTCAACGAGGCATGCTTGTTGGGCGCCCAGGCCACGAACAAGTCTTTCCAGTCGTCTTCCTTCAAGGCACCGTCACCCAGCGCCGAATGGTTCAGCGCGTCCGGCTTGGCCTTGTATTCAGCGCCCACCGCCCATTGCGGACTCAGCAGCCAGGCCACCGCGACCTCGGGCTGCAGGTGCCAGTCCTTGTCCTGCGCACCGCCGAAGCCGAGCAGGCCATCCTGGTTGGCCTTGGTCATGCGCAGCGTGCCGTTAACCAGCAGGCCTTGCGCCAGCAGCAGCTTGGTGGCGCTGAGGTAGAGCTCGGTGCCATGCGTCTTGGCGCCCAGCGCGCCGGTCAGCGTGGGCGCCAGCGCGCCGCTGTCCACGTGGTGGTAGACCGCCCCCACGGCGACCTGGGGCGTCCAGGTGTCGCTGTCCAGCACCGCGTCGCCCGCGACACGGACTTTCACGCCCAGCAGGTTCTGCCGCAGGCGCAGGCCGTCCAGGCCCAGCGGGGCCAGGTTGTCTTCGGTGTCGAAGTCCTGCCGGGCCACGGTGAATTCCACCCGGTCGCTCCAGGTGAGGCCGGCGCCAAACACCTTGAGCCGGTAGTCCTGCGTCTTCACGCCGGTCACGAAGGCCGAGCCGCCCCATTCGCCGTCCGTGCCGTAGCCGGTGGTCAGCGCCCACGGCACCAGGCCGCCGCCGCCCACGCCGTCGATCGTGCTGACGCCGCCGGTCAGCAGCAGTTTGCCGCCCTCGGCATGGGCCGTCAGCGGCAGGGCCAGCATTGCCAGTGCGGACATTGCAGCCAGCCACGGCTGGGGCGCCCGCCTGGGGCGGCCTCGGTTGCATCCTCTGGTCATGGCAACTCTCCTATTGGGGTTGGGTTGGGAATGGCCTCACTTCGGAGCCTTCTCCATCCTTGCTTGTACGCAGCCCAACCGGATCTGGATGCAGCGCCTGGCCACCCGCGGCTAAATTCCCCGCCAAGCCGGCACAAGCGCACGCAGCTTATGCTGGGCATCACAGCCTGCCCCCGCCAGCAAACCCGAAGGAAAGCCATGGACGCCAAGGAATTGCGCCAGCGACTGATCCGCAACATCGACGAGCAACTGACCGGCCCGGCGGCCGAGCGGCAGATGCGCCCGCCGCGCTACGAAAGCCTGTTCGCCAGCCTGTCTGGCGGCACGGTGGCCAGGCAGCTGGGCGCCGGCGTGGACATGGTGCCGCCCGGCAAGCAGAGCTGCCCCTACCACCTGCACCATTCGCAGGAGGAGATGTTCGTGATCCTCGAAGGCCGCGGCACGCTGCGCGTGGCCGGCGAGTTGCTGCCGGTGCGCGCCGGCGACGTGATCTTCATCCCGGCCGGCCCCGAGTACCCGCACCAGCTGATCAACACTTCGGACGCGATGCTGAAGTACATGTCCATCAGCACCCAGCAGAAACCGGAGATCTGCGAGTACCCGGATTCCGGGAAAGTGCAGGCCTGGGCCG
Source organism: Ideonella azotifigens (assembly GCF_021043325.1). Classification (NCBI taxonomy): domain Bacteria; kingdom Pseudomonadati; phylum Pseudomonadota; class Betaproteobacteria; order Burkholderiales; family Sphaerotilaceae; genus Ideonella; species Ideonella azotifigens. The sequence goes on from NZ_JAJNKD010000002.1 coordinate 273,490, forward strand.
CCGGCGTCAAAGTGGTGCAGCGCCCCGCGGACGCACTCGACTACTGGGACGGCGAACCCTAGGAATGGGGCACCCGGCCTCGCGGGGTACGCGAGGCCACCCGCCGGGCGGGTTGGCGGAGCCGCTTGGGGCGGCCCGGCGCTGGCCCCGCCGCGGTCTGGGGCACCCGGTCTCGCGGGTACGCGAGGCCACCCGCCGGGCGGGTTGGCGGGGCCGCTTGGGGCGGCCCGGCGCTGGCCCCGCTGCGGTCTGGGGCACCCGGTCTCGCGGGTACGCGAAACCACCCGCCGGGCGGGTTGGCGGGGCCGCTTGGGGCGGCCCGGCGCTGGCCCCGCTGCTCACTGCGCCTTGGGCCCCTGCGGCCGCACCGCCGTGGCCGGATTCAGCACGCAGCGGTAGGTGGCCGCGTCGCAGCGCGCCCCCGGGTCGGTGACCATGATGCAGATCGACACCTCGCCACTTCGTTGCTGCGCAGCCTTGCGTTCGGCCGAGTAACTGTCGGCGGCACGCTGCACTTGGGCCTCGTTGGCGGTCAAGGTGGACCAGGGGGCATAGGCCTCGGGGCCGCCGCAGGCTCGGTGGCCAATCGCCACCGTGTGGCACTGGGCATCCTGCGAGCAGCGCGGCTCGCCGATCGCGGCGTCCACCATCGCGCGGGCGCTGTCGGGTGCGGCCGCCGCGGGCGCGCGGCAGGCGCTGCCCAGCACGGCGCTCACCAGCAAAGCCAGCCAGGCTGACGATTTGAAGCATTTCATGCCCGGGATCATCCCCAGCCCAGGGCCGAATACCGTATCGGGTTGTTACCGATCGGCCCGGGCTGCTCGCCCCCCTAGACTGCAGCCCGCTGCCGGCACCCTCTCGGACCGCGTTGGGAACAGGGACACGAGCGGGCCGGCAGCATCCTCGGCCCCTCGCTGGCGAGCCGGCGGGTTCAGCCTTGCGGCACAATCCATGCTTGGATTCCAGCGGCTCCCCGCCCGCTTTTCTCTTGCTCTGGAGCGCCCATGGCCTCGATCAACAAAGTCATCATCATCGGCAATCTGGGCCGCGATCCCGAGGTGCGCTACACCCCCAACGGGGCGGCAGTGTGCAACCTGCGCATTGCCACCACGCGCAACTGGAAGCACCGCGAAAGCGGCGAGCGCCAGGAAGAAACCGAATGGCACTCGGTCGTGCTGTACGACCGCCAGGCCGAGGTCGCCGGCGAGTACCTGAAAAAAGGCCGCCCGGTCTACATCGAAGGCCGCCTGAAGACCCGCAAGTGGCAGGACAAGGACGGCAACGACCGCTACACCACCGAAATCGTCGCCGAGACCATGCAACTGCTGGGTGGCCGCGACAGCACGGGCGGTGGCGGTGGCGACGACGAAGGTGGCGGCGGCTACAGCGCTGCCGGTGGCGGCGGCGGTGGTGGCTACAACCGCGAACCCTCGGCCGCCCCGGCCCCGCGCAGCGCCCCAGCACCACGCGCCCCGGCGCCAAGGCCAGCACCGAAGTCGTCGACCGGCTTCGACGACATGGACGACGACATTCCGTTCTGAGCCTCCTTGGCGCCGCGCCAGCCTATGCCACGCGGCCACATCTTGCTGATTCCGGCAGCCGGAAGCTTGCCAGTTGCCCGCGTCCCCCGCTGATGCAGCGCGGGACGCAGGCCCGCTCTGTCCTTTCCTTTACCCGCACGCAGGAGCCAGATGCTCACGGACGACGCATTGCGCCAGCAGGCCGAGCAACATGCCACCGAGGGCAGGTGGGCGCAAGCCACGGCCTGTTTCGAGACCCTGCTAAGCCGGCATCCCGGCGATGCCGACCTGCTGCTGCAGCTCTCGTACATGGCCTCGCTGGCCGGCCATTACCGCCAAGCCCGCACGCACACGTTGGCCGCAGCCGAGGCCGCGCCGACCGACCCTGAGCTGGTGCAGGAATTGATCGCCCGGCTGCGCACCTTCAACGAGGCGCCAGCGCTGCTTGCCTGCCTGGAACGCCTGAAGCCCCTGGCTCGCCTGCCGATGCCGCTGCTGCTCGGTTTTGCTGGTCAGCTAACCCATCTCAATGAACACGCCGCCACGCTGCCGCTGCTGGACGAGGCCAAGCGCCGCGAACCGGACCATCCGGCGGTGCTGGTGACACGTGGCCAGGTGCTGCTCTACCTGGGCCGCTTCGACGAGGCCCGTGCCGAACTGCTGGCCTGTACTCTGCGCGCGCCGCAGCTTGCCCGTGCCTGGGGCCTGCTGGCTGAATTGGACAAGCAGACTGCCGCATCCAACCACGTCATCGCGATCCGCACCGAACTGGCCCGTCCCAACCGCCGGCCGGAGGAGGTTGCCGAACTGGCCTATGCGCTGCACAAGACGCTGGACGACCTGGGGGAACACGACGCCGCCTGGTCGGCACTGGAGCGCGCCTGCCGCGCCAAGCGCTCGCAGCTGAACTATCGCAGCCAGGACAGCGTGGACCTGGTGGATGCGCTGATCGCCATGCCCGCGCCAGCCGTCACACCTGTAGACCAGCCCGTGCCCGACGCTGGCGCCAAGCTGCCGCTGTTCATCGTCGGCATGCACCGCTCTGGCACCACGCTGTTGGAACAGATGCTGGACGGTCATTCCGAGGTGCGCGCTTTGGGCGAGCTGTATGACTTCACCAGCCAGATGCGCCACGCCACCGACCACCACTGCCGCGGTGTGATCGACCTGGCCCTGGTTCGACGCTCACGCGGCGCCAACTTTGCCGCCGTGGGTCGCGGCTACCTGGAGCGCATGGCCTGGCGCCTGGGCAGCGAGCGGTTTTTCACCGACAAACTGCCCTCGAACTTCCTCAACATCGGCTTCATCTGCCGAGCACTGCCGCAGGCCCGCATCCTGCACTTGCGGCGCGACCCGATGGAGGTCTGCTTCTCCAACCTGCGCGAGCTGTTCCACGACGCCAACCCGTACAGCTACGACCTGCGGGAGTTGGCCGCCTTCTACGCCCAGTACCAGCGGCTGATGGCGCACTGGCATGCCCAGTTCCCGGGCCACATCCTGGACGTGGACTACGCCGAACTGGTGGGCCAGCCAGAGGCCACGCTGCGCAAGGTGGCAGCCTTCTGCGGCCTGGACTTCGAGCCTGCGATGCTGGCCATCGGCGAGCGGACGCGCCTTGTGTCCACTGCCAGCGCGGTGTCGGTGCGTCAAGTCATCACCAAGCGCGAAACCCCGAAGTGGCAGCCGTACGCGGACAAGCTGCGGCCCCTCGCGGCGGCGTTGGCGGAGGCCAAAGCGCTGTAGGCCTCAGTAGGCGTCAGACAGAAGGAGCGCCCATGACCGTTGCGCCGCTGGACGCCACCCCGCCCGCCCCCGTCAGCCTCGCTGAAGCCTTCTGGTTCTGGCTGAAGCTTGGCTTCATCAGCTTTGGCGGACCGGCCGGGCAGATTGCGATCATGCACGAGGAGCTGGTCGAGCGGCGGCGCTGGATCTCCGAGGGCCGCTTCCTGCACGCGCTGAACTACTGCATGGTGCTGCCCGGCCCCGAGGCCCAGCAGCTGGCAACCTACATCGGCTGGCTGATGCACCGCAGCTGGGGCGGGCTGGTCGCAGGCGGGCTGTTCGTGCTGCCTTCGCTGTTCATCCTGATCGCGCTGTCCTGGCTCTACATGGCGTTTGGCAACGTGCCGGTGATCGCCGGGCTGTTCTACGGCATCAAGCCGGCCGTCACCGCACTGGTGGTGCATGCGGCGTGGCGCGTGGGCTCGCGCACGCTGAAAAACCGCTGGCTGTGGGGCATTGCCGTGGCCGCCTTTGTGGCGATCTTCGCGCTGCAATTGCCCTTCCCGCTCATCGTGCTGGCGGCCGGCGCCATGGGTTACGCGGGTGGCCGCTGGGCGCCGGAAAAGTTCACCGTCGGTGGTGGCCATGGCAAGGCGGGCCAGCCGGCTGGCCCCGCATTGATCGACGACACGACGCCAACGCCCGCGCATGCGTTGTTCAGTTGGGCCCATTTCCGCTGGGTGCTGGGCATCGGCCTGGGGCTGTGGGGACTCGCCATCGGCGTGTTGTGTGCGTTGTACGGCTGGCAGGGCGCGCTGACGCAGATGGCCTGGTTCTTCACCAAGGCCGCGCTGCTGACCTTTGGCGGCGCCTACGCGGTACTGCCTTACGTGTACCAGGGTGCGGTCGACCATTACCAATGGCTCACGGCGCCGCAGATGATCGACGGCCTGGCGCTGGGCGAGACCACACCCGGGCCGCTGATCATGGTGGTGGCGTTTGTCGGCTTTGTCGGCGGCTGGGGCCAGGCCTTGTTCGGGCCGGACGCATTGCCGCTCGCCGGTGCGGCGGCCGCCAGCGTGGTCACCTTCTTCACCTTCCTGCCGTCCTTCGTGTTCATCTTCCTGGGCGGGCCCTTCATCGAATCGACCCACGGCAAGCTGAAGTTCACGGCGCCGCTGACCGGCATCACCGCCGCGGTGGTCGGCGTGATTGCCAACCTCGCGGTCTTCTTTGCCTGGCGTGTGCTGTGGCCGCAAGGCTGGGCCGGGCGCTTCGACCTGTTCTCGGCGCTGATCGGCATTGGCGCCGGGCTGGCGCTGTTCCGCTTCAAGCTGGGCGTGATCACTGTGGTGATCGCCTCGGCGCTGGCTGGCCTGGGCTTGAGTTACCTGCACTGAGCACCAGGCGGCAGGTCCTTCTGGCAAACCCCCACCCGTGCCCGGCACGGAATGCGACTGGCGCAAAAAGGCGGCGGCACATGGTGTCGTCCCCTATACAGATGACCGCCTTTCCTGGGCGGAAAGCCGCACAATCCCCTGGCACCTATCTCTTGCGACGGAGCCCGGCGATGGCAATGCTGACCGACGAAAAGAGCCGAACCGACCTGATGAACCGCCTGAAGCGTGCCGAAGGCCAGCTCAGGGGCATCCAGCGCATGCTGGATGAAGGCCAGAGCACCCAGGACATCGCCAGCCAGATGTCGGCGGTGCGCAAGGCGCTGGACAGTACCTATGTCCGCATGACGGTTTGCTTCATGGAACAGGAGCTGGGCGCGCGGGTGGGCGATACCCCCCGCGGTCGCAAGCAGCTCGGCGAAGTGCTGGAGGAAGTGCAGGGCCTGCTCGGCAAGATCAGGTGAGCGTCTGTAGGATGCGCCGATGAGCGACATCACCTCAACTTCACCCACCCCGTCCACGCTGGTCACCACCGTCACGCTGCGCCAGCTGCAGGACTACCGCTTCGAGATCGGCTTCGGCGACGAAGTGCCCGCCATCATTGGCGACGAGCCGCCGCCGCTGGGCAGTTCGACCGGACCGTCGCCGGTCCAGCTGCTGGCGGCCGCGGTGGGCAACTGCCTGTCGGATTCGCTGCTGTTTGCGCTGCGCAAGTTCAAGCAGTCGCCCGAACCGCTGAGCTGCGAGCTGCAGGCCCATGTGGGGCGCAACGCCCAGGGCCGCAACCGCGTGATGCGCATGCAGGCCACGCTGACGCTGGGCGTGCCGGCCGCGTCGCTGGAACACCTGGACCGCGTGCTGGTCACCTTCGAGCAGTTCTGCACCGTGACGCAAAGCGTGGCGCCGGCGATCCCGGTACAGCTGATCGTGCGCGACTCGACCGGCGCCGAACTGCTGAACCACCTCAGCCTGGCAAGCAGCTGAGGGGCTGCAGGCCGACTCAGGCGCCCGGCGAATACCCCGGGTCGTCGGCCACGCCGACCAGCGCCGGCGCGTCCGGCACGCGCTGCGCCACCCGCCCCCCGGGCTGGCGCTTGAGCCAGCGCTCCACCAGCGTCCACACCGGCGGCCCGCCAGCCTGTTTCACGTCTTCGGAGACGGAGGCCCAGCCGGCCACCGCATAGCGCTTGTCGGACTGCAGCGGCTGGCCGTTGATGCGCAACTCGTCGATGCGGCGGCCCATGGCCGCGGCCGGCGTGCAGCGCCAGCTCAGGCCGCCGGTGCGCACCATGTCGCCGCCCTGCTGGTAATACGGGTCGGGGTTGAACAGGTTGTCGGCCACGTCCTCCAGCACGGTCTTGATCTGCTCACCGCTCATCAGCGTGCGCGTGGCCGTCGGGTAGGTGATGGCCAGCTGGTCCATCAGCCGCTCGCGCGTGATGGCCTGGCCCGGCAGCAGGCTGCCGCCCCAACGGAAACCGGGTGAAAAGGCCAGCTCGGCGTCCTGCTCGGCGCGCAGCGCGTCGCAGATCAGTTGGTCCCAGCTGCCGTTGAAATTGCCGCGCCGCCACAACAGCCCGTCGGTCACGGCCAGGGTTTCGTTCAGCTGTTTGTCGTAGGGCGCGCGCAGCTTGGCGATCAACGCGGCCATCGCCGGGTCCGGCGGCAGCTGGCGCGAGAAGATGGGCAGCAGGCGGTAGCGGAAGTCGCGCACCCGGCCGTCCTTCACGTCGAAGTCCATCAAGCCGAGGAACTTGCCGTGCGAGCCGGCGTTGGTGACCAGCGTCGTGCCGCCGGCATTGCGCACCGGCACAGCCAGCGGCACCGCGTCATGCGTGTGGCCACCGAAGATCGCGTCCAGCCCGCGCACACGGCTGGCCAGCTTCAGGTCCACGTCCATGCCGTTGTGCGACAGCAGCACGACCACCGCCACGCCCTTGGCGCGCAGCGTGTCGACCTGCTGCTGCAGCTGCGCTTCCTGGATGCCGAAGGTCCAGTCCGGCACGAAGTAGCGCGGGTTGGCGATGGGTGTGTACGGGAAGGCCTGGCCGATCACGGCGCAGGTCACGCCGTTCTGCTGGCGCAGCGTATAGGGCGCAAACACCGGGTCGCCGAAATCGGCGCTGGCAATGTTCTGGGCCACGAAGTCGATCTGGCCCTTGAAATCTTTCGCCACGACCTCCTGCACCCGCGCCGCGCCCAGCGTGAATTCCCAGTGCCCCGTCATCACGTCCACGCCCAGCAGCTTGCAGGCCTCGACCATGTCCTGGCCGTTGGTCCACAGCGCGGTGGCCGAGCCCTGCCAGCTGTCGCCGCCGTCCAGCAGCAAGGCGCCGGGCCGGCTGGCGCGCAGCTGGCGCACCAGCGTGGCCAGGTGGGCAAAACCGCCGAGCTGGCCATGACGCTGGGCCTGGGCGCTGAAGTCCAGGCAAGTCAGCGCATGTGCCATTGCACTGCCCGGAGCCACGCCTGCGGCCTTCAGCGCAGCCTCGCCCGCCAGGTGTGGCCACTGTCCCCTGGCCGCGCCTACGCCCAGGTTCACGCTGGGCTCGCGGTAGTGCAGCGGCAGCAACTGCGCATGGCAGTCGGTCATGTGCAGGAACGAGACGTTGCCAAAGCGCGGCAGGTCGTACAGCCCGCGGGCCTCGACCGTCTGCGCCTCGCCATTCAGGTTGAGCCCGGCCATGGCCGCGGCGCCCAGCGCCTGCAGCCACTCGCGCCGATCCAGATTCATCTCGGAGCGACCAAGGTCACTTCGCGTTGACCGGTGACTGCGGGTCCAGCAGCAAGGCCATCACGTTTTTCAGCTGGCCCTCGTCGAGCAGGTTCTTGTGGCCGAAACGCGGCATGTTGGAGCAGGCGTTGTAGGCCCAGGCGTTGTACAGCTTGGCCCAGGTGTATTGCACGATGGGCGCTGCGGCCGGGTCCTTCGGGTCGCTCACGCCGCGCAGCTTGCCGTAGTGGTACAGGCTGGGGCCGATGCTGCCAAACGAGATTTCGCCAGGGCCGATCTGGTGGCAGTTGTAGCAGCTCGCGCCATTGGCGCTGGTGGCCGTGCTCTTGTCGCTCCAGGTCATGCCGCGGCCGTTTTGCGCCAGCTTCTCGCCTTCGCGCCAGTCGCCCAGGTACTGGCCGTCCGAAGGCGGCTTGACGGTCGCCAGCGCCTGGGCTTCGAGCTCGGCGTGCAGCGTCGGGTCCGGCGGCGTGCGGCTGGAGCAGGCGGCTTGTTCGGGCGTCTGCTGCAGGCGGTCCAGCCCGGCAATGCCTTCTTCGCGGAAGGACGATTTCAGCATCGCCTGGAATTCGGCCTCGGAGGCTTCGTTGCCGGTGCCGGGCGACTGGCAGCCGGTCAGCAGCAGCGCGCCAATCAGCAGGCTGCCGCCTGTGGCGAACATCGATCTCATGCGGTTTCCCATCTCAGCCCCCTCAGCGCTTGAGCGACGGCGCGGCAGCCGCAGCACCGTTGGCGTTCACGCCCATGTAGACACCCAGCGCCACCGTGATCTCGGAGCCAAAGCCGGGGTACGGGAAGCGCTGCTGACGGAAGCAGTCGTTGAGCCGGCGCTGCATGGTCCACAGTTCGCCGCTGGACAGCCGGTAAGCCGGCCAGGCCGCGAAGCCGACGCCATCGCCAGGGTTGCTGCGCAGGTCCGGCAGGTCCTGCAGGCGGATGCGCTTGCCGGCTTCGCCGTGGCAGGTGGCGCAAGCGAAGTCCATTGGCCCGCCGCGGAAGTAGAAGGCGCGCTGGCCCAGCGCATAGAGCCGCTTTTCTTCCGGGTGGCGCTGTGGCAGGTTGATCTTCATGCCGCTGGATTCGGACGAGACGTAGGCCGCCAGTGCCTCGACGCTGGCCTGCTCGCCCTTGCCAAACGGCGTCCTGGCGATCTCGGCGGCATTGAAGCCCTGCAGCGTCTCCATGCAGCTCAACAGGCGGGACTCCAGGTCCTGCACGCGACCGGTGTCGGCGAACCAGCGCGGCAGCTGTGCCCATGCGCCCTTGACCACGCCCGCGCCCAGGCCCAGGTCGCATTGGCTGAGCGAGGCCTTTTTCGGCCCGCGCGGCTCGGTCCACAGCGACTCGCCTTTGGCGATGAACAGCTCGGCCGGGTTGCCATCGGCCAGCATCGCGCGGTATTCGGCAATGCCGTCGGCGGCGGACTTCTGCTGCGCCAGCGCGGCGCTGCTGGCCAGGGCCAGTCCCAGCGTCAGGACGGTGGCCAGTTGCGGCCTCCTGCGCGGCATCGGGTTCTCAAGGTTCACGGGCTCCTCCTGTGGATGTGGGCGTGTCGGCTCTCAGGCCACTGTTGCTTCGTCGCTGCGCTTGTCGCCGTGGTTGTCGGTCCACGAAACGCTGACCTTGTCCCCCGCCTTGGCGCCCTTGATGTTGAACTGCAGGAACGGGTTCTTGGCCACCGAAGGCCCCCACTGCGCGGTCAACACCGGCTTGCCGTTCAGCGAGGCCGTGACTTCCTGGATGAACCAGGCCGGGATCGTCTTGCCAGCCGCGTCCTTGCGCTGGCCGGTTTCCATCTCATGGCTCATCAAAACCTTGACGACGGCCTTGTCGCCAGCGGCCTGGGCGCGAATGCGCATCGGATCGGACATGTATTGCTCCTCGAATTTCAATCAACCAACGGTGGCAGCGTCGCTGCGGGGCCGGCGCCGGGCCGCTCCCAAACGGCCCCGCCAACCCTCCCGGCGGGTGGCTTTGCGTACCCCGCAGAGCCGGGTGCCCCATCTAGCCGCCGCAACCGCCGAGGGTCACCTTGATTTCTTTTTGCGCAAACAGCACCTTGTTGTCCGCAGTGATCGCCACCGCGTAGACATTGCAGGTCTGCGCCATCTTCACGCGCAGCGAGAAGCTGGGCTCGATCGCGTCGCTGATGTCGAACGAAGCCGCCAGCGTCGACGGGTTCTTCTCGATCAGCACCAAGAGGCGCTTGACGCCCGGCAGCGAGGTCGCCAGCGCCAGCGGCACGACGGCGCCGTTCTCGGCAATCTCCGGACCGGTCAAGCTGACGTCCTTGCTCTCCACCGGTGCCGACACGCCCAGCGCCTTCACCACCTCGGCCACGCTCTTGGCCTCGAAGGCCGCCGTGTTCCAGGCCGCATGGGCGGCTCCCGGAAGGGCGCCCAGGCCGGCCAGCAGGCCTGCCACGCTGGCACTTCGCGCCAACAGCTCACGACGATGCATCTTCAAATTCTCCTTGCGGTATGGACTCAATGCTAACCACGGCCGTCACTTGCCGATGTTGCTCACGGAACCGGGCGCCCAGCGGGGCCAGCGCCGGGCCGCCCCAAGCGGACCCGCCACCCGCTCGGCAGGTGGTTTCGCGTACTCGCGGAACCGGGTGCACCAGCGGGGCCAGCGCCGGGCCGCCCCAAGCGGACCCGCCACCCGCTCGGCGGGTGGTTTCGCGTACTCGCGGAACCGGGTGCACCATTTCCTAGTCGGTGATGGCGCCGGGTTTATCGAACTGCCACAGCACCCACACGAGACAAACGCAAGCGGGTGGCAACAGCACCGGGTTGACGATGCCCACCACCAGCGGCGCGACGCTGAGGAAACTGCGAAGGCTCCAGCCGTACAGGTAACCGGCGCGCTCGATGTAGTCGACCGCCAGCCCGACCACGGCCTGGCGCTGCGGCGAGCCGGCCGGCAGCGACATCGCGAAGCCCACGTGGTTGTAGTAGCGCATCGACAGCGTCGAGCAGACAAATGACGCGAACAGCGTGCCCATCAGCAGCAGCTGCAGCAGTTCCAGCGGCAACAGGTCATGGGGCGCATGCACCCCGGCAAGCCCGGCCGCCAGGCGGCTGCCACCCAGCGTCACGGCGCCCATCAGGCACAGCGCGGCGGTAGAGGCGGTGATGGTGGCCGACATCAGCGAGTTGCGCAGCGTCTGCACCGCGACGATCTCGAAGCCCGGCTTCTCGGCCAGCGCGCGCACCCAGTCGGCCCGCATCTGGGCATGCACGTCGCGCGCCACGCGGTGTGGCGCGCGACGGCCGATCCAGACCACCCGGCCCTCGTAGAGCAGAAGAATCAGCAGGCCCAGCGCCAGCGCCAGCCAGGGGTTGATCAGGCCGCTCATGCCCGGAGCTCCGACATCGGCTGGTGCGGCTGGCCGCGGCACAGCAACGCAGGAGAAAAAATCCGCATGGGGCGATTGTGTGCGCAAGCGAGGGCAACTCGCAGCCTGGCAGGCCCGGTTGCGCCAAGCATTTGCGCTGGTCAGGCGTTCGCGGCGACCCATTCCGCTGCGACACTTTGCGCATGAGCAAATCTGTTTTCCGAGCATGGAATTGAGCTGGGCCCTGGGCGCCATCGTCGGCTTGATCCTGGCGCTGACCGGCGCTGGTGGCGGCGTGCTGGCCGTGCCGCTGCTGGTCTTCGGGCTGCACATGTCGGTGCAACAGGCGGCGCCTGTTGCACTGCTGGCGGTAGGCGCGTCCGCCGGCCTGGGCGCGGTGCTGGGCCTGCGCGACGGCATCGTGCGCTACCGCGCGGCCAGCCTGATCGGCGGCCTGGCCATGCTCACCGCGCCGCTGGGCGTGGCGCTGGCCCAGCACCTGCCGGCGCGGCCGCTGACCGGCCTGTTTGCCATGGTGCTGGGCTGGACGGCCTGGCGCATGTGGCAGCAAAGCCGGCCCGCAGCAGCGGGCTCGGCAGCCAGCCCGGCCGCGCCGCGCCAGCTGCCGCCCTGCGTGGTCGACGCGGCCGACGGCCGGCTGCGCTGGACAGCCCCCTGCGCCTGGGTGCTGGCCACCACCGGCGCGGCGTCCGGGCTGTTGACCGGCCTGCTGGGCGTGGGCGGCGGCTTTGTCATCGTGCCTTCTTTGACCCACTGGACCGACCTGGACGCGCGCAGCATCGCCGCCACCTCGCTGGCGGTCATCGCACTGGCCACGCTGAGCGGCCTGCTCGCCGCCACCGGCCACGGCCACCTGGACGGCGACCTGGCGCTGAGCTTCGGCGCTGCCGCCGTGGTCGCGCTGCTGATCGGCCGCGTCGTCGCCAAGCGGTTGCCCGCGGCCATGCTCAAGCGGGTGTTCGCGGTGGTCAGTGCCCTGGTGGCGGTGATGATGTTGGCGCGCGCGCTGAATCCCATGGCGGCCTGAGGTTGCGCAGCTGAACGTCAGAATCCGGGACCCACGATGCGGGTCACCCGCCGGACACGCCTGACAGATGAAGCCCCTCGCGAACCCTGACGCCAGCCCGCCCCTCGTCCTGTGCCTCTGCGCCGCCTGGTGCCGCACCTGCGACGCCTACCTGCCGGTGATGCAGGCCCTCGCCGCGCAACATCCCGGCTGGCGGTTTGGCTGGCTGGACGTGGAGGACCATGCGGACGTGCTGGCAGCCGGCGGTGCGGAGGCGGCGCTGGACATCGAGACCTTTCCGACCGTGCTGCTGGTGTGGCAGGGGCAGGCTCGGTTTCTCGGGCCGCTGGCGCCGCAGGCGGGCGTGCTGACACGGCTGCTGCTGCAGGCGAGTGAGTTGCCGCCGCTGGTGGACACGGCAGCCCAGGCGCTGGCGCGCAATGCCACGGCAATCGCCGCGCAAGGGCTGGCAGCGCTGCCCTGATGCGTCGCCCGCTCAGGCGCTGTGTTCGGCCGGCACCGGCGTGTCGTTGGCGCTGTTGCGCCAGGCTTTGGGCAGCTTGGGGGCCGCGTCGGCACCCAGGTCCTCGACGGGCGCCGTGGCCGGCGGTGAAACCAGCCCAGGCCAGCGGCCGCGCACCCAGTCCACCAGTTCGCCCGACGGCAACGGTTTGCTGATGTGATACCCCTGCGCCTCGTCGCAACCCAGCGCGCTGAGCTGGGCCAGGATGGCCGGGTTCTCGACGCCTTCCGCCACCACGGTGAGCCGGCAGTCGTGCGCCAGGCCGATGATGAAACGCACCATCGAGGCCTTGTCGGCGTTGGTGTCCATGGTGCGCACGAACAGCATGTCGATCTTCAGCTCGTTGACCGGCAGGTCGATCAGCTGGCCCAGCGAGGTGTAGCCGGCGCCGAAGTCGTCGATGGAGAGCTTGTAGCCGCTGGTCTTGAGCGCATGCAGCGTCTGCAGCGCGCGCTGGGGGTCGGAGGCGATCGCGCTTTCGGTGATCTCCAGGCACAGCGCCGAAGGCGGCACGTCGTGGTGGCGCAGGCGGGCGTCGATGCGGGCGACCAGGTCGGCCTTCATCAGGTCGTGCGCCGAAAGGTTGACCGACAGCCGCAATTCCAGGCCCTGCGCGCGGTGCTGGGCCCAGACGCGGGCAGCCTCGTCGACCACCCACAGCGTGAGCTCGTGGATGAAGCCGGTTTCCTCGGCAAACGGGATGAACTGGTTCGGCGGCACCAGGCCGCGCGTGGGGTGCTGCCAGCGCACCAACGCCTCGGCACCGATCAGGCTGCCGTCGGCCAGCCGCAGCTTGGGCTGCAGGAACAGGCGCAGCTCGCCGTGGCGCAGCGCATGGCGAAGCTCGCCCAGCAGCGACAGCGTCTGCGCGCTGCCAGCGTCGATGGAAGGGTCGTACACCAGGCAGCCGGCCATGCGGCGCTTGGCTTCCGTCATTGCCAGCAGCGCCCGGCCCATCAGCTGGTCGGCGTGCTCGGCATGCTCGGGGAAGCAGGCAATGCCGATGCCGGCCGACAGGTCGACCACGCTGTCGTCCAGCTGCACCGGCCGCTCGAAGCTGCGCACCACGCTTTGCGCCACCCATTGGGCGCGGGCCGGGCTGGCCCCGGGCAGCAGCAACGCAAACTCGTCGCCCGCCAGGCGCGCAACGAAGCCGTCGATCGATGCCGGCAGCTCGCTCAGGCGCCGCGCCACGCCGCGCAACCGCTCGGCAGCAGTCTGCAGCAGCCGGTCGCCACGGGCCCGGCCCAGCACCTGGTTGACCTGCTCCAGCCGGTCCAGGTTCAGCATCAGCAGCGCCACCGGGCGGCCGGGCTGCAGCTCGCGCCGCAGCAGGTCCTCGAACTGGGCACGGTTGGGCAGGCCGGTCAACCGGTCCCAATAGGCCAGCAGGCGGATTTCCTCTGTGCGGGCGGCCAGGCCGGTGCGCATGCCGTCGAAGGCCTGGGCCAGTTCGCCCAGCTCGTCGTCGCGGCCGGTCTGCGGCACGGGGGTCTGGAAGTCACCCGCGCCCAGGCGTTCGCTGGCGCGCAGCAGCTGGCGCACCGGCTGCGTGACGCGGCGCGCGGTCAGCACGCTGCCCACGCCGAAGATGGAAACGGCCAGCACGGTGATCAGGGCCATCGAGGCCTGCAGCCGGCGAAAAGGCGCCACGGCCTCGTCGATCGAGCGGAACAGCACCGCATGCAGGCTGCCGCGGCCACCGCCCGGTGCGCTGGCCGGCAGCAGGTCCACCCGCAACCGAAGCACCGAGATGCCGTCCAGCTCACCTTCGGACATGCCAGGCCCCGCGTCCACCATGGCCGCCACTCGGCCAACCGCGGTGGTGCCCAGGGCCAGGTGCGGCGCCTGGCCAGCAGTCTGGCTGAACAGCACCATGTCCAGGCCGGAGAGCGCGTGCAGGTCCTGCGCCAGCGCGTTCTGCAGCGGAAACCCCATCACCACCCAGCCGATCAGCAGCGGGGCCTTCATCGGCACCACCACGAATTGCATGGCCTGGCCGTGCACAAGGCGCAGCGGCGCTTGTTCGCCCCCGGATTGCCTGCGCTCCGCCGCCAGCGCAAGGAGCACCGGATCCAGACCCTCCGCATCGGACGAGCGCCCCAGGACCTGCCGCTGCGCGTCGGGCCTCCCCTGCGGGTCAAGGAAAATCGGGGACGGCCGGGCGATTTCTTGAGAACTGACCGCCACCAAGCCGCCGTTCACATCCAGCAGCGCCGAGACGCTGGCGCCAATCCGCGCAGCCTGGTTTTCCAGCGCCGAGCGCACCGTCTCCGCGTCCCCGGACTGGACTGCGGCGCGAAAGCCGAAGTCGGCCGCCAGCAAGGTGGCGCCCTGGCGCAAGCCCTGCGCGTTCTGGTCCAGCAGCCGGCCCAGCACCCGCTCGCCCAGCTGCAGCTGGTCGCCCAGCATCCTGCGCGCGTTGCGGTCGATGCTTTCGCGAACCGTCAGGAAAGCCGCCAGCTGGACCACCAGCAACAGGCCGAGGAAGAGCGTGACGATGCGCCCCGCCAGGCCGTTGAAGAGGTTGCGGCGTTTCACTTCAGCCCCGCATCCAGGCGCACGGTCAGCGCTTCTGGGCCGGCGCCCACGGTCACGGCCTGCTCGGGCAAGGGCGCGCCAGGCGCCAGGTCCGGATGCCAGGCGCGCAGCCGGTAGCTGCCCGCTGGCACCTCGCCAAGCGCGAGCTGGCCGCTCGCCGCGGTCTTGCCGTGCCAGGGCGTGTCCACCACCAGCACCCAGCCGACCATGGTGTCGTGGATGTTGCAGCCCAGCACGACAATGCCGGGCTGGTCGAACACGATGGGCTCACTCGGCTTGCCGTGGTAGAGCTTGATCTCGAATTTCTTGGCCGGCGAAAAGGAGTACACATGGTGCTGCACCCGGTCGCGGTTCGGGAAGTTGACCGGCGTGCCCACCGTCACCACCGACACCAGCGGCACGAACTGCCGCCCTTCCTGGCCAACTTCGGCATGCGCGGCCGGCTTGACCGCCGCCTTGGCGCCCACGGGCTCCAGCATCAGCACCGCGTCGGCCAGCGGCTGGCCTTTGGCGCCACTCACCTGCACCGTGACGGGACCTGCCGCGGCCAACACGGGCCACAGCACCATTCCCATCAACCAGCCAAGCCCGCGCACCGACATGCCACCAACCCCATCGCCCAACAGCGTTCACCGGGCCCCCCACACGCCGCAGTGGACGAGCCGGGGGCATCACATCCCGATTTCGGCTGAGCTGGGTCGGAACTTGAGGGGGTCTAAGGCAATGCTGAACAAGTCCTGTGCGCCGCGGCGGATTCAGGCGGGATGCCAGGCTAGGCGCGAGCCGCCGCCCAGGCTTGTGCCTGGGCAAGGTTCGCAACGACGCCTGGCGCCCACCTGAACCGCCCCGGAGGGCTGGCGAGATAACGGGCCGCCTCGGTCGTTGCGCCGCTCGGCTTCGGGCAGAGAGCCCGACCTTCGCGTCGCGCCTACGATCCGGCCTGTTCTCTCGCCAGCGCGGCACACAGGACTTGTTCAGCATTGCCTTAAATCTGGACGCGGGTGCCCAACTCCACCACCGCGTTGTCCGGCAGCCGGAAAAAAGCCACCACGCCGGTCGCGTTGCGGTTCATCGCCGCGAACAGGCGGCGGCGCCAGCCGCGCAGGCCCAGGCCCGGCGCGGTCACCACGGTCTCCCGGCTGAGGAAGAAGCTGGTCTCGAAGACGGGAATGCGCAGGCCCTGGGCGTCGCACAAGGCCAGCGCCTTGGGCACGTCCGGCACGTCGAGGAAACCGAAATTCAGCGTCACGCGCCAGAAGCCGGGCGCCAGTTCGGCCACCCGCACCCGCTCGCTGTCCGGCAGCGCCGGCACCTCGTGGAACACCACCGTCAAAATCACGTTGCGCTCATGCAGCACTTGGTTGTGCTTGAGGTTGTGCAGCAGCGCCTGCGGCACGGTGTCGGGGTTGGCGACAGGGTAGATCGCGGTGCGTGAGACGCGCGTGATGCTCGGGTCCTGCAGCGACTCGATGAAGGGTTGCAGCGCCAGGCCTTCATCGCGGATGTTGTCCAGCAGCAGCGCCCGGCCGCGGGCCCAGGTGCTCATGACGATGAACAGCAGCCCACCCAGCGCCAGCGGGAACCAGCCGCCGTCGAACAGCTTGACCGCGCAGCCGGCGACCAGCGCCGCGTCGAACAACATGAAAAATGCCGTCGCGCCCAGCGCCAGCCAGCGCGGCAGGCGCCAGCCATCGCAGATCACGAAGTAGGTCAGCACCGTGGTGATCATCATCGTCAATGTGACAGCCATGCCATAGGCACCGGCCAGCGCCGAAGAACTGCCGAACCACAGCACCGCCGCGAAGACCGCCGCCAGCAGCGCCCAGTTGACTGCCGGCAGGTAGATCTGGCCGGCCTCGCTGGCGGAGGTGTTGCGCACCACCATGCGCGGCAGAAAGCCGAGCTGGATGGCCTGCTTGGTCATCGAGAACGCGCCGGAGATCACCGCCTGCGAGGCAATGATGGCGGCCAGCGTGGCCAGCAGCACCGCAGGGGCGATCCAGGTCGCAGGGAACAGGCGGAAAAACGGGTTGTCGATGGCCTCGGGCTGGCGCATCAGCAGCGCGCCCTGGCCCAGGTAGTTCAGCGCCAGCGAAGGCATCACCAGCAGCGACCAGGCCAGCTGGATCGGCTTGCGCCCGAAATGGCCCATGTCGGCATACAGCGCCTCGGCGCCAGTCAGCGCCAGCACGATGGCACCCAGCGCCGCCAGCACATGCCAGCCGCGGCCGGCCAGGAAGGTCCAGGCCTGGCGCGGGTCCAGCGCAGCCAGGATGGCCGGTTGCTGCGCAATCTGCTGCACGCCGGTCCAGGCCAGCGCCAGGAACCAGACCAGGATGATGGGCCCGAACACCCGGCCCACCTGCTGCGTGCCGAAGCGCTGCACCAGGAACAGCGCCGCCAGCACCGCCAGCGACACCGGCAGCACATAGGGCTTCAACAGCGGCGTGGCCACCTCCAGCCCCTCCACCGCGCCCAGCACCGAGATCGCCGGGGTGATGACGCTGTCGCCATAAAACAGCGTGGCGCCGAACACGCCCAGCAGCAGCAGGACGCGGCGCAGCGCCGGCTTGTGCGCCACCGCCCGCCCGGCCAGCGCCGTCAGCGCCAGCCCGCCGCCCTCGCCGCGGTTGTCGGCCCGCAGGATCAGCACCACGTACTTCAGCGTGACCACCAGCATCAGCGCCCACAGGATGGCCGACACCGCGCCCACCAGGTTGGCCGAAGTCAGCGGCACGCCACCCGCGCCAAACACTTCCTTGACGGTGTACAGCGGGCTGGTGCCGATGTCGCCATAGACCACACCCACGGCAGCCAGCGTGAGCCCCGCCAGCGCGCGCCCGCGCGGCTGGCCCTGGGGCGGGGCAAAGCCAGAAGTGGCGGAGGAAGAAGAACGGGGTAAAGCGGCAGCGGTCATCAGACGGCCCTGGAAACAGGATGCCGCGATGGTGGTGGGCTTTACATCAGGAACACATAAGGACTCGTCAAAGCGCCGTCAGCACCGCCGCGGCGCGTGACGTGTCGAAAACGGCCCATGGCCCAAACAAAGCGCAGCGCCCAGGCTTGCCCGCTCGCTCATTGGCAGAACGCTTTGCAGCGGTGACTGTCATTGACTGCTGGGGATCGGGTCACGCTGCCGGCCGCAAACCAGACACTGGGTTGAGCCGATGCCGGCGACATCAACGTCCGTGCGGAGCGCGCAGCGACCATCCAAGCCGCAGTTCAGGAAGCTCCGGGGCCAGGACCGATCGGAGGTCTGCTGCCTTTGGAGGCGCACAGGCGCTTTCGACCCCGACGAGACCTGATTGAGTCGCCGCAAAGATGACAGCCGGACAGGCACGAAAGCATTCGTTGGTGGCTCCTAAGCGGTATCGTTCGGTCAACTCACCCGTAACTGCCCACCGCCGGCCAAGGCGGTGACGCGGGCGTTTAAATTTTCAAACAGCTTGACAACATCTGGGTCTGACGGATCCTCCGCAAGAATCTTCTCCCGCATTCGTATGTGCGTAAACTTCGACTTCGCCCCTGCGGCTTGGCGGACCTCCTCGCGAAGGAGATTACAGCCGCGAAGCTCGGCCGCCAATTCGTCCCAATACTTACTTCTAAGAATCTTTTCCGCCTGAACGTCATCTCCTAGACGCAACCAATATTGCCGAACCCGGCAGGCACTTCCAAGCAATTTGAACAATGGATGCTCTGAGAGCGCAGGCGACGCCAACCCGTTGACGACCGTAGCAGTTGCATTTCGGCCATGTCGGGTTAACCATTCATCGATCTGATCAGATTCAACGAGGTCTGCGCCTCCCTCTAACGCTATAAGCCGCGGAATCGGGAACGATGGCGAAAGACGCGTACCGTCATTTGCGATTAGATTGGCGATCTTGCAGTCATCGAATAGAACACTGCCAAGGTCTGCCGCTCTGCAATCGAGTTGATGGATTGATACCTTGGACAGCGTCACCTTGCTGGCCGTTCCGCGAACTACTGTCTCATCAATATCAGAATCCCGTAAAACTTCACCATCACTCAATAACGCGAGGGTCGACATCAGAAGCGCCCCTACGTTGCGAGACGCCCTATCCACTCCACCATACAAGCTTGCCATTGTCAATCCATGGGTGAGGAAGGCTTTTGACTGCGGAGTACCGGCCGCCTTTGCCGCGACGTCGCCAAAAACGGCTACCATTTCCGAGCCAAGAACGTTTCGCTTCAAGAACTTCGGCACCTCGCCTTTACCTACAGCCTCAAGAGTTGCTAGCGACAAAAAGTAGTTCTGAATATGCGAGTGAACAAATCCCTTGTAGCCCGCCCTTAAGTCCGGTTTGAGCGCAGCGACTACACTGGCTCGATTTCGGATCAGCCGAACGACCTCTTCAGGGTAACCGTCGCCCAGGGCTATTTCAACTATCCACGAAAGCGTTGTTTCATCAAGAGATTCAGATTGGCCGTCCGCCATTTCACGCGCCACTTCAATCAAGTAGCGAAGGAGAAAATCCTCGAGCGAATCGCGGCTAACAATTTTCTCGACTGCATCGCCAAATAGCTTTGCCTCTCTCTCAAGCATATGCTTAACGAGCAGTGGGGTCAGGAAACTGTCACTTTCCTCACGGAGACGCTTCGGCTCCAGATTCGCCGCCATCAAATTCAGAAAAACTGGTCGAAGCGCGAATGACCCATCATCCAACAGCGACGCAACTGCGGGAATCTTAAAGTGAACATCAGTCCAGCCCCTTGACTTCAACCATTCCCGGGCTTGATCAGGGGTGGACGCCTCAACAGTCAAACTGATCACAACGTCGCGGTCTTGACGCAACGATTGCACGTCGCGAAAGAGACGATCCCTACCTAGAAAGGTGTCGCGTCCGGAAAGTAAGACCACTCCCCTGCCGCGGGCGGCTGAAATCAAATCATTGACCTGCGACCAAGCCAACTCATATCCATTTGGGTCGCCCAGCTCGTCGAATCCATCGATGGCCACTACGATAAGCCCATGCTTCAGCAGAATCGGAATTTGGTCGTAAGTTGTGTTCGAGCGAAGCGTCTGCAGGCTAAATGCCATCAAATCCTGCAAGTTCGAGAGGACACGGCCACGACTGCGTACATGCAAGATCAGCGATGTTGGTGAAGCAGCGTAGGCTTCGGCGCGGAGTAGCGCCAGTTGCTCAACCAACTTTGTTTTACCGATGCCAGCCGGGCCGTCAATCAAAATGACCTCAGCCGCGTCCGCTGGCCGTGGCTGAGAATTGAATAGGGCATTGACCTGCTCCACACCCTCAAAACGTGCGTTCTTGTGATTGCGAGCATTAAAGGGCAAGAGGCGTCTTTCCGCAGCGGCCGCCCTCCCTAACAGTTCAGCCTGAGATTTAGCCCACTTCTTTAAGTTTGCAAAATCATCCGACGCGAGCATATTGGCGAAGGACGTAAATCCTTTAGCGGGGAAGCCCTTTTTGGTGAAAACCACTTTCCCTGTGCCATTGTCAATTTGCAATTTTATCTCTCGACCATCTCGGACAAAATTGGCAGTGAGGCCCTCCGTCTTCTCCGATATCTTTGGTGAAGGAGTTCCAATATCGACGAATGGCAACAGATCGTACGCTAAAGACGCTTTTGTTGGAATCACATTTTCACCATAATATGTTGAAGTTTCAAAAAGTTTTCTGAGCGATTGCGACTCTGCAGCATCAATACTTTGGATGAATATCTTGCCAGCAGGGCCTCTGCTGTAAACACAGGCGGGACCAAATCGTCGTCTTCAGCAACGACCACGATCCATTCATCCGTCTGAGAAGCTGCATTCGAAACAACGTCGGCAGCAAGGGCGGTATCGACCATTTTCTCGGTCAACTCACCGTGCTGGGTCTGGAGTGTATTCGGGAGATGAATCCCGAGCCTCGCGTGTAGTCTGATCGAAAGTGCATGAAGCAAGCAGTCGCCGTAAGCTACGTTCGAGTCAAATACAACGTTCCGAAGCGGCGATAAATCTGCGAAATTCTTTGAGGCAAGTACTGTGGTGATCGCAATTCGATTTGCTGTTGGCTGAAAGCCCTTGTGCCACCCATGATAGAGGCGCAGCTGGACTCTAAAGCGTCCGCCAGGGTCGATACCTCCAAGGCATCTTGCGATACGCGTCGTAGTCTTCTTGAGAACCATTTCAGCAGTCGCCATTGGGTCTCGCTGCTTCTTGTCACCGCTGATATGAATCTGGGAGTTCCAGTCAACGAAAGCAGAAACTTTCTGAAATCCGGTTCGCGCTGTTGCCGCCTGCCTTTCGTCCGTTTCCATCGGGCGATCTCCTTGTTTCTGGCAGGATCGTACTCGTGACTGACCCTCATGGGCGCAATGCCGGGAGGTTGCTGCGCACCAGTTCTCGAGCATCGCAATCTACGGGCTCACTCTGCATGTCACGGTACAGGTCAGAAGCAGCACGCAAGATGGAGGCGGCACACGAGATCCGCACGCGGGAAGGGCGACTACGGCGTGTGACAAGCATCGAGAGCTCTGCTTGACGGTGCGCCGTGCATCGCTTTACCAGTAGTCCCTCGCAAACAGCCGCTCCTAGCCGGGAGCGCCAGTTCGCAACTGTGGCCCGGAAGCTGCCGCTCAGGGCGGGAGCCAATGGGAGCCAAGGTCGGCTTCAGGTGAATCCACGGTGCGTTCCACAAGCGCCCTCAGTGCGCAACCTATTCGAGCAATTTGGGGTCTACCGCCAGAAAGGAAGCTGCGCCACGCCAAAGCTTCACGTCCAGTGAGAAGGCAGTTCAGGGCGTCGTGAGACATGCGCCGCAAAATCTTTGAACGGCCGACCCGCCGGTTTCGCCTTGGGTGTAAACCGACAAGCCAAGGCGAGCCGACGCCGCTGGCCGCGTGTTTCAACCCTCGGCCTCGGCCTCCACCAACCGATAACCCACCCCCGGCTCCGTCAGCAGCCAGCGCGGATTCGCCGGCTGGCTCTCCAGCTTGGCGCGCAGCTGGGCCATGTAGAGGCGCAGGTAGTGGGTTTGTTCGGTCTGGTCGGGGCCCCAGACGTCGCTGAGCAGTTGGCGGTGGGTGACGACCTGGCCGGCGCTGCGGACCAGACGGGCGAGCAGCTTGAACTCGGTGGGGGTCAGGTGGCAGGCTTCGTTACGGACCTTGACGCTGCGGGTGCCGAGGTCGATTTCCAGGCCCATGGGGCCGCCGTTGCGGTAGTGGGTCAAGGCGGCGTCGATGCGCGTGCCGCGGTGGCGCAGCGTGACGCGCATGCGGGCCAGCAGCTCGCCAACGGCAAAGGGCTTGACGAGGTAGTCGTCGGCACCGGCGTCCAGCAGGCGGATCTTCTGGCCGTCGTCCTGCGCGGCGGAGATGACCAGCACCGGCAGGCTGTGCTTGCGTCGCAGCATGCCGAGCAGTTGCTGGCCCTCGCCGTCGGGCAGGCCCAGGTCCAGCAGCACCAGATCGAAACCGGCCGGGCGCACGGCGTCGGCCAGGTGGGTGGTCAGCGCCTGGGCTTCGGCCAGGCTGGCGGCGGTGAAGACTTCGTAGCCTTCGATGTCGAGTGCGCTTCTCAGCGTGGCGCGCAGCTCCCTGTCGTCTTCCACGAGCAGCACTCTGAGGGTCATGCGGTGGCCTCCTTGGCGGGCTCGGGCGCGGCCTCGCCCAGCGGCAGCCAGCATTCGAAGCTGCTGCCGCCGTGGCCGCGGGCGCGCAGGCGCAGCATGCCGCCGTGGGCCTCGGCAATGGCGCGGCAGACGGCCAGGCCCACGCCCGCACCGCTGCGGCCACCGCGCTCGGTGGCGGCCAGGTCCACCGGGCCGCGCTGGAAGACGTCGAAGATGCGCTGGCGCCACTCGGGCGGCACGCCGGGGCCGCGGTCCCGCACGGCCAGCACCCAGTGGCCGGGCTGGGCGCGGGCCAGCAGTTCGACCGGGCTGTCGCCGCCGTACTTCAGCGCGTTGGCGATCAGGTTGTCCAGCAGCTGGGCCAACAGCAGCGCGTCGCAGCGCAGCAGCGGCAGCCCCGGCTCGACGCGGGCGCGCAGCGCACCTTGCGGATGGCGCTGGCCGGCGCGGCGCATCGCGGCACCCACGATGTCTTCGGCCGATTCCCAGTCCAGCCGCAGCTGTACGCCAGGCGAGCTGAGGCGGGCCAACTGCAAGGTGTTCTCGGTCAACTCGCCGAGCCGGCCGATCTCGTCGATCACGGTGGCCAGCAGCGTGCGGCGCTGCGCGGCGGAGAGGCGGTCGCCCTGGTCCTGCAGCGACGAGGCGGCGCCGAGCATGGTGGCCAGCGGCGTGCGGTAGTCGTGCGAGATTGCCGCCAGCAAGGCATTGCGGGTGGCGTGCTCCTGGGCCAGCTGGCGCGCCTGCGTGGTCAGGCGCGCGGCCTGGGCGTGTTCGAGCGCCGCGCCCATCTGGTCGCACAAGGCCTGCGCATGGGCGCGCATGGCCTCGGGCAGCGCCGGGCTGTCGCCGGTGCCGACGGCCTGGGCCAGCGCATTGAGCCAATTCTCGTCCAGCGGCAGCGAGACCGCACCACGCGCGCCATGCCGGCCGCGCAGCGGCAGCAGCCACTGGCGCAGCTCTTCATGCCGGCCGGTACCCGGCCCCATCGCCCGCGACTGGCGCAGGCACAGCCACAGGCCGACGCGCGTGTCGTCGTCGGGCTCGCCGAACCAGCGCACGGCCTCGGGCAGATCGGTCGCCGGCAGCTTGGGCTGCTGCAGCAGCATCAGCACCGGCGCGCCCTGGAATTCGCGCGCCAGGTGGCTGAACAGCAGGCCGGCATGTTCGAGCGGATCGTCCACCGCGCGCAGCGCCTCGCCCAACTCGCGCAGCTGGTGTGCATGGCGGGCCTGGCGGGCCAGCTGCGCGGCCAGCCGGCGCTGCGCCACCATCAGCCAGGTGACGATCCAGTTGACCAGCAGCATCGCGCCCAGCAGCAAGGCGTGGTGGCGCAGGTCGACCTGGAAGCTGCCGCGCGGCGGCACGAACCACCAGTTGAAGGCCAGCACCGCCAGCGCGCTGAGCGCCAGCGACACGCCCAGCGGCAGGCACAGCGCGGCCAGCGCGGCGGCCAGCACCGGCAGCATGGCCAGCCCGGCCAGGTCGACATGGCCGTCCAGCCAGGCCATCAGGCCCGCGGCCAGGCCCCAGATCAGCAGCCCCCATGCCGGATGCGGCCGCATCAGCAGCCGCAAGCCATGCGGCTGCGCAGCAGCGGGCGCCACGGAGGCTTCGGAAGGCACGCGGGCCATGTTCATGCACCGGACGCTAGCACGCGCGCTTGGCGCATCGCATCAGCAGCTGCCTGCTGGCGCGCCCAGCCGGGACACGGGTTGAAACACGCTGAACGTGTTTGCAGCCGGTCTTTTATGCGGTGGCAGGCTATGGATAGCTGAAAGCCTTCGTTCACGCAAGCCAGGGCGGCGCCCATGATCAAGGCATTCCATCACGCAGGAGACCTGCCATGACAAGCCACATCGCCAACGCTCCGGTCGAGCTGCCCGTCACCGGCCAGGCCCTGCGCCAAGCGCTGGAAGCGCGCGACGTGTCGGCCCTGCTGGCCTGCACCCAGCAGCTGCGCGTGGCGGGCTACCGGGTCGAGCCGGGCCGCCTGGCGGCCGAGCTGCTGGCCCACGGCTGCACCTGGGTCGAAGACGCCTTCGGCCATCGCGTGGCGCTGCAGGTGCATGTGCCCAAGGCGCTGGCCCAGTTGCAGCCCGACGAAGCCTGCAGCTTCCGCATTGCGGCCTGACGGTCTCCCGAACTCCCATCCGAACTCAACGCTGTCATTAGAAAAGGCAATCACCATGAGCATCCTCGCTGTCAACGCGCGCAACCAGTTCCGTGGCCGGGTCAAGGAAATCATCGAGGGCCCGGTGGTCTCGGAGGTCGACGTGGAAATGCCGTCCGGCCTGGTCGTGACTTCGGTCATCACGACCCGCTCGGTGCACGAGCTGGGCCTGCGCGTGGGCCGCGACGTGGTCGCGCTGGTCAAGTCGACCGAGGTGTCCATCGCGACCCTCTGACCCTATCGGCCCCGGGCGCGCCAACCTGGCGAGGCCTGTTGCCACATCCCACGGGCGGCCATGAGCCGCCCGTTTTTCATTGGCCAAGGCCGCTTGCCCCGCACAAATCGAATAAGAAAGCTCGTTTTGATTCGTTCCTCGTTCGATGCGCGATTTCTAGCATCTGGTTCCAGATTGCAACAACGCCCCGAGGAACCTCCGATGCCGTCCCGCCGTACCACGATTGCCCAGTTTGCCGCCGCCGCGCTGCTCGCCCTGACCGGCGCCGCCGCCATTGCCAAGGACGTCACGCTGCTGAACGTCTCCTACGACCCCACCCGCGAGCTCTACCAGGACTACAACAAGGCCTTCGCCGCCTACTGGAAGACCAAGACCGGCGACACCGTGACGGTCAAGCAGTCGCACGGCGGCTCCGGCAAGCAGGCCCGCTCGGTGATCGACGGCCTGGAGGCCGACGTCGTCACGCTGGCGCTGGCCTATGACATCGACGAGATCGGCGAGAAGGCCAAGCTGATTCCGCCCGACTGGCAAAAGCGCCTGACGCACAACAGCTCGCCCTACACCTCGACCATCGTGTTCCTGGTGCGCAAGGGCAACCCCAAGGGCGTGAAGGACTGGGACGACCTGGTCAAGCCCGGCGTCGCAGTGATCACCCCCAATCCCAAGACCTCTGGCGGCGCCCGCTGGAACTACCTGGCGGCCTGGGGCTACGCGCTGAAGAAGCCGGGCGGCAATGACGCCAAGGCCAAGGACTTCGTCACCGCGCTGTTCAAGAACGTGCCGGTGCTGGACTCCGGCGCCCGCGGCGCGACCACCACCTTCGTCGAACGCGGGATCGGCGACGTGCTGATCGCCTGGGAAAACGAAGCCTTCCTGGCCGTCAAGGAACTGGGCCCGGACAAGTTCGAGATCGTCGTGCCCTCGGTCAGCATCCTGGCCGAGCCGCCGGTGACCATGGTCGACAAGGTGGTCGACAAGCACGGCACGCGTGCCGTGGCCCAGGCCTATGTCGAGTACCTGTATTCGCCCGAAGGCCAGAAGATTGCGGGCGAAAACTACTACCGCCCGGTCGACGCTAAGGCTGCCGCGCAATTCACCAAGTTGTTCCCGGCCGTGAAGCTGTTCACCATCGACGACACCTTCGGTGGCTGGGCCAAGACCCAGAAGACGCACTTCAACGACGGTGGCGTGTTCGACAGCATCTACGTCAACAAGTGATGACTGCGGCCGGGCACCGCTGCGCGCGGGTGCCCGGCCTCCGCGCTTGCGCGGTTTTCCTGCCAGGGCGCGGCTTTCCGCCGCGTTTCTCATAAGCAAGCGCGTTTTGCTTCGTTCCTCGACTTGATGCCGCTGCCTAGCATCACTTCACGCATGAACACATGCGCAAAGGCTGCTTGGACAGCCCCCAGACAGCCGAACCACCCAGCCCAGGACCCGCCGTGACCACCGCCTCCCTTGCCGCCCATCCCGCCAGCCGTCCGGCGCGCGGCCCCTGGCTGTCGCGCCTGCTGCTGCGCCGCCGCAGCGTGCTGCCCGGCTTCGACCTGGCACTGGGCATGACGGTGCTGTACCTCAGCATCATCGTGCTGATTCCCCTGTCGGCCGTGTTCCTGAAGACCTTCACGCTGAGCTGGGACGGCTTCTGGGCCGCGGTGGCGTCGCCGCGCGTCGTCGCGTCCTACCGCCTGACCTTCGGCGCCTCGTTCGCCGCGGCCTTGCTCAACGGCGTGTTCGGCATGCTGGTCGCGTGGGTGCTGGTGCGCTACACCTTCCCGTTCAAGCGCGTGGTGGACGCCTTGGTGGACCTGCCGTTTGCGCTGCCCACCGCGGTGGCCGGCATCGCGCTGACGGCCCTGTACGCGCCGACCGGCTGGATCGGCCAGTACGTGCCGTTCAAGGTTGCCTTCACGCCGGTGGGCGTGTTCGTCGCGCTGACCTTCATCGGCCTGCCGTTCGTGGTGCGCACGGTGCAGCCCATCCTGGAAGACCTGTCCAAGGAACTGGAAGAAGCGGCGGCCACGCTGGGCGCCTCGCGGCTGCAGACCTTCACCAAGGTGATCCTGCCTTCGCTGGCACCGGCGCTGCTGACGGGTTTTGCGCTGGCCTTTGCCCGCGCCCTCGGCGAATACGGCTCGGTGATCTTCATCGCCGGCAACATGCCGATGGTCTCGGAGATCACGCCGCTGCTCATCATCACCAAGCTGGAGCAATACGACTACGCCGGCGCCACCGCCATCGCCGTCGTGATGCTGAGCATTGCCTTCACGATGCTGCTGGTCATCAACCTGCTGCAGGCCTGGGCCCGCAAGCGCCAGGGCCGCTGAGCCTCCCCAAATCCCTGTTTTTGCCGAGGTTCGCATGACCACCGCCCAGATTCCCCTGCCCGACGCGGCCACGCCGCAGCCGGCGCCCCCCGGCGCACCCGTTTCGCAGCGAGGCACGCGCGCACGCTCCGCGCTGTCGTCCACCACAGAGCCGGCCTGGGTCCGCACCACGCTGATCCTGATCGCGCTGCTGTTCCTGTCGCTGTTCCTGTTCGTGCCGCTGGTGGCCGTGTTCGTCGAAGCCTTCAAGAAGGGCTGGGAGGTCTACGTGGCCGCCATCGTCGAGCCGGACGCGCTGGCCGCCGTCAAGCTCACGCTGATCGCCGCCGGCATCTCGGTGCCGCTGAACCTGGTGTTCGGCGTTGCCGCGGCCTGGGCGATCGCCAAGTTCGACTTCCGCGGCAAGGACCTGCTGCTGACGCTGATCGACCTGCCGTTTTCGGTCAGCCCGGTGATCGCCGGCCTGATCTACGTGCTGGTCTTCGGCCTGCAGGGCTGGTGGGGCGAATGGCTGCGCGACCATGACCTGAAGATCATCTTCGCAGTGCCCGGCATCGTGCTGGCCACCGTCTTCGTGACCTTCCCGTTCGTGGCCCGCGAGCTGATCCCGCTGATGCAGGCGCAGGGCCAGGAACAGGAAGAGGCCGCGCGCGTGCTCGGCGCTTCGGGCTGGCAGATCTTCTGGCGCGTCACGCTGCCCAACGTCAAATGGGCGCTGCTGTATGGCGTGATCCTGTGCAACGCCCGGGCCATGGGCGAGTTCGGCGCGGTCTCGGTCGTGTCCGGCCATGTGCGCGGCTTCACCAACACCATGCCGCTGCACATCGAGATCCTCTACAACGAATACCAGTTCGCGGCCTCGTTCGCCGTGGCCTCGCTGCTGGCCGGCCTGGCGCTGGTCAGCCTGGTGCTGAAGTACATCGTCGAGCAACGTGTGAAGCGTGAATCGTCGGCCGCCCAAGGCGCTCACTGAAAACCGAAAGAAATTCATCATGTCGATTGAAGTCAAAAACCTGGTGAAGCGCTTTGGGTCGCTCGCCGTCTGCAACAACCTGAACCTGGAGATTCCCTCGGGTGAGCTGGTCGCCTTGCTGGGCCCGTCCGGCTCGGGCAAGACCACGCTGCTGCGCATGATTGCCGGGCTGGAACAACCCGACTCCGGCAGCGTGCTGTTCCATGGTGCCGACGCGACCTTCTCCGACGTGCGCGACCGCAATGTCGGCTTCGTGTTCCAGCACTACGCGCTGTTCGGCCACATGCGCATTGCCGACAACATTGCCTTCGGCCTGCGCGTGCGGCCGCGCGAGACCCGCCCATCCGAAGCGGCGATCAAGAAAAAGGTCGCTGAATTGCTGAAGCTGGTGCAGCTGGACGCCATGGCCGAGCGTTTCCCGCACCAGCTCTCCGGCGGCCAGCGCCAGCGCGTGGCGCTGGCCCGCGCGCTGGCGGTCGAGCCCAAGGTGCTGCTGCTGGACGAACCCTTCGGCGCGCTGGACGCCAAGGTGCGCAAGGAACTGCGCCGCTGGCTGCGCCGCCTGCATGACGAGATGCACGTCACCAGCGTCTTCGTCACGCACGACCAGGAAGAAGCCATGGAAGTGGCCGACCGCATCGTCGTGATGAACGAAGGCCGCATCGAGCAGCAGGGCGCACCGGACGAGGTCTACGACAACCCGGCCACGCCGTTCGTGCTGAAGTTCCTCGGCGACGTGAACCTGTTCCACGGCCGCAATGCTTCAGGCAAGGCCGAGGCCGACGTCAGCTACGTGCGCCCGCACGAGCTGGAGATCGTCGCCACGGCCGAGGCCGACACCTGGGCCGTGACGCTGGCGCAGACGCTGACCGTCGGCCCGAACACGCGCATCGAATTCAAGCGCGACGACGACGGCAGCTACGTGGACGTGGAGCTGCCGCGCGAAGCCTGGATCAACGCGCGTGACCGCCTGAACCTGATCAACGGCTGCCGCGTGCACCTGAAGCCGCGCCGCGTGACGCGGTTTGCGGCGCCTGTCTGAGCGCTTCCTTGCCACCCGTACCTCCCCCCGTGTCACCCAGGGCTGCTTCGGCAGCCCTTTTTCATTGGTGAGCAGACGTGTCATCGGCTGTGCACGCCGGTCATGAGTTAAGGCGGAAAGCTTCCTTCGCAGGCAAGGGCCGGCTCCCCAAAATCCCCTGACACCAAGCGACGCGTGGGCCACTGGCTCGCCGCGCTCAACCAGGGGACATTGCCTTGAACTTCCAGCAACTGCGTTCCGTCCGCGAAGCCGCGCGCCAGGGTTTCAACCTCACCGAAGTGGCCCAGGTGCTGCACACCTCGCAGCCAGGTGTCAGTCGCCAGATCCGCGAGCTGGAAGATGAACTGGGCCTGGCCTTGTTCGCCCGCAGCGGCAAGCGCCTGGTGGGCCTCACGCCGCCGGGCGAGCGCATGCTGCCCATCGTCGAGCGCATGCTGGTGCATGCCGAGAAGCTGCGCCACGTCGGCCGCGACTACGCCAGGGAAGCCTCCGGCCAGCTGACGATTGCCGCCACCCATTCGCAGGCCCGCTACGCGCTGCCGCCGGCCGTGATGTCCTTCCGCGCCCAGCATCCGCACATCGGCCTGACGCTGCACCAAGGTTCGCCGGACCAGGTCGCCAAGCAGCTGCTGCGCCGCGAGGTGGACATCGGCATTGCCACCGAAGGCCTGGCCCGGCACGCCGGCCTGCTGACCCTGGCCTGCTACAGCTGGACCCACCTGGTGCTGGTGCCCAAGGGCCACCCGCTGACCGATGGCAAGCCGCTGACGCTGGCCCGCCTGGCGCGCTTCCCGCTCATCACCTACGAGCGCGGCTTCACCGGCCGGGCCTCGCTGGACCAAGCCTTTGCCGCCGCCGGCCTGGCGCCACAGCTGGCGATGGAAGCGATGGATGCCGACGTGATCAAGACCTATGTCGAGCTGGGCATGGGGGTGGGCATCGTCGCGGCGATTGCGCACCAGCCCGAGCGGGACAACGAGCACATGGTGGCGCTGGACGCTCGCCACCTGTTTGCGCCCAACCTGACCCGGCTGGCGGTGCGCCGCGGCGAGCCACTGCGCGACATCGTGTTCGAGTTCATCCGCGCCTTCGCGCCGCCGCTGACGCGCGAAGTCGTCACCGCCGAGCTGCAGAAGGAGCTGCTGCGCGAGGGCCTGAGCCGGCCCGAGCTGCAGCATCCGGAGCTGGCCAGCAATGGCGCGCTGTACAACGGACCAACCGACAAGGTGCTGCCGCTCGCCCAAAGCGCCTGAGCCCGGCCCCATCGAAATCACAAACCGAATAAGCAGCGGCCCTTTGATTCGTTCCGTCGTCGCAGTCCGGCCCTTACGCTGAAGCCATTCGCTGAGAACCCTTGCTTTGTCTTTGATCTTCAACGCCTACCGCCGAGCCCGCCATGAACGCCACAGATCTGCTGCAATCGCTCACCCGCCCGGCTGCCATGCAGCCGCTGGGCGCGCCTGACCCCCACGGCCCTATCGTGCCCGCGCCCGTTCAACTGGAACCCGTGAACGACACACTGAGCCCGGCCGACGCCCAGCTCGACCTGGACCAGATCGTCACCTCGCTGCGCACCGTGCGCCTGAGCTGGCGCGAAGCCAGCGGCCGCTCGCGCGAACCTGCCGGCCGTGAACTGCCCTCGCCCGACACCGTCGCCCACATCATGGACGACCTCTGCGGCGTGCTGTTCCCGATGCGCCTGGGTCCGCCCGAGCTGCGCCCGCAGGAAGAAGACATCTACGTGCGCCGCACGCTGGGCCAGACGCTGCAGTTCCTGCAAGGCCAGGTGCGGCTGGAGCTGGCGCACGACGCCCGCCTGCTGGACGACGAGCAACGCAACCGCGGCGAGCTGCCCGAACTGGCTCGCCAGGTCGTCAACAACCTGGCGCGCTCGCTACCGGTCATCCGCTCGCTGCTGGACAGCGACGTCGCCGCCGCCTTCCACGGCCAGCCCAGCGCCCGCAATGTCGACGAGATCCTGCTCTGCTGCCCCGGCGTGCGGGCCATGATCCACCACCGCGTGGCCCATCGCCTGCACCGCCTGGGCGCGCGCCTGCTGGCCCGCATGGTGGCCGACCTGGCCCACAGCCGCACCGGCATCGACATCCATCCCGGCGCCACCATCGGCGCCGGCTGCTTCATCGACCACGGCAATGGCGTCGTGATCGGCGAAGGCGTGCGCATCGGTCGCCAGGTGCGCATCCACCAGGCCGTCACGCTGGACGCTGGCGACAGCCCGCGCCAGCCCGGCAGCACCACGCTGCTGGCCTACCCCACGGTGGGCGACGACGTGGTGCTGCACGCTGGCGCCACCGTGCTCGGCGGCGTGAGCATCGGCCAGGGCGCCCGCATTGGCGGCAACGTCTGGCTGACCGACGACGTGCCGGCCGGCGCACTCGTCAGCCAGGCGACGCTGCGGCAGGGGCCAGCACGCCCCTGAGCACGCCTCGCATGCGGCAGTGGGCGATACCATCCGCCGCATGCGCATCCCAGTCGACCTGAAACACGCCAGCCGCCTGCTCAACCACGGCCCCACGGTGCTCGTCGCCAGCGGCGACGGCGCCGGCCGGCGCGACGTGATGGCCGCGGCCTGGAACATGCCGCTGGACTTCCTGCCGCCCAAGGTCGCGGTGGTGATCGACAAGGCCACCTTCACGCGCGAACTGATTGCCGCATCCGGCAGCTTCGTGCTATCGGTGCCCAACGCCGCACAGCTCGACATGGTGGTCGCCGTCGGCAACACCAGCGGCCGCGAGCGCGACAAGTTCGCCACCTACGGCATTGCCACCACACCGGCCTCGCAAGTCCCTGCCCCGCTGGTCGAAGGCTGCCTGGCCTGGCTGGAATGCAAGGTCTACCCCGAGCCGCACAACGAAGCCACCTACGACCTGTTCCTCGCTGAAGTCGTCGCCGCGTGGGCGGAGGACTTCGCGTTCAAGGACGGGCACTGGCAGAACCTGCCCGAGCCGCAGCGGGCCTTGCATCACCTGGGTGGCGGCAACTTCTTCACCAGCGGCGGGCTGCTGAAGGGCACGGCCACCGGATAAGCAAACCCGAATTTCTTCGTGGCCGCGCGCGAGGCCATGCGCTGCAATGCCAGCAACATGACCGTGATCACCGCGCCCGCGCTGGCCTCCGCTCACGAGGCGGTCGCCGATGGAACACCCGCCTCTGCGCCCCCTCGCTCATCGCCGCCGCGCCCTGAGCCAGAGCGTGTGCACCGCATCCGTGACGACGCCGAGGCCCTGCAAGTCGCCAGGCAGCTGGCCGCAGAGTTCGCCACCGGCGCCGCGGAGCGCGACCACCAACGCCGGCTGCCGTGGGACGAGTTGCAGCGCTGGTCCGAGAGCGGCCTGGGCGGCATGACGGTACCGCGCCGCTTCGGCGGTGCCCAGGTCTCGTGCCTGACGCTGGCCGAAGTCTTCGTCACGCTGTGCGCCGCAGACCCGGCGCTCGGCCAGATCCCGCAAAACCATTTCGCGCTGCTGGGCGTGCTGCGCGAAGCCGGCAGCCAGGCGCAGCAGCAGCGCTTCTACGCCGAGGCGCTGGACGGTCTGCGGCTGGGCAATGCCGGGCCGGAGCGCAAGTCCGCCGAAGCGCCCACCATCCTGCGCGGCGGCCCCAAGCTGGTCCCCCGCGAGGACGGCGGGCTGACCTTGAACGGCCAGCGCTTCTATTCGACCGGGGCCTTGTTCGCTCACCGCATTCCCACCCGCGCGCTGGACGCCAAGGGCCGCCCTGTGCAGGCCTGGGTGCCGGCTGACGCGCCCGGCGTGCAGGTGATCGACGACTGGGATGCCTTTGGCCAGCGCACCACCGCCAGCGGCAGCGTGCGCTTCGACCAGGTGCAGGTGGACCCGGAAGACGTGCTGCCGCTGTGGCGGCTGGCCGAGCGGCCCGGGCTCTATGGCCCGGTGTCGCAGCTGATCCAGGCCGCCATCGACCAGGGCATTGCACAGGCCGCGCTGGCCGACGCGCTCGTCTACGTGCGCGAACGCGCCCGCCCCTGGGTCGACTCCGGCCTGGAACGCGCCAGTGACGACCCGCATCTGATCGCCGAGGTCGGCCGGCTGCAAATCACGCTGCATGCAGCCCACGAGCTGCTGCGCGAAGCCGCCAGCACGCTGGACGAACTGGCGGCCAGCGCGCTGGATGCCGAAGGCCGCTGGACGCCTTTGAGCGCCGAGGCCAGCGCGCACGCCTCGGTCACCGTCGCGCAAGCCAAGGTGATGACGACCCGCGCCGCGCTGGCCGCCAGCGAGCAGCTGTTCGAGCTGGCCGGCTCGTCCGCCACCCGGCTCTCGCGCCATCTGGACCGCCACTGGCGCAACGCCCGCGTGCACACGCTGCACGACCCGGTGCGCTGGAAGCTGCAGCTCATTGGCAACCACCATCTCAATGGCGTGCTGCCGGCGCGCCACTCGTGGAACTGAGCGCTCCGTCAGCCTCGTCAGCCCCGACTTCCCCCATGTCCCTGCTGCTCACGCCCACACCCGCCCCAGCCCGCCAGCTCAAGCCGGCCGACCCGCCGCTGCAGCGCCCTGCCCGCCTGCCGGACGACGCTGCCGCCGTGCGCGCCGCGCGCCAGCTGGCCGCCGAATTTGCCCCCGGCGCCGCCGCCCGGGACCAGTCGCGCACGTTGCCCTGGGCCGAACTGGACGCCTTTGTCGCCAGCGGCCTGTGGGCCATCAGCGTGCCACGCGAACATGGCGGCCTGGGCGCCAGCAGCGCCACGCTGGCCGAGGTCACCGCGCTGATCTCGGCGGCAGATGGCTCGCTGGGCCAGATCCCACAGAACCATTTCTACGCGCTGGAAGTCCTGCGCGTGGGCGGCAGCCGTTCGCAGCAGCGCTTCTTCTACGACCGCGTGATGGCCGGCGAACGCTTTGGCAACGCGCTGGCCGAGATCGGCCACAAGGACTTCAAGCGCCGCACGCGGCTCACGCGCGCCGGCAGCGGCTGGCGCATCGAAGGCCGCAAGTTCTACTGCACCGGCGCGCTGTATGCGCACTGGATCCCCACGCTGGTGGTCACCGAGGAAGAGGGCCGCGAAGTGCAGTACCTGGCCTTCGTACCGCGCAATGCGCCAGGCGTCACCGTCATCGATGACTGGGACGGCATGGGCCAGCGCCTGACCGGCAGCGGCAGCGTGGTGTTCGACAACACCGAAGTCGAACCCGGCTGGGTCGTGCCCTTCCAGGCCTCGTTCGAGCAACCGTCCACCATCGGCCCGTTTGCACAGATCCTGCATGCCGCCATCGACCTCGGCATCGGCCAGGGCGCGCTGGCGGCCACGCTGCCCTTCCTGCGCGAACACGCCCGCCCGTGGATGGACAGCGGCCTGGCCCGTGCCGCCGACGACCCGCTGGCCATCCAGCAGATCGGCGAGCTGAAGGTCCAGCAGGCCGCAGCCCATGCCCTGTTGCGCCGCGCCGCCCGCTTCCTGGATGCCGCCCAGCTGCGCCCGACCGAACGCAGCGTCGCCGAAGCCTCCATCGCCGTGGCCGAAGCCCGCGCCTTGAGCACCACCTTCTCGCTGGACGCCAGCACCCGCCTGTTCGAACTCTGCGGCACCGCCGCCACGCTGGGCAACCTGGGCTTGGACCGCTTCTGGCGCAACGCCCGCACCCACACACTGCACGACCCGGTGCGCTGGAAATACCACGCGGTCGGCAACCATGTGCTCAACGACAAGCTGCCGCCAAGGCATGGAGCCTTGTGAGCCCGCTTCGGCCCGGTATCAGCTCAGCGCACTGACGCTTACGTCATCCTTCAGCAACCCACAAGGCGGCCGATAAATGACCGAGCAACGAACTCGGAGTGCCCGATGCGGATTCAAGACATGAAGATTTCCACCCGGCTGGTGCTGGGTTTCACCATGATGGCGATCCTGGTCGCGGTGCTGGGCGCGATTTCCATCCTCAAGGTCAACGCCATCAATGCCAAGCTGGAGCTGGCGGTGCGGGACCGTTATCCCAAGGTGCAGCGCTTCCTGACCATCAAGGAAGCCAATGCCACGGTGGCCCGCAACATCCGCGAGCTGTTCATCGTCACCGACCCTGCCGATGCCAAGGCGCTGTACGACGACATCGACGCGGTCAGCAAGCGCACGGCCGAACAGTTCGAGGCGCTGAAGAGCATCATGACCACGCCCAAGGGCAAGGAAGGCTTCGAGAAGCTGGCCGCCGCCCGCGCCGCCTACCGCGGCCCGCGTGACAAGGTGCTGGGCCTGCTCAAGCAGGGCAACCTGGAAGAGGCCAAGACCGTGCTGCTGACCGAGGTGCGCCCGCGCCAGGTGGCCTACATGAGCGCCGTCGAAGAGATGGTGACGCTGGGCGGCAAGCTGATGGAACAGGCCGGCGCGGAAGCGGACCAGGAAGTCGCCAGCGCACTGGCCATGGTCGGCACGCTGATCGGCCTGGCGCTGGCCGCGGCCGTCGCGGTGTGCATCTGGACGGTGCGCAGCACCACCCGGCCCATCCATGAAGCCGTGCGCGTGGCGCGTGGGGTGGCGGCCGGCGACCTGACCGCCGAGTTCGACGCCAGCGGCGAAAACGAGACCGGCCAGCTGCTGCGCGCGCTGAAGGAAATGCAGCAACGCCTGGCCGACATCGTGGGCCACGTGCGCCAGAACGCCGAAGGCGTGGCCACCGGCTCGGCGCAGATCGCCTCGGGCAACAGCGACCTCTCGGCCCGCACCGAGCAGCAGGCCGCCGCGCTGGAAGAAACCGCGGCCTCGATGGACGAACTGGGCGCCACCGTGCGCGCCAATGCCGACAACGCCCAGCAGGCCAACGAACTGGCGGCGACCGCCAGCGACGTGGCCGGCCGCGGCGGCGTGGCGGTGCAGCAGGTGGTCGAGACCATGCGCGGCATCAGCGAAAGCTCGAAGAAGATCGCCGACATCATCGGCACCATCGACGGCATTGCCTTCCAGACCAACATCCTGGCGCTGAACGCCGCCGTCGAAGCGGCCCGCGCCGGCGAACAAGGCCGCGGCTTTGCGGTCGTCGCCTCCGAAGTGCGCAGCCTGGCGCAGCGCTCGGCCGAGGCGGCCAAGCAGATCAAGGGCCTGATCACGCAGAGCAGCGAGCGGGTGGAACAAGGCACCGCGCAGGTGGACCAGGCCGGCGCGACCATCGACGAAGTGGTGCGCTCCATCGGCCGCGTGACCAGCATCGTCGGCGAGATCAGCTCGGCCTCGCGCGAGCAGGCCGCAGGCGTGGCCCAGGTCGGCCAGGCCGTCACCGCAATGGACCAGGCCACGCAGCAGAATGCCGCGCTGGTGGAAGAGTCCGCTGCCGGCGCCGAGAGCCTGAAGCAGCAGGCCCAGCAACTCGTGGCAGCCGTTGCGGTGTTCAAGCTCAGGCATGGCGAGACGGTGGCACCGGCGAAGGCACAGGCCGCTGCGCCCAAGCACAGCTTTGCACCGGTGAAGCCGGCCCCCGCGGCGCCGCGCGCAAAACCGCACGCAGCGCCGCACGCCACGGCCAAACCCAGCCACGCGCCCGCCCCGGCACCGCGCGCTGCCAAGCCCGCACCAGCGGCCGTGACGGCCGATGCCTCGGCCGATTGGGAAACCTTCTGACGGCAGGGCCAACAAGCCATTGAACAGGCCCTGCGGGGCCTGTTCTGCATTTGGGCGCCGCCCGACCCGGCGCGGCCTCTGCTCGGTTTCGCAACAAGCACAAGCGGAAACGTTCGTTGGCCGGCACCGCGCGTCACGCAACACTGTGTTGCATGGACGCTGTCATCTCCGTTGCCGACACCACAGAGCGCCTGGCGCGCCGGTTGGAGGCCACCGCCGTAGAACGCGACCGCAGCGGCGGACACGCCGCTGCGGAGCGCGTGGCCATTCGCGACAGCGGCTTGCTGGGGCTGACGATTCCGCGCAGCGCGGGCGGCCTGGGCGCGGACTGGCCGACCTTCTACGGCGTGGTGCGGCAGCTGGCGCAGGCCGACAGCGCACTGGCACACGTCTTCGCCTTCCATCACCTGCAGATCGCCACCGTGCTGCTCTACGGCAGCGAGGCCCAGCAGCGTGAACTGCTGCCACGCTCGCAGTCCGAAGGCTGGTTCTGGGGCAATGCGCTGAACCCGCTGGACACCCGGCTGGTGGCCACCGTGGTGACCGGCGGCTGGCAGCTGGACGGGCAGAAGAGCTATGCCTCCGGCTCGGTCGGCTCGGACCGGCTGGTGGTCTCGGCCGTGGCGCCGCGCAGCAACCTCGAGATGGAAACCCAGCATCCGCCTGCGGGCCGGCTGATCCTGCACCTGGACACGCGGGCACCCGGCGTCACGGTGCGCGAGGACTGGGACAGCTTCGGCCAGCGCCAGACCGACAGCGGCACCGTGCTGTTCGAGCGCGTGTTCGTGCCGCAGCGCGACCTGCTGCAAGGCCCCGACACGCCGCCCACGCCACGCGCCACGCTGCGCACGCTGGTCTCGCAGCTCATCATGGCCAACCTCTACCTCGGGCTGGCGCAGGCCGCCTTCGAGGCCGGGCGCCGCCACACGCTGGAAAAGTCCCGCCCCTGGCTCAGCGGCAATGCCGCCAGCCTGGCGGATGAGCCGCTGGTGCAGCACCGCTACGGCGAGCTGTGGCTGCAGCTGCGCCCGGCCCAGCTGGTGACCGACGCTGCCGCGCAGCAGCTGCAGGCCGCGCTGGACGCCGGCGACGCGCTGACCGCCGCGCAACGTGGCGAGCTGGCCGTGGAAGTGGCCGAGGCCAAGGTGCTGGCGCACCGCGCGGCCATGGCCATCAGCAGCGACGTCTTCGAGCTGGCCGGCGCCAGCGCCACCAGCCAGCGCCTGGCGCTGGACCGCTTCTGGCGCAATGCGCGCGTGCACACGCTGCACGACCCGGTGGACCTGAAGCAGCGCGACATCGGCCGCTTCCGGCTCGATGGCCGCCCGACCGAACCCAGCCCTTACGCCTGAGTGTGAACGGCTGTGCCCACGAGGATCATTCGATGAGCCTGCTGTCGCTCGCTTCCGCCACGCCTTCCGCTGTGGCCGCTCCGGCGCCCGAGCCGCTGATCCGCCTGGAAGACGTCGCCAAGCGCTTTCTGCTGCCAGGCGGCGCTCACTTCGACGCGGTGAAACCGACCTCGCTGGAAGTGCAGCGCGGCGACGTGTTTGGCCTGGTCGGCAAGAGCGGCGCAGGCAAGAGCACCCTGCTGCGGCTGATCAACCTGCTGGAGCGGCCGGACCAGGGCCGCGTGTGGGTGGCCGGCCGCGAGTTGACGGCGCTGAGCAAGCCGGCGCTGCGCGACGCGCGCCAGCAGATCGGCATGATCTTCCAGCAGTTCAACCTGCTGCAGAACGCCAGCGTGTTCGACAACGTGGCCTTCCCGCTGCGCCTGCACAAGCTGCAGGGCGGCAAGGCCGCGGGCATTGCCAGGCGCGTGCACGAATGCCTGGCGCTGGTCGACCTGGCCGACAAGCAGCACAGCTTCCCGGCCCAGCTCTCCGGCGGGCAGAAGCAGCGCGTGGCGATTGCCCGCGCGCTGGCCAGCCAGCCCGCGGTGCTGCTGTGCGACGAACCGACTTCGGCACTGGACGCCGAGACCACCGAATCGCTGCTGGCCACGTTGCGCGACATCAACACCCAGCTGGGCGTGACCATCGTCATCGTGACCCATGAGCTGGCGGTGATCGACACGCTGTGCCGCCACGTCGCCGTCATTGAAGACGGCCAGATCGCCGAGCGTTTTGCGGTGGGCGACAGCCGCACGCCGGCGGTGACACGGCTGGGCCGCGAGCTGCAGCAGCTGCGCGCACGCGAAGCGGCGCTGGCCCGGCTGGCCTGGCCGGAGGCCGCGCTTGCCTGAGCACCTGCTTGAGATGTTGTCCGAGCTGTTGACGCCCAACATTGCCGCGCTGCTGCCCGATCTGGGCACCGCGCTGAGCCAGACCGGGCTGATGCTGGCGCTGGGTCTGGCGGCCGCGGTCCTGCTCGGCGGGCCGCTGGGCATCTGGCTGTTCCTGCTCGGGCCGGGGCAGCCGCTGCAACGGCCCTGGCTGCACGGGCTGGTGGGCTGGCTGGTCAACACCGTGCGTTCCTTTCCTTTCATCATCCTGCTGGTCGCGCTGGCGCCGGTGACCCGCGTGGTCGCCGGCAGCTCCATCGGGCCGGTCGCCGCGGCAGTGCCGCTGTCGTTTGCGGCCATCGCCTACTTCGCCCGCCTGGTCGAGCAGAACCTGCGCGAGGTGCCGCGCGGCGTGGTCGAAGCCGCCCAGGCCATGGGCGCATCGGACCTGCAGATCGTCCTGCGCGTGCTGCTGGTCGAGGCCCGCTCGGGCCTGGTGCTGGCGCTCACGGTGCTGGCCATCAGCTTCCTGTCGTACTCGGCGGTGGCCGGTGTGGTCGGTGGCGGTGGCATCGGCGACCTGGCGATCCGCTACGGCTACTACCGTTTTCAGACCGACGTGATGGTCTTCACCGTCGCGCTGCTGGTGCTGCTGGTGCAACTGCTGCAGTTCACCGGCAACACCGTGGCGCGCCGGCTGGACAAGCGCTGACCCGCTTGCCACCAGCGGCCGTCACGTCGCTTTTTCCGGGCCGCCGCGCCCGTGTTCGCCAAGAAGGATGTTCCGATGACCCTCGCCCGCCGTCCCTTGCTGGGTGCCACCGCCGTGCTGCTGCTGGGCAGCCTGGCCACGCTGCCTGCGCTGGCCGAGGAAGCCAAGAAGACGCTGACGATCGGCGCCACCGCCGGGCCGTATGCGGACCAGGTCAAGTGGGGCATCAAGCCGCTGCTGGAGAAGAAGGGCTACACCGTCAAGGTGGTCGAATTCAACGACTACATCCAGCCCAACTTCGCGCTGGCCCAGGGCGCGCTGGACGCCAATGCCTTCCAGCACATCGTCTACCTGACCAAGTTCTCCACCGAGAATAAGCTGGCGATCAGCGAGCTGCTGAAGGTGCCGACCGCCCCCATCGCGATCTACAGCCACAAGCACAAGACGCTGGACGTGAAGCCCGGCGCCGCCGTGGCGCTGCCCAACGACCCGACCAACGCCGCCCGCGCGCTGATGGTGCTGCAGGAGATCGGCTGGATCAAGCTGCGCGAGGGCGTGGACCCGATCCGCGCGTCTGAAAAAGACGTGGCAGTGAACCTCAAGCAGATCAAGCTGATCCCGCTCGAAGCCGCGCAGTTGCCGCGCTCGCTGGACGACACCGACTACTCGTTTGTCAACGGCAACTTCGCGCTGGCTTCCGGCCTGAAACTGACCGAGGCGCTGGCGCTGGAGAAGACCGGCCCGACCTACCAGAACGTGGTCGCGGTGCGCACCGAGGACCTGGCCAAGCCCTGGGTCAAGGACATTGCCGAGGCCTACCGCTCGCGCGAGTTCCTGGCCGTCACCGAGCAGCGCTTCGCCGGCTTCGTGAAGACGGACTACCAGCAGGCGCTGCAGACCGCGACCAAGTGAGCGCCGGCATGGCCAGCAACTTGATCAGGTTCAACGCGTTCCAGATGAACGCGGCAGGGCACCAGTCGCCCGGCCTGTGGGCCCATCCGCGCGACCGCTCGCACCACTACCGCGAAGCCGCGCACTGGGTCGAACTCGCGCAGCTGCTGGAGCGCGGCCTGTTCGACAGCGTGTTCCTGGCCGACGTGCTGGGCGTCTACGACGTCTACCGCGGCAGCCTGGACGCCTCGCTGCGCCATGCCACGCAGGTGCCGCTGAACGACCCGCTGGCCCTGGTACCGCTGATGGCCCAGGCCACCACGCACCTGGGCTTTGGCGTGACGTGCGCGCTGACCTACGAACATCCGTACCCGTTCGCGCGCCGCATGAGCACGCTGGACCACCTGACCGGTGGCCGCGTCGGCTGGAACATCGTCACCGGCTACCTGGACAGCGCCGCGCGCAACCTCGGGCTGGACCGCCAGCTCGCGCACGACGACCGCTACGACCTGGCCGACGAGTACATGGAAGTCGTCTACAAGCTCTGGGAACAGAGCTGGGACGACGACGCGGTGCGCCTGGACAAGGCCGGCCGCGTGTTCACCGACCCGGCCAAGGTGCATGCCATCGCGCACCACGGCCCGCATTTCCAGGTGCCCGGCATCCACCTCTGCGAACCGTCGCCGCAGCGCACCCCCGTGCTGTACCAGGCCGGCACCTCGTCGCGCGGCAAGGCTTTTGCCGCGCGGCATGCCGAGTGCGTCTTCATGAGCGGCCCGAGCCAGACGGTGATCGCGCGCCAGGTCGACAGCCTGCGCAGCGCGCTGGCCGAGGCTGGCCGCCCGCCCGGGTCGCTGCGCATCTTCACGCAGGCACTGGTGATCACCGGCGAAAGCGAAGCCCAGGCGCAGGACAAGCTGGCCGACTACCAGCGCTACATCGACATCGATGCCTCGCTGACCCTGCTCTCCGGCTGGACCGGCGTGGACTTCAGCCGCTACCCGCTGGACGCGAC
Source organism: Ideonella azotifigens (assembly GCF_021043325.1). Classification (NCBI taxonomy): domain Bacteria; kingdom Pseudomonadati; phylum Pseudomonadota; class Betaproteobacteria; order Burkholderiales; family Sphaerotilaceae; genus Ideonella; species Ideonella azotifigens. Next base: position 315,069 of record NZ_JAJNKD010000002.1, read on the forward strand.
CATCGAATACATGGACACCGAAGCCGGCCGCAGCGCACTGGCCTCGTTCAGCGCGGCGGACCCGAGCCGCCGCTGGACCATGCGCGAAGCGGCCGAGTTCGTCGGCCTGGGCGGCCGCGGGCCGGTCCTCGTCGGCAGCCCCACGCAGGTGGCGGACCAGCTCGAAGACTGGATCGACCGCACCGGCATCGACGGCTTCAACCTGACCTACGCGCTGAGCCATGAAACCATGGAAGACGTGGTGCGCTGGGTCGTGCCCGAGCTGCAGCGCCGTGGGCGCTACCGCACGGCCTACACGCCCGGCTCGCTGCGCCACAAGCTGTTTGCCCAGGGCGACCGGCTGCCGGCCGAGCACGCCGGCCGGCAGGTGAAGCTGGGCACCACGACATCCTGACGCCTCTACGAAAGCAGTACCCGATGCAACGTCGCTCCGTTCTCTCGCTGGCCGGCGCCACGCTGGCCCCCGCGGTGATTCCCGTGCTGGGCCACGCCGCCGACACCCTCACCGAGCTGCGGCTGGACTACGCCACCTACTCGCCCGTCAGCCTGGTGCTGAAGAAGTTCGGCTGGCTGGAGGAAGACTTGAAGCGCGACGGCATCGCCGTCAAGTGGGTCTTCAGCGCCGGCAGCAACCGGGCATTGGAATACCTCAATGCCAACAGCATCGACATCGGCTCCTCCGCCGGCCTGGCCGCACTGCTGGCCAAGGCCAATGGCAACCCGATCCGCACACCCTACATCTTCTCGCGCCCCGAGTGGACCGCGCTGGTCGTGCCCAAGGATTCGCCGATCAAGACCCTGGCCGACCTGAAGGGCAAGAAGATCGCCGCGACCAAGGGCACGGACCCGTACCTGTTCCTGCTGCGCGCGCTGCAGACCGTGAAGCTGCACCGCAGCGACATCGAGCACGTCGGACTGCAGCATGCCGACGGCCGCGCCGCGCTGGAGCAGGGCCGGGTGGACGCCTGGGCCGGGCTGGACCCGATGATGGCCGCCAGTGAGCTGGACGCCGGCTCGCGCCTGCTCTACCGCAACGTGGCCTTCAACACCTACGGCTTCCTGAACGTGCGCGAGGACTTCCTGGCCAGGCAGCCGGCGCTGGTCAAGCGCGTGATCGCCGCCTACGAGCGCGCCCGGCTGTGGACCATCGCCAACACCAGCGAGGCCGCGCGCATCCTCAGCGAGGAGGCCAAGGTCTCGCTGCAGGTCGCGCTGCTGCAGCTCAAGCTGCGCACCGACCTGAGCCAGCCGCAACCATCGGCCGAACACATCAAGGCCTTGCAGGCCGCCGCGCCCATCCTGCTGGAAGAGCAGCTGGTCAAGCCCGGCACCGACCTGGTCAAGACGGTGGAGGCGCTGGTCGACACGCGCTTTGCGCAAGGCCTGATCAAGGCCTGAGGCTTTCGGACATGGCCGCCGACCCGACGATGCTGGACGCCGCTGCAGCGCCCACTGCGGCAGCAGGCGCACCTGCACGGCCGGCGCGCCGCTGGCCGGTCGGCTGGATCCTGCCGGCGCTGGTGCTGCTGCTGGCCGAGGCCGCGCCGCGGCTGGGCTGGATCAGCGCCCACCTGCTGCCTCCCCCCAGCGCCGTGCTGGAGACGCTGATCGCGATGGGCCCGCAAGGCCTGGCCGCGCACATCGCCGCCAGCACCGCGCGCGTGGCCGCGGGTTTTGCGCTGGGCGCGGCGCTGGCGGTGCTGGCCGGTGCGCTGGTCGGCCTGTCTCCCTTGGGCGCACGCCTGCTGGACCCTAGCTGCCAGGCGCTGCGCGCCATCCCGTCGCTGGCCTGGGTGCCGCTCTTGCTGCTGTGGCTGGGCATCGACGAGGCGCCCAAGGTCGTGCTGATCGCCATCGGCGCGTTTTTCCCGGTCTACATGGGCATGTCCTCGGGCTTCCGGGACGTGGACCGCAAGCTGGTCGAGGTCGCGCGGCTGGCGCGGCTGGCGCCGCTGGCGCTGGTCGGCCGCGTGCTGCTGCCAGCCGCGATGCCGGCGGTCTTCACCGGGCTGCGCAACGGCCTGAGCCTGGCCTGGATGTTCATGGTCGCGGCCGAGCTGATCGCCGCCAGCAAAGGCCTGGGCTACCTGCTGACCGACGGCCGCGAAACCAGCCGGGCCGACATCGTGCTGGCCGCCATCCTGCTGCTGGCCGTGCTGGGCCAGCTGAGCGACCGCCTGATGCAGGCGCTGGAGCGCCGGCTGCTGGCTTGGCGCGACACCTTCGACCACGGCGGCGCAGTGCGATGAGCAAGCCCGAACCACTGCTGCAGATCGACGTGCGCCGGCACGCCTTTGGCGAGCGCTGCGTGCTGCAAGGCATCCGCACGCAGGTGCAGGCCGGCGAGATCGTCGCCATCGTCGGCGCCAGCGGCTGCGGCAAGAGCACGCTGCTGCGCATCGTCGCCGGGCTGGAAACCGGCTTCGAAGGCCGCATCACCTTGGCGGGGCAGCCACAGCACGGTTTGAGCCGCGAGATCGGCTTCATCTTCCAGGAACCGCGGCTGTTCCCGTGGCTGACCGTGGCCGAGAACGTCGCCTTCGACATCGGCCGCCGCGGCGCCGGCGATCCCCGCGTCGCCGAGCTGCTGGCCGAGGTCGGGCTGGACGGCCTGGGCGGCGCCTTGCCCAAGCAGCTCTCCGGCGGCCAGGCCCAGCGCGTGGCGATTGCCCGCGGCCTGTTCAGCCAGCCGCGCGTGCTGCTGCTGGACGAACCCTTCTCTGCCGTCGACGCCTTCACGCGCATGCGGCTGCAGGACCTGCTGCTGGGCCTGGCGCGGCGACATGCCAGCACCTTGCTGCTGGTGACGCACGACATCGACGAAGCGGCCTACCTGGCCGACCGCGTGTGGGTGCTGGACAGCCAGCCGGGTCGCCTCTCGGCCGACATTGAGGTGCCGCTTTCGAGACCCCGTGCGCGGGACGGCGCAGCGCTGGCCCAGTCGCGCGCCGAGGTCCTGCATGCGCTGCAGGCGGTGCGCGCGATCTGAAGCTTGCCTGGCCGGCGCAGGCTGCTCAGCCCGTTCAGACGCCTGGCAGGTCCGGCGGCGCGCCGGCATCGCACTTGCGACATTCCAGCACCTGCCCCAACACCCGGTGCCGGCCTTCGACCGTCTGCGTCCACGGCCGGCTCTGCCAGGGCGGGTCATGGCGCACGTGTTGGTTGTGGCCGCAGGCCAGTTCGGCCACCCAATGGCCTTCCTCGTCCTGGTGAAAACCGGTGATGGGCTGCAGCATGCTCAGGCCGCCGCCGGCTCGCGCAATGCGGCCAGGCTGGTTTCGTACAGCGCCGCGACCAGGTCGGTCTGGGTGACGATGCCGACCAGGCGGCGCGCGTCGTCGACCACCGGCAGGTGGTGCAGGCCGGCGCCGGCCATCAGCGGCACGAGTTCGGCGATCGGCGTGTCCTGCGGCACCGTGACGACCGGCGTGTGCATGATCTGGCCGACCGCCTCGTGCTTGCTGGAGTGGCTGTGCGCGGTGCGGCGCAGGAAGGCGCCCAGGCGACTGCCCACGCTGCGGTAGTCGCCCAGGTCCACGTGCTGCAGGAAGTCGCCGCGGGTGACGATGCCGATCACGCGGCGCGCCCGGTCCACCACCGGCAGGGCCTGCACCTGGTGCGTGTGCATCAGGCGCCAGGCATCGGCCAGCTCGGTGGCGTAGTCGACCGTCAGCACGTCGCGCGACATCAGGTCGCGGCAGCGGGTCTCGCCGAAGCGGCGGCGGAAGGCCTGCTGCTCGGTGCGGCGGAACAGCGTGTCGAGATCGTCCACCGAGATGTCCAGCACCTGGCCATGGCCCTTCAGCACGGCCAGCAGGTCTTCCGGCTTGAAGCCCAGCCTGGCAGTGGGCGCGGGGTCTGCCGTGGCATGCGAAGGCGGGGGCGCGAGGCGCTGCGCATGCGGGTAACGCCGGCCCAGCGCACGGTTGTAGACCAGGGCCACGGCCAGCAGCAGCAGGCTGTTCAGCAGCACAGGCACCAGCACGAAGCCGAAGCCGGCTGCGTGCACGGCCGGGCCGCCGAGCACCGCCGTGAGGGCCACCGCACCGCTGGGCGGATGCAGGCAGCGCAACGCGAACATCGCGGCAATCGCCAGTGCAATCGCCACGCAGGCTGCCGCCACCGGGACGGCGATCAGCTTGGCGCAGCACACCCCGATGAGCCCGGCGCAAAGGTTGCCACCGACGATGGACCAGGGCTGCGCCAGCGGGCTGGCCGGCACCGCGAACAGCAGCACGGCCGACGCGCCCATCGGCGCAATCAGCCAGAAGGCCTGTGCCGACTGGCCCAGCAGCACGGCGCTCAATGCCCCGCACAGCAGGATGCCGACCAGCGCGCCAGCGCAGGACCGCAGCCGCTCGGCGGCACCGACGGCGGATTCGGCCGGCCACAGGCTGCGAAGCCAGGCCGGGGCGTCTTCAAAAGCTCGGTTCGGGGTGCGGCTCACTCCTGAATTACATCACCCCCATGACACGGCCAGCGGCAATGCCGGCGGCCGTGGCTCAAGCCGCTGCGCGCTCCACCTGGCAGCGAACAGCGTATTCCGCCAGCACCGCCTGCGCGGTCTGCGCGGCATGCTGGCGCAGTTCGGGGATGGCGGTGGCTTCCCAGTGCTGGGCCTTGAGCATCGGGCCGATGTAGAACAGGTCTTCGACGGCCACGCCGCTGCTGTCCAGCGGGCGGTGCTGGGTGTCGGTCAGCAGGCCCAGGCCCAGCGCGTCGGCGCTGAGCATGCCGCGCTCGCGCAGCGAGGCGAGCAGCGGGTCGGTGGCATGGCGCAGCGAGCTGGTCGGGCCGGTGCAGTTGATGATGGCGTGCACTTCGGCACCCTGGATCTCGGCGCTGCCGCGGGGCTGCCATTGCAGGGCCCAGCGGCCGTCGGCCAGTTGTTCGGCGTGGCGCAGCCGGCCGGCAACGCTGGCGACGCGGCCTGCGGCCATGTCGTCCTGCAGCGCCTGCCAAAGCACCGGCGCCAAGCGGTGGCGGTGGGTGTCCCACCAGGGCTGCACGTGGCGCAGGAACTGGCGCCGGTCGCGCACCGTGAGGCGTTGCCAGAGCTTGGGTGTGCAGCTGCGCAGGCTGGCCATCACGTCGCGCCAGTCGCGGCCATCGGCTTCCGCTTCGGCGACCCAGCGGCGCACGGCGCGCAGCACCAGCCGCAGCTTCAGGTCCGGGCCGAGTTCGGAGATGGGCGACAGGCCAGGCCGCGGTCGGGCTTCCAGCACCCGGTGCGGCTGCGGCAGCAGGCCGCGGCGCGAGAGCATGGTGATGCGGCCGCGGTGGCCCTGGTCGCGCAGCTGGGTGACCATGTCGATGGCGGTCAGGCCGCTGCCCAGCAGCAGCACGTCGGCCTCGGCCGGCAGTTCGCACCAGGCGGGCTGGGCCCAGGGGTCGGCAAACCAGCCGGGCGCCTGCCAGGCGCTGTCGCCGCTGGCGGCGTCGGTCACCGGCGGGCGGGCCGGCGGCAGGTGGCCGGTGGCCAGCACGACTTGCGATGCTGAAAGCGTGCTGCCGTCTGACAGCTGCAGGCGCCAACAAGGGCCTTGGCGCACCAGGCCGGTCACGCCGGGCAGGCCGCTGCGCACCCGCACGCCACGGGCGCGAGCCGCGTCAATCGCCTGGGTCAGCCCATGTTCGAGGTAACTGCCGAGCAGGCGGCGCGGCGCGAAATCGGCCGCTGCAAGCGGCTGGCCCTGCGGGTCAGTGGTGCCGCGTTCGGTCAGCCAGGCCAGGAAACTGGCCTCGTCCGCCGGGTCCCAGCCCAGCCGGCCGGCCGGCACGTTCAGCAAATGGCTGTCACAGCGCGTGCCGTAGGCCACGCCGCGGCCGGCGCTGTCGCCCCGCTCCAGCAAATGCAGCGTGGCGCCGGGCGGCAGGCCGCGCAGCAGGTGCAGCGCGGTGGCCACGCCGCTGAAACCCAGGCCGACGATGGCGACGCAGGCCTCGCCGCTCGAGGGAATGTTGCTGTCGTTGCTGATGCTGCTGAGGTCCATGCGCCGGGCTCCCGCGGCAGCTCGTGGCCGCCTGGATGGGTGGTGAATGCCCGCATGCTCGCGCGCCGCCGGTTTGGCGTGAACGCAGATTGCTGCATAAGCTCATACGCGAAACGGCATAAGCTTGGATTGAAATGAGCATATAGAGGTAAGCCCCCCCGCCGGGCCCACCGCCCTGCGCCGCGCCCCCTGCACGAGCCCGGGCCGCAACGCCGGTCTTTTTTCATTCCGGCAGAGGCTGACACGGCCATCGTGATGGCTGTCGGCCCGCGGATAATTGTGGTGCAGCGGGGAGGCTGCTTTCCATGACCCACATCGTCATATTCGGCAATTGCCAGGGGCAGCACTTGGGGTACCTGCTCGGCAAATGCCTGCCGTCGGACACTTACCGCATCTCCAGCTACTCCAACAATGGCCGCACAGGTGGCATGAAGCGGGCAGACGAGATTGTTGCGGGCATCCTGAAGAGCGACGTGTTCATCTATCAACCGCTGACCGAGAAGCACGGCCGGTTGTGCACGGCAGATCTGGTGCGGCAATTGAAGCCCGGCGCAAAGTCGGCTTCGTTTCCGTATTTTTATAACAGCGGCGCCTATTCTCTTTGCCATGCGCCACAGGCTGCTGGAAAGCACTATGGTGCGATTTTTGGCGAAGAAATCATCACCGGGCTGCTGGAAGAGGGTTTGACGGTCGCGGAGATTCTGGATCGCTATCGGGAAGGCCGTATCGACTTCAGGCTCGCACAACGCTTTGCCGAAAGCCATGCCCAAATGAAGCTGCGGCAGCAGGGCTGCGACGTGCGAGTCACTGGCTACATCAAGAAATTCGCACGGCGACAAAGGCTGTTCTTGACGCACAACCACCCAACCAACGTGGTGTTCTTTGAGATGTTGAAGCAACTGGCCGTGCTCACCGGTCTCCCTGTCGCCTTGCCGGCCGGTGCCCGGAAAACACTGGATCAGTTGACGCGGACCAACTGTCCGGTCAGCCCTTACGACATCAAGACCATGGGTTACCCGTTTGAACCGGATCCGGACTGGTATGAGCGAGGCAGTGCGTTGATCCTGACCATTGCGGCGCACTGGCGCCCGGTCGCCGCGAGCGCCACGACGCCCGTCGCTGCGCCGGTACCCATCGGGGTGGGCGCGGCGGCGTGAAACAGGCTTCCCTCCGGCCCGCGGACCTCGCGCTGGCCCTGCTGGTCATCGTCGTGTGGGGCGTCAACTTCGCGGTCATCAAGGTCGGCGTGGCGGGCGTGCCGCCGTTCCTGCTGGGCGCGATGCGCTTCGCGCTGGCGGCGTTTCCTGCGCTGCTGGTGTTCCGGCCGCCCAAGCTGCCGCTGCGCTTGTACCTGGCTTATGGCCTGACGATCTCGGTTGGCCAGTTTGCCTTGCTGTTCACCGCGATCCACCTGGGCATGCCTTCGGGGCTGGCCTCGCTGGTGCTGCAGTCGCAGGCCTTCTTCACGATGTTCTTCGCCGCCGTCTGGCTGAAGGAACGCTGGCAGGCCAACCAGCTGGCGGGGCTGCTGCTGGCGGCCTGCGGGCTGGCGCTGATCGGCAGCGCGCACGGCGCAAGCATGCCGCTGGTGGGCTTTGGCCTGACGGTGGCGGCCGCGGTGATGTGGGCCTGCGGCAACATCGTCACGCGCTCGCTGAACCGCTACGCGCCGTTCAACCAGACGGCGTTTGTGGTCTGGGCCAGCCTGGTGCCGCCGCTGCCCTTCCTGGCGCTGTCGTACCTGCTGGAAGGCCCGGAGGCCATCGGCGCCGCGCTGCGCAACCTCAGCCTGCAGTCCTTCGGCGCGGTGGCCTACCTGGCCTGGGCCGCCACGCTGCTGGGCTACGGCGTGTGGACCTACCTGATGGGCCGCTACCCGGCCAACCGCGTGGCGCCGTTTTCGATGCTGGTGCCGTTGGTGGGCCTGAGCACCGGCTGGCTGGTGTTCGGCGAGGCGCTGCAGCCCATCCACTTCGCCGGCGGCGCGCTGCTGATGCTCGGGCTGCTGGTCAATGTGTTCGGCGGACCCTGGCTGGCCAGGTTGCGGCCGGCGAACTGAGCCCCGCAGCCTCGATACTTGCCGCTTCGCTGCATTCCCCGGGCACCCTGATGACGCCGACGGCACCCCACGAGGCCTGGACCTCATCACTGGCTTTGAAGATCCTCGCCGGCACGGCCGTGCTGGGGCTGCTGTACCTGGGCCGCGGGGTGCTGGTGCCGATCACGCTGGCGGCGATGCTGGGCTTTGTGCTGGCGCCGCTGGTGAAGAAGATCCGCGGGCTGGGCCTGGGGCAGGCTTCCGCGGCGATGCTGGCGCTGATCGTCGCCGGGCTGGCCGCTGCCGGCGTGGCGATGGCGATCCTGGTGCAGCTGGGCACGATGTCCGACAGCATGCCTCGCTACGAGGCCCATGTGCAGGCCAAGATCGCGACGCTGCGCGAAGCCACGCTGGGGCGACTGGCCGAGGCGCAGGGCCGTGCCGGCCGGCTGATCGGCAACCTGGCGCCTGCGGCCGACCCTGACCACGGGGCCGACACGCCCCAGGCCGACGGCGCACCTTCCAGCCTGCTGCTGCGCTTCGTCTCGTCGATCTGGGCGCCGTTGGGCACGACCGGCGTGGTGCTGCTGGTGCTGATCTTCGTGCTGCTGGAGCAGGACTCGCTGCGCGACCGGCTGATCCGCCTGACGGGCGGCCAGGACGTGCGCGCCGCCACCAGCGCCTTCAACGACGCCGGCCAGCGGCTGTCGCGCTACTTCGCCTCGCAGTTCTCGGTGAACCTGGGCGTGGGCCTGGTGATCGGGCTGCTGCTGGCCGCCATCGGCGTGCCGCAGGCAGCCGTGTGGGCCACGCTGGCCGGCCTGCTGCGCTTCATCCCCTATGTGGGCTTCCCGGCGGCCGCCGTGTGCGCTGGCGCCTTTGCCGCGGCCGTGGTGCCGGGGTGGGAACTGATGGGGGCCACGCTGATGGTCTACCTGGTGGTCGAACTGGTGGTGGCACACGTGGTGGAGCCGCAGCTCTACGGGCACACCACCGGGCTGTCGCCGTTTTCGGTGGTGGTGGCGGCCATCTTCTGGGGTGCGTTGTGGGGGCCGGTGGGACTGCTGCTGTCCACGCCGCTGACGCTGTGCCTGGTGGTGGCCGGCCGCCATGTGCCGGCGCTGGCTTTCCTGGACATCCTGTTCGGCGACACGCCGGCGCTGACGCTGTCGCAGCGCTTCTACCAGCGCTGCATCAGCGGCGATTCGGTGGAGATCCTGGCCGATGCGCGGGCCTTCCTGAAGCGCAAGTCGCTCGCCGCCTACTGCGACAAGATCGTCATGCCGGCCTTCGAGCTGGCGGCGGTGGACCTGGAGCTGGGGCTGATCAGCGACGAGCAGCGGCTGATGGGCCAGCAGGTGATCGCGCGCACCTTCAGCGAGCTGGCGCACGAGCCGCGCCGCTCGCGGGGCACGCGCGTGGCGGTGCTGGACGCGCCCAACCTCGGCATGGCGCTGCGCCAGGGCCGCATGCAGACAGAGGGGCGCTGGCAGGGACGGCTGGACGTGCCGGCGGGCTCGGTCACGCTGTGCATCAGCATGGCCGGCGACCAGGCCCAGCTGACCACCGAGCTGCTGGTGCGGGTGATGCGCGCCGAGCACCTGGACGCACGCCACGTGACGATTGCCGAGCTGGCGGACCCGCCGGACGAAGCCAGGCCCGAAACCGTGGGATCGGTGTTTGTCGTCGGCACGGCGATGGACCAGGCGGTGAGCACGGACAACCAGCTGCTCAACGAAGTGCTGGCGGCGATGCCGCAGGCCAGGATCGTGCTGATGCTGCCGGCGCTGCAGCGCCAGGCGCCGGCCGATCCGATCACCGCCGACCTGGCCCACCGCACCGCCTACTCGTTCGAGGAAGCGCTGGCGCTGATCGGCAACGAGCGGCGCTGAATCCGCCGGCAACGACACCCTGCCGCCGGCGGCGGGCGTTCAGCGCGGCGCGCTCAGCCGCGCCGAGGCGACCGTCAGCCGCTCGATCAGCGCGCCCGCGTCGACAGGCTTGGCGGCATGGTCATCGAAGCCGGCCGCCAGCGCGGTGTCGCGGTCCTGCAGCGAGGCCAGGCCGGACAGCGCGATGGCATAGCTGCGCGGCCTGCCGTCCTGCAGCTCGCGGCTGCGAACCAGGCGCAGCAGCTCGAAGCCATCGCGGCCCGGCATCGCCAGGTCGCTGACGATGGCGTCGAAAGGCTGCTGCTCCAGCTGCTGCAGCGCTTCGGTCACCGAGGCCGCCGTCTGCACCCGCGCGCCCATCAGCTGCAGCAGCTCGCGCATGGCCTTGCGCGCCTCGTCATCGTCGTCCACCAGCAGGATGTCCAGCTGCAGGTCCTGGGCAGGCAGCAGCGCCCTGGCCTGCGGCTGCGGGGCGTGGTCCATGGCCGGCAGGTCCAGCGCCGGAAAGCGCAGGATCAGGCGCAGCCCTTTGCCCGGCCCGTCGCTGAGCGCGGTGGCGGTACCACCGTGCGCCAGCGTCAGGTGCTTGACGATGGACAGCCCCAGCCCCAGCCCGCCGTACTCGCGCGTGCGGTGCATGTTGGACTGGGAGAAGCGGTCGAACAGCCGCGGCAGCAGCTCGTCGGACACGCCCATGCCGGTGTCGGAGATGGACAGCTCCAGCAAGCCGTCCAGCCGTGTCATGACCACCTCGATGCGCCCGCCGGCCGGCGTGAACTTGATCGAGTTGCCGACCACGTTGTTGACGATCTGCTGCAGCCGCCGGCCGTCGCCATTGACCAGGTGGCCGGCCTGCAGCCCGCTGCCGGTCAGCACCAGCTGGCGGGCCTGCGCGGTGGGCTGCAGGCCTTCCAGCACGCTGGCGATGCAGGCACCCAGGTCGACCGGCCGCGTCTCGATGGCAAAGCGCCCGGAGGTGATGCGCGAGGCATCGAGCAGGTCGTCGATCAGCTGCGCCTGGACCTTGCAATGGCGCAGGATGGTCTCGACGGCGCGCACCTGCCCCTCGGGCATGTCGCCCCGGCTGGCGTGAGAGCGCGCCAGCACCGCGGCCCAGCCGGAAATGACGTTCAGCGGCGCGCGCAGTTCGTGCGAGACCAGGGCCAGGAAATCGTCCTTGGCGGCATTCGCATGCTCGGCCTCGCCGCGCGCCAGCTGGGCCTGCGAGACGGCCTGCTTCAGGTCGTTGACATCCTGGAAGGCGATCACCGCGCCGTCGATGCGGTCGTCCGCGGTGCGGTAGGCGCGCACGTTGACCAGCCACCAGTGCCCGGCCGCGTCCTGGTACTCGTGCTTGACCGAGGCCAGCCCGCGCACCGCGGCGTTCACCATCTCCTCGATGTCGCTGACCGCAAAGCGATTGTTCAGCGTCGGCATGGCCTTGCCCACGCCATCGGCCGGCAGGCCGAACAGCGTGGCTGCCTGCGGCGTGAAGTGGCGCAGCCGCAGGTGCCGGTCCAGCAGCACGACGGGCAGCGGAATGCCTTCGACCAGGTTGCTCAGGTCGTCATTGGCGACCGCCAGCTGGTCGTTGCGGTCCTTCATTTCCTCGTTCAGCGAATGCAGCTCCTGGTTCGCGCATTCGAGCTCCTGCTTGGCGCTCTGCAGCTCTTCGTTGGCGCTCTGCATTTCCTCGTTGGCACTGAGCATCTCCTCGTTCGAAGTGCGCAGCTGCTCGTTGGCCGATTCGAACTCCAGCACCATGGTCTTGAGCTGCGCCTGGGCCGACTCCAGCTCGGCCGACAAGGTCAGCACCGTTCGCTCCAGGTCGCTTTCCCGGGTCGGGTTGCCGTCAGCGCGACTGGCACCGGCAGTGACGGCCTCGTCGGGCTGCAGTTGCAGGGTCAGGAGAAAGTGCCGCGATTCGGTACCCACCGTCAGCGGCAAGGCTTCCAGCGCGTAGCTGCGTTCGCCGATCGGCACTCGCTCGCGTCGCACCGGTGCGGCCGACTGCTTGGCTTCCAGCAAGGCGGTGCGCACCGGCACGTTCAGCTCCGCGCGCAACAGGCGCGACAGCGACAGCGTCGCCTCGCCGGTGGCTGGCGCGACGAACTCGGCCACATCGCCACGGAACTGCACCACGTCACCCGCCTCGTTGACGACAAAACCCGGCGGCACGTAGCGCTCCAGCGCGCAACGCGTGACGGCCTGCTCGATCTGCTCGGCGTGGCTCCTGGCGCGCACGCTGGCGTCCGGCCGGGGCTCGGCCCAGGGCAGCATGGCCTCCACCGGCCAGGCGCGGCGCGGGCGTTTGCCGGCCAGCTTGCGGTACAGGTGTGGCGCGCCGGCATGCTCGAAGCCCTGGTCCACCGAGGCCGCCTCGGCCCGGCCCAGCAGCACGTAGCCGTCCGGCCGCGCCGCGTAGTGCAGCACGCTCATCACATGCTCCTGCGCCTCCTTGCGAAGGTAGATCAGCATGTTGCGGCAGCTGATCAGGTCCATGCCCAGAAAGGGCGCGTGCGTCATCACGTTGTGGCGCGCGAACACGCACATCGAGCGGATGTCCTTGCGGATCGCAAAGCCGCCGGCCGTCTGCACCAGCGCCTTGGCGCGGTAGGTGTCAGGCAGGCTTTCGACGGCGGCGGCGGCGTAGAGCCCGGCCCGGGCCGTCTCGATCGAACGCTCGTTGATGTCGGTGCCGAAGATCTGCACCTTGGTGCCCAGGCCGCTGGCGTCCAGCGCGTCGCGCAGCAGCATCGCGATGGTGTAGGCCTCCTCTCCGGTCGAGCAGGCCGGCACCCAGATGCGGATCGGGTCATGCCGCAACTCGATCAGCTTGGGGATCACCGTCAGGCGCAGCACGTTGACAAATTCCGCGTCGCGGAAAAAAGCTGTCACGCCAATCAGGATGTCGTCCTGCAGCGCAGCGGCTTCGCCGGGGTCGGTGCGCAGGTGCTGCAGGTAGCCGGCCACGTCGCGGTCCTTCTGCAGCAGCACGCGGCGCAGGAAGCGCCGCTTCAGGTTGGTGTCCTTCACATAGCCGAGGTTGGTGCTGGTGCGCTCCTGCACGATGGCCAGCGCGGCGCTCAGCGCCTCGTCGTAGTCGTCGCCCGGCGCCGGCGGCGCATTGCCGAAGCGCTGCACCAGGCGGGCGGCGATCTCCTCCAACGGCAGCACCTCGTCGACCAGCCCGGTGTTGATCGCCGCGGTCGGCATGCCGTCGTAGTCGGCCGAGCCTGGGGCCTGCACCAGCACAAAACCGCCGGCCGACTTCAGGTCAATGACACCGGCCTCGCCGTCGCTCCCGGTGCCCGACAGGATCACGGCAGCGGCCTCGATGTCGGGGTCCTGGGCCAGCGAAGCCAGGCTGATGTCGATCGGGCGGTGCACGCCTGGCGGCCGCTGGCCGAGCCGGAAGTGACCGTCCAGCGCGGTGACGTTGGCACCCTCGGGCAGCACGTAGACCGTGTCGTGCTCGATCTTGCGCATGTGCGTGAGCCGCTCGACCGGCAGCGAGGTGCGCCGCCGCAGGATCTCGTCGAGCTCGCTTTTCTGCGACTGGTCCAGGTGGCTGACCACCAGCAGCGCAAAACCCGGCCGGTCCGGCAGGCCGGACAGCACCGTGCCAAAGGCATCGATGCTGCCCGCCGAACCACCCAGAACCGCCACCTTCACCAGTTCCTTCTGATTCTGATCTTGCAGGTCCACGGCGTTGCCTCGTTATTGACGGGCGAGTCTACCGCTGTGGATTTCCCCAACACGAGCGAGGGAAGGACCCCATCGGGCCGGCATCTGGCTGACCGGACGGTGCATGCGCAGGCCAGGCTCGCCGCGCAGCAGCGAGCTTGGCCTCGTTTCAGGTGACGCTGTCAGGCCTCCAGCTTGATCTGCGTGCTGGTCGCGGTCACGTAGCCCACCGCGGCGCCGAAGCGGTCGTCGTAGTTGGCGCGCACCAGCGGGTCCAGCGTCGGCTTGACGATGTCGTGCAGCGGCGTCTCCCAGTCGCCCGGGTGCTGGAAGTTGCTCATCACGTAGGTCCAGCCGTTGATCTCGTCGACGGCCTGCAGGCCCGTGGACTCGGCGCCCGACGGGCAGCTCAGCACCCGGCTGAGCGCCTTGGTGTCGACGTTGTAGGCCCACAGGAAGTTGTTGACGTGCATGCCGCTGTCTTCACCGATGAACAGCGTGCGCATGGCTTCCGAGTACTTCAGGTTGTCGGGGTTGCCGATCTTGTCGGCATTGGCCAGGTTGCCGAGCGCATCGGCCGTGGCCAGGTCTTCGCCGAGCAGGATGAACTGCGAGCTGGCCGGCACCCAGTCGCTGTTGATGGCGTTGCCTTCGCTGTCCTTCTGGCCTGCCGCCAGCGTGTGCTCCAGCACGCCGCCGGAGTTGATCGCCGCCGGGAAGACGACGTTGTGCGCGGCGACGAAGCCGGTCTTGCCCGTGACCATTGAGTCCTTGATCGCCGAGATCGCGGAGTAGGCCTTCTTGTCCTGGATGTTGACCGTCGTGCCTTCCATCTTCGTGAAGGCCATGCTGCCGCCCTTCAGCGCGGCGTAGCGGTGGGTTTCCAGGAAGGCCGCGGCCTTCTCCTGGCCGGCCTTCACGCGCACCCACAGCGTCTTCTTGTTCAGCACGACCTGGGTGTAGCTGCTGTCGGCCGGGTCGGTGGTGAGCGAGTCCATGATGTCGGTGGCGACGATGCCGCCGTCCACCAGGGCCTTCACTTCCGCGCTGGTCGCGGCGCCCAGCTTGATCCAGCTGATGCTGGCGCTGGCGGTGGCGTTCAGCTCGCTGGTGTACTTGGCCACGTACAGCGTGCCTGCCGAGAGGTCCTTCTCCTTGTCGGCCACGAACATGAACAGCGCGCCGTTGGTCGCGTCGTCGCCCATCAGCGCGGTGCGGTTGTCGGGCATGACCTGGATCAGCTCGTGCGAGATGCGGCCCAGGCAGTAGTGCTTCTGGATCGTGCCGGTACCGTCCGCCTTCACCGTGACTTCAGGCAGGTGGCCGTAGTCGTAGGGGTTGGCAGTGGTGGTGTCGCCGAAGACGTTCTGGCTGTAGCCGTGCAGCACCGAAAGGGACTGGCCCAGCGCGCCCTGGTCGAAGGCGTCCGGCTCGTATTCTTCGGACGACAGGTGCGTGCCCCAGGGCGACAGGCTGGCGCCGCAAGTGATCCACAGGCCCTTGACGCCCGAGGTGTCCACGTTGTGGTACTTCACCAGGCTGAGCTTGCCGGTGTCCTTGTCCTGGTCCAGCGTGAGCACGGCAATGGGTGACGGCAGCAGGCCGTACATCGAAGCCAGGGCCTGGTTGCGGGTGGCGTATTCGAACTGCACCACGGCGAACACGGTGTTGCCCTTGACGCCGGCCACGCTGGCGCCGCTGACCGTCAGCAGCGAAGTGCCGTCCGGGCAGTCGGAGAAGAACTGGCGCTCCGAGCCGGGCACCGAGCTGTCGACGATGGGCTGGTTGTCGATGTCGTAGTAGCCGCCAGCGACCAGCGTGCCGCCGGCGCCGTCGGGCACCGCGGTGCCGGTGATGAAAAACGGCTGGTAGCCCAGCGTGAAGCTCTGGGTGCTCTGGTTGTCGAAGCTGGCGACCAGCGTCGAGCCGACCGTGGTGGTGGCCATCGCTGCGGCATTGGCCAGCGAAGGCGCGGCCATCGCGCTGAAGCTGACGCCGGTCAGCTTGGCGGACGGCGTGTCGTCGTCGTCGCCGCAGGCGCTGAGCAGGCCGGCGGAGGCCAGGGCGCTGCCCAGCGGCAGCAGGGGCATGCCGGCCATCATCTTGACGAGGCTGCGGCGGGTGGGCTGGAAGGGGGAGGAGGTCATCGGTCTGGCGTTGGCTCGATCAAGAAGACGCCGACGCCGATGCGGCGACGGCACATGCCAGCAATGTAGGAAGCCAAGATGTCAGGACCGTTAAACATCGACTTCCCCTTCCCTGGAGTCGAGATCAGCACCCATCCGAATTCAAGACGTGGCCAAGTGCGCGCTCAGAACGCGGTCCGGAAGCTCACCCGCAAGCTGCGCGGCTCGGCGGGGTGCACGATGCGGCCCTCGGTTGCGTCGCGGTTGGGCAGCTGGTACGCGTAGACATACTGGATGTCGTTGACCTTGCGGTCGAACAGGTTGAAGACGTCCAGCGTCAGCGCCGAATCGCGACCGAGGTAGCGCTTCAGGTCATGGCCGACGCGCAGGTTGAAGGTCGATGCCGGGTTGGAACGCTGGCTGTTGTCTTCCACCAGCGCGCCGCTGCCCAGGTAGCGCCATTGCAGGCTGGCCGACCAGGGGCCGATGTCCTGCAGCGTGGCGGCCACCGAGGCGACCTTGTCGACCGCATTCGGGATGCGCTCACCGTTGTCGAAACGGGCGTGCGTGAACGCGAAGTCGGCGTCCAGCAGGAAGTGCTTGTTGGAGGTCCAGCGGTTGTTGAACTCGATGCCGTGGCGGCGGCTGCCGTCGCTGGCCTCGGTGGCACCGGCGTCACCCACGTAGACCAGCTCGGAGTCGAAGCGCAGCTGCCACAGCGCCAGCGAGCTTTGCAGGCCGGGCAGCGCTTCGGTGCGCAGGCCCAGCTCCATGCCGCGCGAGGCGACCAGGCCGGGCACCGGGTCCACCGCGTCGCCGGTCTTGGGGTCGATGTGGGCCGTGGTGCCGCGTGCATCGTTGCTGTGGAAGCCGCGGCCGGCGTTGAAGAACAGCTCGGTCTTTTGCCACGGGCCGGCGATCAGCGACAGCTTGGGGGACCACTGCGTGGCATCGGCCTTGCCGCCGTTGGCCGGCTGAAGGCGGCTGTCGACGTCGAAGCTGGCGCGGTCCACGCGCAAGCCGGCAATGCCACGCAGCCATGGCGCAAGCTGCACGCTGCTCTGGCCGTAGAGGCCGGCCAGGGTTTCCTTCACGTCGTCTTCGCGTGTGGTGCCGATGACCTGGCGCGCCTCGGTGTCGAACAGGCCGACGTGGATGCTGTCGTAGCGGATTTGTGCGCCCACTTCGCTGCGCGCCTCCAGGCTGCCCAGCATGTGGTTCCAGGCCTGCGAGGCCTTGGCGCCGAAGACGCTGCGCGCGTCCTGCTGCGAGAACTGGTCGCCAGTGTCCGGCCGTTCCAGCGCGTAGGTGAAGTTGGAGAACAGCTTCAGGCGATAGCGCATCGCGTAGGCCGAGACATGGGTCTCGCTGTCGTCGCCCACGCGGTGCCATTCGCCGGCCAGGCTGTAGCGCGAGGTGCTGCCGCCATCCGTCGGGTCCAGCGAGTCCCAGCGCGAGAACGGCTTGTCGTTGTACTGCCCGGCGGTGATCAGGTCTTCCGGCACCTGGTCGGTCGAAGTCCAGCCCGCGTCATAGCCCATCAGGCTGACGCTG
The DNA here is from genome assembly GCF_021043325.1 of Ideonella azotifigens. Taxonomy (NCBI): domain Bacteria; kingdom Pseudomonadati; phylum Pseudomonadota; class Betaproteobacteria; order Burkholderiales; family Sphaerotilaceae; genus Ideonella; species Ideonella azotifigens. The sequence continues at coordinate 332,359 of NZ_JAJNKD010000002.1, forward strand.
GCGCCCTGCGCGCGCGTGCCTTGCGAGAGCTTCAGCACCGCGTTCTTGCGCCGCAGGTTCTCGGGCACGGTCCACGGGCCGTCATTGGCCATCCATTCGACGGCGGCGTAGGCGCTGGTGTCCTCGCTCAGTGGCGTGCTGACGGCCCCCACCGCGCGGCGGTAGCCGTTCTGTCCGGCGGTGAGCTGCACGAAGGGCGTGTCGAGCCGGGTCTTGTAGGCAATGTCGGCCGCGCCCGCGGAAGCGAAGTCGCCATGCGTCGCGAAATACGGGCCCTTGCGGTAGTCGATGTGGTCCACCAGTTCGGGGATCAGGAAGTTCAGGTCCGAGTAGCCCTGGCCGTGGCCGTGCGTGGGCATGTTGACCGGCATGCCGTCGACGCTGGTCGCGAAGTCGGTGCCGTGGTCCAGGTTGAAGCCGCGCAGGAAATACTGGTTGGCCTTGCCGTCACCCGAGTGCTGGGTGACGATCAAGCCCGGCACGAACTCCAGCACTTCGCCCGGGCGCAGTGCTGGCCGGCTCTTCAGCAGCTCGGCGCGGATGCTGCCTTGCGAGGCGGCGTCGCTGCTGCCCACCGCGTTGTCGTAGTGGCGGCCGGTGACCTCCACGGTTTGAGGCGCCTCGGCAGCCGCCTCCTCGGCGCGCGCGTTGGCGAGTTGGAAAGCGCAGCACAAGGCCAGGCAGGCAGGACGGAGCGCTGCGGAGTGGCGAGCGGAAACAGGGCAAGGCATGCCCAGGAGGTGCAGGGAAGACAACATTGGTGGTGCCAACAGGCGGTGTCGGGAAGAGAAAGGCGAACGCCTGGCCGCCACGCGACGCAGCGAGTGGCAGGCATGCAGGCGCATCGGCCCAGGCTGCGCGGGCAGCACCAGGACAGCGGAGACGGGAATCCGGGCCCCTGGGCGGGACCCCGGCGCTCACGCGTGAGGCGGGCGCTCCAGCGGCACGGGCACGGCGTTGGCCCATGCAGCCAAGACGGCAGTCGGCCAGGCCAGGTGTCGGCCCTGCGGTGCCGGCACGGCGTGCACGCCCACCGGCAGGAAGGGCAGCATCGCGCTGCCGACCGCCGCCAGGTCGACCATCACCGAGGCATCGCTGGCGCCCAGCAGCTCCACGCTGGCGTCGCCGGCCGCGTGGTGGTGGTGCTCGAACAGGCCGTGGTGATGCGGCACCGACTCGTCGTGCAGGCTGGCCTGCAGCTGCGCGGTGGCCAGCAACGCGGCAGCCTTGTCGCCGATCAGGCTGCGAAGGCCTTGCTGCAGCCAGTCGCCCCGGTCTTCATGCGAAGGGGGCACCGGAGACTGGACCTGCACGTGGCGGTGCGCAGGGCCGACCACGCTCAGCAGCACGCCCGAAGTGCCGTACAGCGGCACCGCGGCGAGCAGCAGCAACACCAGCCACCGGTGCAGGCACCGGCGCAAGGATTGCAAAAGCGGGGGGAAGACCGAGCGCATGGGGCGATGCTGCCGTCGTTTCGTGAAACGGTGACGACAGTGATACGCAGCCCCTCGCGAGGTGGATGCAGGCAGGCTATTCGAAGACGCCGCTGCGGAAACCGGCCTCGCCGGCCACCCGCACCTTCAGCGTGAACTTCAGCGGGAACACCTGTTCGAGCGACTGGCCCAGCGCCGCGGCCAGCTCGCGGCGCGGCTTGATGGGGCGCAGGTGCTCCGGGCCCGGCAGGAACAGGTGCTGGCCGTTCAGGAACACTGCGCCGGGGCCAAATTCCAGCTCGATGGTGCTGCTGACTTCCACCAGGCCATCCAGCGGCTGGCCGGAGGCGGTCTCGAAGCGGGCGGCGGCCGAGGTGCCATCCAGCAGCTCGCCAAGCTCGCTGCCGTCCACCGGGCGGACCCAGGTGTCGTCCTGGTCCTCGCGACCGGGGTCGCCTTCTTCGTCGTAGGCGTATTCCCAGATCGGGAACGCGGCCAGGTCTTCAGCCGACAGGTCGTCAGCCGGTTTGCGGGTGTTCAGCGTGATGGGCATGGGCGCGGCTTTGCGGCCTGCGAAAGCGGCCGCCGGCCGGCATCATGCACCCAGGTCGACCGCACGCGGCGCAAGCGCGCTGTCGCTTCGCTGTCAGATCGCGAAGCGCGGGCCGCTGGACCAGGACGACACCGGCACCGGCTCGATCTTCGGCAGCTCGGGCTGCTGCAGCACGCGGCGCAGCACCCTGTCCTCCAGTGCAGCAAAGCCTGCCGCGCCGCGCGAGCGCGGGCGGGCCAGCAGCACCGATTGGTCCAGCGCGATGTGCTGCTGCTCGATCAGCACCACGCGGTCGGCCAGCGCCACGGCTTCGCTCACGTCGTGGGTGACCAGCAGCGCGGTGAAGCCCTGCTCCTTCCACAGCCGCTCGATCAGCTGCTGCATGTCGATGCGCGTCAGCGCATCCAGCGCGCCCAGCGGCTCGTCCAGCAGCAACAGGCGCGGCCGGTGCACCAGCGCGCGGGCCAGCGCCACGCGCTGCTTCTGGCCGCCAGAGAGCACCGCCGGCCACTCGTTGGCGCGGTCGGCCAAGCCCACGTCGCGCAGCGCCTTCAGCGCGCGCTCCTTCGGATTGGGGCCGCCCACGCCCAGCGCCACGTTGTCCAGCACGCGCTTCCACGGCAGCAGCCGCGCGTCCTGGAACATGATGCGCACGTCGCCGCGGCTGTCGATCTGGCTGCGCACCTGGCCGTCCAGCTGCACGCTGCCACGGTCGGCATGCTCCAGCGCGGCGACATGGCGCAGCAAGGTGCTCTTGCCGCAGCCGCTGCGTCCGACGATGGCGACGAACTGACCCGGCACGATGTCCAGGTTCACGTCGCGCAGCACGGCGCGGCCGGCGTACTGCTTGGTCAGGCCACGCACCTGCACGGCCAGGCCATGGGCGCGCGAAGCATCGGCCGGCGCCTGTGCACGTGCCGGCACGCGGCGCGGCAGCGGGTCCAGCTCGCCGGGCACGGTCACATGGGCTTCGGCGCCCAGCCAGTCGCGGGCCTGGCCGCCATTGCGCTCAAGGTAGGACATGGTGTCGGCTCCAGCAAGGTTGCGAGGTTCTGCGCTGTTCATGCGTGTGCTTCAAGCGGATTGATAACCCGGGTGCCAGCGCAGGCACAGCCGCTCCAGCCCGCGTGCCACTTCGTCGGCCAGCTTGCCCAGCAGCGCATACAGCAGGATGCCGACCAGCACCACGTCGGTCTGCAGGAACTCGCGCGCGTTCATCGTCATGTAGCCAATGCCGGCCTGGGCCGAGATGGTCTCGGCGACGATCAGCAGCACCCACATCAGCCCCAGCGAGAAGCGCAGGCCCACGAGGATGGACGGCAGCGCGCCGGGCAGGATGACCTCGCGGTACAGCGACCAGCCGGAAAGGCCGTAGCTGCGCGCCATCTCGATCAGGCCTTTGTCCACGTTGCGGATGCCGTGGAAGGTGTTCAGGTACAGCGGGAAAAACACGCCCACCGCGACCAGGAACAGCTTGGCGCTTTCATCGATGCCGAACCACAGGATGACCAGCGGGATCAGCGCCAGCGCCGGGATGTTGCGCAGCATCTGGAAGCTGGTGTCCAGCAGCGTCTCGGCCAGCCGGAAGCTGCCGGTGGCCAAGCCCAGCAGCAGGCCCAGCCCGCCGCCAATGGCCAGCCCTGCCATCGCACGGCCGCTGCTGACGGCCACGTGGTGCCACAGCTCGCCCGAACGGGCCAGTTGCCAGAAGGCGCTGGCGACAGCGTCCGGCGCCGGCAGCACGCGGCTGGACAGGCTGCCGCTGCGCGAGGCCAGCTCCCAGGCGACCAGCAGCAGCAGTGGCACCAGCCAGGGCAGCGCCTGGCGGGTGACGCGGCGCCAGGCCTGCGACCCGGCCTTGACGGGGATGTCAACGGGCGCCGGCGCCGACGAAGAAGGAACAGCTTGCGTGGTCATGGCGACAGCACCTGCTCCCGTCTCAGCTGGCGGCGCGTGCGAGCACCGAAGGCTCGCTGGCGGCAGCGGTCTTCCCGGTGCTGTTCGCCGCACTGTTGGCACTGGGCACATGGTTGTTGGCGACGATCTCGCCAAACGGCCCGGTCAACGAGGGCTGGCCCAGGCGCTCGCGCACCGACAGCGGCAGCAGCGGGAACACCAGCTCGGCGAAGCGGTAGGCCTCTTCCAGGTGCGGGTAGCCGGACATGATGAAGTAGTCCAGCCCCAGCGCCGCGTATTCCTTGATGCGGTCCGCCACCTGCTGCGGGTTGCCGACCAGCGCGGTGCCGGCACCGCCGCGCACCAGGCCCACGCCGGCCCACAGGTTGGGCGAGACCTCCAGGCCTTCGCGGATGTTCTCCGGGTTGTACTTGCCGGCATGCAGCGCGGCCATGCGGCGCTGGCCTTCGGAGTCCATCTTGGCGAAGGTGGACTGCGCGCGGGCAACGACTTCCGGGTCCAGGTACGAAACCAGGTCGGCCGCGGCGGCCCAGGCAGCCTCTTCGGTCTCGCGCACGATCACGTGCAGGCGGATGCCGTAGCTCAGCGTGCGGCCCAGCTCGGCGGCGCGGCGACGCACGCCTTCGACCTTTTCGGCAACGGCCGCAGGCGGCTCGCCCCAGGTCAGGTAGGTGTCCATCTGCTGGGCGACCAGCTCATGCGCCTCAGCCGATGAGCCACCGAAGAACAGCGGCGGGTACGGGCGCTGCACCGGCGGGTAGAGCAGCCGCGCACCCTTGACCTGCAGGTGCTTGCCGTCGAAGTCGTGCGACTCGCCGGTGTGGCTCTTGGCCATGATGTCGCGCCAGAGCTGCATGAACTCCGAGGCTTGCGCGTAGCGCTCGCCGTGCGGCAGAAACTGGCCGTCGCCTTCGAGCTCGGCCTGGTCGCCACCGGTGACCAGGTTGATCAGCAGCCGGCCGCCGGACAGGCGGTCGAAGGTGGCGGCGATGCGGGCGTACTGGCTGGGCGTGATCAGGCCCGGGCGCAGCGCGACCAGGAACTTCAGGCGCTGGGTGAAACCCATCACGCTGGAGGCCACGGTCCACGGGTCTTCGCAGGAGCGGCCGGTGGGGATGAGCACGCCTTCGTAGCCCATGGTGTCGGCGGCGATGGCGACCTGCTTGAAGTAGTTCAGGTCGGCCACGCGCGCGCCGTGGGAGGTGCCGAGGTAACGGCTGTCGCCGTGGGTCGGGATGAACCAGAGCATCTTCATGATGGCGGCTTTCTTGTGCGGTGAAAGAGGAGACGGCGCTTTCAGCGCTCGGTGGCGACGCGGGTCGCGCTGGCAGCGCCAGGCAATGCGTCGACGATGCGGATGGGCTTGGGGATCAGCTTCAGGTTGTAGAAGCTGTCGGCAATCAGCTGCTGCTCGGCGGCGATGGCCGGGGTCACCGGCTGCACGTTGAACTGGTAGCGGTGCAGGCTGAGCTTGACCACTTCCACGTCCAGCCCCTGCAGCGGCGCGATCAGCAACGCGGCCTCGTCCAGGTGGGTCTTGAGCCAGCGGCCCTGGGCCTGCGTGTCCTCGAACAGTGCGGCAATCACCTTGGGGTACTTCTGTGCGTAGCCGCGTTCGGCCAGGTAGAAGTTGTAGTCGCTCACCAGGCCCTTGCCGTCGGCCAGGATGCGGGCGTTGCTCTGCTTCTCGACGGCGGCCAGGAACGGGTCCCAGATGACCCACGCGTCCACAGCACCTCGTTCGAAGGCAGCGCGTGCATCGGCTGGCGGCAGGAACACGGGCTGGATGTCGGTGTACTTCAGGCCGGCTTTTTCCAGCGCCTTGACCAGCAGGTAGTGCACGTTCGAGCCCTTGTTCAGGGCGACCTTCTTGCCCTTGAGCTCGGCCACGCTCTTGATCGGCGAGTCCTTCTGCACCACCAGCGCCTCGGCTTCGGGTGCGGCCGGGTCGTTGCCGATGTAGACGAAGTTGGCGCCGGCCGCCTGCGCAAAGATGGGCGGCGCTTCGCCGACAAAACCGACGTCGATCGCGCCGACGTTCAGGCCTTCGAGCAGCTGCGGCCCGGCCGGGAACTCGACCCACTGCACCGCCACGCCCAGCGGCTGCAAACGCTTTTCCAGCGTGCCCTGGGCCTTTTGCAACGTCAGCAGGCTGGCGGATTTCTGGAAGCCGATGCGCAGCGCAGACGGCGAGGCCGGCGCGGCGGCGAAGGCACCGGCGGCGCTCAGGCCGATCGACAAGGCCAGCGGTGCGGCAAGCATGTGGCGGCGGGTGCGGGACAACAAGGACAACATGACGGCTCTTTCAATGCTGCGGAACGGCGGCCAGCGCTGCCAGCGCGGCAGGCTGCACACGCAGCGGCGGCTGCAGCGGCGCCAGCGCGCGGCCCAGCCGGTCCAGCACCGCTTCGGAGGGAATGTGGCGCTGCAGCGCGTGGTCGCGCTCGAACTGGGTGTCCTCGGCGTAGACGACGTCCAGCACATGGCGCGCGCCCAGTGCCGACAGCACGGGCTTCAATGCATAGTCCAGCGCCAGCAGGTGGCCGATGCTGCCGCCGGTGCCCAGCGCCAGCACCGTCTTGCCGCGCAGCCCGTCCTGCGGCAGCAGGTCCAGGAAGGCCTTCAGCGCGCCGCTGTAGGCGGCCTTGTAGATGGGGGTGGCGACCAGCACCACATCGGCCGCGGCAACCTGCGCCAGCGCCTGGGCGATCAGCGGGTCACGCGCGTCAGCTGCCAGCAGCGGCACGGCCGGCAGCAGGCGGACTTCGATCTCGATCGTGCCGGGCCCCTGGGGGCGGGCCAGCGAGGCCAGCGCGGCGCGCAGCAGCGCAGTGGAGCGGGACGGGCTGGTGGGGCTGCCCGCGATGCCGACGATGTTCATGACCTGCCTTCGACCCTGCACCTGCAGCGGGCGAGACCGCTGCAGGCGATATGCGTGAAACAAGCTTGGCTGCGGGAGACCATGCAGCCAGCGTGTTCACGATAACGAGCACCCTGCGCAGGGCGAAGGAAGGTTTTCGGCTTTGGTTATCGGCTTTGGTTATCGGCTGGGCGATTGCACGCGTTCAGTCCGTTCAGACCACCACGCGTTCCCACACCGGCTGGCCCGCGGCTTCGGCTTGCGCTTCGGGTACGGTGCCCAGCGGGCCGAAGTGGGCGGGCAGTTCGGCGCGGTCTTCCAGCAGCGCGAGGAAGTCCGGCCGCAGCGGCACGCGGGCGGCTTCCAGCGCCAGCTTGCGGGCGTTCAGCAGCGGCGGGTTGCCGACGATGGACGCGGCGCGGAAGGTGATGTTGACAAGCGTGCGGCGCTGCTCGGTCACGTTGATGCCCTGGCTGTGGATGGCCATCGGGTCCAGGAAGACCAGCGAGCCGCGTGGCGCGAGGATCTGCACCGCGCTGGGGAAGTAGGACTGGTCATAGACCAGGTAGTTGATGCCTTCCTCGCGCACGCCCGCCTCGGTGTGCTTGAAGTAATAGCCGGGTTCGCGCAGGCGGTGGCTGCCGGGCACGACAAAGGTCGCGCCGTTCTCGGCCGTCAGGTCGGTCAGCAAGATGAAGGCATGCAGGTAGCTGGGCAGGATGGGCCCGTCCTTCCACAAGGTGTCGCGGTGGTAGCTGAGCCGGCCGCCCAGGCCGCGGGCCTGGCTGCGCGGGTCCGGCATGTTGGTCTGCAGCAGGCAGTCGCGGATCACCGCGCCGCCCAGGTAGGTTTGCGCCATCGCCTGCACCCGCTGCGACATGGCCAGCGCCTGCAGTTCCTCCGAGACGCAGTAGGCGCAGCGCGTGGTCAGCAGTGGCCAGCCATGGGTGAAGTTCACTTTGCCTGCGGTCTTGGCGTAGTGCTCGACCTCGGCCTCGAAAGCGCTCAACGGCGGCAGCAGCGTGGCCAGCTGGTCGTCGCTGACAAAGCCGGGCAGCACGACAAAGCCGGCGGTCTGCAGACAGAACAGGTCGCGTTCGAATTGGGGGATGGTCATGGGGTCGTGGGGCGGGTCTGTTCAATGAAGCCAGGCCAGAAGGCGCTCGGCGCAATCGGCCGGAGCCGGCATGGCGGCAATTTCCTGCTGCAGGCGGCGCGCCGCCTCGCGGTGGCCGGGCTGGTGCAGCAAGGCGGCGACCGCCGGGCCGACGGCCTGCGCGGTGGCCGCTTCCTCGCTCAGGTGCAGGCCGGCGCCAACCCGCTCGCAATGCACCGCATTGCGGTACTGCGAGGCGCCGCCGCGCGGCACGATCAGCAGCGGCAGGCCATGGGCCAGCGCGGCAATGGTGGAGCCGGCGCCGCCGTGGCAGATCACCGCGTCGCAATGCGGCAGCAGCTGGCGGTGCGGGATGAAGGCGCTGGCGTGCACATTGGCGTAGCGGCTGAAGTCCAGCGACTGCAGCGCCGCGCCGGTCGTCAGCACCACGCGCACCGGCTCGCGCTGCAGGCCGTCCAGCAGGCGCAGCAGCAACGCGGGCGCCTGGTTGTAGGCGTCCACCGTGCCCAGCGTGATGTGCACCACGGGTTCGCCGGGCTGCAACAAGGCCTCGGGCAGGGCATCGGCCGCGCTGCCGGGCGGGCCGTCCACCAGCTCAGGCCGCAAGGCCCAGGCGCCAGGGAAGGCAGCGGCCGCTTCGGTCTGCAGCGTGGGTGGGCAGGTGTCGATGAACCGCTGGTACAGGCCGGCGTAAGGCGGGGGCTGCAGGCCCTGGGCCTGCCACTGGGCGTGCATGCGCTGGGTGACGTTCTGCAGCACCTGCAGCGGCCGCATCGCGACCGGCCAGCCGACGGTGGCGCAGCGCGCGCCGACCAGCGCCGCCACCAGCGGCCCGGCGAATTCGCCTTCCTCATGCAGCACCAGCGCCGGCCGCCAGTCGCGCAGCTGCGGCAGCAGCGTGGCCAGCAGGCGCTCGGGGTAGAGGCGGGTGAACATGGTGGCGGCGCGCTCGGAGGCCGGCATGGCGGCTGTCCCGTTCTCTGCCAGTTGGGCGTCCAGCAAGGCGTTCAGCTCGTCGGTCTCGGCACCGGCCTCCAGGCATTCGAAGCCCATGCGCCGCACATGCTGCGCGAAGCGCGGCGGCGCGGCGAAGCGCAGCGCGTGGCCGGCCTGCTGCAGCGCAGCGGCCAGCGGCGCCAGCACCTCGAAGCGGCCACGGCCGGGAATGCACAGCAGCAACACGCGCATGGGGCGTTCTCCGGTTCAGGCGGCCAGCGCCTCGGTTTGCAGCAGGATCTCGCGGGCCCGGGCCACGCTGTCGAAGATGTCGGCCAGGTCGAAGTTGATGTCGCGCTCGATGATGATGGCGCGCGGCTGGGCGCGTTCGCAGACGTGGCGCAGCAGCTCCCAGACCGGCTCGCCGATGCGGTGGCCGTGGCTGTCGATCAGCAGCTCGTCGCGCACGAAGCCGCCGGCCAGGTGCAGCTCCACCACGCGGCCGAGGTCCAGCCCGGCCAGGTATTCATACGGGTCGAAGCGGTGGTTCTGAGCGTTGATGTGCAGGTTGTTGACGTCCAGCAGCAGCCCGCAGTCGGCCTGCTGCAGGATGCCGTTGACGAAGCTCAGCTCGTCCATCTCCTCGTCGCCATGCTCGAAGTAGTAGGTGATGTTCTCGACCAGGAAAGGCGTGGCGCTGGCCTGCTGGATCTGGCGGATCTTGGCGGCGATGCGCTGCTGGTTGGCCAGGCTGCGGCGCACCGGCATCAGGTGGCCCACGTCCAGCTCGCCCACGCGCGAAAACGCGATGTGGTCGCTGAACCAGAGCGGCTGCCAGCGCTCGACCGCCTGCAGCGTCGCGGCCAGGTGGTCCGGGTCCAGCGGCGCGGCGGTGCCCAGCGAGGTGCTGACGCCGTGCAGCACCAGCGGCTTGTCGCGCATCAGCCGGCGCAGCGGCTCGCCGACCTGCTCGTCCTGCAGGATGTTGTCGGAGATGACCTCCAGCAGGTCCAGCTCGTCGAGCCGGTCGATGATCTCGGCCTCGATCTCGTGGCGGTGGTTCAGTCCGACGCCGAGGCAGTGGGGATTGCAGTCACGCTTGGGCATGCCGGGTCCTGTTCGGGAGGGGAGACGGAAGGGGTGGACAACACCAGGGGCGCGATCACGCCGGCCTCGGCGAGCCTGTCCAGCGTGGCGGCCAGCGCCTGCGGGGTGGACAGCGCGTAGCCCTGGCTGCGCAGGTGGTCCGGCAGGTCGGCCAGCGAACGCCGGCCATCGCAGGCCGACAGCAGCAGCAGGGTGCGCGCGGTGATGCGCAGCACCCGCACCTGGGTGTCCTGCCAGGCTTCATAGAACAGCAGCAACTCGTCCTGCGCGGGCGCCGCCGCCTGGTCGCGCCAGGCGGCCAGCGCGGGCTCGCGCATCTCGGCGGGCTGCTGCACGGCAGCGCGCAGCGTGCGGACCAGCGGCGAGATGGCGCGCTTGAAATGCAGGGTCTCGCTGTTGGTGACCAGGGCCGGGCCCAGGTAAGGCGGGGACACCGGCGCCGACTTGCCGTGGCGCGCCGCGCGGTCGCTGATGCGCAGCAAGGCCTCTTCGTAGCGCATCACGTCCAGCACCGGGTCACCCTCTGCCAGCGCCGGGCCGGGCTCGGCCACGCAGGCAGCGCAGAAGGCCCGGCAGGCTTCGGCCACTGCAGGCGTGGTGGTGTCAACCTGCGCGTCCTTGAAGCGGCGCCACAGCTGGCGGGCCTGCTCGGGCGACAGCAGCGCAGCGCTCAGCGGCAGCGCGCGCAGCACCTGGTCCATCAGCCGCTGGTCCAGGATGCTGGCGAGGATCTTCAGGCGCCGGCTGTTGCGCTGCACCGTGGGGGCCAGCAGCGCCAGCGCCTTGGCTGGCAGATCGTCGAAGGTGACGGCTGCGCCCTCGCTGACGCAGCGCGCCAGCAGCCCGCTGTTGCAGACCAGCCGGGCCACGGCCTGCTGCAGCAGGTATTCGGCCTGCTCGTCGCTGGGCTCGGCGCGCGCGCTGTCGGCCACGGGGGCGGTGGCGGCGTGGGCGGCCAGCAGGCGCTGGTGCAGCTGCATGAAGCGGCTGCGGTCCTGCGGGCCCAGCGAGGCGGCCAGCCGGTCGCCGCAGGCCAGCGCGGTGGCCAGGTCGGCGCGCACCAGCTGCTTGTAGGCCTCCAGCCGGATGCGCGCATCGCCCAGCTCGAAGATGCGCGCCAGCAGCCCGGCCGGCGCGGGCCGGGCCAGCGCCTTCAGCAGCACCAGCACCGTCTGCAGGTTGCGCCGCGAGGGCCGGGCCGGGTCGCGGTAGAAGTCCAGCGGGTTGACTTCATCGTCGAACCACAGCGTGTCGTTGGCACGCTGCGCCCTGTCCTCGGAATCGTTGAAGACATGCAGCGTGACGCTGGGCGCCGTGGTGTCGGGATTGCCCAGCGCATGGATGCAGGGCGGCACCAGGAAGCCGGTCTGGCCGCGAGCGGCCACGAAGCGCTGGGTCGGGTTCAGCGTTTGGCTGGCGGCGTCGCGCTGGTAGAGCGCCACGTCCAGCCGGTTGTGCATCACGCCGCTGACGCTCCAGGTGTTGTGCTGGTGCGGCGCATTGGTGAAACCCGGGTCCCACAGGAACAAGGCCATGCGCCAGCAGCGCCCGTGCTCGATGTGCAGCGGCTCGTAGGGCGCGCCTTCGAGCAGGCAGCGGGCGGCCTTGTCGGTGGTGGCTTCGGCGCATTCGAGCACGAAGCGCTCGTCCAGCATCGCGCTGCCGACGATGGGCCGCACCGCGTGCACCACGTCGGCCGGCGACAGGTGCCGGTCGACCGCGTCGTTGATGCCTTGGATCAGGGTGGTCAGTGCCATGCACGGCTCCCGCTGCACGCGAAGCACTCGCCGGTGCAGCGTCAAGGAACTCGCCGAGCAAACCGCAAGCTCGGACCTCGGAACAGGGGCACCCCGACCCGGCACGCTGTTGACATGCCGCACCAAGGTGCCTGGACGGGGCTCAGGCGAAACCGCCCGGGCCGCGTCCGTCAACAGCTCACGAGCAGCTCAGGCAGCCGACGGCTTGGGCAGCCACGGCGTCGACGCTCTGGGTGTCGACGATTTCGAACGCGTCGACTTCTTGCAGCAGCGCGACGTCAGCGGCCGAGATCACGGTGGTTTCGATGCTCATAGTTTCTCTCCTTGAGTGTTAAGAAAAACCCCGGCATGGACATGCCTGGGTGGCGGGTTTTTACATGCCATCGCCCTGTTTCCGACATCCCCTGACATGGGGGGTTATTCAAAACAATGGCGATCGACTGAAAACCAAACCCGCGTAACACCAGGAAACCGATCTGAATCTATTTGTATCTGCAGTTTCACTGCCGCACAGCCGGGCACGCTGCTTACATCCATGCACATTCCTCAGCTTCGCCTAATGCTCGCCTAACGCAGCGTTTGCGCTGCTGCGCTAGGGGTGTGCGCGCGATGGCGCGCCGCACGCGTCAGCGCGCATATACCAGGGCCGAAAGATATTCGAAAGTGCTGCTTTCAAGGCGTTACAGATACACCCTGGCCGGATATCGGATATTTCCATTCCGAGAATAACCAACCCCCTTCAACGTGGGATATCGAGCCGGATTCGCGCGGTGTGCAATCGGCGCGCAGGAGATCCCGAAAAGGGTTTTCCAAAACCCCACAAACCAGGGCGAGAAAAATGAACCACATCGACTGGACCGAGCTGCTGGCGCAGCCGCAGATCAATCTGGCGGACTGCCTGGTGCAACGCCACGTGCGCGAAGGCCGCGGCGCGCGGCCGGCGCTGCTGTTCCACGACAGCCGGCTCAGCTACGACGACCTGCAGCAGGCCATGGCCCGCAGCGCCAACCTGCTGCAGCGCCACGGCGTGCAGCCCGGCGACCGGGTGCTGCTGGTGGTGCCGGACAGCCCGGCCTTCGTCAGCAGCTTCTACGCCATCCTGGCGCTGGGCGCGGTCGCCGTGCTGGCCAACCCGCTGCTGCCGCCGGCCGACCTGGTCTACATGGCCCAGCATGCCGGGGCCTGCTTCGCGGTGATGCACCAGGGCATTGGCGCCAAGGCGCAGGCCGTCGGCGAAGCAGGCGTGCAGGTGCTGCAGTGCGGCGACGGCGCCGGCGAGCGCGGCGAGCTGGAACGCGCCGCCGCTGGCGAGCCCAGCGTCTTCCCCATTGCCGAAACCGCGGCCGACGCGCTGGCCTACGTGCTGTTCAGCTCCGGCACCACCGGCAAGCCCAAGGCGATTCCGCGCCGCCACCGCGACATCCTGCACTGCACGCGGGCTTTTGGCGACGACATCCTGGCGATGGACGAAAACGACCTCATCGTCGCCGTGCCCAAGCTGACCTTCGGCTATGCGCTCGGCGGCTCGCTGCTGTTTGCCGGCGTGGCCGGTGCGGCGGCGGTGGTCTTTCCGCTGCGCTCGACCGCGGCCATGGTCGCCGAGCAGATCGAGCGCCACCGGCCTTCGGTCTTCCTGGCCACGCCGCGCATCCTCGCCGAGCTGCTGAAGAGCCCGGGCGCCGAGGCGCTGCTGGACAGCGTTCGCATTGCCACCTCGGCCGGCGAGCCGCTGCCGCCCTCTGTGCTGCAGGCCTGGCGCGCGCGGCTGGCCGCACCTTTGATCGACGGCTTCGGCTCGACCGAGGTCGGCCACATCTTCCTGTCGAACTCGGTGGGCGACATCCGCGAGGACAGCTGCGGGCGCTGCCTGTCCGAGTTCCGCGTCAAGCTGATCGGCGACGATGGCCAGCCCGTCAGCGAAGGTACCTCGGGCCGCATGTGCATTGCCGGCCCCAGCGTGGCCAGCGGCTACCTGAACGACCCGGAGCGCTCGGCCGCCAGCTTCGACGGCGAATGGCACATCAGCAGCGATCTGTTCACCTGCCGCGACGGCGCCTACACCTACGTTGGCCGGGCCGACGACATGGTCAAGAAGGGCTGCGGCGAATGGGTCTCGCCCTACGAGGTGGAAGACGCGCTGATGAAGCTGGACGCGGTGCTGGAGGTCGCGGTCGTCGGCAGCCGCACGCCGGCCGGCGTGATCGGGCTGAAGGCCTTTGTGGTCACCACGCCGAACACACCCGTCTCCGAAGCGCTGGTCGCCACGCTGATCGAGCACACCCGCCAGCGCTGGCCCGACTTCCCGCACAAGCACCTGGACGAGGTCGAGTTCATTGCCGAGCTGCCGCGCAACGTGGCCGGCAAGGTGCAGCGCCAGCAGCTGCGCCAGCAGTCGCTGACCGAGTTCTCGTATGACTGCTGAGGCCTGCCCGCTGGGCAGGGGTGGCGCAGCGCAGGCCGGGCTGCATGCCGGCCTGCGTTATGCCGGCTACCTGCGGCTGGACCAGGTGCTGGGCGCGCAGGCGCCGCTGAGCGCGGACACCGCGCAGCCCATCCACGACGAGCACTTCTTCATCGTGCTGCACCAGGCCCACGAGCTGTGGTTCCGCCAGTGGCTGGTCGAAGCCGCCGCGGTGCTGCAGGCCGATGCGCAAGCCCCCGGCTTTTTTACCGACGCACTGCCCAAGCTGCACCGCATGGCCGAGATCCAGGCGCTGCTGAATCAGCAGCTGGGCCTGCTGGCCACGCTGGACCCGCTGCAGTTCCTGGCCATGCGCCCGCTGCTGGGCAGCGCCTCGGGCAGCCAGAGCCTGCAGTTCGTGCTGATGGAAGCCACGCTGGGCACGCTGGACGAAGCCCGCGCGCCGCAGGCCTGCACGATGATGACGCCGGCCGAAAGCACGCAGGTGCTGGCCACCTGCCGCCAGCCCACGCTGCACGACCAGCTGGCACGCGGCCTGGCCGCCGAATGGCAGCGCCAGCAGGCCACGCCGGCCGCCAAGGCCTGCCACGCGCAATGGGCCCAGGCGCTGACGGAACGCGAAGCGGCGCAGGGCTGGCCGGCACTCGCGCTGCCCGCGGCCTTTGCCCGGCTGCCCCGCGCGGCCGCGCTGGCAGCGCTGCTGGCGCGCTCGCGCAGCCAGCCGCGCGAGCGGCTGATCGACGACGCGCTGGACCGCCTGTGCCAGCTCGAACAGCTGCTGCACCGCTGGCGCCTCCAGCATGCCGAGCAGGTGCGTGAACTGCTGGACGAGCTGCCCGGCACTGGCGGCAGCAGCGGCCACCGCTACCTCAGCGCCAATGCCGCCGCACAGCCGCATTCGGCACTGCGCACGCTGCGCCAATGGGCCGCCCGGCCAGGCATCCAGGTGCCTGCATGAGACCCGCTGGGCCGCCCCCAAGGGCGAAACCGGAGCACGCAGTGCGGAGGGCAGTCCAGTGACGTTGCAGCCCGCCCTGGCCCACGACGCCTTCTGCCGCCCGCTGGCCGCAGACGGTCAGTCGCTGAGCTACCTCTGCGGCCATTCGCTGGGCCTGGCGCCACGCGCCGCGGCCGAGCGCGTGGCGCACGAGATGCACCGCTGGGCCACGCTGGGCGTGCGCGGCCATTTCGAAGGTGCAGACCGTGGCGACACGCCCTGGGCCCAGGCCAGCGAGCCGCTGCGCGCGCCGCTGGCACGGCTGGTCGGCGCCTCGGTCGACGAGGTGGTGGCGATGAACAGCCTCAGCGTCAACCTGCACCTGCTGCTGCTGAGCTTTTTCCGGCCCCAGGGCGCACGCTCGCGCGTGCTGCTGGGCCGCCATGCCTTTCCTTCGGACCGGCTGGCGCTGGAGTCGCAATGCCGGCTGCACGGGCTGGACCCCGCGGCCTGCCTGGTCGAGGCGCAGGCCACCGAAGGCGTGTCGATGACGGACGCGGTGCTGCGCGAGCTGCACCGCCACGGCGAGCGCGTGGCGCTGGTCTGGCTGGACGCGGTGGACTACACCACCGGCGAAGTGGTGGACATTGGCCGCGTGGCCCGCGCCGCGCAGGCCGCCGGGGCCCGCGTCGGCTTCGATCTGGCGCATGCGATTGGCAACCTGCCGCTGGCGCTCAGCGAAGACGGCGTGGACTTTGCCGTCTGGTGTGGCTACAAGTACCTCAATGGCGGGCCGGGCGGCCTGGGCGGTGCTTTCGTGCACCGCCGCTTCCATGACGATGCGCAGCTGCAGCGCCTCGAAGGCTGGTGGGGCCAGGCCGCCGGCTCGCGCTTTGCCTGGGGCCAGCAGCCGCGCGAGCGGGAGCCAGGCGCCGGCGCCTGGCAGCTGAGCAATCCGCCGGTGCTGGCAGCGGCGGCGCTGGCCGCATCGCTCGAACTGTTCGACCGTTTCCCGGCCAGCACCTGGCGCGCCCGCAGCCTGGCGCTGACCGCGCTGGCGCGCGACAGCATCGAGGCGCTGGACCGCCCGCCGCTGCGCATCCTGACCCCCGCCGATCCGGCGCGCCGGGGCTCCCAGCTGTCGCTGGACCTGCCGGGCCAGGCGGTGGCGATGGAACACGCGCTGCTGCGCCACGGCGTGGTCTGCGACGCGCGTGGCGCCAACATCCTGCGGGTCTCGTTCTGCCCGCTCTACAACGACGCCGACGACGTTCGCGCGCTGGCCCAAGCCCTGGAGCAACTGCTGTGAAACGCGTCTGCATTGCCGGCGCCGGCCTGGCCGGCCTCTACCTCGCGGTGGCGCTGGCCCGCCGCGGCATCGCGGTCCAGCTGCACGAGCGGCGCGAGGCTTCCGAACTGGGCCTGACGGAAGACGCCAAACGCCGCTCGATCGCGCTGGCGCTGTCGCACCGCGGCCTGCATGCGCTGGGCAGCCTGGGGCTGGAAGCCCGGGCCAGCGAGATCGGCCGGCGCATGCTCGGCCGGGTCATCCACCAGGCCTCCGGCGAACTCGCCTTCTCGGCCTACGACCCGACCGGCCAGGGCCGCATCCTGGCGGTGCAGCGGGCCGAGCTGTACGAGCTGCTGGCCGATGCGGCGCGGCGCGAGCCGCTGGTCACGCTGCGCTTCGGCCAGGGCTTGCGGGACTGGGCGCATGGCGAAGACGGCCAGGTCCAGGTGCGTTTCGACAACCTTGCGCAGCCCGCCACCTTCGACGCGCTGCTCGGTGCCGACGGCGCCGACTCGCGCACCCGCGCCACGCTGGAACGCCAGCGCGGCGTGGCCTTCCAGCGGGTCGACTTCGAGCAGGCCTACAAGGAGGTGCGGCTGCGCGTGGCGCCGCGTCCGGCCGGGCAGGACGGGCTGCACATCTGGCCGCGCGACGAGGTGATGCTGATCGGCCTGCCCGGCCGCCAGGCCGGCGAGCTGGACGGCACGCTGTTCCTGCCGCGCGCCGCCGAGGCTGCCTGGTTCGGCCTGGACGCGGCGGCGCTGCAGCAGCGTTTTGCCACGCTGTTCCCGGACCTGCAGCTGCCCGCCGGCGAAGCCCAGGCGCTGCGCAGCCGCCCGCTGGGCCGCATCAGCACCATCGAAGGGGGGCCCTGGTGCGACGGGCCGGTGCTGCTGGTGGGCGACGCCGCGCATGCAGTCACGCCCTTCCTCGGCCAGGGCATGAACTGCGCGCTGGAAGACTGCGAGCTGCTGCTGGACTGCCTGGACCAGGCCAGCGGCTTTGCGCCCGCCTTCCAGGCCTTCTACCAGCAGCGCCGCGAGGACGCGCAGGCGCTGGGCCAGATGTCCACCCGCAACCTGCAGGAAATGATGGTCGAGACGCGCACCCCCGCCTATGCTCGCCAGAAGCAGTTGGAAGCCTGGCTGGCCACGCGCTTTCCCGGCGTGTTCCTGCCCAGCTATTCCGCGATCACCTTTGATCGCATGCCTTACGCCAAGGTCTTGCGCATGAAGACACTCCAGGAAGCGCTGCTCGCGCGCTTGCAGACGGCCAGCGGCGAGCCGCCCGCCGCGGCCCAGGCCGAGCGCGAAGTGGCCGCCTACCAGGCTGCGTTTTCTTCGCTGATGGCGGAGCCCGCATGCTGAACACCGCTGCCACGGCGCCGCTGCTGCAGGTCAACCAGCTCGGCAAGCAGCTGGGCGCCCGCGTGATCTTCCGCAGCCTGAGCTTTGCCTGGGCCCAGCCCGAGCTGGTCTGCGTGCGCGCGCCCAACGGCGCCGGCAAGACCACGCTGCTGACCATGCTCGCGGGTGCCGCGCTGCCCGATGCCGGCCAGGTGCTGCTGCAAGGCCTGGACCTGGCTCGCTCGCGCGAACAGGCTGCGCGCCAGCTGGCCTTCGTGCCGGACGGCTGCCCGATCTACCCTTTCCTGACCGGCCGCGAATGGCTGGCCTTTGCCGCTTCGGTGCACGGCAGCAGCCCGGCCGCGAGCGACGATCTGGTGGCGCGCTTCCAGATCACGCCGCATCTGGACACCCGCTTCGGCGCGATGTCGCTGGGCACCGCGCGCAAGTTCCTGCTGGCCTCGGCACTGGCCAGCGACGCGCCGGTGCTGATCATGGACGAGCCGACCAACGGCCTGGACACCCGCTCGCTGGCCGTCTTCAAGGACTGCCTGGACCAGCGCCGCAGCCGCGGCCTGGTCGTGCTCACCTGCCACGACACGCAGCAACAGCAGCTGCTGGGCGTGCGCACCGTCGAGCTGGCGGACCTGGAGGCGGTGCCAGCGTGAAGCCGACCGAGTCCATGCCGGCGCCCACGCAGATGGCTCGGGCCGAGCGCCCCGCCGAGCCGCAGCCTGCCCGCCTGCCTTCGGGCAAGCGTTCGACCGCGCCCTCGCCCAGTGGGCAGACCACGTTCCGCAAGCTGTTCTGGTGGCGCATGCACCATGTCGCCAGCGTCGGCTTCCGGCTGCTGACGCGGCGCTGGCAGGCCGCCATCCTGGTGCTGTTCATGGTCTCGCCCAAGCTGATGCCGCTGGCCCAGCAGCTGGAGATCCTGGGCACGCCGGTGCTGCGCCTGACCGAGCCCGGCGCGCCGGCCACCACGCTGGGCGTTTGGCTGCTGATGCTGAGCCTGGCGGCCAGCTGGTGCGCGCTGCAGGCAGGCCTCTTGAGCGGCGGCCCGGCCTGGGTCTACCTGCGAACGCTGCCGCTGCCCAGGCACCTGACGCGCCGGGTCGACCTGGCGGTGCTGGCGGTGGCCGACCTGCCGCTGCTGCTGCCGTTTTTCGCCGCCCAGTACACGCTGCACCACGAGGCCGGCCCGGCCGGCCATGCCCGGCTGGCGGCCACGCTGGTGCTGGCCGCGCAGCTGCCGCTGGTCCAGCTGCTGGGGCTGCAGCGTTCGCGGGCGCTGCTGCCGCTGCTGGCCACGCAGGCACTGGCGCTGCTGGCGGTCGCGCTGGGCCTGGGCAGCGGCTGGCTGGCGCTGCTGCTGCTGGCCGCCAGCGCCGTGGCGCTGTGGCTGCCGGATGCGGTTCGCCAGCGCCGGCCGCGCGCCCCGCTGCCGCCACCGGCCTGGCTGCGCATGGACGCGCAGCAGGCACCGCGGGCCAACCTGCTGCGGCTGGACCTGCGCTTTCTGCTCGCCCCTGCGCAGATGCTGCGCCAGCTCGGCCTGCTGACCGCCACCGGGCTGCCGGTGCTGCTGTGCTGGCTGCTGCCGCGGCTGGGCGTGCAGGCGGTGGTCGTGCATTACGTGCTGCTGATGCTGCTGGTGCCGCTGCTGTTTGCGCTGGCGGGCCGGGCCTTCGACCTGCGCCAGCTGCACGCGCCAATGGCCGCGCTGCATGCCAGCCAGGGCATCAGCCCGCGGGCCACGATGCAGGTCGGCCTGCTGGTGCTGCAGCTGCTGGGCCTGCTGGCGCTGCTGCCGCTGGCGCTGGCGCTGCTCTACAGCCTGGGCGCCGCCCGCGCGCTGTGGCTGCTGCCGGCCGGCCTGCTGGCGCTGCTGCTGCTGGCCGCGCTGAACTACCGCGGCGACCAGGGCATGTTCATTCCCAAGGTCCTGATTGCCGCGGCCGCCAGTGGCGGCCTGATGTATGCGCTGCTGTGAGCGGCGCCGCTTGCCCATCCCACCTTGCCTTTCCCACACGCCCGGAGGAATGCCATGACCCCCATCGACAGCATCAAGGCCCTGACCATCGACTACCTGGTCAACACCGCGCAGGTCCCGCGCGAGGAGCTGGCCAACGGCGCGGTCAAGCTCTCCGCGCTGAACATCGACTCGCTGTCGCTGGTCGAGATGCTGTGGATGGTGGAGGAGCAATACGGCGTGACCATCGGCCGCACTGAAGCGCTGCGCGACATGACGCTGGACGACATGGTTGCCGCGCTGGCCGAGCAGCACCGCCAGCGCGGCCAGCCGGGGCTGGACCCGCTGCCGCTGCCGCTGGCTTCGTGATGCGGCGCGCGGTGGCCATCACCGGGCTGGGCGCGGTCACCCCGCTGGGGCTGGACTTCGCCAGCAGCATGGCCGCGTTGCTGGCTGGGCAGAGCGGCGTGCGCGCCGCGCCGGCGCCCATCCTGGCGGCGGCGCCCACGGCGATTGCCGCCTCGGTGCCGGAAGGCTTTGCCGCACGCATCGCGCCGGCCGAGGCGGGCTACGACCGCGTCACGCTGCTGGGCCTGGCCGCTGCCCGCGAGGCCGTCGCGAATGCCGGGCTGGCGCCCGATGACGCGCAGCGCGAGCGCATCGGCGTGTTCACCGGCATTGGCATGGGCGGCCTGCTGACGCTGGAGACCACGATGCGCGACGTCGAGGCCAAGAAGGCCCAGCGCGGCCCGAACGGGCCCATCCTGGTGCACCCGTTCACGGTGCCGCGCATGATGCCCAACGCGCTGTGCGCCTGGTTGGCCATCGAGCTCGGCCTGCACGGGCCCACGCAGAGCTACAGCGTGGCCTGCGCCTCTTCGGCGGTGGCGCTGGGCGAGGCCATGCGCTGCATTGCGCACGGTTATGCCGACGCCATCGTCGTCATCGGTGCCGAGGCCTTGCTGTCGCCCGGCTCCTACGCCGCCTGGCAGGCGCTGCGCGTGCTGGCCACGCCAGATGCTGAGGACCCGGCCCGCAGCCACAAGGCCTTCGACCTGAAGCGCTCGGGCTTTGTGCTCGGCGAGGGCAGCGCCGCGCTGGTGCTGGAAGCCGAGGACTTCGCGCGCCGCCGTGGCGCCCGCATGCACGCGCGGCTGGCCGGCTACGGCAACAGCACCGATGCGCAGCACATCACCAAGCCCTCGCGGCCAGGCCAGGCTGCCGCCATGCGCGACGCGCTGCGCGACGCGGGCTTGCCGGCCGATGCGGTGGGCTACGTCAATGCCCACGGCACGGCCACGCCGCTGGGCGACCTGGTCGAGTCGCAGGCGATTCACGACGCTTTTGGCGCGCACGCCAGCCACCTGGCGGTCAGCGCCACCAAGTCCATGCACGGCCACCTGATCGGTGCCGGCGGCGCGCTGGAGTTCGCGATCAGCGTGCACGCGCTGGCCAGCGGCTCGATCCCGCCGACCGCCAACCTCAGCGAGCAGGACCCCGGCTGCGCGCTGGACGTGGTCCCCGGCAGCGCACGCCACGGCCAGCAACTGGACGCCGTGATGTCCAACTCGTTTGCCTTTGGCGGCAGCAATGTGTCCTTGATTGCCACGCGGGCTGACGCATGAGTGCCACGCTTGAGTCAGTGACGGCACCATTGCAGCTGGACCGCAACGCGATCGAGCAGCTGATCCCGCACCGCGGCGATGCGCTGCTTGTGCACAGCGCCGAGGTGCTGGGCGAAGGCCGCTTTGCCGGCAGCGCCTGCTGGTCCACCGAGCTGGCGGCGATGCAGGGTCATTTTCCGGGCCGGCCCATCGTGCCGGCGGTGCACCTGGTCGAGGCCGCGGCGCAGATTGCCGGCGCCGCGCTGCGCGCCAGCGAGCCGCAGGCCCAGGCCGCGGGAGGTGGGCAGCTGGGCGTGCTGGCGATGATCCAGCGCTGCAAGTTCCTGCGCGCTGTGCTGCCGGGCCAGCAGGTGCGCTTCACGCTGGCGGTGGACCGCGCCACGGCCGGTTTTGTCTCGGTCAGCGGCCAGGCCGCGGTCGACGGGCAGCGGGTGGCCGAGTTGTCGTTTGTGCTGGGGCTGGCCGGTCCGGCCGAGCTGGGTTTGTCATGACCTTGGCGCTTCAGATTGCCGGCTTGCGCAAGGTCTACGACAGCGGCTTTGTCGCGCTGCAGGACCTCAGCCTCAGCGTGCCGCGTGGCGAGGTGTTTGCGCTGCTCGGGCCCAATGGCGCCGGCAAGAGCACGCTGATCAACATCGCCTGCGGCATCGTGCGCGCCAGTGGCGGCACGGTGCAGGTCGAGGGATTCGACACGGTGCGCGAAGCCCGCCAGGCGCGGGCCCGCATCGGCCTGGTGCCTCAGGAACTGCCCAGCGATGCCTTCACCACGGTGCAGGCCGGCGTGGCCTACAGCCGCGGGCTGTTCGGCCATGCGCCGAACCCGGCCCGCATCGAGGCGGTGCTGCGCAGCCTGTCGCTGTGGGACCAGCGGCGCAGCCCGATGAAGGCGCTCTCGGGCGGCATGAAGCGCCGGGTGCTGATCGCCAAGGCCCTGTCCCACGAACCCTCGCTGCTGTTCCTGGACGAGCCCACCGCCGGCGTGGACGTGTCCTTGCGGCGCGACATGTGGGCCACCATCCGCCAGCTGCGCGAACAGGGCGTGACCATCATCCTGACCACCCACTACCTCGAAGAAGCCCAGGCGCTGGCCGACCGCATTGGCGTGCTGCGGCGCGGCGAACTGGTGCTGGTCAGGCCGACGGCCGAGGTGATGCGCGAGCTCGGCGGCAAACGCCTGACGCTGCAGTTGCAGCAGCCGCTGGTCGAACTGCCCGAGGGCCTGGCCGACCTGGCGCTTCAGCGCTCGGCCGATGCGATGCAGCTGAGCTGCGACTGCACGCCGCGCGAAGGCTGGCCCGGCATCGGCCCGCTGCTGCAGCGCCTGGCCGCGTACGGCATTGCGGTACAGGACCTGCAGACGGCGCAGCGCTCGCTGGAAGACATCGTGATCGACCTGGTCGAGGAGACCGGGGCATGAATCGCCATGCCGTGAGGGCCATGTACTTTCATGAACTGCGGCGCATGCGGCGCACGCTGACGCAGAGCCTGATCGCGCCGGTGGTCACCACCACGCTGTACTTCATCGTCTTTGGCGCCATCGTCGGCGCGCGGGTGCCGACGGTGGCCGGCGTGAGCTACGGCGCCTTCATCGTGCCGGGGCTGCTGATGATGGCGCTGATGTCGCAAAGCCTGTCGCATGGCTCGTTCAGCATCTTCTTCCCGCGCTTCACCGGCACGGTCTACGAGCTGCTGTCGGCGCCGGTGTCGCCCTACGAGATCCTGCTGGGTTTTGTCGGTGCGGCGGCGACCAAGGCGGTGCTGGTGGGCGGCGTGATCCTGCTGACCGCGCGCTGCTTCGTGCCGCTGCAGATCCTGCACCCCGTGTGGATGCTGGTCTTCAGCCTGCTGGCGGTGCTGGCCTTCGGGCTGGTGGGCTTCCTGATCGGGCTGTGGGCCGACAGCTTCGAGAAGCTGCAGATGGCGCCGCAGCTGGTGCTGACGCCGCTGACCTTCCTGGGCGGCAGCTTCTACGCGCTGGAGATGCTGCCGCCGGCCTGGCAGCAGCTCGCGCTGTTCAACCCGCTGGTCTACCTGATCAGCGGCCTGCGCTGGAGCTTTTACGGCCAGGGCGATGTGCACCTGTGGACCAGCCTGGCGGTGGCACTGGGCTGCGTGGCCGCGGCCACGGCCACGGTCGCCTGGACCTTCCACACCGGCTACAAGCTCAAGGCCTGAGCCTCCCCAACCCATGCCAGCCTTGTCCGCCCTGCGATACACCCAGCCCTTCACCGTCGCGGTGGCACCGTGGGGGCCGGCGCGGCTGCTGACGGTCGAAGTCTCGGCCGGCCCGGAAGACGAAGCACCCGCGCTGCGCGTGCGCTGCCTGGCCGACGGTGGGTCGCACGAGCTGATGGCCTTGCCGACCATCCGCCCGCTGTGGCTGCGCTGCGGCCAGCAACGCTTCGCCATCGTCAGCGGCAGCGAGGCGCAGCTGTTCGACGCCCACGGGCCGGTGGCGCGGCTGCCGCTGGGCGGCGTGTCGGCCGCCGAATTTGCGGGCGACGACGCGCTGTGGCTGCTGCAGGGCCAGCGGCTGTACCGCGCCGCGGCCGACACGCCGGGCCAGCCGCTGCCGGTCGCCTCGCGCGTTGCGGCCTTCACGCTGAATGCCGAAGGTGCGGCCTGGATTGAGCGCGACGAAGCCGGGCTGGCCGAGCTGGTGCGCGTTGACGGGCGGTACCAGCAGCGCCTGCCGCTGGGCAGCGTGCCAGGCCAGCGCCTGTCGCTGTGCCTGTCGGCCGGGCTGGCCTGGGTGATGGCCCAGCCTGCCTTTCACACCGGCCGCCAGGGCGCGGTGATCCATCGCCATGTGCTGGCCGACGCGCGCGCGCTGCCCACCCTCGCGCTGCCGGCGCTGCGCCACGCCGGGCTGCGCAAGCTGCCGCTGGTCGGCTGGGGCGAGGCGGGCGTGCTGACGCTGGCCGAACCGGGCGACGAGATGGCGGTCTGCCTGCTGCCAGCCGATGGCGGGCCGCTGCAAAGGCTGACGCCCGCAGGCGACGAGGTGCTGGACTTCGACGCCGATGCAGCGCACGACACGCTGGCCTGCCTGAGCCAGGCCACGGCCGCGCCCGGCCAGGGGCGCACGCTGAAACTCTGGCGCGGGCTGCTCGCCGGTGCGCCGCGGCTGTCGCAGCACGAGGGTGTGGCGCCGGCCTTTGGCCTGCAGGGCGGCAACCTGGGCTTTGTGCAGGCGACTGGCCCCGGCTTCCAGGCCTGTGTGGACAGCCAGATCCAGTTGCAGCCGCTGGCCCGCTGGGCCCGGCACGCGCTGCCAGCGTTGCCGGTCTGGTCCGCCGCGCCCAAGGGCGGCTGGCGTAGCCGTTGCCAGGCCACACCGGGCCGGCCCTTGCTGGTGGTGCTGCCGGGGCTGCACAAGGTCGTCACGCCCGAGCTGCAGACCAATTTCCTGCAGGACTTCCTGACCCGCAGCGTGGCCGACCTGGCGCAGCAGCAGGGCTTCGATGTGGGGCTGCTGCAGGTGCCCGGCAGCGCCGGTGCCGGCAAGGCCTACCGCGAGGCGGTGGGGCTGGACGATCTGGGGGCGCTGGCCACCCAAACGGCTGCCGCGCTGGAGGCCCTGGCCGATGCGGCCGGTGGCCCGCTGGGGGTCGTCTCGGCCAGCCTGGGCACGCTGGGCCTGTTGCAGGCACTGGGTCGCACCGAGGCGGTGGCCGCCTGCGCGCTGGTGGCGCCGGTCTACACCCCGGCCGTGCTGGACGGCGCGCCGGCGCATCAGGCGGACTCCCCGGCCCATTGGCCCACGGGCCGCTGCGCGCTGCTGCTGCTGCACGGCGAGCGCGACGAGGTCACCCCGCATGCCCACTCGGCTGCCTTCGTGCGCGGCACGGCCGAAGCCAGGTGCCGGCTGTTCACGCTGCCCGGCGAAGGCCACATCTTTGCCCACCCGGCCACCTGGCAACGCGCGGCGGCCGAGCTGTCTTCCTTCTTCGCGGCCACGCTGCAAGCCCGGCCACCCACCTGATGCGCAACGACTCCATCACCACCTTCGGCGTCTCGGAAATCCAGCGCCGCTTTCTCGCCGCCGAGGCCAGGCATGCGCAGCTCGCGCCGCACCTGCAGCGCTCGGTCTGCCTGCTGCCTGCTGGCGTGGACCTGGGCCGGCTGCGCCAGGTCTTCGCACAGGTGAGCCAGCTGCAGGACGCTTTCCGAACCTCGTTCGAGCGTGGGCCCGACCTGTTCACCTTCTTCCAGCATGTGCAGCCCGAAGGCGGCCTGCAGCTGGACGAGCAGGCCTTTGACGGCAGCGCCGACGAACTGGTGCAGGCGCTGAACCATGGGCCCTTGTTCGACCAGTTGCACCCCGGCATCGACCCCTTCGGCCCGCCGCCGCTGGCCCGCGGCAGCCTGCTGCAAACGCAGGACGGCGTGACCGCGCTGGCGCTGTCGGTGCACCACGCGATCTTCGATGGCTGGTCGGCCGCGGTGCTGTTCGGCCAGCTGATCGAGCTGTTCGAAGCCGAGGACGCCGCCGCCTGCCTGCCCGGCATCCGGGCCCGCTTCGACCCGTACCCGGCCTTCGTCGAACATGAGCGGCAGACGCTGCAAGGCGAGCGCCTGGCCACGCTGCAAGGCTTCTGGCGCGACTACCTGGCCAACCCGCCCGGCGTGGCCGCGGACCATGCCGCCGCCGCGGCGCTGTCCCTCGGCCAGGAAGGCGAGGTGCGGCACACCGAGATCGCGCTGCCGGCGGAGGTCGTGCAGCGGCTGGACGCGCTGGCCGGCGCGCACCGGCTGACGACCCATGTGCTGCTGCTGGCCTGCATGCAATGGGCCATGGCGGCAGGCAATGGCGAGCTGGACGTGCTGACCTCCACGCCCACGCGCAACCGGCCGGCACGTTTTGCCGAGACCATCGGCTGCTTCGTGAACCCGGTCATCGTGCGCCAGCGCATGGACCCGCAGCGCTCGCTGCTGGACAACCTGACTGCCCTGCGCGGCGCGGCCACCGCTGCCTACCGGCACGGCGCCTTCCCGGCCGCACGCGTGGTGCGCGAGCTGTTCCCCGAACTGCTGCGCCAGCGCATTCCGCTGGCCAGCAGCTGGTTCGCGATCCAGGTGGGCACCGCGACACAGGAGGTGCAGCAGCGCCACCAGTTCCGCCTGCTGAACCTGGCGGCCGGCCGCGCGATGGGTGCCGGCTTTGCGCTGGAGCTGCGGCCGGTGGACGGCGTGCTGCGCGGCCCGTTCCTGACCCGCCGCCACTTCGATCCCGACCACCTCGCCCCGCGTCGCTTCCTGGACCTGGTCCAGGCGCTGCTGAGCGACCCACGGCAAACCCTGGCCCAGGCCTGGCGCCGGCCGCTGTCGAACTGAAGACCATGGACTCACTGAAGCAAACGGCCGAGCGACTGCTGGCGCAATCCGACCTGGTGGCCCGGCTGCGGCCGCTGGGCGAGCCTTATGTGCACGGCAGCTTCGACCTGGACCTGATGGTCTGGCCGGAGATCGACGTGTTCCTCGCGGTGGACCCGCCCACCGTGGCCACCGCCTGCGCGGTGACGCAGACGCTGTCCGAGGCGCTGGCGCTGCGCGACATCCACATCATCAACCAGGTCGACCACGCGCCCCGCTTCGCGCTGAAGGACATGGTGCTGCTGGACCTCAGCACCGAGTTCGAGGGCGTGGCGTGGAAGCTGGACATCGGCATCATCCCGACGGCAATGCTGCCCAGCGTGCGCAAGTACAACGCCACGCTCAAGCCCTTGCTGGCACCGGCCACTGCGCAGGCCATCGTCGACATCAAGCGGCAAAGCCTGGCTTCGCCGCGCTACCGCCGGCACAACTGGAAGTACATCGAGGCCGGTGACTGGTTCTTCTCGGGCGACATCTACCGCGCCGTCGCCTTCAACCAGGTCACCAACTTCGATGAGTTCGCCGGTTTCCTGAAGCGCACCAAGGGGCTGGACCCGCTGCCGGCGTGAGCGCCAGCATCAGGACGGCCGATTTCAGAGCGGCGCTTCGGGCGTGCCGACCGGCGCGGCCTGGGCCTGGCGCACCACGTCGGGCTGCAGATGCGGCGCGAAGGTCTGGATGAAGTCGTAGGCGTAGCTGCGCAGCAGGCCACCGCGGCGCACCGCCACGCTGGTGGTGTTGATCGAGAACAGGCTGCGCGCCTCGATGGCCCGCAGCTGCGTGTCGCGCGCCTCGTCGTAGGCGATGGAGGCCATGATGCCCACGCCCAGGCCCAGCTCGACGTAGGTCTTGATCACGTCGGCGTCCATCGCGGTGAGCACCACGCGCGGCGCGAGGCCGGCGCGGCTGAACGCATCGTCGATGCTGCCACGGCCGGTCAGGCCGGTTTCGTAGGTGATGACCGGGTGCTCGGCCAGGCGCTCCAGCGTCAGCGGCTGGTCCAGCAACGCATGGCCCACCGGCACCACCACCGAGTGGGTCCAGCGGTAGCAGGGCAGCGCGACCAGTTCCGGGTTGTCGGCCAGCACATGCGAGGCAATGCCGATGTCGGCCTGGCCGGTCAGCAGCATCTGCGCGATCTGGTCCGGCGAGCCCTGGTGCATCTGCAGCTGCACCTTGGGATGCAGCGAGCGGAAGTCATGCACTGCGCCGGGCAGCGCGTAGCGGGCCTGCGAGTGGGTGGCGGCAATGCTCAGCATGCCGACCTCGCCGAGGCGGAAGTCTTCGCCGGCACGGTGCAGGTTCTCGGCGTCCAGCAGCAGCCGCTCGACCCAGGGCAGCACGCGCTCGCCAGCGGGCGTCAGCCCGGTCAGCCGCTTGCCGGCGCGCACGAAGATCTCCACCCCCAGCTCGTCTTCCAGCTCGCGGATCTGCCGGCTGATGCCGGGCTGCGAGGTGTGCAGCGCCTCGGCCACATCGGTCAGGTTGAAACCCCGGCGCACGGCCTCGCGCACAGAGCGCAGTTGCTGGAAATTCATGATTTTTGTGAGCCGCTGGCGAAACACAGCAGCAGGAGCGGGTGATCAGACGTTTTCCGCATTATTGAAAATCCAGCCCCCAAACACCAACAACTCAAAAAGCGATTCCTTCATCGCTGAGCGCATAAGGACGGCGCGGCCGCGGGGTCATCCCGCCATGTCCTGCCGCTGCACGGGGCCCACGGTCCGGTCGCGGCCGCCATGCTTGGCCTGGTAGAGGTGCAGGTCCGCGGTGCGCAGCAGCTCGCTGGGATTGACCGGCGGGGTGCCGAAGGCCAGGCCGAGACTGGCGGTCACGGGCAGGTCGCCGGCAATGTCGGCGAACGAGGTGGCGCGCAACCGTTTGCGGATCTCGTCGCTGCGCACCATCGCTGCATCGCAGGGGATGCCGCACCAGGCCAGCAGGAACTCCTCGCCACCGAGCCGCGCCGCGAGCATCGGCGTGCCCGGCCCGCTGTCGGACCGGTTGAACACCTCGTTCAACATCGCACCGAAGCGCTGAAGCACCAGGTCGCCAGCCGCGTGCGAAAAGGTGTCGTTGATGCGCTTGAAATGATCAAGGTCGGCAATGGCCAAGCAGAGCGGGACGTCGGCGTGCTCGGCCAGCCAGTGTTCGGCATGGCGGCGGTTGGGCAGGCCGGTGAGCGGGTCCGTCATGGCCAGTTGCTCGAAGTGCCTGGACTGCCTGCGCGCCTCGTCCACCGCCACGGCCTGGCTGGACTCGGCCACCGCCCGGTCGCCCTCCACAGACCGGATCTGCTCGTATGCCGCCACATAGCGGACCATCCATTGGTAGGCCTCTTCCCAACGCTGCAGCCCGGCCATCACCCGCGCACGCACGCCCAGGTCGCGCGCATTGGTCCAGGCGGAGCTGGCGCGAGCGAGGCGCCGAGGGTGTTCAAGCATCGCCAGGGCGCCAGCCGCATCGCCGCGCGCCAGCGCCACCTCGGCGCAGCTCAGCCAGGGATCGCCGTTGACATCACAGCAGCCCAGTTGTTTCTCAAGCCACAGGGACTCCTTGCAGGCGCGCTCTGCGGCAGCGAGCTCCGACAGCGCCAGCCGCGCCCGCGCGACGGACTCCCAGCTGAGCGCGGCGGCGGCCTCCGGGTGCCGCCGCATCATGGCCTCGGCTTCATCGGTGAAATGGCTGGCAATGCCCAGCTCGCCACACTCGGCGGCGACCTCGGCAAAGTTGGCTGCCGTGGCCGACACCAGAGCCGGCAAGCCGGCGACGCGGACCGCAGCCATGGCCTGGTACACCAGTGTGTAGTCGGCCCCGGCGCGGCTGGTCGAGAACAGCGCCGCGACCATCAGCGCCTCGGCATGCCAGGCCGAAAGGTCATCGCTCGACGCCCCGCGCAGCGATGCCTCCGCCCAGCGCATCGCTTCGGCCCGGCGGCCGACGCGGTCGCAGGAAGACACCAGGTAGGTGGCGGCATGCCTGGCCAGCGCGGGCCATGCCTGTGCGGCTTCATGCAGGGCCAGCTGTTCCACCCGCGCCGCCTCGGCCATGCCCTGGCGGCTGCGAACGTCACTGGACAGCAAACGCGCGCGGATCGCCTGCGGCACCAGCCCGAGCGCATCGGCCTGCGCCGCGATCTCGTCACAGGCCGGGATGACCCACATCAATGACCGGTAAACCTCGGCCTCCCAGCGACTCAGCTGCGCGTCCAGATCGGACGCCAGCTCATCGGAGTTCACAGTTGCCATCCGGCCAACACTAGCACCGATCTCGGCAACGACCATAGGCGCTGGTGCCGAGTGCGCGTGACAAAAGTTCACGCTGGCGCCGCGGGTCGCCTCGGCCGCTGCCTGTCGACCTCCGCCTTGACAACGGTGCTGAGCGGCGGCGCGGCATGCAGCGCGCTTTCGTGGGCGGCGATGGCCTGGCGGATCAGTGCCATGACGGCCGGCGCATCAAGGTCTTCCGCCTGTTTCAGCCGAATGCCGCGCACCTGCTTGCCTTTGCCTTCGAGCAGGCCTTGCGGGTCATCGAGCGCCGTGCCGTAGAGGAAAAACAGCGTGACCCACTTCGGGTAGCCGGCAATGGAGAGGAAGGACTCGCGCGAGCGTTCGCTGGGGCTGAAGCCGAAGACCAGCGCGTTGTAGTTGTCGAACACCAGCTCGAAGCCGCGCGGGAAGTGGGCGCGCAACCTGGCGCGCGCGTCGCGCAACTGGGCTTCGATCTCCGGCGTGTACCTGGCCAGGAAGCCGTCGATGCAGGACACCGTGTCGCGCGTGTTCATGAGGACTCCCTGGTGAAGGAGCCGCCGTTGCCCCTGCCTTCATGCAAGGTGCGAAGTGTCCCGCAACGCGCGACGTTCGTCTCGCAGCCCCTGCTGCCAGCCGGATCAGCGGCAAGGTGCATAGGCCACCGCACCGTTTGAGGCAGTGGATCTCTGACTTGTCGTTCACCTGGCCGCCTTGCGCGTCAACGCTCACATTGCCGGCCATCGTGGTTCCAGCGCCCGCCGCTGTCCAGGCACTTGTCCTGTAGCAGCGCACGGTGAGCGCTTGGCCACACTGCCAGCACAAAGGCCGCCATCAGCAAGCCGATGGAAAAACGGCGCCACCTCGGCAGCACCCGAATGAGCCGAAACAGGCCCACCCCTGCCGCCGCAGCAGCACCCGCATAGGCCAGTTGACCTTGCGCCCTCAGCGCCCATCCATGGGGATAAGCATTGGGCGGACCGCCAGACATCCATGCAGAGAACGCGGCGCCATTGAGACACCACAACGAAAAGACGGCAGCAGCACAAAGCACCGTCCAGGCGACGACCGTGCGCACAAAGAGGCAATGGCGAGCGTTCATGCAAGCGGGCCGAGAGGCGATCAACGGAAACAAGTCGGCTGGCCGCCTCAGTGGTCGAACGCGCCCGCCATGGCCAGCAGCCACAGCGCGCCGAAGACAAAGGGCAAGGACTGCGCGGCCAGCTTGCCGTAATTGCCGCTGGTGCGCCCTGGCGAGAGGCTGCACAGCGCGTCCAGCCCGGCGGCCTCGAAGCGCGTGTTGACGACCTCGATGGCCGTCAGCGCCGCAAAGATGCTGATGCCGATCACGGCGGCCACGACGATGCCGAAAAACGGGAAGCCCAGCACCAGCCAGTGCAGCTTGGCGGTCGACAAGGTGCCGTAGGCGGTGAACAGCAGCCCCTGCGACAGGATCAGCCACATCAGCCGGTGGTTGATGAGGTTGTCCTCGTGGGTCCACTGCTCACGCAAGGCGCGGTACAGCTCCCAGTCGGGCAGTTTGTCGGATGGGGCGGCTTGGCTCATGGAACGCCAACCATGAAGGGGAGGCCTGCACCGACGAACAAGATCACAGCCAACACCAAGAACCCGACAAAGCCGAGCAGGGCCTTGATGCGCTGGCCCTTCGGCCGGCTGCGAACGAGGTAGTACGGGACCGCCACCACGGACAGCACAATCACCGCCCCGCCCAGCAGGACCGAGCGCTTATATCGCCGCTCAGCCGCGTCCAGGTAGTACCAGACATACACCAGCACCGCCAATCCGATCGTGAACAAGAGTTCCAGCGGCTTTGGCAGTGGCGCATTGACGGAGGCGAAGTAGCCGCCCAGGGCACCATAAACCACCACCGCAATGAAGAAGAGGATCAGCGCACGCTTGGAGGTCATGAAGCAATCCGCCGCTTACGCAGCGCGTGAGGGTCGAGGGAACCGGCCATGCCGAGACCTGATTCTGACCGCAGATGGCCCCCCTCGAATGCCGCGCAAGCGCGCGATGCCGCAGCAAGTGAACCGCTACCCCGGCAAGCGCATCAACCCCTGCCCCATGCGAACCTGCACCCCGGTCTCCACCCCCTCGCACAGCGCAAACCCCGGCGGTGCAAAGACGATCACCGTCGAGCCGTGCTGGAACCAGCCGAGGTCCTCGCCTTTTTTCACCTGTACCTGGCAGGGCAGTTCGTCCGGGCCGCTGTAGCGGCGCGGGTAGCGCGCCGGTATCAGGAGGTTCAGGAAATGCAGGCGCAGGCTGGCGACCAGGATGGCGGCGACCGGGATCATCGCGATGGGGTGGCCGCCTTGCGCGAGCTTCAGGTGCACGGCCGCACGCTCGTTCTTGCAGAACAGGCGCTCCACGCGCTTGAGCGCGATCGGGTTGACGTTCCAGGTGTCGCCGGCCATGTGGGTGACGTGATGGATGGTCGCGTCGTGCGGGGCGTGGAAGTGGTGGTACATCGCCGAGGTGAGGCGCAGCGTGACGAAGATGCCTTCGGCGAACGGCACGGCGCGGGCGGCATTGCCGAACAGGTCGGCCGCGCTGTACGGGAAGCCCTTGGCCTGCCAGAGCTGGCCTTGCTGCACGCGGCCACAGGCGCCGACGATGGCGTCGCAGGGCGAGACGAGCACGGCGGGGTCTTGTTCGACCGGCCGCGCACCGTCCTTCAGCTCGCGCACGAAACAGGCATGCAGGCTGCGGAACTGCTGTTCCTTCGCCTCGCCCAGGTCCAGCTTGGTGAACTGGCGCCACACCGCGATGGACAGGCGCGCCAGCCAGGGCGACTCGATCTGGCTGAACCAGCCCATCAGCCAGGTGGCGGCGCTGCGCGGGATGCGGTTGGTCAGCAGGAAATTCAGGTCTTCCTGCTGCAGCAGCAGGTCACGCCAGCGGCGAGCTTTCATGGGCAGTCAACAGGCGACACGACAACCCGGCAGTGTCGCCAGGCTGTGTGACAGATCTCCCCATGCGGGCTCCCGCGGGGCAAGCGCCGGGCCGCCCCAAGCCGGCCTGCCATCCCCCGGGGGATCAGCCGACGCCCGCCGGCCGAGGGGTGGTCATCAAGGGAACAGGTGGATGCGCGTGACCAGCCATGGCGGCTGCGTCAGGTCCTCGGTGATCGCAGCGTTGATGGATGGGAGGCGGTGCTCCTGGTCCGAGGCCACCAGCAGCGGCGAGCGCCCGCCCACCGGCGGCAGGAACTGCAGCTTGGATGGGAAGTTGAACAGCACCGGGTCCGGCCCGACGACGACCTGGCGCGAGCCGTTATCGGTGTTGATGCGGACCACGCGCAGCTGCAGCGAGTCGACCGCGTAGAGCCAGTGTTCGCCGGGCTTGGCAGGGTTGAAGGCCAGGCCGTGCAGGGTTTCGGCGGCCACGCCTGCGGCGCGCGGCGAGACCGGCACGATGTCAGCGGCACGGGCCTGCGGATCGCGCGTGGCGTCGGTCAGCGAGGCCATGGGAATGCGCGAGACGCCGCCGTTGCAGGTGGTGGAGAAATACAGCTGCCCGCCGCGCTCGGCCAGGCCGACCACGCCGGGGCCGAAGTTGCCGGCGGTGGCAAACGGGATGCCACCGACCGTGGTCGGCAGGAACTCGCAGGGCGCGAGCGCGGGAATGGGCACGCCGGTGACGGGGAACGCGCCATAGCTGATCGTGCCGTCCAACCCGATGACCCACAGCGCGCCAATGATGGATTCGGACACCACGTACAGCCCGCTGGACGTGACCTCCACGTCCTCGGCGAAGACCAGCGGCAGGCCTTCGAAGCTGACGGTTCGCGTCAGCGTGGCGGTGAGCTGGTGGCTGCGTTCGTCGTACTGCACGTCGTAGTCGTAGACCCGTGCGATGGACGGCACGGTGGGGCTGGGGAAGCCGCCAGAGTCCAGCACCACGACGTGGCCTTCGCGCGGCACGCGCAGCGAAAACGGCAACAGCCAGCCGGCCGGTGGCGCCGGCAGTGTGCCGAGCTGCTGGCCGGTGTAGCGGTCCAGCACCGCCACCGCCTGGCCCAGCGGTTCGGCCACGAAGACCAGCCGCGAATCGCCCGCGGCGACAGAGGTCACCGTGGGCTGGTGGCCGAAGTCGTAGGCAATGCCGTGTCGGCCCACCGCCACCAGCGGGGCCGGCGGCTGCGCGGCCAGGTCCGCCGCGCCGGCGCTGCCCATCGCCAGCGCCAGCAAACCGACTTGCCACCACCGCACGCCGCCGCGGCGCCTGCCTTTGTTCGATGCCTGCATCTCGCCGTCCTCCAGACCAAGTGAATGAATGCGTGCAGGTTCACTGAACCGCCGTGGCGCTGCGGGCAGCAGCCTAGTGCAAGCCGCCAGGCCGGAACAGGGGCGGCGGCACCGGCAGCGCATTCAGGGGACATCCGGCTTTTTCACGCGGGTGTCAAAGGCAGCGGTTACAGATAGCGCTTTCGCCCTTCCCTCATTCCTGTCCGCGCGACCCGCCCATGATCCCCAGCCTGCTCGCCTCCTCTTCCTCCCTGCTGCTGACCAGCGCACTGGCCGGCGCTGCCGTGCTGGCGCTGGCGCCACGGGCCTGGCAACGGCTCTCGCTGTCGCGCGCCAAGCACCGCTCGCTGACCGGACACTCGCGCATGGCCCAGCGCGTGGCACGGCTGCTGCCAGGCTATGCCTACGACGAGCAGCGCTTCTTCGCCTGCGACGACGCGCCGGCCGAGGTGCTGGCCCGCCGCCGCGCCGGTTTCCACGCGCTGGCCGGCCAGCTCGGCGAGCGCCACGCGCGCTCCGTCGCCTGGACCGACGCGCTGCGCAGCGGCCTGTCGGACCTGCAGTTCACCGGCGCCTACCGCGTGCCCTTCCCGTTCAGCCCCTACCTGCGCCAGCACCTGAAACTGGGCAGCGTGGGCACCAGCACGCATGGTGTGTCCCTCACCGACCTGGACGGCCAGACCTACGAGGACCTGACCGGCTCCTACGGCGTGAACCTGTTCGGCCACGACGTCTACAAACGCACCATCGCCCAGGGCGCGGCCATGGTGGCCGACTTCGGCCCGGTGCTGGGCACGCTGCACCCCTGCGTGGCCGACAACGTGGCGCGGCTGCAGGCCATCTCCGGGCTGGACGAGGTCAGCTTCCACATGTCCGGCACCGAGGCCGTGATGCAGGCGGTGCGCCTGGCGCGTTACCACACTGGCAAGCGCCACCTGGTGCGCTTCTGCGGCGCGTACCACGGCTGGTGGGAAGACGTGCAGCCCGGCCCCGGCAACCCGCTGCCGCCGCGCGAGACCTACACGCTGCAGGACATGAGCCAGCGCGCGCTGCAGGTGCTGCGCCAGCGCAAGGACATTGCCTGCGTGCTCATCAATCCGCTGCAGGCCCTGCACCCGAACCGCGCGGCGCCTGGCGACTCATCCCTGGTGGACGGCTCGCGCAGCGCGCACTATGACCGCGCCGCGTACACGCGCTGGCTGCAGCAGCTGCGCGAGGTCTGCACCGAGCGCGGCATCGTGCTGATCTTCGACGAAGTCTTCGTCGGCTTCCGCCTGGCACCCGGCGGCGCGCAGCAGTATTTCGGCGTGCAGGCCGACATGGTGACCTACGGCAAGACGCTGGGCGGAGGCCTGCCGGTCGGCGTGGTCTGCGGCAAGCGCGCGCTGATGAAGCGCTTCCGCGAGGACCACCCGGCCGACATCTGCTTTGCCCGCGGCACCTTCAACGCCCACCCCTACGTGATGGGCGCGATGTCCGCGCTGCTGGATCACCTCGCGCTGCCCGCCACGCAGGCGCTCTACGAAGACCTGGACGCGAAGCAGGACCGCCGCGCCGCCGCGCTGAACCAGCGCCTGGCGCAGGCCGGCGTGCCGGTGCGCGTGGCCAACCTGTCCACCATCTGGACCGTCACCTACACCCAGCCCTCGCGCTACCACTGGATGTTCCAGTTCTACCTGCGCGAGCAAGGCCTGCTGCTGAGCTGGGTCGGTACCGGCCGCCTGATCTTCAGCCTGGCCCACACGGACCAGGACTTCGAGCGCATCAGCGAACGCTTCGTCGCGGCAGCGCTGGCCATGCAGGCCGACGGCTGGTGGTGGCAGGCGCCGGGCCAGACCAACAAGGGCATTCGCCGCGGCATGCTGAAGGAGATGCTGCACCGCTGGCTGTGACACCCAGGGCCGGACCGCCGTGGGCCACGCACCGCCATCCCGGCTCCGCTGGCGCCGGGTTGCGGCCCCCGTTCGCCTCCCCGGCGAAGGGCCATGGCGTTGCCGGAAACCCGTTGGCATCAGGCAGCGCCTGTCCCCGCGCGCCTTTTCCCCATATCGCCTCCAGCGCGCCGAGGCAGTTCATCGGCTTGCCCTGCCTGGCTTTGGTGCGGCAGTCAGTCGAGCCACATGGCGGCCAGCCGCGGCCCGGGCCGCGTTGCGACGCTCACCGTCCAGCTACCCATGCTGCCCGCCGCCGGCTCCGGCCAGGCCTGACCGCCCCGGCGCCCAGCGCCCGCAGTGCCCAGGCGCGGCCATTGCCGGCCGCGCGCATTCAGCTGGCCTTCTCGCCCAGGCTGCGCAGGCGCTGCAGCCACGCAAGCCGCCGCTTCGCGTCGCCCTCCACCATGCCGATCAGGCTCCTGCGCACCGGCGAGATGCCCACGAAACCGAGGATGTTGCGCTCCAGCGCCTTGACGTCGTGGGCCGCGAAGAACCAGCGGTACAGCGGGGCCGGCATGCCCATCGTGACGACGACCCGGGCGGAGCGGCCCTTGAGCAGTTGCCGCGGCCCGGGCGTGCCGGGCAAGGCCAGCGCAAAGCCCGGTCGGGCCACCTGCTCGAGAAAGCCCTTCAGCAGCGCCGGCATGCCACCCAGCCACAGGGGAAAGAAGAACACCAGGTGCTGGGCCCACTGGACGCCCTGTTGCGCGGGCAGCAGCGCCGGCGGCAGCGCCCCCTGTTCCCAGGCGTGCTTGGTGCGCAGCAACGGAAAGTCCAGCGCCGCCACGTCAATCACCCGCACCTCGTGCCCCGCGGCGCAGGCGCCGCTGGCATAAGCCTCGGCCAGCGCATGGCCGAAATGGCCGCCGGCGGGATCAGGATGGCCCTGAATGATCAGGATGCGCTGCTGCGGATGCATGGCGAGATGCTGCGCCGCCAGCGGCCGCCCGGCCTTGCGCGGGCGCAAATTCCGGGCGGCCGGCGCCGCCGCTCAGTTCAGCTCAGCGCGACTGCTGGGCGTGGTGCTGCGCGTGATGCGGGTCTATCCATTCGCCGCGCAGCAGGGCCAGCGGAGCTTTGTAGTACAGCAGGATGTCGTGGAACGGGTCGGTCAGGATCTTGGTCATCCAGGCCAGGCCGGTCTGCACGTTGAACAGGAAGAACAGGTGCACGGTGCGGAAGATCAGGCCGCCGACGCCGAGTGCCAGCCAGAAGATGCCAACGTCGTGGATGTAGCCTGCGGTGTCGGTCGCCGGCTCGATCAGGCCGCCGAGTGAAGGCGTGAACCACAGCAGCGCCGGGGCCAGTGCCCAGGCCGCCATCAGCACCACCTTGCGGCGCAGGTTGTAGCCGACCTTGATCTCTTCCTTGTGCTCGTGCGTGGCCTGGTTGACCTGGTCGTAGCCCTTGGGCTCGAAGAAGAAGTGGCCGGCCTGGCGGCTGGTCATCGACACACCCCAGGCCAGCAGCGCAGCCATCGCCGGGTCGATGAACAGCAGGGCATAGGCGACCACGAAGCTGCAGGCGCTCAGCAGGTGCAGCGACTGGTTGATGCGACTGTGGTGGTAGTAGCGGTGGTCATCCCAACGCTGCACGCGCAGGGTCTCCAGGAACTCGCGGATGACAGGCACGGACATGCACTCCTTAGTTTGACGGTGCGGCAGCATGCGGCCGACACATGAAGCGGCCGTGAAACGCGCGTGACAGCACGGTGTCGGTGCTGCCGTGGCGCCGTCATCGCGCTGTTGCATTGCCATCGCAACATCTTGCGATGGAGACGTGCGTGATGACCCCCAAGAAGCTGCTGGCTGCGCAACTGGACATGGCGCCCGATGAGATCG
This sequence comes from Ideonella azotifigens, assembly GCF_021043325.1. Lineage (NCBI taxonomy): Bacteria > Pseudomonadati > Pseudomonadota > Betaproteobacteria > Burkholderiales > Sphaerotilaceae > Ideonella > Ideonella azotifigens. The sequence goes on from NZ_JAJNKD010000002.1 coordinate 370,302, forward strand.
TCGTGGACGACTACCCGGCCGAACGGCGCTCTTTGCGCATCTCGGTCGTGACCGAGACCTACCCGCCGGAAGTCAACGGCGTGGCACGCACCATCGCCAGCGTGGTCGAAGGCCTGCGCGCGCGCAACCATGCGGTGCAGCTGATCCGCCCAGGCCAGCGCCGCGGCGAACAGGGCAGCGACGCGCCAGGTTTCCACGAGGTGCTGATGCGCGGCCTGCCGATCCCGCGCTACCCGCAGCTGCGCATGGGGCTGACCTCCAAGCGCACGCTGGTGAAGCTGTGGTCGGTGCGGCGGCCGGACGTGGTGCACATCGCAACAGAAGGGCCGATGGGCTGGTCCGCGCTGCAGGCCGCCACACACCTGAAGCTGCCGGTATGCTCGGACTTCCGCACCAACTTCCACGCCTACAGCAAGCACTACGGCGTGGGCTGGCTGCACAAGCCCATCATGGCCTACCTGCGCAAGTTCCATAACCTGACGCAGTGCACGATGACGCCCGACGAAGGCCTGCGCCAGGCCCTCACCGGCTACGGTTTCCGCAACGTGATGGTGGTGGCGCGCGGCGTGGACACGCAGCTGTTCCACCCGCGCTTTCGCAGCGAGGCCTTGCGCGAAAGCTGGGGCGCGGCACCGGGCGACCTGGTGGTGGTGCACGTGGGCCGGCTGGCGGCGGAGAAGAACCTGGGCACGCTGATGCAGGCTTTCGAGGCCATGCGCCAGGTGCAGCCACGCGCGAAGCTGGTGCTGGTGGGCGACGGCCCGGCGCGCAAGGACCTGCAGGCGCGCTGCCCGCAGGCCATCTTCGCCGGTATGCGCCATGGCGATGACCTGGCCGCCCACTACGCCAGCGGCGACCTGTTCCTGTTTCCCAGCCTCACCGAGACCTTCGGCAACGTGACGCCCGAGGCCCTGGCCAGCGGCCTGCCGGTGCTGGCCTACGACTACGCCGCGGCCAGCCAGCTGGTGCGCCCGCAGATCAGCGGCCTGCTGGCGCCGATGAGCAGCGCGCCGGAGTTCGTGCGCATGGCGGCCTCGCTCGCGGCCGACCGCGAAGGCCTGCGCGTGATGGGCCAGCAGGCCAGGCTGACCACCGAGACCCTGGGCTGGGACCGCATCGTGGCCAGCATCGAGACGATGTACCACGGCTTGCTGCAGCGCCCGCTGGAAACCGTGCCCGCATTGCCACCGGCCGGCTTCGGTTCGCTGCGCGCCTGAGCGGCTGAGCCGCTGAGCGCATGGCGCCTGAGGAAACGCCGGGACGGGCGCAGCCCGGCCCTTGGGGACACGATCAAAGCAGGCTGCTGCGCGCGGCGTGCACCTCGGCGCGTCGGCCGCGCCAGATCAGCCAGCCCATGGCCGCGGAGACCGCCAGACCGAAGCCGCTCATCAGCGGTACAAGAGGCATCTCTATTGCGATCAGCGCGGCATAGCCGGCCAACATCACCAGAATGCTGAGGTTCTCGTTGAAGCCCTGCACCGCAATCGAGCGGCCGGCCGTCAGCAGCGCATGGCCGCGGTGCTGCAGCAGCGCGTTCATCGGCACCACCAGGATGCCGCCCACCGCGCCGGCCAGCGCCAGCAGCGGCAGCGAGGGCAGCAGCGTGTCCTGCAGCGCAATCAGCACGATCAACGCGCCCAGCGCCACCCCGGCCGGCAGCACGCGCATGGCCTGGTTCAGCGGCACGCAGCGGCCCGCCAGCGCGGCCCCGGCCACCACGCCCAGCGCCACCACGGCCTGCAGGTAGGCGGCCTGGTCCAGCCGCAGCCCCAGCCGTTCCACGGCCCAGCGCAGCACCGCGAACTGCAGCGTGGCGCCCACGCCCCAGAACAGCGTGGTGACGGCCAGCGACAGGCCGCCGGCGCTGTCGCGCCACAGCCGGCGGTTGGCAGCATGGAAGTCACGCACCAGCGCCAGCGGATGCAGCGGCGCGCGCGGGTAGCGCACGCCGCTGTCGGGCACGCCCAGCTGCAGCAGCGCGGCCAGTGCGTAGGTGAGCAGCAGCCCGCCCAGCGAGATCAGCAGCGGCGAGGCCAGCGGCCAGTCGCCGGCCTGGGCCAGTGCATGCGCCCACTGCGCCAGCGCACTGGCACGCAGCGGCTCGGCCACCAGCGCACCGCCCAGCACCGTGCCCAGCAGCGCCGCGCCCACGATGGAGACCTCGATCCAGCCGTTGGCCGCGACCAGCCGCGGCCCCGGCACCAGCTCGGTCACCAGCCCGTACTTGGCCGGCGCATAGGCCGCCGCGCCCAGGCCCGCCACCGCGTAGGCCGCGACCGGGTGCAGCCCCAGCAGCAGCCCGCCAATGCCCAGCAGCTTCACGCCGTTCATCCAGGCCATCAGGCGGGCCTTGGGCATCGCGTCCGCCAGTGGCCCGAGCCAGGGCGCGAGCAGCACGTATGACAGCGTGAACGCGAACTTCAGCAGCGGCGCCCACCAGGCCGGCTGGCCCTGCTCGGCCAGCAGTGCCATCGTGACGATCAACAAGGCGTTGTCGGCCAGCGCCGAGGTGAACTGCGCGGCGATCAGCAGGTGGAAGCGTGGTGGCATGGAGGCGGCTTGACGGTGGCCGGATTGGACCGGCGCCGCATGCCATTGGCGTGACAACGCCGTGACCAAAGCGCGACGTCGAATCGCGTCGATATAGTGCCCGCCATGTCGCCCCGCACGCCCCTCGCCTTGCTCGTGCGGCCAGGGCTGGCGCTGGTGTTGCTGCCGCTGCTGTTGTGCCTGCCGGCCAGCAGCGGGCCGCGCCACCTGCACCCCGCTCTGGCCACGCTGCCGCCGCGCATGCTGTGGGCCTGGGAGCGGCCGGAGGACCTGCGCGGACTGCCGGCAGACACCGGCGTGGCCTGGCTGGCACGCACCATCGAGCTGGACGGCCGGCACACCCTCGTGCGGCCACGCGCGCAGGCGCTGCAGGTCTCGCCCGGCACGGTGCTGGTGCCGGTGCTGCACGTGGACCTGATCTGGCGCCGCCCGCCGCGCTTCAGTGACGAGCAGCGCGAACGTGTCATTCAAGAAGCGCTGGACCTGCAGCGCAGCACCGGCGCCAAGGTGCTGCAGCTGGACTTCGAGATCGGCCGCTCGCAGCGCCCGTTCCTGGCCGAGGTCGTCAGCCAGCTGCGCCGCCGGCTGCCACCGGACGTGGCCTTGTCGATGACTGCACTGGCATCCTGGTGCGCCGGCGATGCCTGGCTGGCCCATGCCGCCGCCGACGAGATCGTGCCGATGGCCTTCCGCATGGCTGGCGACGACGCCGAGATCCGCGCGCTGCTGGCCCGCCGCGGCCAGTTCCCGCGCGCCCGCTGCCAGGCCGCCGCCGGCAGCGCGACCGACGAGCCGATGCCCGCGCTGCGCACCCCGCGCCGCTACTACTTCTCTCCCCGTTCATGGACGCAAGAACAATGGCAACAACTGCCCGCCGCCGCGCCGCTCGACCCCACCTGACGCTGCGCCACCTGGCCCTCGCAGCCGCGCTGCTCTGCGCCACCGCGGCCCACGCCAGCGGTGGCGACGGCTTTGGCGAAAGCCCGTTGACACCCGAATGGCACGTGCCGGTCAGCGAACTGCCGGCCTTTGCGGCCGGCCGGCTGGGCGTGCTGCCGGGCAGCCACTGGCGCGTCTTCCTGTTCCTGGCCTGGCGGGCCGCCAACGGCCGCCCGCTGAGCGCCGAGGAGGTCAAGGCGCTGGACCTGAACGAGTGGCGCGTGGGCCCTTGGTCGCATGGCATTTCGGTGGAGACGGACGACCCGCAGAGCATGCTCAAGGGCTGGCAGACAGCGCGGGATGCAGCCGCTGCCGCGTTGCCTGCGGCGAGCCGGCCAGCCCCGCCAGCCCCTATCGGCGCCGAGCGCAGCACCGAGGACTGGAGCAGCTACCTGAACTGCCCGGCCGACACTTTTGCCCGTGCGGCACAGACCCTGTCCGAACGCCGCCGCCTGCCGGATTGGCCAGCCTGGGGCAGCGCCTGGCTGGCCCAGCAGGACCAGGTCTTTGCCAACTGCTCGCCGGACGATGCCCGCCCCGGCCAGCCCGCGCCGCCGCCGCGCCTGCCGGCAGCGCTGGCCAGCGGCGCACCCGCATGGCTCGCGAAGGACCGTGCCTATCAACTCGCCGCCGCACAGTTCTACGCCGGCCAGTACCCGGCCGCGCGCGCCGGTTTCCAGGCCATCGCCAAGGACGGCGCCTCGCCCTGGCAGCCGCTGGGCGCCTACCTCGCGGCGCGCGCGCTGGTGCGCCAGGCCACGCTGGCCACCGGGGCAGACAAGCAGCCCGACCGCAGCGAGACCGGCTGGCGCCAGCCGCTGGCCACTGCGCGCCAGGAGCTGCTGGCGCTCGCGCCCACGCAGCCGGCCGCTGCCGCGCTGGTCGGCTGGGTCGACGCGCGGCTGCGGCCACGCGAGCGCGCGCAGGAGCTGTCCCAGCAACTGTCCGGCGCACCGGTCAACCGGCAGACCGCCGCCGCGCTGGGCGACTACCTGCGCCTGCTGGACGGGCTCACGCCGCAGCAACTGGCCGAGTCACCCGACGCCATGACCCGATGGATCGGCCTGATGCAGGCCAGCCAGGACGGCCGCACCGGCGTGGACGCGGTCTCCCCGCAGCCGGCCGGGGACCCGGCCACCGAACGCGAGGCCGCGGCGCGCGGCGCGCTGGAAGGCGGCGCGCTGCAGCGCCTGGCCGCCAATCTGGCCCGCCAGGCAGTGGCCAAGGACAGCAAGGCTCCCGCCGGCCTGTGGCTCGCGCCGCTGCTGGCGCTGGCGCGGCCGGCCGGTGCCGGCGTTCCGCCCGAGCGTGTGCTGACCGAAGCCGAACAGCGCGCAGCCCTCGCCGTGCCGGCCGGCTCGCCGCTGTACCAGCACTTGCGCTACCACCTGGCGCGGCTGCAGATCGAGCAGGGCCAGGGCGCAGCGGCCGATGCCGGCATCAGCGCGATGCTGGCCGATGCGAAGCAAGCGATGAGCATCGCCACGCGCAACCGCTGGCTGGGCCTGAAGATGCTCAGCGCGCCGACGCTGGCCGGCTTCCTCGCCGCGGTGCCGCGCCGCGTGCTGACCGAGGAAGCAGGGCAGCCCATCATCGACGCGGACCGCACCGTCGAAAAAGGCACCTCAAAGGCTGAAGCACCAGCGCCGCAGTTCCAACCGGCCGACGACTTCCCGCTGCGCCTCTACCGCAATCTGCCGCTGTCAGTCCTGAAGCTGGCCCAGCGCGCCCCGGCGCTACCGGGCACCGAAACCACCCGCTTGGCCGAGGTCATCTGGACCCGTGCGGCGCTGCTGGGCGACTGGGCCAGCGCCGACGAGATGGCGCCGCTGCTCGCCGCACCGCGCACCACCACCAAGGCGCTGTGGGACCGCTACGCCGCAGCCAACAGCCCGGCCGCCAAACGCGAAGCGGCGGTCGTGATCTGGGCCAACACGCCCGAGCTGGACCCGGCCCTCGTCAACGACCAGGGCCTGCAGCAGTCCTGGGGCTGCATCACCTACGCCAATGTGGACACCACTGCGGACCCCACCCACCTCGCCGGCCCCGCCTTCCTCACCGCCGCCGAGCGCGAAGCGGCACGGGCCGAGCAAGCCAAGCTGCAAGCCCTGCCACTGCGCAGCGAATACCTCGGCCCGCCACTGCTCGCCTGGGCCCGCAGCCACACCTCAGACCCCGAAGCCCCCAAAGCCCTGCACTTCTTCGTCGCCAGCACCCGCATGGAATGCCGCGGCGTGCCCGCCCACCCGCGCCCCAAGGACAACCCCGCCACCGACTCGAAAGACGCCTTCCAGCTGCTGCACAAGCAGTGGCCGAAAAGCGAGTGGGCGGGGAAGACGAAGTATTACTACTGACCGCCATGAGCAAACGGCCCTCGCCCTCCCTTCCTCCGCCTGCCGCTGCAGCCAACGAAGGTTCGTCCCCACGCAAGTTGCCGATCTGGCAACTCCTCGCGCTGGCTGCCAGCACCGGTACGGTCCTGCTGCACATGATGGGCAGCGTCCGCCACGACGGCTACCTCTCCCATTGGCAGATTGACGCTGCTCTTTTCCCCAAAGGGGTCGACTGGCTCCTGATTTATGGAGCGTATGGCCTGCTGGAGCGCACTGTCACCATCGCAAAGCTCGCGACGGAGTCTTGGCTCGTTGTTGCTATCGGGCTGGTTGTGCTCGCAACTTACATTTTTATCTTGTTAACGCCGCTGGGGGATTCCACCAAACCCAAGTTGTGGCTCCGGGCGCATCGGCCGTGGATCGCGCGGCTCATCGAGTCCCTGATGTGGAGCTCCGTGATCGCCGCGTTTTCCTGGATCCTGCTGATCGCCATCGTGCTGCTGATCGGTGTTCCGGGCCTGGCAGGCGAGATATCAGGCAGGACAAGCGCCGACCAAGACGCACTTGAGTTTGCCAAAGGCTGCGCTGCCTCGAAACCCCGCTGCGTCACGCTGCTGCGCGACGACAAACCCATTGCGCATGGCTACTTGCTGGATAGCTCGCCCGAGCATATTGCGCTGTTCGACGTGGACCTGAAGCAAGCCCGAGCCATTCCGCGCGACGGACTGGAGTTGCGCAGCGACCCGGAGCGAACGACGCTTGCCACCGGAGCAGCCAGCGCCGCATCCCAACCTTGAGTCATCGCGCCGATGCTGGACTCGGTGAGGAACACAACGCCGAACTGTTCGGCCAGTTGCGCAATCTCGGTAAGGGTCAGTGGTAGTCCTCTTCGCGCTGGTGACGCGCACCGATCACGAGGACCAGTTCCGGGGTGCGGATGTCGAAGCGGAGGACGTATCCAGTGGCGCCGAAGGGCACGATGAGTTCGCGCAACGAGGGGCGGGCACCCACCTTGCGGTAGCTGTAGGGCGTGGTCGAGAGGTGGGTGTTGGCAACCGTGCGGAGCACCTCGATGGCGTCTTGAGCGCGCATGGCCTCCTCGACCGTCTCGGCGCGCTCCAGCAGAAAGTCAAAAAGACGATCCAGATCGGCATCCGCCTCGGGGGTGAACTCGACCTTGAACGTCATTTGCGCAGCTGTTTCACCCGCGCTGCGACCTTCGCCTCCAGCTTCGACAAGACAACATCCGACGCGACGGAAACCCCGGTGCGTTCGTAGTTGGCCAGCGAGGCGTCGCAACGGGCAGCGAAGTCCGTTTGCATTCGCCGGAATTCGACGGCGTTGCGAACCGCGGTCTCGACAAAATCGGTCAGGGTCTCTCCGGGCAGCAGCGCGGCGTCGAGATCGGCGCGCAACTCAGGCTCGACGCGCACTTGCGGAATGACGGCGGTTTTCATGCGCGAAGTGTAGTGCGGGCGCACTACATGCTCAAGCCGGTGTTGGCAGGTGGCTTCGCGGCTTTCTGGTGGACGCCGAACCCCTCAAGCAGCCGTTCGCTATCGCTTCAGTGCGCTTGCGATCGTCCCGACCGTCTTGAGCGCCTGCTCGAATCCTGGATGATCGGGATGCCCGAAATTGATCCGCACGTGATGCCTGAAGCGCCGGTCGGCAGAGAACAGCTGGCCCGGCGCGAGGCTGATGTCCTGCGACAGCGCCAGCCGGTGCAGCGCCAGCGCATCGACCTGCGGTGGCAGCGCCAGCCACACGAAGTAGCCGCCCTCCGGCTGCGTGGCCCGCGTGCCGGCGGGGAAGTGCTCGGCGATGGCGCGCTGCACCACGTGCAGATGCCGCGCCAGCGTGGCGCGCAGCTGGCGCAGGTGGCGGTCATAGCCGCCATGTTCCAGGTATTCGCTCAAGCCCTCCTGCGAGGGCAGCGGCGCGGCGAGGGAGCTCATCAGCTTGCGCTGCGCCACTTCGCGCGCGAAGCGGCCTGCGGCCACCCAGCCCACACGGTAGCCCGGCGCCAGCGTCTTCGAAAACGAACTGCAGTGCATGACCAGTCCCTGGCGATCCCAGGCCTTCGCAGGCCGTGGCTTGTGCGCGCCGAAGTAGAGCTCGCCGTAGACATCGTCCTCGATCAGCGGCAGCTGATGCTGTGCGAGCAGCGCCACGAGCGCCTGCTTGGCGCCATCGGGCATCAGGCTGCCGAGCGGATTCTGGAAGTTCGGCATCAGCCAGCACACCTTGACGGGATGCTGGGCGAGCACGGCGGCGAGCGCGGCCACGTCGATGCCGGTGCGCGGGTGCGTGGCGATCTCCACCGCGCGCAGGCCGCGCCGCTCCAGCGCCTGCAGCGCAGCGTAGAAGGTCGGCGATTCAACGGCCACCAGGTCGCCGGGCTGGGTCACGCTCTCCAGGCAGAGGTTCAGCGCCTCCATCGCGCCATTGGTGATGACCAGTTCTTCCGTGTCCACGCCGCAGCCCATGCCGAGGTAGCGCAGGCCGATCTGGCGGCGCAGCGCGGCGCTGCCGGGCGAGAGGTCCTCGACCGTGCGCCACGGGTCGAGCCGGCGCAGCGCCTTGCCCGTGGCCAGGGCCAGCTTGGGCAGCGGGAACAGCGCGGGGCTCGGGAAGGCCGAGCCCATGGGCACCAGCGTGCGATTCCTGGCGTGGCCGAGCACCTGGAAGACGAGCTCCGAGATGGCCACGGGATGATCGCTCACGGCGTGCCTGGCGCTCTCTGGCTCCATCGGCCGGCCCACGGCGGCGCTGACGAAATACCCCGCGCGCGGCCGTGCTTCGAGCAAGCCGCGCGCTTCGAGCAGGTAGTAGGCCTCGAACACCGTCGACGGGCTCACGCCGCGGCTGCGGCTGGCCTCGCGCACCGAGGGCACGCGCTCGCCCACGCGCAGCTGGCCGGCGGCGATCGACTCGGCGATCTCATGGGCGAGGGCTTCGTAGCGCTTCATGGGCTCTGATCCGCTTTTTTTGCCCAGGTTCTGAGCCTGGGTTTTCGGCGCGGTTTTTGGCACAGTCTGCCCTGAAAGCCGGGTCCGGTCATGCGTCCGGTCCGGTCTGTGCGAATGGTGTCTTCCTGCCAGTCATCTGCTGATGAAGATTGGCAGATCCTCAAGATGGTCAGCGTCAAGCAATCGCCTGGAAATACACAAACATGGAATGGATCCCCATCGTCTTCGTGACCTTCAAGCTTCTCGTGTTCGGCACGGGCATGTTCTTCGCCATCAAGTGGCACCACGATCAAGGGAAGAAGAACAAGAAGAAATGACGAAGCCAGTGGACCACACGCGTCAGGGACGGGCGTTCCACGACTTCGCTTGAGCCGAGCTGTCGCGGCGAATGGGCTTGCCTTTGGCGACGCCCGGTTACCGCCATCAACGCAGCGCCAACGCCCCCATCGCCGGATCGCTGATGCTGTGCGCGCCGGTTTCCAGGCGGCCGGCAGCGCGGCGGGTCCAGGTGGTCACGGGCTGACCGCTGACGGTGAACTGCAGGTCATACCAGCCTTGGGCGGCGCTGAGGTCCAGCAGCCAGGTCTGTTCACCGCCAGCGGGCAGCACGACGCTCCAGGGGCCGTCCTGGCGGTAGGCCAGCGGCAGGACGACGACGGTGCAGGCGCTGCTGCCGGGGTTGCTGAGGTGGACCTGCAGCGACTGGCCCTGCGGCTTGGCCTTGACGTTGACGACCGGCGCTGCGCTGGCCGAAGTGGTGCCGCTGAACTGACGGTGGAAGCCGTTGGGGCCGAGCACCCAAAGGTCGTACTGGCCCTTGTCCTTGGCGAGCAGCCAGCTGCCCGAGAGCGACAGGCCGGCGCCCACCGTGTAGCGGCGCGGGCGGCGGGTCAGGTGCAGGCGGTCGTAGACGTGGAACACGGCGCCGGCGCTGCCGTTGTTGACGAATTTCAGCGACAGGCTGGGCGAGCTGCCGGTGACCAGGCTGGCCTGCACGGCGAGTGCATACGGCAGTGCGCGCGAGGGCTTCACGCCGGCTGGCTGCACCGGCGCGGTCTGCGAGGCTTCGCTGGGCACGGGCACCTTGGGCAGGGCTTCCTGCTGCACGCGCAGCGCGTCCACGCCGGCCTTGGTCAGCAGCGTCATCTGCGGCGGCTGCTCGGTGTTGGGGTCGAAGAAGTTGAAGACCGACATCAGGTCACCGGCCACGGTGCGGCGCCAGGGGCTGATGTTGCTCTCGGCCACGCCGAAGCGGGCTTCGAGGAAGCGCAGCACGGAGGTGTGGTCAAACACTTGCGAGTTGACCCAGCCGCCGCGGCTCCAGGGTGAGATGGCCATCATCGGCACGCGCGGGCCCATGCCGAACACGCCCTTGTCGGGCCTGGGCTGGCCTTTGGAGCCGGGTGGCGCGGGCTGGGTGAAGCGCTCGGCACTCACGTCCACGGTGGACGCGCCGGCCTCGCTGCCGTCTGCATTCAGCGACGGCGCGCCGGGCGGCGGCAGGTGGTCGAAGAAGCCGTCGTTCTCGTCGAACATGACCAGCAGCACGGTCTTGCTCCAGACGTCCGGGTTGGCCGTGAGCGCGTTCAGTGCTTCTTCGACGTACCAGGCGCCCTGGGCCGGGCAGGACGGCGACGGGTGCTCGGAATAGGTGGCCGGCGCGACGATCCACGAGACCTGCGGCAGCGCGCCGGCGGCAATGTCGTCGCGCAGCGCCTGCAGGAAGCCGCCGTCGGGCATGGTGTTGGTCGTGCCCTTGGCCAGCGGGTTCAGCGCGTCCATCGCGGTGGTGTAGGCCGGGTAGGGCGAGCCGTCGGGCTGGTTGCCCACGTCCAGGTTGGCCTGGCGGTAAGGCACGAAGCCGGCCAACGGGTTGTCGGTGAAGTTGTCGGGCAGGTTCTGGTAGAGCTTCCAACTCACACCGGCCTGCTGCAGCCGCTCGGGGTAGGTGGTCCACTGGTAGCCGCTGGTGGGGGCTTCCATGCCGTCCCATTCGTTGACGACGACCGCCACGCCAGCGGGCTGCGCGCCATTGCTGCCGGTCCACAGGAACAGGCGATTCGGGTTGGTGCCGCCGTGCAGGCTGCAGTGATAGGCGTCGCAGACGGTGAAGGCATTCGCCAGCGCGTACTGGAACGGCACCTCGGCCTCGGCGTAGTAGCCCATGGCGTTGTTGGTCTTGAACAGCGGCCAGTGCGAAAGCCGGCCATCGCCCCAGGCGCCTTGCGCATCGTGCCAGCTGTGCGGGTTGCCGCCGTCGCGCTGGGCGTTGCCGATGCTGCTGTCCAGGTGGTACGGCATGACGGTGCGCACGCCGTTGCTCTGCTGCCAGACCGTCTTGCCGCCGGGCAGCGGGATGGTGAAGCGGTCGCCATAGCCGCGCACGCCGGGCAGCAGGCCGAAGTAGTGGTCGAACGAGCGGTTTTCCTGCATCAGGATCACGACGTGCTGCACGTCCTGGACGCTGCGCGTGGCGTTGTGTGCCGGGATGGCCAGCGCCCGGGCAATGGCGGCGGGCACACCGGCACTGGCGGCAGCGGCCGCGGCGGTTTGCAGGAACTGGCGGCGGTCGACTGCGCTCATGGAAAACCTCGGTTCGATCAGTGCGGCCACAGTAGCCGAGCCACCGGGCCAGCGGCATCCCCAGCTTGGCAACCGGCGGTGACAGAAACAAGTCAGGCACGGGCTTTGCGCTAACGTGCGCCGCTTCATTCCTGGAGAGTTGCCGGTGTCATTCGCACGTTCCGCCCGACCGTCCCCCCGCGACGCTTCCCTTGCCGCCTGTCGCCTGCTGCTGCTGGCCGGGCTGGCGCACGCCGGCCACAGCGCGGCGCAGCCTGTCGTGCCACCACCACAGCCGGCCGCACCCGCCGCTGCGCTGCCCGCGCCTTCGGCCACGCCCTACCTCGGCCGCATCACGCTGGCGGTCGACGCGACCGACCTGGATCACCGGGTGCTGGCGGTCACCGAGACACTGCCCGTCGTGCCGGGCCGCCTGACGCTGCTCTACCCGCGCTGGCTGCCCGGCAACCACGGGCCGACCGGCAACCCGAACCCGTTGGCCGGCCTGCAGGTGACGGCCGGCGACAAGCCGCTGGCCTGGCAGCGCGACCCGGTGGAGGTCAACGCCTTCCACATCGAGGTGCCGGCCGGCGTCTCGCAGCTGACGCTGCGCTTCGAGCACCTGAGCCCGCTGAAGTCCGAACAGGGCCGAGTGTCGATGTCGCCGGCCTTGCTGGGCGTGCAATGGAACACCGTGCTGCTGTACCCGGCCGGCCATGCGACCGACGGCATCAGCGTGCAGCCACGGCTGAAGCTGCCCACGGGCTGGCTGGCGGCCACCGCGCTGCGCGCGGCGGACGGTCAGTTGGCCAAGGCCGATGACCAGGGCTGGATGGCGTTTGGCAGCGTCTCGGCGACCACGCTGGTCGACTCGCCGCTGTTCGCCGGCATGCACGCCAAGCGCATCGAGCTGGACCCGCCCGGCACGCCGCAGCCGGTGGCGCTGAACCTGTTCGCCGACGAGGCCGACCAGCTCGACGCCAAGCCCGAGCAGATCGAGGCCCACCGCAAGCTGGTGCAGCAGACCGACAAGCTCTACGGCGCTCGCCACTGGCGCCACTACGACTTCCTGCTGTCGCAAAGCCGGGAGTTCGGCGGCATCGGGCTGGAGCACCACGAGTCCAGTGAAAACGGCGTGCGCCCCGGCTACTTCAAGGACTGGGAAAAGGCCGCCCGTGGCCGCGACCTGCTGGCGCACGAGTTCACCCACTCGTGGAACGGCAAGTTCCGCCGGCCCGACGACCTGTGGACCGCCAACTTCAACCAGCCGATGCGCGGCTCGCTGCTGTGGGTCTACGAAGGCCAGACCCAGTTCTGGGGCCACGTGCTGGCCACCCGCAGCGGGCTGGTGACAGCGGCCGAGTTCCGCGACAACCTGGCGCACAACGCCGCCGACCTGGCCGCGCGCGGCGGCCGTGGCTGGCGCACCTTGCAGGACACGACCAACGAAGGCGCGATGGAAGCGAGCCGCAACAAGCCCTGGGGCGACTGGCAGCGCGGCCGCGACTACTACGAGGAAGGCCGGCTGATCTGGCTGGAGGCCGACATGCTGATCCGCGAGCAGAGCGGCGACAAGCGCTCGCTGGACGACTTCGCACGCGCCTTCTTCGGTGCAGCGCATGCCAATGCGCCGGACGGCAGCATCCTGCCGCGCACCTACGCCTTCGACGACGTGGTCAAGGCCCTCAACGGCGTGCAGCCCCACGACTGGGCCCGCTTCCTGCGCGAGCGGCTGGACCGCACCGGTGCCGATGCCGCGCCGCTGGGCGGCCTGGCCCGCAGCGGCTGGCGCCTGGTCTATGAGGAGAAGGAGAGCGAATTCGCCAAGGCCGACGACGGCCGCGGCGAATCCGGCGGGCAAGACCTCTCCTACTCGCTGGGCCTGCGCCTGGACAAGGACGGCAACGTGGGCGGCGTGCGCTGGGACGGCCCGGCCTTCCAGGCAGGCCTGGCGCCGGGCGAGCAGGTGCTGGCCGTCGGCATGCAGAGCTGGAAACCCGAGCGCCTGGCCGCCGCCATCACCGCCAACAAGACCGGCCAGGCGCCGATCGAACTGCTGGTGAAGGTGGGCGAGCGCTACAAGCTGGTGAAGATCGACTACCGGGGTGGGCTGCGTTATCCGAAGCTGGAGCGCATTGCGGGGACGGTGGATCGCTTGAGTGCGGAGTTGGCAGCGCGCTGAAGCGCCCTGTATGGAAGGCCCGGTCCAGGCTCAACTGCAGCAGGGCCGGACCTCAATGTGCAGTCGGTTCTCGTCATGATCTATCCAAGTGAGCGCAATTCGCTTTCGAGCAAGAAAGGCACCTCAATCAACGGTTGGTATCGACGCGCGGAGAAGTCCCTGTAAAGGGCTAGGCGTCAGTCTGCCCGGCGATCTGCGCACGCAGTCTCTCCTCTTGCTCGCGCAACTCTGGCGTGAGGGCCTCGCCGAAGTCCTCGGTATCGAAGACTTGGCGTATCTCGATCTCCGAGTCGCCCAGCATCGGGTTAGGGCAGCGCTTGACCCAATCGATTGCCTCCTGCAACGAGGCGCACTTCCAGATCCAGAAGCCTGCGATCAACTCCTTTGTTTCGGCGAAGGGGCCGTCAACTACTTTGCGCTCGTGACCTGAGAAGCGCACACGGGCACCCTTGGAACTGGGGTGCAGTCCTTCGCCGGCCTGCATGACGCCGGCTTTCACCAGGTCTTCGTTGAACCGGCCCATCTCGGCGAGCAGTTGTTCGCTGGGCATCACGCCCGCTTCGCTGTTGCGGTCAGCCCTGATCAGCACCATGAATCGCATGTCGGTCTCCTTACGTAGAGTTGCGGAACGTTGTCGCTCCACCTTTACGACGAATGGAGGCGCTCATTTTCGACACGTAAGCCCGACGTCGTCATTGGGATCAGGGTGCCTTCTGACGCCTAACGCAAGGGGAGGCCCGCTTGCGGGACGCCTCCTTGACGAAGGGTCAGGCCGCATTGCTGGTTGCTTGAGGGGCGAGGGGCTTCGTCATGAGGACGCTCAAGAAGTTCGTGTGTGGTCGCCAGTCACAGGTGCCGACCTGAGCATAGCCCCAGGATCGGTACATCTCGATCAGTTCAGTAGCAGGCTCGGCTGTGTGGAGCGCCATGACTTGGCAACCCCCGAGAACGGCATGTTGCAATGCAGCATCATGGATGCACCTTCCGTAGCCCTTGCCCTTATGTCCTGGCGCGACGGCAAACTGACCGAACGACCACGTGTACTCGTCGCGCAGGAGCAGAACCTTGGACTCGGGGTCGGGTTTGCTGAGCGTGATGGTGGCAATCAGTTCTCCATCTACCTCGCCAACGAAGCCGACGCCTCGGGAAAGGCGCCTGGCTGTGTCCTCGACGGACTGGTGGGTTGCCCAATAGCGGAGCCCCTTCAACGCATGCGGCGCGTAGGCGGCACGAATCAAAGCAGTGAGTGCCACCAGGTCTTCGGTCTCGGCTGTTCTTCGGAAGAGCATGCTGGCACCTTGGTTAGTTTTGCGGCCTAACGAATTCAGTCGCCGCCGAAGGCGGTTGGCTGGAATGATTGGTTAGGGCGCTGGCGCGAGCGCCAGACACCATAGAACACGAGCGCGCCGACCAAACCATGCAGCGCGAACAGCAAGACGCTTTCGGCGTAGGTGAGCCAGGCATACGTGGTCGGAGTGCCGTTGACATAGGTTTCAATGTAGTTGCCATGCCAGTTCTGACCGGCCGAGTAGCCTTCGAGGGTGCGCGGCCAGGAAGACGCTCTTGGCAATGCTCCCAGAAGGGCTCCCGCGGCTCCTAGAGAACCCCAGCCTTCGCGGCGGAACCTCCGTAGTGCAAGGAACGCGGGAATCCCAAGGACTAGAACTACAGCCGCGCCAACCGCCACTACAGCCACAACCATAAGGCCAACTTCGTAGAGCGGTTGAGGTGACGACAGATAGTCAGGAAGGACTCGAAGCAGAAAAACCAGTGGCTGGACAGCCACGGCTGCGATCGCGGAAATCCAGATGTTCATTGCGCCCTCACGTTTGACATGAGAGGCGGCGCCCGGCTTGCCGGGTGACGTCCTCTCGATGGAAGGGTTAGAGCGATTGGCGGTAAACATCGGGTTTGAGGATTTCCATCATGAGCGACGGATTGGCCAGTGCGTTGAACTCGAACTGCTTGTACAAGCCATGTGCATCCTTGGTTGCGAGAATGAAGCGCCTAAGACCTTGCAGGTCTTTGTGCTCCGTGATGACTTGCATTAGCCACTTCGATAAGCCTTTGCCTCGATGTGCATTAAGAATGAATACGTCTGCGAGATAGGCGAACGTGGCTTTGTCAGTGACCACACGAGCGAACCCTACTTGCTCGGCCCGGCGATACAGGCCGAAGCACAGGGAGTTGCTGATGGCGCGCTCGACTACAGAGCGCGGAATGCCGGGCGACCAGTAGCTTTGTGTGAGAAACGCATGAATGGATGTGACGTCAAGCCGCTCCGGATCAGTGGAGATTTCGTACTCGTCGTGCTGAATGTGGTCTGACATATGAAGCGCTCTAACGTCAAATGGACAACCGCCGCCCGAAGCGGCCGGTTGGTCTAAGGTCTTTGGAGGCATTGCGCATGACCGCAGTTTCGCCTCTGAAAACCATTGCTGTCATCTGCTTCTCGAGGGATGAGCTGGCACATTGGCACGCCTAAAAGTTTGCGGATGCGCTCGCCCGCTTCGGCGGCCTCCATGATTGCCTCGGGGTTCAACGTGGGGACACCTTGGCGGAATTTCGTGTCACGGAGCGCGGAGTTGGCGGTGCGGTGAGCGGGGGGTGGGCTTGCCCGTCAGGTGGGCCGGAACGGACTCGTTTTCCGGGGTCTCGACTGCGACGCCTGAAACTGCGCCGGGTCGAAGCTTTCGCGCTGGCGCAGGAGCTCTTCGCCATCGACGCGCTCGGCCAGGCTCTCGATGTCCCGGCTCGCCACGCCGGCCTGCGCAAAGTGCGTTCGCCACTCGTTCACCACCGCAATGACGGCGACCACTTCGGCGGCCGCCTCGTCCGGGCGCAGGCCAAAGGCCTCGCACTGTGACATCGCGTTGGCCAGCGTCGAGTCCCGGCCCTCGGCGCCGCAGATGAACTCCTGATAACCCTGGCCAGAGTTGGTCGGCAAAACGTCATAGGCGGGCGCGAGTTTCAAGCGCCCATGGTCGTATGGGTTCACGACCAGCAGGGCATGGTTCTTCTCGTGATCGTCGGTGTTGTCGAGCAGGATGTTGAAGACCATGCGCCGGAAGAGCTCGCGTGCATCGCGCAGGTGGGTGTCATCCTGCGTGAGGCCAACACGGCGCAGGATGCGCGCGAGTTCGGGGTAACCCATCTCGGGCTCGGCGCCAGAGGCTGTGGCAGCGCGAATGGCAGTGCCCGCCGAAATGCTGTGGATGCGAAGGCCTTGCTCGCGGTCGAAGCGGCGGATCGCGATGGCGTTCGCGTCTTCCAGCCGGATGACCTGTGTCTCTGCCACGGTGATGCCGGCACGCGCGGCCAGCGTCATCGTTGCGTGCTCAACGAGCGGCGCGTCAACTGGCTCGTTGTTGAAGAATTTGACGACCCACTGCTCGCCATCGATCTCGATCAGCGCCTTGGGTTTTGCGCCGCCGAGCGGGCTGCCGCCACCCGCAATGATCTTGGCCTCCAGCGCACTCAACGGCTCCGAGGCTTCGATCTTGGCCACGACCTCGCTGAGCTGCTGCGCCTGGTCGAGTCGAGGCAATGGACTGCCGGCTCTGGGGCTGTAGACGCTGGACGATGTGGAGACACCCAGCGCGCCGAATCGGTCGTCGCCCGCGTAATAGAGGTACTCCATCAAGGACAGGCGCTTGGGTTTGTCGACAAAGCGGATGACTTTCTCGCCCCACCGGTCCGGCCGCGCGTCGTCAACGGCGCCAACCGCGCGCGGCCCCTCTGCGCCCAAGCGGCCAGGTGGCAGGAATTCGTTGTCGACCAGGGGAAGGTCCTCGCTCAGCGCGAATCCGTCGTGCAGCCACGCTTGGGCGTAGCGCAACGAGACGCCCTTGCCCGCAGCGACCAACTTCAGCGCGCCGACCAGGCGCGGTGCCGCGGGCTCGCCCAGGTACCAAAGGGACAGGTCGTCCAGGCGCATCTCAGTCCTGCTCCCGCTTGCTCAAACGCGTTTCGGCCGACGCCTGGGCGCGAGCACGGCCTAGTGCAACGGCCGCTCGAACATCAAGTTCAAGCGCGCCCTGGTCGTGCTCCGGCGCTGCGAGATCCCTCAGTTCACCGTCGCGCTGGATGAGCCAGAGAGCCGTCGCCACGATGCCGATGCCGACCGACGGGTCTCCGGCTTCCAGGCGCTGGAGCGTGGACACCGTCACCCCCATGCGCTTGGCCCAGGACCGCAGTGACTCCTTGCGGCGCAAGCGTGCGACGGCCAGGTCGGCGCCCAGCTTTTCCAGGGCACCCACGGTTGCCGGCGGGAGTTGAAGCAGCGCACGCGCAGTCTTTGGCATACCGATAGATTACAACAGAATAGCATATTTTGTATTTATCTATCAGCACAAATGCCGTCTAGCGCTTCATGTCTCGAAACGCCCCGAACAGCCACGCCCGCATGCCGATCAGCAGCGTCATTGGCCGCTTCTGGTCCGCCGGCAACGCGCGGTCAGACAGATGCTGCTGCGCAAAGTCCTGCGCCAGGCGCTGCAGCCGCTCCTGGAAGGCGATGGCGTGGCGCGGGGCCACCTGGCCGTGCACCAGCGCCAGCAGTTCGGCCTCGCCGTCGAAGCCGCCGCTGTAGAAGTCCTGCACCACGTCTTCGCGGAAGAACTGCATCACCGGGCCGTGCGGGCGCCAGCGGAAGCCTTTGGCGAGCTGCAGGCGGTAGCGGTTCAGCGGGCGCAGCGCGATGATGCCCAGGCGGTCCAGCTGCGCCAGGTGGCGAATGACTTCGGGCTCGGTGATGCGGTAGTGGCCGACCATCTGCTCCAGCGACCACTGGCTCATGCAGCAGATGGCGACCAGCAGCAGCTTGCGGTCGGCCACCACGGCGCGCTCCTGCTCCAGCGTCAGTTCGCGGCGTTCGGGCTGGGCCTCGGCGACCTGGCGTGAGAGCGCGGCGAAATCGGTCTTCAGCACGCGGCAGATTTCGTCCACGCGCGACAGCGGCATCTCGCCGCGCGAAAACATGCGCTTGACGCTGGACTCGGCCATCTGCAGCTCGCCGGCCAACGCGGCGTAGGTCAGGCCGGCGGCCTTCAGCTCGTTCTTGATGACCTGGATCAGGGCCTGGGTGCTGGCCATGCGGGCTCCTGCGGGAGGGTGACGTATCGAATGACGATACCAGATGTGCCATCCGGCGCGACGCAGCATCCAGACAGGCCACTTACGGCGCAAGCTCGCCAACATCGCGTCCATGTTCAACGCTCCCGTCACCGACATGGACACCTCCGCTGTCTCGTCCCTCGCCGTCCGCCGCGACACCGCGGCCTGGCGGCTGCAGGTCTGGCTGTCGTTCGGCATCGCCGTTTCGCTGTGCGCCATCGGCCTGGCCTGGCTGCCGGGCGACGACATAGCCCGCGCCTTCATGGTCATGGGCTATGTGTTCTGCCTGTCCAGCGCTTTCGGCCTGGCCAAGTTCGTGCGCGACAACCAGCGCCGCACGGTCGACACGCCGATGTGGCGTCTGGTGGTGTGGGGCGGCTTTTTGCTCTCGATGGGGCTGACGGGCTGGGGCCTGTGGCGCATGGGCATACAGCCGGTGTGGAAGGCCTTCCTGCTGGTGTCGTGGCTGTTCCTGATCTCCAGCGTGTTCACGCTGGCCAAGACCCTGCGCGACGCGCATGACGCCGACCTGCTGGAAGCCCGCCTGGCCGGCCGCCGCGAAGCCCTGCGTGAGGAGACTCGCTGATGTGCACGACCACTGTTCTCAAGCCGGCCACGAAGACCGTGCGCAAGACCGCCCGCGGCGCCGTCTCGGTCAGCCTCGGCATGGTGCTGGTCCTGGCCAGCTGGCCGCACACGGTGCTCGCGCACCAGGGCCCATCGGAAGCCAGCGAAGCCTCGGCGCTGTCGATCGCCATCTCGGTGGCCACGCCGCTGGCGGTGCCGGCTGCCGTGCTGTCGGCCGGGGCGGTGCTGACCGTGGTCTCGGTGCAAGCCGTGGCCGGCGGCACGCTGTGGGTGCTGGCCCGTGCCTCGGACGGCGCGCGCATCAGCCTGACGATGGCCGGGGCCTCGCTGGTCGCCGCCGGCACTGCGGTCACCGTGGTCGTCACCGGCACCGGCTGGGTGCTGTCGCAGGCCGGCAAGGCGCTGTGCTTCATCCCCAACGAGATCGGCGCCTCGCTGCTCTACAACGAGCCGGTGACGCGATGAAAGCGCTCCGAGTGCTCGTGGCCGGCCTGGCCCTGGCCCTGGCCGCCGGTGCACACACCGGCCAGGCTTGCGAAGCGCCACAGCCGCCCAGCGCCAGCGCCGTGACCGAGGGCATGGCGCTGGCCCAGCGCACCTCGCAGGCGCTGGACGCCAGCGGTGCGCAGGTCGTGCTGCTGGCGCGCGCCGGGCAGGACTTGCGACGCTACGGGCTGCAGTGGTCGCACCTGGGCTTTGCCTACCGCAGCACCGACGCGCAAGGCCGGCCCGCGTGGCGCGTGGTGCACAAGCTCAACCGCTGCGGCACCGACCGCGCCGGCCTCTACCGCCAGGGCCTGGGCGACTTCTTCCTCGACCAGCCCTGGCGCTACGAGGCCGCCTTCGTGGTGCCCACGCCCGAAGTGCAAGCCAAGCTGCGCCCGTGGCTGGACGACAGCCGCCGGCTGCCGCTGATGCACACCGCCGCCTACTCGATGCTCGCCTACCCCTGGTCCGAGCGCTACCAGCAGAGCAACCAGTGGGCACTCGAAACCCTGGCAGCCGCGCTGGATGACGGCGCCACCGACCGCCACCGCGCCCAGGCATGGCTGCAGCTGCGCGGCTACCAGCCCACCGTGCTGAACATCGACGCCTTCACCCGCCTGGGCGCCCGCGCCACCCGCGCCAACATCGCATTCGACGACCACCCCAACAGCAAGCGCTTCGCCGACCACATCGAAACCGTGACCGCCGACTCGATGTTCAGCTGGCTCGCCGGCAGCCAGCTCGCTGGCGCACCGCAGTTGGTGCGTTGAACCGCTACATTGCTACCCGGCACCCGCCGCGCCAAAACCAAAGCCCCCCCGAGGAGACCGTCGATGTCCGCACCTTCGTCCAGCGAACACCCCAGCCAGTTCGCGCTGCTGGGCCAGCGCCGGTTTGCGCCGTTTTTCTGGGTGCAGTTCCTGGGGGCGATGAACGACAACGTCTTCAAGTTCGCGTTCACGGTGCTGGTGACCTACCGGCTCTCGGTCAGCTGGCTGCCGTCTGCCATGGCCGGGCTGGTGATCGGCGCGGTGTTCATCGCACCTTTCCTGCTGTTCTCGGCCACCGCGGGCCAGCTGGCCGACAAGTACGACAAGGCGCGAATGACGCGCTGGGTCAAGAACCTGGAGCTGGCGATCATGGCGCTGGCCACGCTGGGACTGGTGACGCACCAGGTGCCGCTGCTGCTGGGCTGCATCTTCCTGATGGGGCTGCACAGCACGCTGTTCGGCCCGGTGAAGTTCGCCTACCTGCCGCAGCACCTGAACGAGCGCGAGTTGACCGGTGGCAACGGCATGATCGAGATGGGCACGTTTGTCTCCATCCTGCTGGGCAACGTGGCCGGCGGGCTGTTGATCGCGCTGCCCGAGAGCGGCGCCGTCAGCGGCGCGCAGGCGGTCGCCGTGGCCTGCCTGGCGCTGGCGGCGCTGGGCCGGCTGGCGGCGCAGTTCGTGCCGGCCACGCCGGCCACCGAGCCGGGGCTGAAGGTCAACTGGAACCCTGTCTCTGAGACCTGGGCCAACCTGAAGCTGGCGCACGGCCACCTGGCGGTGTTCCGCTCGCTGCTGGGCATCTCGTGGCTGTGGTTCTTCGGCGCGGTGTTCCTGTCGCAGTTCCCGGTCTTCGCGAAAGACGTGCTGCATGGCGACGAGCACGTGGCCTCGCTGCTGCTGGTGGTGTTTTCTGTGGGCGTGGGCATGGGCTCGCTGCTGTGCGAGACGTTGAGCCGCGAGCATGTGGAGATCGGCCTGGTGCCGCTGGGCGCCATTGGCATGACGGTCTTCGCGGGCGACCTGTGGTGGTCTTCGTCCTCGCTCGTGGCCCCGGCGCTGCAGTACGGCCTGGGCAGCTTCATTGCCGAGCCGGCGCACTGGCGCGTGCTGGCGGACCTGTTCCTGCTCTCGCTGTTCGCAGGCCTTTACAGCGTGCCGATGTATGCGCTGATCCAGCTGCGCTCGCCAGCCAGCCACCGGGCCCGCATCATCGCGGCCAACAACATCCTGAACGCCTTGTTCATGATCGCCAGCAGCCTGATCGTCGGCGCGCTGCTCGCGGCCGGGTTCACGGTGCCACAGGTCTTCGGCCTGCTGGCGGTGGCCAACGCGGTGGTCGCGTTGTGGATCTTCCTGGTCGTGCCCGAGTACCTGCTGCGCTTCATCGCCTGGGTGCTGTCGCATGTCGTCTACCGCTTCCGGCTGCAGGGCACGCGCCACATTCCGGCCACCGGCGCCGCGGTGCTGGTCTGCAACCACGTGAGCTTCATCGACCCGGTGCTGCTGATGGCCGCCAGCCCGCGCCCGATCCGCTTCCTGATGGACCACCGCATCTTCAAGATCCCGGTGCTGGGCTGGCTGTTCAAGCTGGCCAAGGCGATTCCCATCGCCCCACGCGCCGAAGACCCGGCCGCCTACGAAGCCGCCTTCGACGCTGCGGACGCCGTGCTGGCCGACGGCGAACTGCTGGGCATCTTCCCCGAAGGCGGCATCACCCGCGACGGCACGCTGCAGCCCTTCAAGGGCGGGCTGATGAAGATCCTGGAGCGCCGCCCGGTGCCTGTCGTGCCGATGGCGCTGACCAACCTCTGGGGCTCTTTCTTCTCGCGTGTGGAAGGCGGCACCGCGATGGTCAAGCCCTTCCGCCGTGGGCTGTTCAGCCCGGTGGGCCTGGTGGCGGCACCGGCTCAGGCGCCAGAGCAAGTTCAGATGGATGCGTTGCAAGCGCGCGTGGCGCAACTGCTGCTGGCCAGCAAGGATTGAATCGTGAAGACGCGTGCCCAACAGAATGCATCGGTCGAACACGTGGGGCTGGTCTTGATTCGTGGCTTGTTGGTCCTCGCGCTGCTCGCATTTGCCTTGATGGGCACCTGCGGTGGTGTATTCAGCCTGCTTGACTTGCGAAGCGCGCATCCCGGCGAGTCCGAGTTCATCGGGATGCTCCCGTACGCATCCCTTGGCATAGGCGTGTTGGGCGTGGGCGCCTGCTGGAGCGTGTTGCGCTGGCTGCGTCGCCGACGCGAGGCTTCAAGGCTCGCTCAGTGATCCAAGACCCACCTCTGGCCGCGGCCGTTCACGCCCTGTTCGAATGGCTCGGAATGGCGGCGGGTGCCACGCTTTGGCGACGCTCCGTCCGAAAAACCCAATCGGACAACGGATCGCATGGCCTACTGGCACCGGGACGCTTCGCCGTGCTGTTGGGCCTGCTGATAGGGGCTGGTCTGGGGAACAAGCTCGTGTTCCTAATCGAGCGTCCGGACATCGCCATGCGCATTTGGCAAGGAGAGCCCTTGTGGCCGGGGCAAAGCATGGTGGGCGGATTGCTCGGCGGTTGGCTGGGCGTCGAATTGGCCAAGTGGTTCTCCGGTCAGACGCGTTCGACCGGCGACGCCATGGTGACGCCTTTGCTGTGGGGCCTGGGCATCGGCCGAATCGGCTGCCTGCTCGCCGGCCTGCATGACGACACCTACGGCCTGCCAACAACCGTGCCCTGGGGGCTGGACCTGGGTGACGGTCGGCCGAGACATCCCAGCGCCATCTACGAGATGCTGTTTCTAGCAGCCTGGGGCGGATTGCGCCGAATGGCCGCGCCGCGCTGGCCTGCCCGGGCTCCCGAGGGCTTGCATTTCAAACTGTTTGCAAGCGGGTACCTGCTCTGGCGCCTGCTCGGCGATGCGCTCAAACCGGTGCGCATCGCCTACCCTGGCGGCCTGTCCGGCATCCAATGGGTCTGCCTTGTGGGCCTCGCGATCAGCGGCTGGGCGCTGTGGCGGACTTGTCACTCCGCCATCGGGCAGAGCGATGTGCCGCCAAGCTCGGAACAGGTGCAAAACTCATGACCGGTCTGATCGCGGCCCTAGTCATTGTGGTGATCGTCGCGTTGGTGATCGTCCAAGCGACACTCCGGCCGGCAGGGCTGACGCGGGTGTTGCGCGTCGTCACCCTGCTTTCGCTCACGGCCACTGTCCTGGGCTTCGGCACCTGCGGGGTTTGGGGCACCTGGGCCGGCATCTCCATCGTGCGTCAGTTTGGATGGAACGGCGGCAACTCGTTCGCGCTTTTCTGTTTCGTCGCCAGCGGCATCGGCTTCCTGATCGTTGCCGCCAGCATCCGCAATATCCGGCAACTGTTGCGCCCATCCGCAGCACGGCCATCCGAGGCGGTCGATCGCGGCCCGAACCCATGACCCGCAAGACCCGCCCCTGGCTGTTCTACGACACCACCCAATCGGTCTGCACCACCTGCCTGCGCCAGGTCGAAGCCAAGATCCTGATCAAGGACGATCAGGTGTTCATGGACAAGTGGTGCCCGGTGCATGGCACCGAGCGGGTGCTGGTGGCCGACGATGCGGCCTACTACCGCCAGTGCCGCGAGGTCTACGTGAAGGCGCCGGAGATGCCGCAGCGCTTTGCCACCGAGATGCGCCACGGTTGCCCGTACGACTGCGGCCTGTGCCCGGATCACATGCAGCACAGCTGCCTGTCGGTGGTGGAGATCACCGACCACTGCAACCTGCGCTGCCCGACCTGCTACGCCAGCTCCGGCCCGGAGCGGCTGACGCACCGCTCGATGGCCGAAGTGAACGCCATGCTGGACGCGGTGATCGCCAGCGAAGGCGAGGCCGACGTGGTGCAGATCAGCGGCGGCGAGCCCACGCTGCACCCGCAGTTCTTCGAGGTGCTGGACGCAGCGCGGGCGCGGCCCATCCGCCACCTGATGCTCAACACCAACGGCATCCGCATCGCAGAAGAGCCGGGCTTTGCAGAGCGGCTGGCGAGCTACGCGCCGGCCTTCGAGGTCTACCTGCAGTTCGACTCGCTGCAGCGCGCGCCGCTGCTGGACCTGCGCGGCGCCGACCTGCGGCGCATCCGCACGCAGGCACTGGCGCGGCTCAACGAAGTGGGCCTGTCCACCACGCTGGTGATGACGGTCAAGCGCGGCGTGAACGACGAGGAGATCGG
Organism: Ideonella azotifigens; assembly: GCF_021043325.1. Lineage (NCBI taxonomy): Bacteria > Pseudomonadati > Pseudomonadota > Betaproteobacteria > Burkholderiales > Sphaerotilaceae > Ideonella > Ideonella azotifigens. The sequence goes on from NZ_JAJNKD010000002.1 coordinate 394,980, forward strand.
CGAGGTGATCCGCTTCGCGGCGGCACAGCCCTGCGTGCGCGGCGTAACGCTGCAGCCGGTGCAGGACGCCGGCCGGGTCGAAGGCTATGACGCGGCCAGGCACCGGCTGACGGTCAGCGAGATCCGCCGCCGCATTGCCGAGCAGTCCGGCCTGTTCACGCTGGAAGACGTGCTGCCGGTACCCTGCAACCCGGACACGCTGGCGATGGCCTATGCGCTGCGGGCCACGCCGGGCGGCGAGCTGCAGCCGCTCACGCGTTTCCTGGACCCGGCCGCGCTGGTGGAGGCCGCCAGCAACACCATCGTCTTCGAGCGCGACCCGGCGCTGAAGGACCAGGTCTTCCGGCTGTTCTCGACCAACCATTCGCCGCAGTCACAGGCCAGCTGCCTGTCGGAGCTGATGTGCTGCCTGCCGCAGATCAGCGCGCCGCAGGGCCTAGACTACCGGCACGTGTTTCGCGTGCTGATCGTGCAGTTCATGGACGCGCGCGGGCTGGACATCCGGGCGCTGAAGAAAAGCTGCATCCACATGGCGCTGCCCGACGGCCGCATGGTGCCGTTCGAGAGCCACAACCTATTCTACCGCGAGCCGGCCCAACAGGCGATGCTGGCCACGCTGCGCGGTGAGCTGGACGTGCTGCATGCGCAGCGCCGGGATGCGCCACGCGGCGCGCTGTCCATCAAGCCAGCGAGTTGCTGAGCACGCCAGCGGCCAGCTTCTCAGGCAGCGCGGTGATGTCCGGCAGCGAGCCGCTGCTGCGCGGCACGATGGCCAGCGTGACGATGAGCTCGCTGCTGAAGGTGATGCGGGACGAAGTGTCAGAGCCGGAGTCGAACAGCACGGTGCTGTGGTCGCCAGTGGGCGTGAGGCGCACGCGGTAAGTGCCGGCCTCGACGGCGACGAAATCGCCCAGGTTGCCGATGGCGGAGATGGTCGCAGTGGGCGTCAGGTCGGCCAGGCTACTGGTGTTGCTGATGTACAGGTCCAGCCCGTCCAGCAGCGGCGCGGCGTGCAGCAGGCGCACATTGAAGTAGCCGCTGGACGGGGCCGAGTTGGACTCCTCGATGCGCCGAAAGGCCATGCCGGCGCTCAGCGTGCCGTAGGCGATCACGGTGTTGTAGGTGTCGGCATTGAAGCTGTAGGCGGTCGACGGGCCCGTGGTGCCGCTGGTCGAAAACAGCGCGAGCGCGCGGCTGCCGCTGTCGATGCTGACGTAGTCGCTGGTCGTTCCGCCATAGGCGAGCGACGAGATCACGGTGCTGCCGTCAACCTGCAGCCTGGCGGTCTCGAAGTCGACCGTGGCGTTGACCAGGCGCAGCGAAGCGGTGTCGCCATCGTCGGCACCGCCGCAGGCTTGCAGCGCCAGCAGGCTGCCGCCAGCGACGATGCCGGCTGCGGCTTGCAGCACGCGGCGGCGCGTGGGCAGGGCCGGCTCGGCGGCGGAGACAGGACTGGAACGGAGACGGGACGGCAAGGGCATGGACAACTCTTTGGGCAACGGGAAGGCGGACTGCCTTCACTGTCGCCGGGTCATTTCGCTGCAGTGCGTTGCCGATGGCAAAGATCTGTGAAACAGGGAACTCTGCAGCGGCCCGCAGCGGTCGCCTTAAAATCGTGGGTTCCGACTTTTGGTCTGCCTGGAAAGAGCCCTGCCGTGTCCGCCACCATCCTGCAAAAACTTCCCTCTGGCGAGCGCGTCGGCATCGCCTTCTCCGGTGGCCTGGACACCAGCGCCGCGGTGCACTGGATGCGCGCCAAGGGCGCCATTCCCTGCGCCTACACGGCCAACCTGGGCCAGCCCGACGAGAGCGACTACGACGAGATCCCGCGCAAGGCGCTGGCCTACGGTGCCGACATCGCCCGCCTGATCGACTGCCGCACGCAGCTGGTCAACGAAGGCATTGCGGCGATCCAGTCCGGCGCCTTCCACATCTCCACCGGCGGCGCGACCTACTTCAACACCACGCCGCTGGGCCGCGCCGTCACCGGCACGATGCTAGTGGCCGCGATGAAGGAAGACGGCGTCAACCTCTGGGGCGACGGCTCAACCTACAAGGGCAACGACATCGAGCGCTTCTACCGCTACGGCCTCTTGGTCAACCCCGCGCTGAAGATCTACAAGCCCTGGCTGGACCAGACCTTCATCGACGAGCTGGGCGGCCGCAAGGAGATGAGCGAATACCTCATTGCCAACGGCTTCGACTACAAGATGAGCGTGGAGAAGGCCTACAGCACCGACTCCAACATGCTGGGCGCCACGCACGAGGCCAAGGACCTGGAGTTCCTGAGCGCCGGCATGCAGATCGTCAAGCCCATCATGGGCGTGGCTTTCTGGCGCGAGGACGTGGCGGTCAAGGCCGAGCAGGTCACGGTGCGCTTCGAGGAAGGCGTGCCGGTGGCGCTCAACGGCGTGCAGTTCGCCAGCGCCGTCGCGCTGTTCGAGGAAGCCAACCGCATCGGCGGGCGCCACGGCCTGGGCATGTGCGACCAGATCGAGAACCGCATCATCGAGGCCAAGAGCCGCGGCATCTACGAAGCCCCGGGCATGGCGCTGCTGCACATCGCCTACGAGCGCCTGGTGACCGGCATCCACAACGAAGACACGATCGAGCAGTACCGCATGAACGGCCGCAAGCTCGGCCGCCTGCTCTACCAGGGCCGCTGGTTCGACCCTCAGTGCATGATGATGCGCGAGTCGGCCCAGCGCTGGGTGGCGCGTGCGGTCACCGGCGAAGTGACGCTGGAACTGCGCCGCGGCAACGACTACTCGATCATGAACACCGACAGCCCGAACCTGACCTACGCGCCCGAGCGGCTGTCGATGGAAAAGGTCGAGGACGCGCCGTTCACCCCGGCCGACCGCATCGGCCAGCTGACCATGCGCAACCTGGACATCTCAGACACCCGCGCCAAGCTGGGCATCTACAGCCGCGTCGGCCTGCTGGGCACGGCGGAGAGCAGCATCGGGCTGATCAGCGCGCCGGCCAAGGACTGAACGCGACATGCACCCATCGGTGCATGTCGCGCATGGTCAGGGGAGACTCGTACCTCGGTTCAGCCAGACCACGGAGGTGGCCAGCCCCTCGTAGTATCCGGGTGGCATCGCAGTACCGATCACCAATACCCGGTCCGGGAAAACCAATTGCACGGCGTACTTTGGCGACGCGAACCTGACGGTGGACACGGGGGTCGAAGCCAGCGCTGCGGCGCTGGTATCCATCCAATGCAGTTGGGCCACCAGGTCCGTGTCGGCAGAGTCGGGCCATAGCAGCTCCAACGACACGTCCCCGAGCAGCACCACCCGGTTGTCCAGCGCACGAGCGGCCCGGTAAGCGGCGATTGACGCGATGCGCTCGTCGCCCAGATTAGCGGTCGAACGCACCGGGCTGAAATTCGAGTCAAGTCGAAGGCCCCCGACCCCCGTCACGCCAGTCGTGAATGGCAACTGAGGCCACAACAGGGCTCCACCATCCGCCAGACTGAACGGCGCCACGAGGGCGGCTCCGTCGGAGAAGCCTCCAGCCAGGCTCACGCTGCTGGCACCTGCGGTGACGCTGGCGCTGGTCATCATCAGTTCTTTGACGCCACCCGTCGTGCGCATCCAGGTCGCCAACGCCGACCCATGGCCTGCGGAGAGGCCCGAGATCAAGAAGAAGTCAGAGCCTGAAGCGCGCATCAGGAGTTGCTCAGGCGCCAGCGGCTGGCCGTTGAAGTCGAAGGCCTGAAGCACCAGGTCGTTCACGAAGCCCACACCCACGTTCACCCAGGTGCGGGGCCACATAACCCAAAGCGTGCTGCCATCCACCGCAGCGGCGAATTGATTCTTGATGGTTGGCTGGAACACTGTTCCCGACAGATCGATAGCGATGCTCCCCACCGCCACTTGGACGGCGCCGTGCGCATCCAGCTTGGTGACCTTGACCACAGGACTGCCGGCATTCGGATCGTCCTGTGCCAGATAGAGCAAACCACCCGCATGTTGGACAAAAACAGCCTGATAGGGGGTTGGCGAGCTGATGAAGTCGAGTTGCCGCGTGCCGGTCACTTCACCTCGCAGGTTCAGCTCGCTGGCCGTGACCCCGGGGGTGAGCCCATCCGGTGCGGAAGTGAGCAGCAATGCATGATCCGCAAAGGCAAATGCCTGGAAGCCAATGCCCGCGCTGAGCCGTTGACCAGGAAACAGTGCACTGCTGTCCGGCACGAAGGTCGGCGTGATCGCCATTGCGCCAAGCCCGCTCTCCAGCCCGTCCCAGCTCGCGATCTGCTCATCGGCCTCCTCGATCCCGCTGCCCGCGGCATTCGGCCCCGTGGTGCGCTGACGAACAATCCCCACGCCTGCGGCATACCAGACCTGGCGGGTCAGCGTGACCACGTTCGAGAACTGCTGGTTGCTGCTGTATTGCAGGCGACTGACCACCGTCGTGTCCACGAGAACCGTGTCCATGGTCGGCAAGTTGGGCAAGGAGAGCGACTCCTTGCCGATCACGCTGGCGTATATGGCCACATCCATCGCGTCCGCCTTGCCGTCAAGGTCGCCGTCGTAGTTACTGGTCGCGTAGTGCCGATCAAGCACCGTGTACTGCTCACCCCGGCGGACCGGAGAACGGAGTTCAACAAGCGAGAGTGCTTCCGCGTTGCCCAGGCCCGTGAAGTCCACCGTGGCCGGCGTCGCGACGGTGCCTGCACTGATCTGCACCGTCTGGCTGGCGGACCCCGCATGGGCATCATCGGTGCTGGACTCTGAAACCTCGCCCGCAGCGGTCAGGCTCTGTGTGACGGTGTTGGTGTAGGCAGTGGCGTCAGCGCCCGAAAAGGCCTTGTAACTACCACGATAGGTCCAGGTCGCCTGGTCCCGCATCGGTCGGAAAACGCTGGCATCGGTCGCCAGCGTCGCACCAGGAGTTACAGCCGCGGGCAACAGCCCGCTGGTCGTGCGTGTATCGCCACCACCTCCGGCGTCGCCCCCACCGCCTCCGCCACAGGCAGCCAAGCCTGCCAGCACAACCCAACACGCCAGTCGAACAATTTTCGGCTTCACAGCCACCTCCCTGCCTCATTGAATAAGCGAAACCCACAGCACTGTTGCCAGCAGGCAAAACAGATTTTGCCTGTCAGTTCGCCTTCGCAACCAGCTTGGTGAAGAAGCACCTGATCCATCACCGCCAACGCGACGCACCGCCTGAAAGTGGGATTGCCACCTGCCAGCGCCGCTGGCAGCATGCCGCGCTGACACGACAACACAGGCGCCGATGCGCGCCGCCAAGGGAGTTTGCATTGGAAGATCTCGACAAGCTGAACCGGCTGGCCGCCTCGCATGGCGCGCTGCAGCGCGGCACCGGCATGGTCTCGGGCGTGATTGCGCTGAGCCTGGCCATCCTGTGTTTCCTCGGCGTGCTGGCCTTCCACTTCCCGCAATACCTGACGACGCCGCAGTTGCGCCAGTCGTACGACGTGGCGGTGATCCGGCAGATCATGCTGGGGGCGCTGGCGGTGTCGGGCGGCATCGCGCTGTTCAACATCCTGTTCGGCCGCGCACGCTGGCTGGCTTTCAGCGCGTTTGCGCTGGTCGGCCTGTGCCTGCTGCTGGGCGGGCACAAGGTGCCGGTCAACGACTTCCCGGACAACACGCCCTACATCGGGCTGGACTGGTTCATCCTGGACCTGCTGGGCTCGACGCTGATCTTCGTCTTCATCGAGAAAATGTTTGCGCTGCGGCGCGAGCAGCCGGTCTTCCGCGCCGAGTGGCAGACCGACTTCCACCACTTCATCGTCAACCACCTGGTCGTCGGCTTTGTGCTGCTGGCGACCAACCTGCTGGTGCACAAGCTGTTCGGCTGGGCGGCGAAGGATGGCATCCGTGGCTGGGTCGAATCGCTGCCCTTCCCGGTGGCGCTGTTCCTGATCATCCTGGTGGCCGACCTGGTGCAGTACTGGACCCACCGCGCGTACCACGAGGTGCCGCTGCTGTGGCGGCTGCATGCAGTGCACCACAGCGTGAAAAGCATGGATTGGCTGGCCGGCTCGCGCCAGCACATCCTGGAGCTGCTGATCACGCGCACGCTGGTGCTGGCGCCGATCTATGTGCTGGGTTTCAGCAAGGAAGTGATCGACGCCTACATCGTCGTGGTCGGCTTCCAGGCGGTGTTCAACCATGCCAACGTGAGCGTGCGGCTGGGGCCGCTGCGCTACCTGATCGTCACGCCGAATTTCCACCACTGGCACCACAGCCAGGACGACGAGGCGATCGACAAGAACTACGCGGCGCACTTCGCGTTCCTGGACCACATCTTCGGCACTGCCGTGAAGTCTGACCGGCCGTGGCCGGGCCAGTACGGCGTGTTGGGCGACTACGTGCCAGACGGCTTCTGGAAGCAGGTCGCCTTCCCGTTCCGCTGGAAGGGCTGAGGTGGCCCTCTACAGGTAGCGCATGCCGCGCCGGCCGGTGGCGCGCGGCGATACCACGCCGATTCCCGTCGGCGCCCGCCAGCGCCGCACCTAGATTGGCGAGGTGTTCCACTCCCGCACGCCTTGCTGGCGTGACTCCGCGTGAAGAAATCCATCCTGGCCGCCGCATTGCTCGCTGCCACCACGGCCTTTGCTGCAGCCCCATCGGCGCCGGACCTCACGACGCCCGCCGGTTTCCAGCGCAGCTGCGCCGAGATGCCTGTGAGCGCCCCCAGACCTGCCGCTGCGCGTCAGGCCCCCCAAGGGGGCCAAGAAAACTCGGGAGCGGCCCTTCGTTTCCTTGAGAGCGCCGACAGCCTGCCCAATGACGACGCCCGCCTGGCCTGGGTGATCTGCCGCGACGTGGACCAGGTGCGCGACCTGATCACCTGGGGCACGCAAGGCATGGCGATGCTGGACAAGGCGCATCCGAGCAAGGAACAGGTGGTGGCGGAGGTCACGCGCAAGGTCGACGAGCTGCGCGAGCAGCTGCGGCGCTCGCGCCTGCAACTGCAGCGGGTGCAGTTGGGCAAACGCACGTCCTTGCTGATCGCGCCCGGCCAGTGGCAACTGGACCTGAACGGCAACGGCCAGCAGGAGGCCTGGGAGACCTGGTTCTTCGCGCTGCCGCGGCCGCATGACGGCGCTTCGCAACCGCGGCTGCCGGACAACGACGAGGACCGCTACCGGCGCGAGTTCGACGCCAACGCGCTGATCCGCCTGGACCAGAGCGACGTGCTGTGGGCGCTGTCGTACCACCAGTTCCTCGAAGGCCTGCTGACAACCGTGCGCGCGTTTGACTTCGACACCGACCACGGCGAGCTGGTGCTGAGTCGCCCGGCCTTGCTGCGCAGCGCGCACGGCCTGATCGCCGCCGGCCTGGCGACCTCCGAGCAACTGCGCCGCAGCGTGCTGGCCGAGACCGACGACGAGCACGAATGGGTGGCCAACCCACGGCAGAAGAGCAGCGTGTTTCCCATCCCGATCACCGCCGCCGATTTCGAGACCTGGCGCGCGCTGCTGCAGGAACTGGACGCCGTGTGGCAGGGCCGGCACCTGCTGCCAACCACGCGCGGCGGCCGCGGCCTGCTGGCCAGCACCGCGCCGGTGTGCCCGGCGGGCCAGGGGCTGGACGTGGCACGGCTGTTCAAGTCACCGCCACCAGTGGGCACACGCGTGGGATTCGACCGGATGCCGGCGCTCAACAACCAATCCTGCCGCACTGTGGACGCCACGCACCCGCTGAGCAATCTGTCCACGCGCCTGGACCGCACGGCCAGCGAGGCCGGCGGCATGGCCGCATTGCGCTACCTCTATTGGGTCAACTGAGGCGCCCGATCAAGGCCTGCTCAGTCGCGGCTCAGCCAGCGCTTGAGCAGCCGCACCCAACGGCCCATTCGGCGCTTGACGACCCGCGCCGCGCGCCACGGGCGCGAGGCGCGCACCTGGGCCAACAGGCGCTCCTTGAACACGGTCCAGCGTGCGTAGTTGCGGGCGAACCAAGCCAGGCGCATCAGCGCCGGCTGGGTCAGCGTGAACAGGCGCGCGACGATGGCCGTGCCGGCCACCTTGGCCGCGACGATGACCAGCGTGCCCAGCAGCGCATGGCCGCGACTGATGGCAAACAGCGCCAGCAGCTTGACCGGCAGCAAGGCCAGCGTGGGCAGCGCAAACAGCGCCAGCGCGCCATACGGCGGCAACGACTCGATCCAGCGGCCAATCCAGCGGAAGCCCGGCCACTGGCCGATGCGCGCCATCGCGCGTTGCAGCGGCTCCCAGCCCCATTCCTCGAACAGGATCAGCGCCGCCAGCGGCCACTCCCACAGGCCGCGCACAAAGCGGCGCCAGAACGGCTTGCGGTGAGGTGGACGCGGCGGGGGGCTGCTGTGCATCAGCCGGAGTGTGCCTCGGCTTCGGGTGGGGTTGCCGCCGGTGCGAGGCAGGCCAGCAGTTCGGCCAGCCAGGCCTGCAGCGCGGCGCCGCGGCGCAGGCCGGTGACCGGCTCGGCGCTGGCGGCCTTGTCGGCCTGCGCCTCGCGCCGGCTGGCTAGGCTGTCGGCCGGCAGCAGTTGCCAGACGGGCAGGCTGCGCTGGGTGCGCAGCGCGCGCACGCGCTGCAGGCGGCGCTCGCGCACCGCGTCGTCCCACGGACGATCAAGCAGGATGACCAGCGGGCGCTGCGGCTGCACGGCGATGCGTGGTTCGTCGGCCGGCACGCCATCGGCCACCAGCAGCACCTGCGCCTCGGGCGCATCGCGGAACTGGCGCAGCAAGGCCTCGCGTTCGTTCATGGCGCCCGCCAGCGCAAACGCCGGCAAACCAGCGTCAACGAGTCGCTGGGCCAGCTCGGGCAGTGCCTCGGCATCTTCGGCGAACACCACCACGCGGCGCACGCCGTCGGCCATGGCCTGTTGCAGCAGCGCCGGCAGCGCCGCTTCGCCGGCTTCGCGGCAGGCCTGTTGCTGCGCTTGCAGTTGACGCTGCAGCGCGAGCTGGTCACTGTCGGACAGGAAAGCGCTGCGCTGCCAGCGCGACAGCAACTGCAGTGCGGCGGCCTGCGCCTTGTCATGGGTCTCACGCTGCGACGCTGGCAGCGGACAAGCCAGGGTCTGCGGTGCCCAGGCCGGCCACTGCGCAGCCACGTCGGCAAAGCGTCGTTGCAGCAGCAGCGGCGCGAGCACTGCGTCGCCTTCCCCGTCCAGCCAGTCGGCCAATGCGCCGCTGCGCCGGCGGTCGATGCGGCGCAGCCAGGCCTCGGCACCGGCTCGGTCGGCCTGCAGCAGATCAGCCGGGCACAGCACCCAGCACCAGGTCGGTTGATCGGCCAGCACGGGCAGCGGCGTGCGCAAGCCGTCGCGCTGGTCGACGATCAGCACGCTGCCGGCTTGCAGCGCGGCCAGGTCGAGTTCGTCGTTCCAGGCCAGCAGGCGCGGCGCGGCTTCATCCGCAGCCGGGCTCTCAAGAAAACGAAGGGCCGTTCCCGAGTTTTCTTGACCCCCTTGGGGGGCCTGACGCGAGGCGGCAAGTCTGGGGGCGCTCAGCAAAGCCTGCCATTCGGCCAGGCGCTCGGCGGGGGCCAGCACAGTCACCGTGTCGGCGCCGAAGTGGCGGCGGACCAGTTGCCAGGCCAGCGCAGCTTCGCGCGCCGGTTCGAGTTCGGCATCGTCAGCCACCAGGCAGGTGCCGACGCAGGCGAGGAAAAACGCGCCTTCGAGCTGGGCGGGGCGAGGCGTCAGCGCCTGCGGCGCTTCGGGCAGCGACACATCGTCCAGTCCTTGCGGGTATTGGGCTTCGAGGTGGTCGATGCGGCCATGCAGGTCGCCTTGCGCGGCGAGGTGCTGCCACACGGCGTCTTCGACCACCAGCTTGTGGCCGGCGTGCATGGCCTCGGCCACCAGGGCCGCCAGCGCGTCGGTGCTGTTCAGCGCCAGCACGCCGCCGGCCTGCTGCAGCGGCGCCACCGCATCCAGCAGGCTGTTGGGGCAGCGGCTGCCGCTTTGCCAACGCAGCGTGCAGCGCAGGCCGTCGTCTTGCAGCGTGAGCTGGCTGTGGGCGGGGCGCGGCGGAAGAGGTGGGAGCGGCGGGGCGACAGGCGCGCTGGGCGCTTCGACCGGTGCGACTTCTTCGGCAACGGGCGGCGGCACTTCGGGCTGGACGGCGGGCGCTGGCTCGAGCTCGACGGGCGGCGCAACGACGAGCTCGGCCTCGACAGCGACCTCCTCGACCACCGGTGCAAGCTTGGCAGGGCGCGCCGTCTTCGCAGCGGGCTTCTTGGCACGGGCTCGCGGTGCGGGCGCTGTTGCCGCGGTCTCAACGACCTCGACGACCTCGGCCACAGGCGTGGCCACCGGTTCAGCCGGCTTGGCGCGCGAGCGCTTGCGCGGTGCGGGGGCCGGCGCCTCGGCGGCCTCGACCACCGGCGCAGCGACTTCGGCCACGGCCTTTGGCGGCTTGCGCGTGCGGGCGGTTTTGGCGGCGGGTGGTAGGGTGTCGACGATGAGGTCGGCAGCGGGGTCAGCCGGCGCGGAGGCCGCGCGGCGCTTGGCAGAGGTCGCCATGGGGCGAGTTCATCCGTGGTGAAGAAGGGGAGGTGCCCGGCCGCCAGCGACGGTGCGCCGCACAAGGGCGGCACACGGCCAGCGGTGGGCTGTGAGGAGGTCTCTGTTCGCTAGACGCCGCGTGCCCGGTCGGCCGCGAACTGGCGGCGGAATTCGGCGAAGGTGCCGGCGTCCAGGGATGCGCGCACTTCGCGCATCAGGTTCAGGTAGTAATGCAGGTTGTGCACCGTGGCCAGCATCGGGCCCAGCATTTCGCCGCAGCGGTCCAGGTGGTGCAGGTAGGCGCGGCTGAAGCCGCCGGCGCCCATCCCGGCAACATTCGCGTCGCCCGCGCAGGCATAGCAACTGCAGCTTTCGTCGATCGGCCGGTGGTCGCTTTTGTGGCGCGCGTTGCGGATCTTCAAATCGCCGAAGCGGGTGAAGAGGTGACCGTTGCGGGCATTGCGGGTAGGCATCACGCAGTCGAACATGTCCACGCCGCAGACCACGCCTTCGACCAGGTCTTCCGGCGTGCCCACGCCCATCAGGTAGCGCGGCTTGTGGGCCGGCAGCAAATGCGGCGTGTGCGCCATGATGCGCAGCATCTCGTCCTTGGGCTCGCCGACGCTGACGCCGCCAATCGCATAACCCGGCAGGTCCAGCTCGACCAGCGCATTCAGCGAGGCTTCACGCAGGTTTTCGAACATGCCGCCCTGCACGATGCCGAACAGCGCGTTCGGGTTCTGCAGCTTGGCAAACTCGGCCTGCGAGCGCTTGGCCCAGCGCAGGCTCAGCTCCATCGAGACCTGCGCTTCCTTCTCGGTCGTGCGGTGGCCCTTGGTTTCGTAAGGCGTGCACTCGTCGAACTGCATGACGATGTCGGAGTTCAGCACCGTCTGGATCTGCATCGAGACTTCCGGCGTGAGGAACAGCTTGTCGCCATTGACCGGTGACGCGAACTTCACGCCTTCCTCGGTGATCTTGCGCATCTCGCCGAGCGACCAGACCTGGAAGCCGCCGGAGTCGGTCAGGATCGGCTTGTGCCAGTTCTCGAAGCCATGCAGGCCGCCGAAGCTGGCCATCACGTCCAGCCCGGGCCGCATCCACAGGTGGAAGGTGTTGCCCAGGATGATCTGCGCGCCCATGTCGTGCAGCGAGCGTGGCAGCACGCCCTTGACGGTGCCGTAAGTGCCCACCGGCATGAAGATCGGCGTCTCGACCACGCCGTGGTTGAGCGTCAGCCGGCCGCGGCGGGCATGGCCGTCGGTCTTGATCAGTTCGAACTGGAGCATCCGGGGATTGTCGCGCAGTGGGGCACCCGGTCTCGCGGGTGGGCGCTGCCCTGCTGGCGGGACAATGCACGCATGCCCTTCAGCCTGAACCAGCCGGTGCACCACGAGCTGGTGATCAAGAAAAGCCGCTTCATCGCCTGCGTCGAACCGATGGCCGACCGCGCAGCGGCCGTCGCTCGCGTAGCGGAACTGCGTGCCCAGCATCCCGGTGCCAACCATGTCTGCTGGGCCTTGATGGCCGGTGGCCAGTCAGCCGCCAATGACGATGGCGAACCCGGTGGCACCGCCGGTCGGCCGATGCTGGACGTGCTGCGCCACCAGGACCTGGAGGGCGTGATGGCCAGCGTGGTGCGCTACTTCGGCGGCGTGAAGCTGGGCGCTGGCGGCCTGGTGCGCGCCTACACCGACGCGGTGGCGCAAGCCTTGTTGGGCGCCGAGAAGACGCCGCTGCAAAAGCGCATCGAATGGCGCTGCGAGGTGCCGTACGCACTGGAGGGGCGCTTTCGACGGGAGTTGGACCTGGCCGGGGCTTCTTTGCTCGACGCAGGGCACGGTGACGGCGTGGTGCTGCACTTCTCGGTACTGGCGTCTGCTTCGGAGGCCTTGAAGCTTCGATTGGAAGAAGCGGGTCAGGGAAAGTTGTGCTGGCTGACTGACTAGGTTTCAGTGGCCAAGGCCAACGGGTGGCCGGCTCCGTTCATGTCCCCCGGCCTTCGGCCTCCTCCTTTACTTCACTGCGCCGGCCACCCGCCGTCCTTGGAACTCCACGGTCTTGGGGTTTCACGGTCGAACAGCCAAAACACCGTGCCAGATCAGGGTGGTGGGATGCTGTGCAGCAAAGTAAAGGAGGAAACTTCGGCGCAGCCGAAGTTGGGGGACATGAGCGGAACAGCGTCCCGCCGGCCTGATCCCACGCCGACCCCAGGTCGTGAACGGCCATCACGAAGTCATTTCCGCAGACCGGTTCAACGTCCCCGGCACACCTTCGCAAAAGGTCCGCCACTCACGCAGGATGAAGCGCCCACGTTGGGCCGATTCGAAGTTGGCGCGGCCTTCGGGGTCGGCTTTCAGGCGGGCGCGGTAGCGCTCGTAAGCGGCCAGGTCTTCGAACGAGATCAGGCCCCAGGCCTCGTGGTTGCTGCCTTCGCTGGGCAGGAAATAGCCGATCAGCTGCCCGCCGCAACGGGGAATGATAGGGCCCCAGGCCTGGGCGTAAGCGGTGAAGGCTTCGCGCTGGAACGGGTCGATTTCGTAGCGGATGAAACAGGTCACGGCCATGGTGGCTCCTCGGGGTCAATCAGACGGTGACGCCACTGTGCGTGCTTTTCAGTCGGGCACGATTCGCCTACGATCGAACCATGAGCGCAATCCATTGCCATGGCTGACGGGCCACCGATTGCCCGTGTGGCCGCCTTGATCGGCGACCCGACACGTGCCGAGATGCTGGCCACGCTGATGGCCGGACAGGCGTTGACCGCCACCGAACTGGCGCAGCGCGCGGGCGTTGGCAAGGCGACGGCGAGCACGCACCTGGCGCGCTTGGTCGAAGCGCAGTTGCTGGTCGTCAGCGCGCAAGGCCGGCACCGCTATTTCCGCTTGGCCGACCCCGACGTGGCCCAGCTGCTCGAAAGCCTGATGGGCGTGGCCGCGCGCAGTGGTGCGAGGCGGCTGCGGCCAGGACCGAAGGAGCCGGCGCTGCGCGAAGCGCGGGTCTGTTACGACCATCTGGCCGGCGAGCGCGGCGTGCAGCTGATGCTGGGCCTGCGCCAGCGCGGGCTGCTGCCGGAGGGGGACGGGGTGTTGCCACTCGCGCCCGGAGCGACTGCCTTGTTCGGCCGGCTCGGGCTGGTGCTTTCAGCACTTCAGGCTCAGCGCCGGCCGCTGTGCCGCAGCTGCATGGATTGGAGCGAACGGCGGCATCACCTGGGTGGCGCGCTCGGCGCGGCCGTGCTGGACCGGGTGCTGTCGCTGGGCTGGGCGCGGCGCGAGGCGAACTCGCGGGTGCTGAAGTTCACCGGGGCCGGTGAGGCGAACTGGACGGCGTGGATCCACAGCGAGGGATGAACGCCATCGCCGCGCTACGGCTCCGGCGGGGTTTCGGGCAGGGCCAGGATCCAGCGGACCAGTTGCTGCACTTCCTCGCCGGAGGCCAGCGGGCGGTTGGGCGGCATCGACAAGCCGGCCACGTCGCGCCAATGCGGTGCCTGGGGACGCGAGCCACCTGACACGATGGCGCTCAGGCGCTGCAAAGCCGACGGCTGGTCGCGGTAACGGTTGGCCACGTCGCGCCAGAAAGGTCCGACCGGCGGCCGGGGCGCCGGAACCGCTTCCTCTTCATCCGGCACAGGACGGTCCACTTGATGGCAGGCGGTGCAGCCGCTGCGCTCGGCGAGTCGCAGCATCGCCAGGTCGAGATTGGCCTCCGGGGCTGGTGCCGCGACAACTGGCGCGACCGCGGCAGGTTGCACCGGCCCGGCCGGTGGCAGGGTGCAGGCGGCGAGCGCCATCGCAGCAACGGCGCAGGAGAGAACGGCAAGACGGGAAGGCATGCGGCACCTTAGGGGCAGGCCGGCCGCAGCGGCTTGCGCTGGGTCAAACCGGCCGCGGCGCGGCCGCGCCACCCGCCCGGCGGGTGGCGTTGCGAACACGCAAAGCCGGGTGCCCCAATCTACCGACGATCCAAAAGCATCGCGTCGCCGTAGCTGAAGAAGCGGTAGCGCGCTTCGACGGCGTGGCGGTAGAGCGCCATGATGTGTTCGTGGCCGGCAAAGGCGCTGACCAGCATCATCAGCGTGCTCTTGGGCAGGTGGAAGTTGGTGACCAGGCGGTCCACCACGCGGAACTGGAAGCCGGGCGTGATGAAGATGTCGGTGTCGCCGCTGCAGGCGTGGTCGATGCCGCGCTGGCTGCCGGTCTGCCGCGCGGCAGATTCGAGCGCGCGCAGCGTGGTGGTGCCCGCCGAAACGATGCGGCCACCAGCGGCGCGGGTGCGGGCAATCGCGTCCACCGTGGTTTGCGGCACCTCGAACCACTCGCTGTGCATCTTGTGCTCGGCCAGGTTCTCGGTGCGCACCGGCTGGAAAGTGCCGGCGCCGACGTGCAGCGTGACCTCGGTGGTCGCCACGCCGCGGGCGGCCAGCGCGGCCAGCACCGCCGCGTCGAAATGCAGCGCGGCGGTGGGTGCGGCGACGGCGCCGGGCTTGTTGGCGAACACGGTCTGGTAGCGCTCGGCGTCTTCGGCTGCGTCCTCGTGCGTGATGTAGGGCGGCAGCGGCACGTGACCGTGGCGCTCCAGCAGCGCCAGCGGGTCGCCCGGCCAGCGCAGGTGGAACAACGAGCCGTCCGGCCCGCCGCGGCCCAGCACCTCGGCTTCGAAGCCCTCGCCGCGGTCGGTGCCCAGGCGCACGGTGCTGCCGGGCTTGGGTGACTTGCTGGCGCGCAGGTGGGCCAGCACTTCGCCGGGGCCAGCGGCCGCGTGGTCGTAAGGCAGCACCCGCTCGACCAGCGCTTCGACGCTGCCGCCGGTGGCCTTCTCGCCATGCAGGCGGGCCTTGAGCACGCGGGTGTTGTTGAAGACCAGCAGGTCGCCCGGCGAGAGCAGCGCGGGCAGCTCGCGGAAGATGCGGTCGACGGGCGTGTCGCCGCGACCGTCGAGCAGGCGCGAGGCGCTGCGCTCGGCCGCCGGATGCTGCGCCACCAGCTCGGGTGGCAGCGGGAAGTCGAAGTCGGCCAGCGTGAACTGGCGGGGCGCCGGGGCGCCGGCAGGGCAAGAGGCTTCGATCAGGGGCATGGCTTGCAGGCTTGACTGGCCTTCAAAGCTGGACATGGGCCGATTGTCCCATCCGATGCCCGGGCGGCGATGCGGAGATGTCCGCAAGGCCTGCCACGGCGTGAAGTCTCAGCGCGAAGCGCTGTTGGGGTCGGCGCTGGCAGCGACTGCCGCGGCACTGTCCGAATGGTCCCAGGACCAGGCCAGGCCCACGGCCACGCTCAGCACCAGCGCCAGGCCCAACAGCAAGCGACCCACCAAACGACCCATCACACGCAAGGCAACCATACCTGTCCAGTTTGTTCGAGCAGCGCCTGATGGCCCCCGCGATTTGCGGGCGAAACCTTGTCTTGGCGCTGGCGCAATTGTCGCTGCCGGCGGCCGCGGTTTGCAGGCGGGAACTGCAAGTGGGTGCCTCTTTTTTGTGTCAGAAAAGAGAACCCCAGGGGGAACCCGAGCCCGGACGGGCGGACCTGCGCAGGCGCGATGTCACGCGAGAATGCCGGCCATGCCGCGTTCACCAGCTGCCAGCCCTGCCACCGATGCCCCGAACGGCGCTGCCTCGGGGGACGCCAAGCCGGCCTTGAAGGCCGACCTGCGCAGCGCGCCGGCCAAGGCGCTGGACCGCATGGGGCTGGACACGCCGCTGGCGCTGGCGCTGCACCTGCCGCTGCGCTACGAGGACGAAACCAGGCTGAGCGCGATTGCCGCGCTGCAGCCGGGGCAGACGGCGCAGGTCGAGGGGCAGATCGTCGAATGCCGCGTTGACTTCCGGCCGCGGCGGCAGCTGGTGGCACGGCTGCATGACGACGCGGGCGACGAGCTGGTGCTGCGCTTCGTCAACTTCTACCCCTCGCACCAGAAGACGCTGGCGACGGGCCAGCGGGTGCGCGTGCGTGGCGAATTGCGTGGCGGCTTCTTCGGCCGCGAGATGGTGCACCCGACCTTCAAGGCGGTGGACGAACACACGCCGCTGGCGGCCGCGCTGACCCCTGTGTACCCGGCCGGCGCGCAGCTGCCGCAAGCCTACCTGCGCAAGGCGGTGGCGGCCGGTCTCTCACGCGCGCCGCTGGACGAGCTGCTGCCCGCCAGCGTGCTGCCGCCCGGCCTGCCTTCGCTGCGCGCGGCGCTGCAGTTCCTGCACCAGCCGCCGGCCTCGGCCAGCCTGGCCACGCTGGAGGACCACAGCCACCCGGCCTGGCAGCGGCTGAAGTTCGAGGAACTGCTGGCGCAGCAGCTCTCGCAGATGCAGTCGCGCCGCGAACGCGCACGGCTGGCGGCGCCGGTGATGCAGGCGCTGCCCGGCGGCCTGCACGAGCGGCTGCTGGCGGTGTTGCCCTGGGGGCTGACCGACGCGCAGCAGCGTGTCAGCCAGGAGATTGCCGCCGACCTGGCCAAGCCGCAGCCGATGCACCGCCTGCTGCAGGGTGACGTGGGTTCGGGCAAGACGGTGGTGGCCGCACTCGCCGCCGCGGTCGCGATGGACGCTGGCTGGCAGTGCGCGCTGATGGCACCCACCGAGATCCTGGCCGAGCAGCATTTCGTCAAGCTGGTGCAGTGGCTGCAGCCGCTGGGCATCACCGTCGCCTGGTTGACCGGCAGCCGCAAGGGCAAAGGCCGGCGCGAGATGCTGGAACGGGTGGCCAGCGGCGAGGCGAAGCTGATCGTCGGCACGCATGCGGTGATCCAGGACGACGTGCAGTTCGCGCGGCTGGGCCTGGCCATCGTCGACGAACAGCACCGCTTCGGCGTGGCCCAGCGGCTGGCGCTGCGGCGCAAGCTGCGCACCGAGCGCGGTCCGGGCAGCCCAGCGCTGGAGCCACACCTGCTGATGATGAGCGCCACGCCGATCCCGCGCACGTTGGCGATGACTTACTTCGCCGACCTGGAGGTTTCGACCATCGACGCGCTGCCGCCCGGCCGCACGCCCATCCTGACCAAGGTCTTCGGCGAAGGCCGGCGCGACGAGGTGATGGCGCGCATTGCCGAGGAGGTGGCGCGGGGCCGGCAGGTGTACTGGGTCTGCCCGCTGATCGAGGAATCCGAAGCCGAGGGCGACGGGCGCGGCAAGCCGCTCTCGGAACTGGCCAATGCGACCGACACGCACCAGGAACTGAGCGATGCGCTGCCAGGCGTGGTGGTCGGGCTGATCCACGGCCGGCTGGCACCCACCGAGAAGGCCGAAGTGATGGCCCGCTTTGCCAGCGGGCAGACCGCCGTGCTGGTGGCGACCACGGTGATCGAGGTTGGCGTGGACGTGCCGAACGCCAGCCTGATGGTGATCGAACATGCCGAGCGCTTTGGCCTGGCGCAGCTGCACCAGCTGCGTGGCCGCGTGGGTCGTGGCGAGGTGGCCAGCATCTGCGTGCTGCTGTACAGCTCGCCGCTGTCCGAGACCGGCAAGCAGCGGCTCAAGGCGATGGTGGAAACCGGGGACGGTTTCGAGATCGCGCGGCGCGACCTGGAGATCCGCGGGCCGGGCGAGTTCATGGGCGCGCGCCAATCGGGCGATGCCTTGTTGCGTTTTGCCGACTTGGCAGAGGACGCGCCGCTGCTGGCAAGGGCCCGCCAGGCGGCGCCTTGGCTGCTGGATCACCACCCTGCCGCCGCCCGGGCGCAAGTGGCCCGCTGGCTGGGCAGCAAGGCCGATTTCCTGAAGGCCTGAGGGTCAACCGTCCCCCCGCAAGAGGGGTTGACCCGACCTGTCAGTTCTGACACCTCCCCCTGTTCAAGGGATGTCATCGCGCTGAAACAGAGCCCGACACTGCGTCGCGGCCCGAAGTCGACGATCCGCCGACTTCGGGCCGCAAAAAAACTACCCACAAGGAAATCGGACTCATGAAGACTTTCGCGTTCAATGCCATTGCCATGGCTGTCGTGGCCTTCTCGATGGCTGCGCCCGCCCAGGCCGCGGCCCCCGCCGCCGACCACCCCGCCGTGCAGCGTGCACTGGCCCACCTGAGCGGCACCGGCTTTGCCGCCGCCCACGCCTCGGGTTCGGACAGCTACGTTGCCCGTGACCTGATCGTCGACGAAGACGGCGCCGAGCACGTGCGCTTCGACCGCAGCCACAACGGCCTGCGCGTGATCGGCGGCGACCTGGTGGTGCATGGCGGGGCCGACGGCAGCTTCCGCAGCATCAGCCAGACACTGAGCCGCATGGTCCAGGTCGACCTGGTGCCCAAGGTCGCCAGCGAGCACGCCGGCAAGGCCGCGCTGGCGCTGTTCCCGCACCGGGACGGCGCTGTGCAAAGCAAGGAACTGGTGGTCTACGCCCGCAGCGGCAAGCCGCAACTGGCCTGGGACGTGCTCGTCAGCGGCACCCAGGCAGACGGCACGCCCAGCGAGGCGCACCTGATTCTCAGCGCTTCGAGCAAGAAGCTGCTGGACAAGTGGGACGACATCCACACCGCCGACAACGTCGGCTCCGGCAAGACGCTGTACTCGGGCAACGTCACGCTGCATGACGACCTGTCCGGCAGCACCTATACGCTGCGCGACCTGACCCGCGGCAGCCATTACGTGGTCACGATGAAAAACGGCACCCGCCGTGAGACGCTGGTGACCGCGACCAACAACGTCTGGGGCAACAACACCGAAGCCGACCTCGAAACGGTGGCGGCCGACGCTGCCTACGGTCAGAACATGACCTGGGACTATTACAAGAACACCTTCGGCCGCAGCGGCATTGCCAACGACGGCAAGGGCGCCTACTCGCGGGTGCACTACAGCCGCAACTACGACAACGCCTACTGGAGCGATAGCTGCTTCTGCATGACCTATGGCGACGGCAACAGCTTCACGCCGCTGGTCTCGCTGGACGTGGCCGGCCACGAGATGACGCACGGCGTGACCTCGCGCACCGCCAACCTGACCTACTCGGGTGAATCCGGCGGCCTGAACGAAGGCACGTCCGACGTCATGGGCACGATGGTCGAGTACTACGCTGCCAACAGCAACGATCCGGGCGACTACACCATCGGCGAAGAGCTGAGCAGCACCCCGCTGCGCTACATGTACCAGCCGAGCAAGGACGGCGCCTCGGCCGACTGCTGGTACTCCGGCGTGGGCAACCTGGACGTGCACTACTCATCCGGTGTGACCAACCACTTCTACTTCCTGCTGGCCGAAGGCACGACCGCCGGTTCGCCGTCCAAGACCTGCGTCTCGGGCAACACCAGGACGGCCACCGGCACCGGTACGCTCACCGGTATCGGCCGCGACAAGGCTGCGAAGATCTGGTACCGCGCGCTGACGGTCTACATGACCGCCAGCACCAACTACGCCGGCGCCCGCACCGCGACCATCAGCGCGGCAACCGACCTGTACGGTGCAAGCTCGGCCGAAGTGGCCGCCGTCAAGGCCGCCTGGACCGCCGTCAACCGCAGCTGAGCGCCTGCGCGCAGCTGGTCATTGGCAGCGCGGTTCGCGCGCTGCCAACACTGAGCCGTCACAAGGCCAGACCCGAAAGGGCCTGGCCTTTTTCTTGCTACATATGCATTGCATATCTTCAAAGCAGAGACGGATGTCAATCCCATGAACTGTTTTGGGGCGCGTGCAAGCCTTTTCGGGGCTCACCGGCCCTCTCGTCATGCGGCGCCGCCGCACCCGGCCATCCGCCGGCTCGTCAGCAAGAAAGTCACCCACTTCATGAAGCTCGTCTCTCTTCGCCTGGTCGCTGCTGCGGCCATGGCTGTCTGCCTCGGTCAGTCCGCCTTTGCCGCCAAGCCCACGGGCGACAACCCGGCCGTGCAACGCGCGCTGGCGCACCTGGGCGGTGCCGCTTTCGCAGCCGCCCATTCGTCCGGCGCAGACGCCTTTGTCGCCCGTGACCTGATCGTCGACGCCGACGGCGCCGAGCATGTGCGCTTCGACCGCAGCCACAACGGCCTGCGCGTGATCGGTGGCGACCTGGTCGTGCACAGCGCCGGCGACGGCAGCTTCCGCGGCGTCAGCCAGACGCTGGCGCAAATGGTTCAGATCGACCTGTCGCCCAAGGTCGATGCCAAGCTGGCGGCCAAGGCTGCGCAAGCCGAATTCGGCGCTGGCGGCACGGTGAAGAACAAGGAACTGGTGGTCTTCGCGCGTGACGCGAAGCCGACGCTGGCCTGGGACGTGAAGGTCAGCGGCGTGCGTGCCGACGGCACCCCGAGCGAAGCCCACCTGATCATCAGCGCCACCAGCAAGAAGCTGCTGGACCGCTGGGACGACATCCACACCGCGGACGCGGTGGGCAACGGCAAGACGCTGTACTCCGGCAAGGTCAAGCTGCATGCCGACCTGAGCGGCAGCACCTACACGCTGAAGGACGCGACCCGGGGCAACCATTACGTGGTCAGCATGGGCAACGGCACCTCGACCGAGACCATCTTCACCGGCAGCGACAACGTCTGGGGCGACAGCACCGAAGCCAGCACCGAGACCGCCGCCGCCGACGCGGCCTACGGTCAGAACATGACCTGGGACTTCTACAAGACGACTTTCGGCCGCAACGGCATCGCCGACGACGGTGCCGGCGCCCGTTCGCGCGTGCACTACAGCAGCAACTACGACAACGCCTTCTGGGACGACAGCTGCTTCTGCATGACCTACGGTGACGGCAACACCTTCACGCCGCTGGTCTCGCTGGACGTGGCCGGCCACGAAATGACCCACGGCGTGACCTCGCGCACCGCCGGCCTGGTCTATTCGCGCCAGTCGGGCGGCCTGAACGAAGGCACGTCGGACATCATGGGCACGATGGTCGAGTACTACGCCAACAATGCCAATGACGTCGGCGACTACCTGATCGGCGAAGAGCTCTACCCGGCCGGCAGCGGCAAGGCCTTGCGCTACATGTACCAGCCGAGCAAGGACGGCGCGTCGGCTGACTGCTTCTACGCGACGGTCGGCCTGATCGACGTGCACTACTCGTCCGGCGTGGCCAACCACTTCTACTTCCTGCTGGCCGAAGGCACGACCGCCGGCTCGCCGTCCAAGACCTGCGTCAAGGGCGACAAGAAGGTCGCTTCCGGCAGCGCCACCCTGACCGGCATCGGCCGCGACAAGGCCTCGAAGATCTGGTACCGCGCGCTGACCGTCTACATGACCTCCAGCACCGACTACGCCGATGCGCGCATGGCCACCGTCAGCGCCGCGACCGACCTGTATGGCGCGAGCTCGGCCGAAGTGGCCGCCGTCAAGGCCGCCTGGACCGCCGTTAACCGCAGCTGAATCGACGCGCCCTGACGGGCGCCTTGTCCCCTGAAAAGGGCCGGGCTCGAAAGGGCCCGGCCCTTTTCTTGCTGTGGAGCTGCCGCCCCCGGGCAGACCCTGCCCCTTACCTGAGGGATGGTCTGTTCAGGTGCCTCCTCACACACTGTTTTTCCCTTGGGCCTACAGGCCCGTCCCAATACGCGGCACCGCCGCACCGGCCACCAGCCGGCTAGTCAGCAAGAAAGTAACTCACGTCATGAAGCTCGCCTCTCTTCGCTTGGTCGCCGCTGCCGCCATGGCCGTGTGCCTGGGTCAATCCGCCATCGCCGCCAAGCCCACCGCCGACAACCCGGCCGTGCAACGCGCACTCTCGCACCTGAGTGGCACCGGCTTCGCCGCCGCGCACTCGTCGGGCTCGGACGCCTTCGTCGCCCGTGACCTGATCGTCGACGCCGACGGCGCCGAGCATGTGCGCTTCGACCGCAGCCACAACGGCCTGCGTGTGATCGGTGGCGACCTGGTCGTGCACAGCGCCGGTGACGGCAGCTTCCGCGGCGTCAGCCAGACCCTGGCGCAAATGGTCCAGATCGACCTGTCGCCCAAGGTCGATGCCAAGCTGGCGGCCAAGGCTGCGCAAGCCGAATTCGGCGCTGGCGGCACGGTGAAGAACAAGGAACTGGTGGTCTTCGCGCGTGATGCGAAGCCGACGCTGGCCTGGGACGTGAAGGTCAGCGGCGTGCGTGCCGACGGCACCCCGAGCGAAGCCCACCTGATCATCAGCGCCACCAGCAAGAAGCTGCTGGACCGCTGGGACGACATCCACACCGCCGACAACACCGGCAGCGGCAAGACCCTTTACTCGGGCAACGTGACGCTGCATGACGACCTGAGCGGCAGCACCTACACGCTGCGTGACCTGACCCGTGGCAGCCACTACGTGGTCAGCATGAACAACGGCACGTCGACCGAGACGATCTACACCGCGACCGACAACGTCTGGGGCAACAACGCCGAGTCCGACGGCCAAACCGTGGCCGCCGACGCCGCCTACGGTCAGAACATGACCTGGGATTACTACAAGACGACCTTCGGCCGCAACGGCATTGCCGACGACGGCGCCGGCGCCCGTTCGCGCGTGCACTACAGCAGCAACTACGACAACGCCTTCTGGGACGACAGCTGCTTCTGCATGACCTACGGTGACGGCAACACCTTCACGCCGCTGGTCTCGCTGGACGTGGCCGGCCACGAAATGACCCACGGTGTGACCTCGCGCACCGCCGGCCTGGTCTATTCTCGCCAGTCGGGTGGCTTGAACGAAGCGACCTCCGACATCATGGGCAGCATGGTCGAGTACTACGCCAACAACGCCAATGACGTCGGCGACTACCTGATCGGCGAAGAGCTGTACCCGGCCGGCAGCGGCCAGGCCCTGCGCTACATGTACCAGCCGAACAAGGATGGCGCGTCCTCTGACTGCTTCTACCCGGCAGTCGGTCTGATCGACGTGCACTACTCGTCCGGCGTGGCCAACCACTTCTTCTTCCTGCTGGCTGAAGGCACCACCGCCGGCGTGCCGTCCAAGACCTGCGTTTCGGGCAACAAGAAGACGGCGACCGGCACCGGCACGCTGACCGGCATCGGCCGCGACAAGGCCGCCAAGATCTGGTACCGCGCGCTGACCGTGTACATGACCTCGACCACCAACTTCGCCGGTGCCCGCGCTGCCACCATCAGCGCCGCGACCGACCTGTACGGCGCGACCGAAATCGCCGCCGTCAAGGCCGCCTGGACCGCCGTCAACCGCAACTGATCCCCTGGGATTGCAAGCGCGGGCCTGGTGGCCTGCGCTTCATCGCCGCCCGGTTGGGGCGCTGCGAACTGCAGCACCCCAACCGGGCGGCTTCTTTTTGTGCATTCGTTCCGCCCCTGCACCAGGCCAACCCCGCGTTCGTGGGATACACCAAAGCGGTGCATCTGCTGACACTGAGTTCATGGGGGCCCTGTCTGGGCCTTTTTTGCGGCCCGAATTCCGCGTCGGAACAGAAAGCAGTTTGTTTCATGAAGTCTCACTCTCTTCGCCTGGTGGCCGCGGCCGCACTCGCCATCTGCCTGGGTCAAGCTGCCCTGGCTGCCCAACCGGCTGCGGACCATGCCGCCGTGCAGCGTGCGCTGGCCCACCTCGGCGGTGCCACGAGCCTGGCCGCCAGCCAGGACGAATTTGTCGCGCGTGACCTGATCGTCGACGCCGATGGCGCCGAGCACGTGCGCTTCGACCGCAAGTTCCGCGGCCTGCGCGTGATCGGTGGCGACCTGGTGGTGCACAGCGATGCCCAAGGCGCGCTGCGCGGCATGAGCCAGCCGCTGGCCGGCGCGCTGCACCTGGACACCACGCCAACGCTGGCCGGCAATGCCGCCAGCGAGTTCGCCAAGGGCCGCTTCGAGCACAAGAATGGCGCCGTCGCCAGCAAGCAGTTGGTGGTTTTCGCCCGCAACGGCAAGCCGCAACTGGCCTGGGAAGTGCTGGTCACCGGCAACCGCGCCGACGCAACCCCCAGCCGCACGCACCTGATCGTCAGCGCCCATGGCAAGCAGTTGCTGGACCAGTGGGACGAGATCGAAACCGCCGACGCCACCGTCACCGGCAAGACCTTGTTCAGCGGCAGCGTGCCGCTGCACGCCGACAAGAACGCCCGCGGCGTCTACACGCTGACCGACGCGACCCGCGGCGGCCACAGCACCGTCTCGATGGGCAACGGCAAGCGCAAGGAAACGGCCGTCAAGAGCAGCACCGCCACCTTTGGCGATGGCACGCTGGCCAATGCCGCCACCGCCGCGGCTGACGCCGCCTACGGTCAGAACATGACCTGGGACTATTACAAGGCCACCTTCGGCCGCAATGGCATTGCCGACGACGGCGCCGGCGCGCGTTCGCGGGTTCACTACAGCAAGAACTACGTCAACGCCTTCTGGAGCGATGACTGCTTCTGCATGACCTACGGCGACGGCGATGGTGGCAAGAGCTACTACCCGCTGACCGCGCTGGACGTGGCTGGCCACGAGATGACGCACGGCGTGACCTCGCGCACCGCCGGCCTGATCTACTCCGGCGAATCCGGCGGCCTGAACGAAGGCACCTCGGACATCTTCGGCACGATGGTGGAGTTCTTCGCCAACAACCCGAACGACACGCCGGACTACACCATCGGCGAGGAAATCTTCGTCAAGGGCGGCGTGATCCGCTACATGGACAAGCCGAGCAAGGATGGCGCCTCGGCCGACTGCTGGTACAGCGGCGTCGGCACCCTGGACGTGCACTACTCGTCCGGCGTGGCCAACCACTTCTTCTACCTGCTGGCCGAAGGCACCAGCGCCGGCTCGCCGTCGCCGACCTGCAAGTCGACCGACACGCGAGTTGCCAGCGGCACTGGCAGCCTGACCGGCATCGGCCGCGACAAGGCCGCCAAGATCTGGTATCGCGCGCTGACCGTCTACATGACCTCCAGCACCGACTACGCTGCGGCCCGTGTTGCGTCCATCAGCGCCGCGACCGACCTGTACGGCGCGAGCTCGGCCGAAGTGACCGCAGTGAAGGCCGCCTGGGCGGCCGTCAACCGCTCGTGATGAATTGATTTGCCGGCGTGTGCGGCGGCCCAAGGTCGCCGCACACGCCGTGAATCTGAACAAGACCTGACAGCCGCCGCTGGCCCTTCGCCACGGCGGCTTTTTCTTTGTCAAATCCCACGTTTGAAGATATTCTCAAAATACTATTAACACTACATTCACAACCACGGCACATTGATCTGTCTGGTTTGCTCTGTGCCGCTGTGTGCCGCTGCACGCCGGGCTTTTCGAGGTCCGCGGTGTCCGGCAATGCCTTTGTGCCCATGGTCCCCGGCCGGGGAAGTTGCCCACACTGCAGCGCCGGCCTCCTCTGGAAAGCTTGTTCGATGAAACCCACCGCCCCTTCCAGCGCCATCCTGCGCGCCACCGTCGCTGGCGTCGCCGCGCTGCTGTCCGCCCAGATGGCTCAGGCCGCAATGCCCCAGCCTGACCACCCCGCCGTGCAGCGCGCGCTGGCCCACCTGAACGGCAGCGCCTTTGCTGCCGTACGCGCCACCGGCAACGACGACTACCAGGCCACCGACCTGATCGTCGACGCCGACGGCAGCGAGCACGTGCGCTTCAAGCGCGCCTTCCGCCACCTCTCGGTCATTGGCGGCGACCTGGTCGTGCACAGCGGCCCCGGCGGCGAGTTCAGCGGCCTGTCGCAGGCGCCGCAGCGCCGGCTGGACCTGGCGGTCGAGCCCACCCTGTCCGGCACCGCGGCCGAAGCCCTGGCGCTGAAAACCTCGGGCGTGGCAGACAGCGCTGTCCGCTCGCGCCAGCTGGTGGTCTATGCCCGCAATGGCCAGCCCAAGCTGGCCTGGGACGTGACGGTGCTGGGTCATGACGAAGCCGGCGGCCCGGCCCGCATGCGGGTGATCATCGATGCGCACCAGGCCAGCCTGCTGGAACGCTGGAACGAGATCCACAGCGCCGACGACAAGGGCACCGGCAAGGCCTTGTACTACGGCACCGTGCCGCTGCACGACACGGTCAACAAGAAGGGCACCAAGTACACGCTGCAGGACAACACCCGCGGCAACCACTACATGGTGGACATGAATGGCACGCAGGACACCGAGACGGTGTTCACGGCCACCGACAACGTCTGGGGCGACAGCACCAAGACCGACCGCCAGACCGTGGCCGCCGATGCCGCCTACGGCCAGAACATGACCTGGGACTTCTACAAGAAGGTCATGGGCCGCAACGGCATTGCCGACGATGGCAACGGCGCCCACTCGCGCGTGCACTTCGGCACGCGCGTGGACAACGCCTACTGGGACGACGAGTGCTTCTGCATGATGTATGGCGACGGCTTCATCCAGTTCAAGCCGCTGGTGGCCCTGGACGTGGCCGGCCATGAGATGACGCACGGCGTGACCTCGCGCACCGCGGACCTGATCTACGGCGACGAATCCGGCGGCCTGAACGAGAGCAGCTCTGACATCCTGGGCACCATGGTCGAGTTCTACGCGAACAATGCCGGCGACCCGGGCGACTACACGCTGGGCGAGATGATCATGAAGAAGCCCGGCACGGTGCTGCGCTACCTCTACCAGCCGAGCAAGGACAACATCTCCGCCGACTGCTGGTACCAGGGCGTGGGTAACCTGAACCCGCATTACTCGTCCGGCGTCAGCAACCACTTCTTCTTCCTGCTGGCCGAAGGCACGGCATCGGCCACCTTCCCGGCTTCCAAGACCTGCACCACCGGTGACACGGTGAAGGCCACCGGCAACGGCAGCCTGACCGGCATCGGCCGCGACAAGGCCGCCAAGATCTGGTACCGCGCGCTGACCGTCTACATGGTCTCGACCGAAACCCACGCCATGGCCCGCGCCGACACCATCAAGGCGGCCGAGGACCTGTACGGCGCCGGCTCGCCCGAGTCGCTGGCCGTTGCCGCCGCCTGGACGGCCGTGAACCGTCCCTGAACGACGAGGCGCTTCGCACCGCTTGAGTCCGTTGGCGCGTGGTCGGGGCAGACCTCTTCGGAGGCCTGCCCGCGCGCCAGCCTTGTGCCGCCGAGGCCAGCCTGGCCCGGCGGCTTTTTTGCGTGCGCGCGGCAACAGCGCATTCCTCGTCACAATCCGGGCATGACCCTGACCGAGCTGCGCTACATCGTCGCCGTTGCCCGCGAGCGCCATTTCGGCCGCGCCGCCGAGGCCTGCCATGTCTCGCAGCCCACGCTGTCGGTGGCGATCAAGAAGCTCGAAGAAGAGCTGGACGTGAAGATCTTCGAGCGCGGCAGCAGCGAGGTCAGCCTGACGCCGCTGGGCGAATCCATCGTGCGCCAGGCGCAGAGCGTGATCGAGCAGGCGCAAGGCATCCGCGAGATCGCCAAGCGCGGCAAGGACCCGCTGGCCGGCCCGCTGCGCCTGGGCATCATCTACACCATCGGGCCCTACCTGCTGCCCGAGCTGGTGCGCAACGCGATCGAGCAGACGCCGCAGATGCCGCTGATGCTGCAGGAGAACTTCACCGTCAAGCTGCTGGACATGCTGCGCACCGGCGAGCTCGATTGCGCAGTGATGGCCGAGCCCTTCCCCGACACCGGCCTGGCCGTGGCCCCGCTGTACGACGAGCCTTTTGTCGTCGCGGTGCCGGCCAACCATGCACTGGCCCAGCGCGAACACATCAGCCCCGAGGAGCTCAAGCGCGAGACCATGCTGCTGCTGGGCACCGGCCACTGCTTTCGCGACCATGTGCTGGAGGTCTGCCCGGAATACGCCCGCTTCTCCAGCGACACCGAGGGCATCAAGAAAAGCTTCGAAGGCTCATCGCTGGAAACCATCAAGCACATGGTTGCCTCGGGCATGGGCGTGACGGTGGTGCCCGGCCTGTCCGTGCCCAAGGAGCCCACCGCGCACCTGGCGTACGTGCCCTTCACCGAACCGGTGCCGACGCGCCGGGTGGTGCTGGCCTGGCGCCGCAGCTTCACGCGCTACGAGGCCATTGCCGCGCTGCGCAATGCCGTCTATGCCTGTGAACTGCCGGGCGTGACACGGCTCACGGCCTGAGCCTGGGCATCTCCGCGCCCAGCCGGGTGTTGCGCGCCAGGTAGGCCTGCAGCACCGCATCCGGCGGTGCGGGCTGCGGGCCACCCAGGCTTTGCTGCAGCTGGCGCTCCATCAGGTACAGAGCGGCCTCGCGGCCCAGCGGGTCGTCATTGCGGTGGCCGGCCTGCGGGTCGACCAGCAGCGTGACCGGCTTGTCCAGCGCCTTCAGGCGAGCCGCATAGTCGATGACACCGCTCAGGTCCACGCGCCGGTCTTCGCCGCCGGCGATCAGCAGCACGGGGCGGCGCAAGCTCGCGGCCTGCGCCAGCGGCGACTGCGCGCCGAGCCTGGCCATCGCCGCAGCGTCGCGCGGGTCCAGCTGCAGCAGCGAAAGCCAGTGCTCGAACGGCATGTAGCCGGAGACCACATCGGCCTCGGCGCTGCGGGCGATCGAACGCAATGCCCAGCTGAAATCCGGCGGCGGCACCGAGGCCACGCCGACCTTGAAGAGATCCGGCGAGAAAGTGACGCCGGCCAGCGCGGCGTAGCCGCCAAACGACGCGCCGACGATGCCGACGCGCTGCGCGTCGCCCACGCCCTGCGCCAGCAGCCAGCGCACGCCGTCGCCAATGTCCTGCAGCACGCGGCCGGTGCCGCCGTAGTCGCCGCGCGCCGCCAGCACATGGTCGCGCCCCAGGCCGGTGGAGCCGCGGTAGTTGGGCTCGAAGACGGCATAGCCGCGGTTAGCGAGGAATTGGGCGGTGGCGCTGTAGTCCGCACTGGCATGGCTCCAGGGGCCGCCGTGCACCAGCGCGAGCAAGGGCAGCTTGGCCGGTGCCACGCCGGGCGGCAGGCTGAGGAAGCCGCGCATCGTCAGGCCGTCACTGGCGCGGTAGCGGATCGGCAGGCGGTGCGCGAGCGCGGCTTCGGGCACAGCGGTGGCCGGCATGCCGCTGCGCTGGCTGATGGGCGGAAAATCCAGCACCTGCCTGAGCCGGCCGCTGGCGGGGTCGTAGCACTGCCAGCGCGGCACCTGCAAGCTGTCGCCACGTTCGCTGACCAGCCAGCGCGCGCCAGGGCCACGGCCAACCTGCACACGCAGCACGCGGCCCGGCAGGGCGCGTCGCAGCGCGGCGGCGTGGCGCTGCATCTCGGCGCCCAGCCCGCTCAGCAGCGGCGCCGTGCTGCGGTGGTCGGCGAACACCGGCTGGGCAGTCAGCGGGTCCAGCGTCAGCTCATCGATGTCGGCCTCGCCGCGAGGGTCTTGGTAGATCGGGTGCAGGCGTCCTGCCGCGTCCAGCCGCTGCAGCCCGCGCAGCGAACCTGGCAGGTCGCTGCGCAGCAGCAGGTCGCCCGCGTCGGTGGTGCGCGGCAGCAGGCCGCAGCGATGCAGTTCGGCGCAGCGCAGCGTTTCGATCAGCGCGCCGCTGCGGTCCACGCGGTGGATCACCGAGGCGTCGCCCTCGATGCGCTGCAGCCAGGCGAGCCGGCCGTCCGGCGCCAGCGCAAAGCCAACCAGGCGCTGCGCGTCCTGCCTCAGTACCTCGCGCTGGCCATGCATGTCCGCGCGCACCAGCTGCCAGCTGACAGGCTCGGTGCTGGCCTGCGCCACCAGCAGCACGGCCGCCGGCCGCGTCGGGTCCACTGCCGCCCAGCGCTGCTGCAGGCGCCCGCCCAGCGGGCTCAACAGGCCCGAGCCGGGCTGGCCCGCCATGGCCTGCGCAAAGAGCTGTGTCGGCGAGGCCAGCAGCAGCCAGCGGCCGTCCTGCGACCAGCCGAGTTCAGTCGCCTCGGTGCGCTGCAGCCAGCGCCGGGGCGCGCCGCCATCGACCGGTTGGGACCACAGCTCGCGCTGGCCGGGCACCGGTTCCCGCAGGTAGGCGATGGTGCGGCCGTCCGGCGACAGCGTGGCTTCGCTGACGGCTGGCTGCAGCAGGAAGTCGGCCCGCGCAAGCAGCGGCGCTGCGAGGCGTGCCCGTTCGGCCGCGATGGCGGTGCGCAACGCCGCATCGGTGCCTGCAGGCGCCGCTGCAAGCAGTGCGAAGCTGGCCGCGGCCAAGGCCAGAACACGGGCCAGCGCCACGCACCAGCGGCAGATCGAAAACATGAGCATCTCCCTCGGCCCCGCCGATGGCAGCCGATGCAAGCGAATCCGAAAGAGGCCTGGGCCTGGCGGGCAATCAGGCCACGAGGGCGCGCGGCGGCGCAGGCCGTGGCGTGGCCTCGGGCGCGGCATCAACGCCCTCTTCCGGCGGCACCAGCAGCCACAGGCTGACCAGCGCCGGCCAGCCGATCAGCACGCCAGCGGCCACCCACGCGGCACGGGCCGGCCAGCGCAGCGGCAGCTGCCGCACGCGCCACGCAGCGGCCAGTGCCGCCAGCAGGCTCATGGCGGCGGCCAGCAGCTTGATGTCGCGCGGCACCGGAGCGGGGTGGGTGGCGCGCAAGGCATCGGGCGGCGCCAGCAGCGCGCGGGCCCGGTCAAGCGCCTCCGACATCACCGGCGAGCTCCACCAGGCGCGGTAGCGGAAAAAGACCGGGTAGTCGAAGCCCACTGCGCGGCGTGCCACTTCCTGCACCTGGCCGGCATCGTCGGTGCGCAGCAGCACCTGGTACGGCGGCACGCCTCGCGGGTCATGCGCAAAGCGGGTGAAGCTGCAGGAGAACAGATAACCATCGACCAGCTCGATCAGCGTCAGGTCGCTCAGGTCGCCGAAGCGGCCGGGGCCGGGCAGCGGCACGCGCTGGCGCGGCTGCAGCAGGCCCTGGCCGGGGTCCCTCAGCAGCCGGCCGTCGATGATGTAGGCCGCCTTGTCGCTCAACGCGCCCAGGTGGGCGCCGAGCATCGAGACGCCCAGCAGCAGCTCGCCGGCCGGCAGCTGCAGGCGCGGTGTCACGCGGCCGGCCAGGCTGTCGTACTGGTAGAGCGTGTTGCCGCCCGCCAGCAGCTCGTCGCCCTGCGCCAGGAAAGGCTGGCGGCCGATGGGCAGCACCGGCACCGGGAAGGCGGCGTTTGCCGCGCCCACGCCCAACGTGCCCGCCGCGCGGCCATCGACCAGGCTGAGGCCTTGCAGGCGCATGCTGTCGTGGCTGAAGGTCCAGCGCACGCGGCGCTGCGTGTCGTCGAAGGCCATCGGTTTCACGTTCGTCAGTTCGCCGGTGTGCGGCAGCAGGCGCAGCTGCTGCGCAATGCCCAAGGGCTCGGACAGGGCCACCTGCTCACGCAGGCGCTGCGCATCGGGCGAGGCACTGGCGGCCAGGCCGGCGAGCAGGCGCGCGCGGTCGTCCATGCGCTCCAGCTCGTTGTGGCCGCCGGGCGCGGGCACGGCCCGGTTGTTCGGGTGCGAGCCCTGCATGATCCACAGCATCTCCACGCCAAACCACAGCAGCAGCAGCACCAGGTACACGCCCATCTGCAGCGGCAGTGCGGTCAGCAGCACGGCGCCCCAGCGACGCGGCGGCGCACCCAGGTCCGGCTGGAAGGCCAGCATCACCAGCGCCAGCAGCCACAGCAGCGCCACCATCTGCAAGGCCAGTGCGGCCAGGCCGATGGCATTCATCGCCGGCAGCCAGGCGAGGAAGACCAGGCCGGCCGCGGCATGGCGACGGTTCGCCAGCATCGCGTAAGCACCGGCGAGGTAACCGCAGCCGGCGATCTGCAGGCCAGCCAGCGCCAGCAGCAGGTGGCGCGCATCGACCACGCGCGCCGTCATGCCCGCCTGCCAGCCGGCGACGACCAGCACGGGCAGCGCCGCCGCGAAGGCCAGCAGCACGGCACCGGCGGCCAGCAGCGCGGCCGCCGTGCGCGCGGGCGCCAGCGGCCGGTGCAGCAGGTTCAGCCAGGTGCCGGGGCGGCGGTACACGCCCATCTGGTACAGGCCCAGCAGACCCCCGACCGCGCCGTAGGCGATGCCGAAGGCCAGGTGCACCAGCCAGGGTTGCTGCCCCAGGTCGACCACGCGGGTCAGGAAGCCCAGCACCAGCAGGTGCAGGCCGGCAATGCCGATCGCCCAGCCGCGAAAACGCAGCAGCTCGGCCTTGAACAGGTCCCACATGATCTGTGTCCTCGAAATGCGCTGAAGGGGGCGGCGCTCAGGCTGCGATGGGCGCAGCATGGTGCTGCGCGAGAAAGCTGTTGACGGCACGGTCCAGGCTCACCGGCATGCTTTGCACGCTGCGCGCGCCGCTGGCGCGCAGGAAGCGGCCGAAGCTGTCGTCCTGGTCCAGCACCAGGTAGTGGTGCAGGCCGTCGAGCTGCTGCTGCTCCAGCAGGCCGGGCACCTGGGCCGGGTCGGGCGCCTTGAACGGGATGTCGGCCACCCAGTGGGTGACACGGGCGCGGAAGTCGTCCGGCGCGGACATGTGCTTGAGCCGGCCGCGCTCCAGGATGATGAGGTTGTCGGCCACACGCTCGATCTCTTCCATCTGGTGCGAGCAGTAGATGACGGTGCAGGCGCCACGCCCGTCGGTGGCCGCGTTCGAATACAGCAGCGATTCGAGGAAGGCGCGTTTGGCCACCACGTCCAGGCCCAGTGTGGGTTCATCCAGCACCAGCAACTCGGGCGTCTGCGCCAGGGCGAGCGCGAGGTTGAAGCCGGCACGCTCGCCGCGCGAGAGCTGGCTCACCTTCTGAGCAGGCTGCACATGGTAGTGGCCGATCACCTCGTCGAACACCGGCTGGCGCCAGCCGGGGTACTGGTGGCGCTGCATCGCGGTGACGGCCGCCACCGCCATCCAGCCGGGCAGCGTGTGCTCCTCATTGACAAAGCCGATGCGGGCGCGGTCCTGCGGGCGCAGCCGGGCACTGTCTCGGCCGAGGATGGTGGCGCTGCCGGCGCTGGGCGGCAGGAAGCCGAGCAGCACGCGGAACAGCGTGGACTTGCCGGCGCCGTTCGCGCCGACGATGGCGTGCACGCCGCCGCGTGGAATCTGCAGGTCCAGGTGATCGAGCGCGAGCTTGCGGCCGTAGCGCTTGCACAGGCCGGCGGTGTGGATCACCGGCGCCTCAGGCGTGAACAGGCTGTCGTTCATGGCGGTGGACCTCAGGCCAGTTTCTTCGGCGCGAGCACGCGCAGCGCGTCGTCCAGCCGGGCCAGCGCATGCTGCGGCGGGTAGTCCAGCGCGGCCACTTCATGCACGAAGCGCTGGATGGCGTCGTCCAGCCGGCGCTCGCGTTCGCCGTCGCTCAGGCGCTGGCGCGGCGTGGCCACGTACAGGCCCAGGCCCTGGCGCGCGTCCAGCCAGCCTTCGGCCGTGAGTTCGGCGTAGGCCTTGGCGACGGTGTTGGGGTTGACGGTGAGCTGCTGGGCCAGGCCACGCACGCTGGGCAGCTGCGCGCCGGCGAGCAGCTCGCCAGTGGCGATCTTCAGGCGCACCGCATCGACGATTTGCTTGACGATGGGACGGGCGTCGCCGGTGGCGATCTGGATCATCAAGGGCTGGGGGCGGCTCATGTGGTCTCCAAAGACAAGGCTCGACTGTACTACTTGAATTAGTACAGTGCAAACACTTGGCTGCCGGCCACTGCCAAAAGGCCCACCCCCTGCCCCCGCTTCAGGCCATCTCCGACATGGCTCTATTGGGTTGGACGAATTCATAGCTCATTCCTAAGATCAACGCTTCCTGACCCACCTTCCGGAAGCCGCCATGAGCCAATCGTCCGATCCGAAATCCTCCCTCGCCGCCGGCTGCCCGGTGATGCATGGCACCACGCTGACGACCAGCGCTGGCGCGCCGGTGGCCGACAACCAGAACAGCCTGTCCGCCGGCCCGCGCGGCCCGCTGCTGATGCAGGACCTGCACCTGCTGGAGAAGCTGGCCCACCAGAACCGCGAGCGCATTCCCGAGCGCGTGGTGCATGCCAAGGGCTGGGGCGCGTTCGGCAGCTTTGTCGTCACGCATGACATCAGCCGCTACACGCGCGCCAAGCTGTTCGGCGCGGTCGGCAAGAAGACCGACGTGCTGACGCGCTTCTCCACCGTGGCCGGCGAGCTCGGCGCGGCCGACGCCGAGCGCGACGTGCGCGGCTTCTCGGTCAAGTTCTACACCGAAGAAGGCAACTGGGACCTGGTGGGCAACAACACGCCGGTCTTCTTCATCCGCGACCCGCTGAAGTTCCCCGACTTCATCCACACCCAGAAGCGCCACCCCCGCACCCACCTGCGCAGCAACACCGCCGCATGGGACTTCTGGAGCCTGTCGCCCGAGAGCCTGCACCAGGTCACCATCCTGATGAGCGACCGCGGCATCCCGGTGAGCCCTCGCTTCATGGACGGCTTCGGCTCGCACACCTACAGCTTCATCAGTGCCACCGGCGAGCGCCACTGGGTCAAGTTCCACTTCAAGAACCACCAGGGCCACCGCACGCTGACGAATGCCGAAGCGGCGCAGGTCATCGGCCAGAGCCGCGAGAGCTACCAGGAAGACCTGTACGGCGCGATCAGCAAGGGCGAGTTCCCGCAGTGGACGCTGTTCATCCAGGTCATGAGCGAGCAGCAGGCCGGGCAGACGAGCTACAACCCCTTCGACCTGACCAAGGTCTGGCCACATGCCGAGTTCCCGCTGATCGAGGTCGGCACGCTGACGCTGAACCGCAACCCGCAGCACTACTTCACGCAGATCGAGCAGGCCGCGTTTTCGCCCAGCAACGTGGTGCCCGGCATCGGCCACAGTCCCGACAAGGTGTTACAGGCCCGCATCTTCAGCTACGCCGACGCGCATCGCTACCGCCTGGGCACGCACTACGAAGCCCTGCCGGTCAATGCGCCCAAGTGCCCGGTGCACCACTACCACCAGGACGGCTCGATGAACTTCTTTGCCCACGACGGAGAACACGGCTCCGGCAGCGAAGATGCGTATTACGAGCCCAACTCCTTCGGCGGCGCCCAGCAGACGCCCGCCTACCGCGAGCCGCCGCTGCCGCTCAGCGGCGATGCCGACCACTACAACCACCGCGAAGGCAACGACGACTACGCCCAGCCCGGCGCGCTCTACCGGCTGTTCGACGAAGGACAGCGGCGCCGCCTGGCCGAGAACATTGCCGCGGCGATGAGCGGCGTGCCGGCCTTCATCATCGATCGCCAGCTGACCCATTTCGACCTGGCCGACCCGGAGTACGGGCTGCGTGTGCGAGGGGCGCTGCGCGAGCGGGGCATTGCTTTCGGCGCCTGAGCCTTCGCAAGCGTTGACGACGCGGGTTGCCAAACCAGCAAGCGCTCGGGTAGCCTCGGCCGTCTGGCGGCAACTTGCCGGCAACAAAGGACGGTTCATCTTGGTGGAGTACAAGCTGGCGGCGACCCCGCCCTGGGTCAAGCGCAAGGGCGAGTTCGGGGACAACTGCGTGTTGCAACTGGCGCCGGAAACCGTGGAGGCTGGAGAGAGCGGGAAATTTCAGCTGTCGCTGCTGCACAAAGGCGGCAAGCGCGCCCTGCATGGCATTCGCATCCGCCTGGCCATGCTCTCAGGCCACCTGACATTGAGCCTGGGCGGCGACCGTCACAGCATCGATTTCGGGCCTGGCGTCACCGGTCACTACGACGTGCGCATGTGGCGCACTTCCAGCCTGAACATCGGCCGGGGCACCACCTCGACCCGTACGCGCATCGTCTGCGACCATGCAGATGTGACCGTCGGCGAGGACTGCATGTTCTCGTCCGACATCCTGGTTCAGGCCGGCGACCAGCACCCGCTGATCGACCTGAAGACAGGTGACGTGATGAATGACACCCGGCGCCGCATTGCGCTGGGCGACCACGTCTGGATCGGCCGCGCAGCGATCCTGATGGCCGATGTGCAGATCGGTCGAGGCGCCATCGTCGGCACAGGTGCCGTGGTGACCAATGACGTGCCGGCCACCTCGGTGGCCGCAGGCGTGCCGGCCCGCGTGCTGCGCACCGACACGACCTGGAGCCGTCAGTTCGGCAGCTTCGACACGCATGCCCAGGCGCTGCTCCAGGAGCGCGGCCTGGTTCAACCCGACACTGATGACGCGCCAGACAGCAATCTGACCGAAGACGAATCCGCCGATGATTGACCTGCGTCACAGCTGGACGCACCGGTCACCTTCCATCCCCTGCCAAACAAGGAGTTCCCATGGCCAAGACAAAGACCAAGACCAGCACTGACGTGCTCGCCACCAACACCAGCGCGCCGCCGATCAACATCGGCATCAGCGACAAGGACCGCGCCGCGATTGCCGGCGGCCTGGGCAAGCTGCTGGCAGACACCTACACGCTCTACCTGACCACGCACAACTTCCACTGGAACGTGACCGGGCCCATGTTCAACACGCTGCACACCATGTTCATGACGCAGTACACAGAGCTGTGGAATGCGGTCGACCCGGTCGCCGAGCGCATGCGCTCGCTGGGCCACGCCGCCCCCGGCAGCTACGCCCAGTTCAGCGAGCTCAGCTCCATCCCGGACGTGCCGACCACGCCGCCCAAGGCGCTGGAAATGGTGCGCATCCTGGTCCAGGGCCACGAAGCCGTGGCCCGCACCGCCCGCAGCATCTTCCCGTTGGCCGACAAGGCCGGCGACGAACCCACCGCCGACCTGCTGACCCAGCGCCTGACGGTGCATGAGCAATCCGCCTGGATGCTGCGCTCGTTGCTGGAAGAGTGAATCAGCCGCCCGCGTGCCAATCGCGGGCTTTTTTCCGATCAACGCGCAGGTTTGCAGAACCAGCGCGCCTCACCCTCGGCAAACGCGAAGCTGGCCACGCCGCCCCCGCCTTCGCCAAATGCGCGTTCGATGTGCAGGTTGGCGCCGTCGGCCCACTCGATGTCGCCATTGAGCGTGCCATCGGCAAAGCGGCTGCCGATGCCGGCTTCCGCCAACTTCGCGCCTCCCTTGAGCGCCAGCGCCTTGCCGTTGAGGGTCACGGTGCTGGCACTCACCGAGTAGCTGGCCTGCCGGGACTCACCTCCCTCCCGTTTGCCGCCGCGCTTGCGCCCGAGGTTCTTGCAGTCACCCGTGATGGTCTGGCCGCCGGTGTCGTACACCGCCGCCAGGAAGTCGATCAGCGGCTCGGTCGCGCTCAGCAGGCGGGAGCCGCGCATGTCGGCGTCGGCGCACATCTGGCCCTCCGACACGTTCCCGCCGTCCTCGGTCCGGCCAATGTCCACAAAGGTCTCGCCACCTGGCTTGTCGTTGGTCATGCCCACCCGGCGACCGCCAACAGAGAGCTCGTAGCCAAAGCCAGCTGATGCAAAGTGGCGGCTCAGCGCGAACTGCGCCGCCGGATCGAACATGGAAAGGCTGAGCGAACCGATCGAGATCACGCCGGCGGGCGAGACCGTCACGCTGCCGGGACGATTGCCCTTGCCCTGCCGATCAGGAATCTCGCCGCAAGCCTTGGCGTTGTAATGGCCCGCCAGCAGGCTGGCGAAACCGCGCTGCAAGGCCGGAACGTCATTGATCAAGGGCCCGGCTTGGGCCGGCGCAGCAATTGCGGCGAAAATCAATGCACAAGCGCCGCCAAGCGTGGCGCACGAGAAGCCCTGGTTCTTCATTTCTGCTCAATCCTCCAATGTGACGGATCCCTTTGAACGCGCGGGCTGGCCGGTCGACGACCGATAATCCCCCAGTCCACACACGTCGTTGCAACAGCGTTCGCCGTGAGGCGGGCCTGTTGCATCCCATTGCGCCGGTGGCAGCCAGCTGCTTGCTCACCGGCACCAGGGCCCTGGGGGCCCACTGACGGCCGAGGGCCGCATCCTATGACCTCTGAACTCGCCCAACAGGTGCGGCAACGCCGCACCTTCGCCATCATTTCCCACCCTGACGCGGGCAAGACCACGCTGACGGAAAAGCTGCTGCTGTTCTCCGGCGCAATCCAGATCGCCGGCTCGGTGAAGGCCCGCAAGGCCTCGCGCCATGCCACGTCCGACTGGATGGAGATCGAAAAGCAGCGCGGCATCTCGGTGGCCTCCTCGGTCATGCAGATGGAATACCGCGACTGCACCATCAACCTGCTGGACACCCCCGGCCACCAGGATTTCTCGGAAGACACCTACCGGGTGCTGACTGCCGTGGACGCGGCGCTGATGGTGATCGACGCGGCCAACGGCGTCGAGCCGCAGACCCGCCGCCTGCTGCAGGTCTGCCGGGCCCGCAACACGCCCATCCTGACCTTCGTCAACAAGATGGACCGCGAGGTGCAGGACCCGCTGGCGCTGATGGACGAGATCGAGCGCGAGCTGGGCATGACGGTCGTGCCCTTCACCTGGCCGGTCGGCATGGGCAAGTTCTTCCACGGCGTGATGGACCTGCGCAAGCAGCAGATGCGCGTCTTCAGCCCCGGCGAAGACCGCGTGGCCGGCACCGAGGAAGTGCTGGAAGGGCTGGACAACCCGGCCTACGCCGATCGCTTTGGCATGCAGTACGAGCAGGCCCAGGGCGAGATCGAGCTGGTGCGCGAAGCGGCGCCCGAGTTCGTGCTGGAAGACTTCCTGGCTGGCAAGCAGACGCCGATGTTCTTCGGCTCGGCCGTCAACAACTTCGGCGTGCAGGAGGTGCTGGACGCGCTGGTCGGCCTGGCCCCGTCGCCCGGCCCGCGCCCGGCGATCCAGCGCACGGTGCACCCGGAAGAGCCCAAGTTCACCGGCGTGGTCTTCAAGATCCAGGCCAACATGGACCCGTCCCACCGCGACCGCATCGCCTTCCTGCGCGTGGCCTCCGGCCGCTTCGAGCGCGGCATGCGGCTCAAAGTGGTGCGCTCGGGCAAGGAACTGCGGCCCAACACTGTGGTCACCTTCATGAGCCAGAAGCGCGAGCTGCTGGACGAGGCCTTTGCAGGCGACATCATCGGCATTCCGAACCACGGCGTGCTGCAGCTCGGCGACACGCTGACCGAAGGCGAAAGCCTGCAGTTCACCGGCCTGCCTTTCTTCGCACCCGAGCTGTTCCGCTCGGTCGAAGTGGCCGACCCGCTGAAGACCAAGCAACTGCGCGCCGGCCTGACACAGCTCGGTGAAGAAGGGGCGATCCAGGTCTTCCGCCCCATGCTCGGCTCGGTGCTGCTGCTGGGGGCCGTGGGCCAGCTGCAGTTCGAAGTCGTGGCGCACAGGCTGGAACACGAATACGGCGTCAAGGCCCGCATCATGCCGGCGCGCTACAACGTGGCCCGCTGGATCACCTGCGA
The DNA here is from genome assembly GCF_021043325.1 of Ideonella azotifigens. Lineage (NCBI taxonomy): Bacteria > Pseudomonadati > Pseudomonadota > Betaproteobacteria > Burkholderiales > Sphaerotilaceae > Ideonella > Ideonella azotifigens. The sequence goes on from NZ_JAJNKD010000002.1 coordinate 434,468, forward strand.
AGAAGCCGACGGCGGCGAGAAGGAACTCAAGCGCTTCGTCGACGGCAACAGCCACCGCTTGGCGCTGGACGCGGTCGACGCGCCGACGCTGCTGCTCGAATACGCTGGCGAGCTGCGCGCCATCCAGGAGAACTGGCCGAAGATCAAGTTCCACGCGCTGCGCGAACATGCCGGGCTGGTGTTTCAGCAGCGCATGGGGGATTGAGGCAAGAGAGGGGCCGCGCCCATCTCAATCGCAGCCGGATAGCCAGCCAAGCCGAGCCATCGGGCTTCAAGGACACGCGCACACGGCACAAGGGCGGCGTGGCGTTCAGTGCAGCGCCTCGAACAAGTTGTTGTGGCCGTCGGTCCAGGGCGCCAAATTGCCAACCGATGCCAGCGGCAGCTTGCGCGCCAGCAAGGCCGGCTGGCTGACGAAGGCCTGGTCCTGGGTCACCAGCACCCAGTAGGAGGGTGTTTCCGGCTGGCTGGGCCGGCTCTTCAGCTGCACCGCTTGCATCCCCGCATCGACTGCCAGCCGCAACACCACCGGCGCCAGGTCCAGGTACAGATTGGAGACATGGAAGGCGATGATCCCGCCGGGGCGAAGGTGCTGGCGGTAGATCGCCAGCGCCTCGCGGGTGAGCAGGTGCACCGGGATCGAGTCCCCGGAAAAGGCATCGACCACCAGCACATCGAAGTCGCCGCGCCGGCCTTCGGCCAGTTCCGCTTCCAGCATCAGACGTGCATCGCCCAGCACCACGCTGTGGTGCGCCGGTGAATTCTTCAGGTAGGTGAAATCACGTTCGGCGATCTGCTGGCTGTGGGGGTTCAGCTCGTAGAAGCGGAAATCGTCGCCAGACTGCCCCCAGGCGGCCATCGTGCCGACCCCCAGGCCGATCACCCCCACATGGCGGCCCACACGACCAGCGGTGTAGCGCATCACCTCGGCCACGCCGCTGCTTGTGCCGTAGTAGGTGGTCGGCGTGCGCTGGCCATGTTCCGAGCGCAGCTGGGTGCCGTGAAGGATGGTGCCGTTGAACAATGCCCGTTTCGCCTCGCCCTGGCCCCCGCGGCTCTCAACCACTTGCGAAGCCGCATAGAAGTTGCGCTGCTGGGACACGACGCCCATCGCATGCTGGCGGTGGAAGACCCACGCCATGGACGCGGTCAGCAGGGCGCTCGCCACGGCCAGCGCCAGCACCACCCATGCGGCCTTGTTGGCGGTGAGGTAGCGTCGCAGCAGCCACAGCATCAACACCGACATGGCCGCCAGCATCAGTGGCAGCTCGTAGTAGTTGTCCAGCACCGCAGGCGCCAGCGCACCCACCGCCAGGCCACCCAGCGCCCCACCCAGGCTCAGGCAGAGGTAGAAGCGCGTCAGGTATTGCGGGCCCGGCTTGCGCAGGCTGAGCTCGCCGTGGCAGAACATGCAGCAGACAAAAAACCCCACCGCATACAAAGGCACGGCCCAGCCGATGGCCACCAGCCGCGGTGGCAGGTTGGTGCACCACGCCATCGCGGCGAGCAACAGGATCAGCGGCGCAGTGAACCAGGCACGCCGGTACCCGCCACGGCCCTCGAAGCACAGGATGAAGCTCAACAGATAGAGCGACAACGGCAGCAGCCAGAGGAAGGGCACCGGCGCGATGTTCTGGGTGATGTGGCTGGTGATGGCCAGCAGCAGCATCGAGCCCATCATGGAAAGCAGCAGCCACAGCCCGAAGTCGGCCCAAGTTGGCGCCAGGTTCGAGGCCGTCGACCAACCACTGCCGGCCATTTCGCTTGCCGCTGCGGCCTGGCCTTTCGGCCGCCCCGCAGCCCAGGCGCTGGTGGCACACAGCAGCGCAAACAGGCAGAAGACCAGGCTCCAGCCCTGCGCTTGCTGCAGGCTGCCGGTGAACGGCTCGATCACGAATGGATAGGCCAGCAACGCTGCCAGCGAGGCCAGGTTGGACAGCGCAAACAGGCGGTAGACCCGTTGCCGCGGAAACAGGCGGCTGTACCAGGCCTGCAGCAGCGGGCCGGTTGTGGACAGGCAGAAATAAGGCAGGCCCACGGTGGCCAGCAGCACCCACAGCACCTGTCCGATCGGCGCCTTGTGGGGGTCCGGCTTCAGCGCGGTCTCGGGCACGATGGGCAGCAGCACCACGGCCAGCACCAGCAGGCCCACGTGCACCCAGGCGTGGGTGCGCGGGCGCAACCAGCGGGTGGCCAGGTCCGAATAGAGGTAGCCGGCCAGCAGCAGCAGCTGGAAGAACATCAGCGCCGTGGTCCAGACGGCAGCGCTGCCGCCAAACCATGGCGTGATCTGCTTGGCAATGATGGGCTGGACCAGGAACAGCAGGAAGGCCGACAGGAAGATGCAGGTAATGAACAGCGCCTGCACCGGCAGCGCAGCATGCCGGCTCACCAGTGCGGGCCAGCGCTGGCTGAGGGTGTTCACGCCATCAGGTCCAGCGACATGCCGGGCTTCAGCCCCAGTCGTCTCGCCAGGCCGGCGCGCAGTTCCAGCGTGGAGGCAGCGCCGCCACAGCGCGCGAAGCGCCAGGGCTTGAGCTTCGGCACGATCTTCAGCACCACGCCATCGGCTCGCAGGAACAGCACGTCGATCGGATAGCGCATGCCAAAGGTGTGCACGCCATTGCAGGGCTGCAGCCACAGACCGCAAGGATGTTGCAGTTCCTTGGTGGCCAGCAGGCCGACGGCGCGCCGCCACCAGGTGTTGGCATTGCGGATCACGCGCTGGGTGGGCACGCCGTCGATGTTGAGGGTCAGCAGGGCAGCGGACATGGCAGGAGAACTGGGTGAGAAGCAGGCGCGAGGGTCACAAGCCCGAGGCCATGAACTTGATCGCGATCGGAAACCCGATCACCGCGAAGGTGCAGGGGAAGATGAACATGATCAGCGGGCCCAACATCTTCACCGGCGCTTCCATCGCCAGCTTCTCGGCGCGCTGGAAACGCTCGGTCCGGCGCTGGTCGCTCTGCGCGCGCAGGATGGGGCCAAGGCTGGAGCCCATCAGCTCGCCCTGCACCAGGGCGCTGACCAGGCTGGAGATGGGCGCGTAGCTCATCCGGTCGGCCAGGTCGCGCAAGGCTTCGAGACGCGGCTTGCCGGCCCGCACATCGCGCAGCACGCGGTTGATCTCGACCATCAGCGGCCCGGGCTTGCATTTGTCCACAGCCTTCTGCAGCGCGCCCGTGAGGTTCAGACCCGACTCGATGGACAGCGTGACGATGTCCAGGAAAAACGGCATTGCCTTCAGGATGGCCAGATTGCGCTTCTTGGTGTGGTCGCTCAGCCAGATGCTGGGGTAGGCGTATCCGAACAGCCCACCCAGCACGCCGCCCAGCAGCAAGGTGCCGTCGCCAGCCAGCGCCATGCCGGCCACCGCGCCCACCAGAAGGCCGACGATCTTGCCACCGAAGAACTGCTGTGGCGTCAACGCGTATTCCTGGCCGGCCTTGCGCAGCTTGGCCAGCAGTGCCGCCTCGCGCTCGCCGCGCAGCAAGAAGCCGAAGGTGTTGGCGAAGATGTTGACAGCCGGCCACAGGTACCTGAATCCTTTGGGCGGGCGATCGCGGTAGACGGTCTCCGCGCCGCCCAGTTCGGCCACGAGCCGCCACACGGCATAGGCCGCCACGGCAAACGCCGTGCCGGCGAGCAGGGAAACAAGAATCGGGTCCATGGCTGCAGCCTTCCGCGCTAGACGTCGATGGTGACGATCTTCTTGATGAAGAAGCCGCCCAGCATCAGCATGACAAACACACCGGCCATCACCGCCCAGCCGTACCAGGTCACGAACAGCGGCATCATCGAGGCCGGGTCCATCACGTAGAGGATGCCCGCCAGGAAGATGGGCAGCATGGCCACGATCAATCCCTGCATCTTGCCCTGCGAGGTGAGCGCCTTGATCTTGCCTTCCATCACCGCCTTGGCACGCAAGGTGGTCGCCAGCCGGTCGAGGATCTCCGACAGGTTGCCGCCCACTTCCTTCGCGATGGTCATGGCCGAGACGAAGAGGTCGATGTCCTCGATGTTCAGGCGCTGGGCCATGCCGCGCAAGGAGTCTTCCAGCGCCAGGCCCAGGCGCTGCTCGCGCAGCAGCATCGAGAACTCCTGCGAGATCGGTGCCGGACACTCCTGGACCACCATGTCCAGCGACTGCTGCAGGCTGGCACCGGCGCGCAGCGAGCCCGCCATCATCGTCAGCGAATCGGGCAGCTGCAGCACCAGCTTGGCCAACCGCCGCTTGCGCATCACGACCCACGCCAGGCGCGGGAAGACCGCACCCACCACAGCGGCCACCACTGCGAAGAACAGCGTGCCGGTGATCAGCCAGACGAACAACGGCAGCAGCACGAAGATCGCGACGTTGACATGGAACAGCGCGCGCGGATCGACGAACAGGAACATGTCGTCCAGCGAGACACGTGCGTTCTCGGTGAACTGCTCACGCCAACCCTGGTACGCATTGCGCAGCACCCAGAAAGTGGCGATGACGGCGCCCAGCACCATCAGGCCGATCAGCGTGAGGTCCAGCGTCATGCGCGGCGCCCCCCTCGGTCATCGTCTGCCGGCGGCAGACCGTCGCGGAAGATGTCCAGGTCCAGTGGAATGCCAATGCGGGCCAGCTCGTCGTAGAACTCCGGCACGAAGCCGCGGCCGACAAAGTGGCCCTGGGTCTTGCCCGCGGCGTTGATGCCGGTCTGCTCGAATGCGAAGACCTCCTGCAGCTGGATCTTGCCGCTCTCCACGCCGGTCACTTCGACGATGCTGGTGACCTTGCGGGTGCCGCAGGCAAAGCGGGTCTGCTGCACGATGATGTCGATGGCCGAGGCCACCTGCTCGCGGATCGCGCTGACCGGCAAGTCCATGCCGGCCATCAGCACCATGACCTCCAGGCGGGCCAGCATGTCGCGTGGACTGTTGGCGTGGGCCGTCGTCAGTGAGCCATCGTGGCCAGTGTTCATCGCCTGCAGCATGTCCAGCGCTTCGCCGCCACGACATTCGCCGACGACGACCCGGTCCGGCCGCATCCGCAGCGAGTTCTTCACCAGCTCGCGAATCGAGATCTGGCCCTTGCCTTCGATGTTGGCCGGACGCGCTTCCAGCGTGACGATGTTGGAGTGATGAAGTTGCAGTTCGGCCGCGTCCTCTATGGTCACGATGCGTTCATCGTTGGGGATGAAGTTGGACATGATGTTCAGCAGCGTGGTCTTGCCGGAGCCGGTGCCGCCCGAGATCAGCATGTTCTTGCGCTTCTCCACGCAAACCCGCAGGAACTCGATCATGGCCGGGCTGGCCGAACCGAACTTCAGCAGGTCGTCCGCACCCAGCTTGCGCTTGGAGAACTTCCGGATCGTCAGCGACGGTCCCTTCAACGCCAGCGGCGGAATCACCGCATTGACCCGCGAGCCATCCTTCAGCCGCGCATCCACCATCGGCGAGCTTTCGTCGATGCGCCGGCCGATCGGCGCGACGATGCGCTCGATGATGCCCTGCACCGCCCGGTCGCTGGTGAACGCCACTGGCCAGCGCTGCAGCTGGCCCGCCCGTTCGACGAACACCTCGTCCGCCCGGTTGACCATGATTTCCGTGATGCTCGGGTCGGCCAGCATGGGCTCCAGCGGTCCGAGGCCGATGGCCTCATCGCGCACCTCCTCGAGCAGTTGCACCCTGTCGATGTGCGGCGGCAGGTCGTTGGACATGCGCGCGATCAGGTCGCGGATCAGCTTCTCGGTCAGCTCGCGCAGGTCATCGTCAGCCATGCGGTGCGTGTCGGTGCGGCGCACGTCAAAGGCTTCGAGCAGACGGTCGTGCAACAGGCGGCGGAAGCGATAGTGCTCCTCGCTGGCAGGCAGCGGGATGGGCGGCCCGGCGGGCGCTTCGGGCACCGCTGCCGCCGGCTTGGGCGCTGCTGGCGCTTTTGCCACGCCAGCGGCAACCCGCGGGGCTGCAGGCTGGACCGCGTCGGCCGACAAGTCCTCGCCGCCCGGCCGGTGCCACATGACCTTGAGCGAGTGAGAACCGATGCGGATCTCGTCGCTGTCGCCGACCGGGTGGGCCTGCTCGAGCTTGCGGTCGTTGACCTGGGTGCCGAAGGTCGAGTCCAGGTCGCGCACGTAGACCCGGTCGTTGGACACGAAGACCTCGGCATGCCGGCGACTGACGCGCCAGCCCGGCAGCGTGACCTCGCAGTCCAGGTCCTTGCCAATCACGCAGCGGGGCGCATGGATGCGCAGCGGTGCCGGATCGGACGCGCCGGCGATTTCAATGGTGAGCATCAGGACATCTCTCGGTTTCAGCGATTGCCACGCGAGCCACCGCCCATGGGCGTTGTGGTCGTCGAAGGTGCGGGTTCGTCGGGCGGCGGCTCCAGGCGGCCGCGGGTGTTCTGGTCCGCGTCCGTGGCAAGCGCGGCCGCGCGGTCGATAGCCGTCTTGTTCATGGCCGAATCGGGGGTGATGACACGCGGCGTGGCGATGACAAACAGCTCGGTCTGCTCGGTGCGCGCTTCCTTGGCGCCAAACAGCATGCTGATGAACGGCAACCGGCCCAAGCCTGGCAGCGCGTCGGACGACTTGTCGCTGCTCTGCCGCAACAGGCCCGAGATCACCAGCGGCTCACCGGTCTTCAGGGCCACCTGGGTCTCGGTGCGGTTGGTCGTGAAGGCCACGAAGCCGCCGTTGGAGTTGCGGGTGTCGGGCTGGCTGACCTCGATCAGCAGGTGCGAGTCGATGTTGCCGCTGCCATCGGCCACAGGCTTGAATTCGATCGACACGCCGTACTTCTTGTACTCCACCGAAACCACGCCGAAGCCCTGACCCACGGGGATGGGAATCTCGCCGCCAGCGAGGAATTCCGACGAACCGCCGCTGCGACAGGACAGGCGCGGCTCGGCAAGCGTCCAGGCGTCGCCGTTCTGCTCCAGGAAGTTCAGCGCCGAAGTGATCGTTGTCGCCAGACCCAGGTAGGTCGCGATCGGGTGCCCGGTGGTCACCGGCGCAAAGCCCGCCTCGGGCCGGAAAGGCGTGTTGCTGTAGCCCAGCACGTTGGTCGCCAGGGTCGGCCCGTTGGCGCTGGTGGCCCACTTGATGCCGAGTTGGTCCAGCGCGCGCTTCTTGACTTCCACCACCCGCAGGTCGATCTGCACCATGCGCTCCAGCTGCAGCGGGTCGGCATCCGCCGGCGCGTTGGGCACCAGGTTCAGCACTTGCGGGAAATGGGTTCCAAGCAGCTTGATGCGCGCCGCGGCCTCGGCATTGGGATAGCGGCCCTCGATGACGATGCGCTCGCCGACCGCACGCACGTTGATGCCCGGCGTCTCTTTCAGCATCGCCTGCAGGTCGTCCAGCACACGGCTGGTGCGCGACACCATCACCTGCAGCTCATAGCTGAGCTGCCGACCGTTGCGCAGCCAGACGTGCATGACCGTCTCGCCGGCGCCTTCGGCCAGCAGCACGATCTCGCGGTCATCGACCACCGTGGCCTTGACCAGCGCGCCATTGCCGATGGCGATGCGTGCGACGCCACGCAGGCCGATGGTCTGCACCTCGCCCACGGCCATCACCCGCTTGAGGCCGGTTTCGACCACCGCCGGCGCGACAGGGCGGGCCGGCAGGCGCGCGCCGGTGGCCGGTGGCGGCTGGGTTTCGATCAGGGTGCCGGGAGCGGTGGTGACCGCAGGTGGGGTGGGGCGCGGCACCACGGCCGCAGCGGGGCTGCCACTCTGGGCCCAAGCGGCAGCCATGGGCAGGACAAGCAAACCCAGGGGCAGCACGCCGCGGGCAAAAAATGACAGGACGGGCGACAACAAGACAACTCCCAGGAGGTTGAGGGCTGGAGGAGAAATGGGGGGCGCGCTCAATGCACGCCCTGGGCGGCAGCCCCGGCAGGGTCCCCTCCCGCCGCACGCGCCGCACCGCCTCTGCCGGCCTGGAAAGGCATGGCCGCCGCAAATCGCTCCAGCTGGAATTGCGGTTGCGCCACGCCCCCGCCGCCACCGCCCACGATGTATTCAATGGAAGGCCCGACGCTGGTCTTGCCGTCGCCGTGGCTGCCGATGTTGGAGGCGGTCAGCGCGCGCGTACCGTTCGGCACCTCGTCTTCGGGGTGGCGCAGCACGGCGGTCAGGCGGCCAGAGCTCTTGGCCACGATGATGCGGTCCGCGTCGAACGGCGAGACCTCCAGCGTGATGGTGGAGAACGAGCGATCCTTGCCGCTCTCGTCATCGCGCTTGGAGAGGTGCTGGTCGGTGGCCAGCACGGCCACGTTGGACAGCAGCGGCGCGGTCACGTCCTCCTTCGCGCCAGCCGAAGAGTCGACGGGCTTGGCCGAATAGATCAGGTCGATGCGATCACCGGGGCGCAGCATGCCAGAAATGGAGTTCACCGCATCGACCTCGAAGGTCAGCGCCCGCATGCCCTTCTTCAGGGTGGCGGAAAACACCTGGCCGCCATTGCCTTCGGAGTGCACCGGCAGCAGCACGTCGCCACGCTTCATCGGCACTGCCAGGCGTTGCCGTTCGAGCGCACCGAACTGGTTGGGCCGGATGGCGTCGGCGTGCAGGAATTCCACCGGCACCTCGCGCACCGCCATCGCGTCGGCCGTGATGGACTCGCCACGCGCCATGTCGCGCTTGGCCACCACCACGCTCTCCGTCTTTCGCCCGTTGTGCGCCTCTTCTTCCAGCTGCGCCATGCGCCGCTTGATCAGGTGGTTGCTCACCACCACGGCGCCGATGCCCAGCGCGATGGCAATGCCCAGCAAAAGCCAGTTGGTGTTGATCTTGGGTTTCTGAAAAGCCATGGCGAAGCCCGTCTAGGTCAGGGAAGCGAGATGAAGTAGGTGAGGTTGCGGAAGAAGGCCCGGATCATGTCCGTCAGGTACTGGGCTCCGGTCTTGCCGCCGCCGAAATCGAGGTAGAACAGCGCTGCTGCCAACGCGGCCGCCACCATGGCGTATTCCACGAGGGCCTGGCCACGCTGGGTGCGGATCCCTTTGACGAGTTTCAGCATGCGGTTCACGGCTGCAAATCTCCGGTCGAGGACAGCAGGTTCACGGTGAGGTAGCTGCGGCGGTCGCTGGGCCGCCAACTCAGCGCCACATCCACCGACTGCGAGCCCTTGTTGAAGCTGGCCAGCCAGGTCCTCACGCCGTCGCGCTCGACGGGGGCCTGCTTGTCGAAGGCCGCTTGCCAGCCGCGGCGCTGCCACTCCCCGCGCCAGCGGTTCATGTTCACTTCGAAACTCTCGTTGCTGACCATCGTCACGAGCTGGCTGCGCGTCGGCCCATCGACCGACTCGGTGACCTGCGCGATGCGGGTGTCGTAGAAGCGCGGCAGCTGCGAGGGAATCGGCTCGCGCCGCACATCGCCGAAATGCGCGGTACTGATGAGCCCCTCACTGCCGGAGGGCTGACGCGGCTTGACCTGAACAGCGACCTGGAAGTCCCCTGTCAAGGTGGACAGGCCTTGCCAACCGCCCGCAGCCGTCTCGCGCGGCGCACCAGCCCTGGCACTCTTCCATCGCTCACGATAGAAGCTCAGCACCTCGCCGGGACTCAAGTCGGTTTCGAAGCGTTCGATGCGGCTGGGCAGGCCGTTGATGACCGAATCCTGCGCCACCCATTCGACCTTTGCACGCGGCGGCGCAGGCACCTCGGGCCAGTCGGTGGCGGCCATGGCCGGCCCTGCCAGCATCGCCAGCGCCACGCAGCCGCCGCGGAGCTGCGGTGGCGTCATTTGCACTGGCCGTCGCTGTTGTCGGCACCACCGTCCAGGCGATGGTCCGGCACCACGTCGGGCTTGATGCAGCCAATGATCGGGCCATCCGGCTCGAACAGGGCCAGCGCCACCTCCAGCAGCTTGGTCAGCGCACTCGGTACCTTGGAGGTGGGCACGATGGTGGAGGCGGCGTCGCGCGTGGACGAGCTGCCGCCGCTGTTCAGCGGATTGCCGGCGGCGGCGGTCGTCGCAGCCAGCACCAGCGGCTTCGGGCTGTCTTCCGACAGGTTGAACTTGTTGACCAGTTTCACCTCGAGGCTGGCCTTGCGGCCCGGCGGATAGTCCTTGCCAGCCGACTTCGTCATCACGCCCATGGTCTTGGTCACGGCGCCGGTGCCCACCGGGGCATCGTCCCATTGGAAAGTGACGTCGGTTTCGGCATTGGCCAGCAGGCTGGTGCCACCCAGGTCGCGCCACAGCGCGGGCTGGCCTTTGTCCTTGCTGAGCATCGCGATGGTGTCGTCGGACTGGATGCGCCCCTTGTTCAGGTAGTCGCCCTCGGCGAAGAACCGCGTGCGCGTCTGGTCTTCGAGCTTGCTGGTCGACAGGCGCGCCTCGCTGGGCTCGCGCGCGCGTTGGAAGGCGGCATAGCGGCTGGCCTGCGTGGTCGTCATCGCCAGGTCGCCATAACGGCCGGCGTAGCTCACCGCGATGAACAGCGGCGTCAACACCGCCAGGGCGACCAGGAACTCGGCAATCGACTGGCCGCGTTGGGCCTGGCGGCTGCGCATTTGGTTTGACTGAGTCATCGACGGTCCCCCAGTGAGGTCTTCGCGGGCTGTGACACGAAGCTGCGCACCGCTGCAGCACTGAAACGTTCGGCGGGAATCGGTGTGCCATCCGTCATGGACAGCAGCCGATCGTTGAGGAAGGCCGTGGTCTCGCCCAGCAGGCCGTCCAGCACATCGCCCTGGGTCGAACCCGAGCCCTTCAGCACGACCAGCTCGTGGTGGCCGTTGTAAACGTAGATGGGCTGGCGCTCGTAGAGGCAATAGTCGGCAGCGGGGCTGTCCTTCTTGTGGCCCTCGGCGGTCAGGCCGGCCTCGCGCATGGACTTGGCCACCACGTCGCTGTCCCACACGCAGCGCGCGCCCCCGGCGTCCTCGGCGGGCAGGCCGGTGAGGTCGTAGGCCTTGGCCTTCTTGCCGCAGCCTGCGCGCGATGCGGCCACCGTGTTCAGCTCGACCTTGGGCACGACCGGATTCTCATAATCCAGCAGTTCCTTCATCGAGGCCGAACCACCGTTCGTGGCTTGCCCGCATTCCTGGCCAGCCCAGGCGTGGCGCTCGGTGAACAGCGCCAGTTCGCAGGACCCGCTGGCCGGGTCCGCCGCAACCTTGCGATAGGTGTTGTAGCCGGCGTGGCTGGCCTTGTCGAAATACTCCTCGCTTTCGACGACCTGCAGCTTGCGCAGGTACTCGTCGGAGGGCAGCTTGACCGGCCCGCCCGGCGGCAGATTCTTCGCCGCGCGACAGGCTTCCACGGTCAGGCCGATGCCGTTCTTCAGGCCTTCGAGGTTGCCGGTGGCCGCGCGATGGATGTAGATCGGCGTGCGGCTGTCTTCGGCAGCCGCGGCGGCCGAAGCCAACGGTGCCGCCAGGCACAGCAGAAACGCCACGCCAGCCCGGTATCCGCATCGGAAAAGGGTGCGGATACCGCTCAATTCTGGCCTCCCGGCGTGTACAGGACCTTGTCGGGCAGCATGCCCATGGCGATCATCAGCTTGGCCTTCTCGGCCTGGGTCAGGTCCACCAGGCGCGCCTGCCAGTAAGGGCTGAACAGCGAGCCATATTCCTTCGCGCTGTCGGAGCGCCACAGGACGTTGGCGGTCTTGTCGTTCGCCAGGTTGCGTTGCGGCCGCTCGAAGAACACGCGCGCCTTGGCCAGCGCGGTGTACTGGTCGGCCTCGTTGCGCTCCAGCATGTCGCCGGAGCCGGTCACCGCAGTGCTGTCCAGGCCCACGCCCATCTGGTGGGTGGTCAACACGGCGGCGCGTGACTTGCGCGTGGCGACCAGGAAGTCCACGCCCAGCGTGGCCCTGGCATTGGTCGACTTGTCCTTGATGTCGTAGACATCGGGCACGCCGCTCCAGTTCATCAACTTCGTCGCGTTGCCGCCATGGTTGGTGGCGTCGCCATGCGCCAGCTCCTGGGCCCAGCGGTGGGGGTCCCATTCATTGCCCGATGAACCGTTCTTGTCGGCGTTGGACCGGCCCCAGCCGATGGGCTGGTATTCCTTGCACATGCCGGACTTGCAAGGCACCTTCTCCCAGACCTCCAGCGTGTCTTCGGTCTCCCAGCGGTTGAAGTCGCTGGACAGCTTGGAGCCGCCCTTCTTCTCGGTCCCCATCAGGCCAAGGTCCAGATTGAGGTACCACAATCCAGGGCGATCCGTCGAGAATCGGTCACGCGAGGCCAGCAGCACATCGGCCGCGTCCTTGCGCTTGCTGTCGGTGTACTGGGTCGTGAAGTTCTTCCAGTCCTTGAGATTCTGGGAGATGGTGACCGCGAGCACCCCCGGCCGCTTGTCAAGCTCGACGCCCACATCGGTGTGGGTGCCGAAGTTGGTCTTGTTGGCATCGATGATCTTGGTGGCCGCGTCTTCGGCCAGCGCACCGCCGGCGAGGATGACCGCCTTGTGCGCGCCTTCGATGGCGAGCTTGGAGCCTTCGATCAACGGGATGATGGCCTTGTCGTCGGCCTTGACCAGCAGGTCATGCACCTCTTCGGTCGCGTCTGCCAGCTTGTCGAGGATCTTGCCGATGGCCTCGATGGGCGGAATGAAGATGCCGATGATGTCGGCCAGCGTGCCGAAGTTGTTCGCGGTGGTGCCGAAGTACTGCAGCCAACTCTCGATGCTGAGCATCTGGATCAGGAAGGCCTCGTTCGCGATCATCGCGCGATTGTTGTAGGCCGCGAGGTTCAGAATGCGCGCCTGCACAGTAGCGCCGGCCAGCGCGCCCGCGTCGGCCGCATTGACCGTGCGTTGCTTGGCCACGGTGATCTGGGCCACATTGAACACGCCATACAGGATGGCGGCACTGGCCACCATGGTGCCCAACAGCCAGATCAGGGCCTGGCCACGCGCACTGCGCCGAACCGGAGAGATGCCAAGACGCCTGTTGAACATGTTTGTCCTTCCCGTCGCCTGGCGCGCAGGCCAGACCTTGTTGCACTTGCCGCTGGCGGCCGCGCAAGAGGTCTCCCGCTTGCGCTGCATCAGCTCTTCACCAACTCCACGCGCCGGTTCTTGGCGCGACCCGCCTCGTTGCGGTTGTCCGCCACCGGGACCTCCTGCCCCCGGCCGACTGCGGCCAGGCGCTTGCCGTCAATGCCCTGCGCGACCACCGCCTTGAGCACTGCCTCAGCCCGCGCCTGGGACAGCTTCTTGTTGTCAGCCGCCTGCCCCACGTTGTCGGTGTGGCCCTCAATCGACAGCTTCAGCTGCGGCTGCTGCTTCAGCAACACGGCAATCTCCTTGACTGCCGCCTGCCCGTCTTCCTTCAGCACCGCCTGGTTGGTGTCGAAGTTGATGTACAGCGTGGCAAAGCCGCTGTCGGCAATTTCCTTGGCCAATTGGCCGGCCTGCACCGACTGCACCATGGCCTTCGGCTCAATGATGGTCAGCTCGTAACGCGTCTCATAGGGAATCCTGAGCAGGACGGCAATAGGCGCCTGATTCGGTTGCTCGATTCGGAAAACATGCCAACCGTAGCTCCCGTCAACGTACGGAGAACTCAGCAACTTACCGCCCAGCTTCTGGATGGCAGCCTCGTAGTTCCGATAGATCTCGACCTGGCTGCGCTTCTCCGACTTTGACGAGAAGGCATACACCAGCGCCGTGACCTTGCCTTCAAAAGCCAAAGGACCTTCGTACTTCGCACCTTTGGCGATCACGATGTCGGAAGGCTTCAACGTCACGGCGTCGAACGATTTGACGTCCTTGCTGCGCACGCTGTAGCCGGGCATGCCGCTCAGCAGCGGATGATCCGTGTAGTCCCGCTCGGCCCAGGCCGGAGGTGCCGAGATGGCACTGGCCAGCGATGCTGCCAACAGCCGCCGGCGCGAACAAAACGCCATCTGACAGTTCCTGTTACTTCGTGGTCGCGGGGTCGGTGAAATTCTCAAGCCCGATCTTCGCCTTGGCTTCGGTGGTGACCATCTTGCCCGTGCTCACCGCCGACTTGTTGGCGTCGACAGCGTCGGTCGCGTCGCCGCCTACCGCAGCAGCAATGCCGGCGGTCTGATCGCGCAAGGTTCGCCCGTACAGGTTGTAGACGCCGATCGCCGCGATGGCGATCAGTGCGACGATGATGATGTATTCCGTCATGCCTTGGCCGCGTTCACGCGCGGCCACGGAGCGTATCGGTGTCATAACACCCTCACATGTGTTCGGCTGCAACAGCCCGGATGACAGAGGCTGGTGCGGGCGTCTTGCAACGCCCGCACACCAGCAGACCCAAATCAGGTCTTCGGCTTGACGGTGGCGCCGTCGGTGAAGTTTTCCAGGCCCTTGGTCTTCTTGGCTTCGTTGGTCGACTCTTGGCCGTTAGACACACCGAGCTTGTTGGCATCCTGGGACTCGGTGCCGGCGCCGCCCAGGGCGGCGGCCATGCCGGCGGTCTGGTTCCGCACCGTGGCGCCAAACAGGTTGTACACACCGATGGCGGCCACTGCGATCAGCGCCACGATGATGATGTACTCGGTCATGCCCTGGCCGCGCGAACGGCGCAGCGAGTTGTTGGCAAACAGCTTCATAAAAGGTTCCTCTTTCACGTGGTGGATGGAGGCATCTGCCCGTCGCTAATACCGCATGCGACCTGAAACAGGCCCTGAGATCGCGGACCCATGAAGGCTCGCTGGGCCGAACAATATTCGGGACATACGGGGGTCGGCATCCCCCTAACCCGTGCATTTGTGCAACGCGGCGTAAGAGATTTGAAACAGTGCTTCACAAGTCGTCACGCGCTTGCTTTGTCATCTCGACCCATCGAGACTCGCGCGCCATGCGTGTCGACATCGTGTCGGCGAACAGGGAGGAATGTGCGGGCAAGCCAGGCAGCCATCGCGCGGGGACCCAGGATCAAGCGACCTTTTCCGGCAGCGTCACGCTGGCTGGCGGCGGGTCGTGCGCGGCCCGTGCAGGTCAAGGTCGATGGCGTTTCGCTGATGCTGTGGATCGGCTGCGCCGGCTGCGGGACGATGCTCGGCCTTTGCGCGGCCTGGCCCTGGGCCTGGGCGCTTGGATTTGTCGGCTTGACGACACTTGGCCTGCTGGTGATCGGGGCCTCGCGGCGCTCCGCCAAGCAGGGCTTGGCGGCTGTCACGATCGCCTGGTCCGCGTGGCAGCTGGCCGGCACAGGCTGGGTCGCGCTGGCCGTGAGAGACGGCGCGCACACCACGCTGTGGCAACTGGTGGTGCTCGCGGTGCTGCTGGTGTTGCAGACCGCGCCGGCCGTCGGCAGCTGGTGGCTGCTGGACCTCGCCACCCGCCGCCGTCACCCAGCCCATGATCGCGACGCGCTGCACCTGACGCTGCGCCTGGGCCTCACGCTGGCCTGCGCAGAGAGCCTGCGCCAATGGGGCTGGTGGGGCAGCGGCTATGCCGGCCTGGGCACGGCATTTGTCGAGCTGCCTGGCGCCCGCCTTGTCGTGCCCGCACTCGGGGGCGCGGGGCTGGGCTGGCTGGTGTGGGCGACGAGTGCCACCTGGGCGTGTGCCGCCTGGTATCGCATGGCCGGGGCAAGGCGGGCTGGCCGGTGGGCAGTCGGGGGCGTGCTGCTGAGCAGTCTGGCCTGGTGCGCGCTCTGGGGCTTGTCGAGACAGCCGACACCGGGCTGGTTGCAGACGCGACCCGGCAGTGATTTGAGCGTGATCGCGGTGCAGCCACCGGCCGAGCGTGGCCGCCACTGGACGCCGCAGGAGCGCGACGATGCACTCGCGCAGCTGAGCCAGGCCATCCGCGGGGCGGCACCGGGCACGGTGCTGGTGACGGCTGAAACCTTCTTCCCGGAACCTCCACCGCGTGTCGCATGGGGCGCCTGGCTCGACCTCGTAAAGCTGATCCGCGCGCGCGGCGTGCACGTGTTGGTCGGCATGCCGCACATGCTGCGCGACGAGACCGGGCTGCACATGATCAATGCCGTGGTGCAGCTCTCGCCCGAGCGGCAGTCGTTGTATGCCAAGGAACGGCTGGTGCCGGGCGGCGAATACCTGCCCTGGCCGGAGACCCTGGGCCCCGTCTATGCGCAGGTCTTCGAGAAGGCCCGCACGGGTCAGCAAGCGGGGCCACCGGAACTGACCGGGCCGCTGTTCGCCAGCGGCCAGCCGGTTGGTGCGTCGATCTGCCACGAGCTGTCGTTTGCGCTGACGATGAGCGAGCGGGCCCGCGAGGCGACCTGGCTGGTCAACCTGGCCGACGACATGTGGATCGACAACGCGCTGTACCGCCAGCAGATGGTGTCGGTGGCCCGGCTGCGCGCGATGGAGGCCGGCAAGACGCTGCTGCGGGTGAGCCAGGGCGCCACGTCGATGCTGGTCTCGCCGGAGGGTGAGGTGCTGGCCAGTGCGCCAGACGCCAACGCCCGCCTGATGCCTTTGCAGGTTCAGACCCGAGAGGGCCGCACGCCTTACCAGCGCGCGGCCGAATGGCTGGTGCTGCTGCCGCTGACCCTTGCGGTCGCCTGGTGCCTGGTGGCACTCGGCCGCCGCGTCCTCTTCCCCCGCCCGATGTCCAACCCGACGACGACGCCATGAAGCCCATTTTTTCGCACCGCCGCCGTGCCGGTCCGCCGCGCGCCCGTGGCATCACGCTGGTCGAGTTCGCCATCGTGTTTCCGCTGGCCACGCTGTTCGTGCTGAGCCTGATCCAGGTCGGCATGGTCTACATGGCCAAGCTCACGCTGAACCACGCCACGTTCATGGCGGCCCGGGAAGGCTCGCTGCACAACGCCAACGAGAGCTACATCCGCGAGGCCTTGATCCGTGGCCTCAGCCCGTTCTACCAGAACAGCACAAAGACCAGCGACAGCGACCGCCTGTTCGCGGCCTACTTGGATGCACAAAAAGCCAACAAATCATTCAATCCCTACAAGGCCGAGATCGAGATCCTGAGCCCGTCGCCGGACACCTTCACCGACTTCGGTGTCAAGGATCCCAAGACCAAGGTCACCTACATCCCAAACGACAACCTGGAGTACCGGGACGTGGGCGTGACTGGCGGCAAGTCCAAGCAGAACATCCGCGACGCCAATCTGTTGAAGATCCGCGTGCGCTATGGCTACGAACTGAAGGTGCCGCTGATCGGGGGCATGCTGTCTCGCATGATGTGCGGCGGCAAGATTGGCGTGCAGGCCTACGGCAATGTGCAACCGTGGAACGCCCTGATCCTGACCTCGCAGCCCACGGACTGCCTGAAGTACTACCAGCGCCCGCTCAGCGACGACAAGGTCTACATGCCAATCGAGAGTTACGCGATCGTCGAAATGCAGTCGCGTGCAGAACAAGCCAAGTGAAGAAGGAGTAGTGAGTTGAACAACATTCGATGGGCCGCAACGGCCATGGTCATGGTTTCCCTGGCGCTGAGCGCCTGCGGCGGCGGCGGCAACGAATCCGGCCCGCCGGATGCCATCCAGGCGTCGCCCGCGGCGGTGGCCGTTACCGGTCCCGCCGGTGCTTGCGCCACCGGGCTCGGCCCAACCGTTTACCTGTATGGCGGCACCCCACCTTACAAGCTGAAGAATTCGGTCCCGATGGCGCTCGCGCTGGACAAGAGCACGGTCGGATTGAGTGGCCAGGGCTTCACGGTGACCTTCACCAATGGCGTCTGCCTGGATGGCATGCCGGTGTCCGTCGAAGACGACATGGGCCGCATCATCGAGGTGATGTTCACCAACCAGATGGGGAGCTGAAATGCGCTTGGCCAGGCGGATCGCGGCCCTGGCGCTGTTGGCGGGCTTGGTTCCCGGCGCGTCCGCATGGGCAGGCGGTGAGCCCGGGCGCGTTCAGGTGTGCCGGGTCGGCGCAGTCGAGCTGATCGTGGGCGGCCAGGCGGCTGGGCAGGACTGCCAGCCAGGCGATCAGCGCCGCAAGCTCCAGGCCAGCCCGGCCACCACGGGCGAAACCGGAATTCCGACCGGCGTGCAGAAGGTGCGGGACCAGGAGCGCCGGCGCATCCTCGAAGAAGAGCTGGCGCGCGAGCAGGCCGCGATGAGCGACCTGCAAAAGCAGGGTGCGACAGCCGACCCGGGCAGCCTCGCCCGCACCCAGTCGAATCTCGTGGCGCTGCGGCAGGAATTGGCGCGCAGCAGCACGCCATGAGCCTCGCCCAACCGGGCGCGACTGGCCTGTCGCGCGAGCAGATGCTGGCGGTGTATGGCTTGACGCCCTTGCTGATGGCCGTGGTGGTGCTGGACCTGGTCGCCTTCCAGGGCCATGGCCGGCAACTGTTGCCGCACAGCCCGGCCTCGCTGCCCGTCTACAGCCTGGTGTTCGGGTTCCCGCACGTGCTGGCGAGCTTTTTCCTGCTGGGCGACCGCGAGTTGGCGCGTGGCGCGATGCCGGTGCTCTGGCCCTCCGCCCTGATCGCGTCGGTCAGCGCGGTGCTGGCGCTGTCCGTGCTGAACTCGCGTCAGATCGGCCTGGCGCTGATCCTGACGACCATGGTGCACGTGGTCGGCCAGCAGGCCGGCTTGGCCGCAGGCCAGGCCGGCCTGCGGCGTTGGCCATGGGCCACGCGGATCTGGCGCCTCCTGATGGCAGGCGTGGGCTGTGCGGCCGGCGCGGCAATTGGCGGCGAGGCCATGATCGCCGTGGTCGAGGCGCCCGAACCGTGGTTGCTGATGGCCGGCGTCTGCCTGCTGCTGGCGACACCGCTGGGCGTCTGGCTGGCCTGGCAGGCACGCCGGGCCGGTGGTGACATCCGCGCATTGTTCGCCATCCAGGCCACGGCGATGGCCGGCTACGCGCTGGTGCTTTTGGGTTACCCGCTGCTGAGCATCTGGCTGTTCCGCTGCGTTCATGACGTGACGGCCTTCATGGTCTACGGCACGGTGGCGAACGCCCGCATGCGCGCAGCACCCGGCGCCAACCGGCTGTACGCCTGGCTGGGCCTGCGAGGGGCGATCACCGGCTGGGTGCTGTGGCCGCTGTCCATCGTGCTGACCGCTGTGGCAGCACTGGCGCTGCCCGGCGTGGTGCTGGTCGCCCTGTCCTGGACCCACTACCTGGCCGAACACCGGATCTGGCGCGTTGGCTCGCCGCTGCGGCGCTGGCTGGCGCTGCGCTGAGCCAGCTTTTCAGCGGTGCGCACCCATCAAGCGCCCCACCGTCCCATCCGCCTTCAGCTTGTCGAACGCCGCCTTGGTGCGCGCCACGGTCTCGTCCGGCGTGGCCTTGCTATAGGCCATGTAGATGCCGGTCGTCAGCGCGTCCAGCGTCAGCACTTTTTCGAGTTTTGCAAAGGGAATGCCGGCCTCGGTGCAGAAAGCCTGTGCGTCGCTTTCGGGCAGGGGGACGAGTTCGACCTGGCCGCTGAGCAGCTTGCGGAAGTTGTCGACGTTCTGGGACGAGGTGATCAGGCGCTCGAAGCCCTGGTCCTTCAGGTACTGCTGGCGCAGGTCGTCGCGCATCACACCGATGCTGTAGCGCCTGGCGTCTTCGAGCTTGCGCACGGCAATGTCCTGGCGCTCACGCAGCTTGTAGAGGTGGTACTCGAGGCGCATGAATTCGCCGGCCCACTTGAACTGGGTTTCCCGTGCGGGCGTTCGCGCGATCAGGTAGATCAGCACGTTGGGCTCCTGCAGCGCCATGTCGTAGGCGCGGGCCCAGGGGTAGATGCCGATGCGGTGGTCGGTGAGGCCGGCGTTCTGCAGGCTGGCTTCGACGATCTCGCTGGCCGGGCCGGCGACCTTGCCGTCCTTCAGCACCACGTAGGACGAGGCTTCGGCAACAACCTTCAAGGTCTGGGCATGCAGGCTCGTGACGAGCAGCGAAGCGGCCAGCGCCAGCAGGCGAAACAGCGGGATGGAATGCTTCATCGAAAGCTCCTGGGACTAGTTCGAGACGCGGTTGCGGCCCCGGTTCTTGGCGCGGTAGAGGGCTTCATCGGCACGCTGCATCAGCTCATCGAAGCGGTGCATGGTCTCTTCGTCGAACTGCGCGACGCCAATGCTCAGCGTGACGTGCAGCGCCACCAGCGAACCGGTGTGCGGCAGGCCCATCTGCAGCAGCCGTGCGCGCAGCCGCTCGGCCGCGGCAACGGCCTGCTCGGCATCCAGCGCCGGCAGCAGCACGGCAAACTCCTCGCCACCGATGCGGGCGCAGAAGTCGCCCGAGCGGGTGAAGGTCTGCTTCAGCGCATCGGCCACGGCCTGCAGGCACTGGTCGCCGTGCGCGTGGCCGTAGGTGTCGTTGTAGCGCTTGAAGTAGTCGACGTCGCAGACCAGGAGCGACAGCGGCAGCTGCTGGCGCCGCGCACGGCGCAGCTCGGTTTCCTTGACCTCGTCGAAGTGGCGGCGGTTGGCCAGGTCGGTCAGCGGGTCGGCGCGTGACAGCCGCTCCAGCCGGGTGTTGACCGCGCGCAGCTCGGTGGTCTTGGCGTCCACCAGGTCAGCCAGGCGGTCTCGGTGCGCGGCCAGTTCGCGTTCGTCGCGGTGCTGGCGCGCCAGGTAGTCCGACAGGTTGCCCTGCAGGTGGTTGACGCCGGCTTCGAGCAGGGTGAGCTCGTCGCGATGGGCGGCAGCGCGCTGCAGCTGCAGCCGCCGGCCCAGGGTCTCGGGCGTCAACGTGGCCAGGTGGCGAGCGATGCGCCGCACGTGCACCGTGACCGAACGGTGGAACAGCCACATGATGAGGCCTGCCAGCAGCACCGACTGCAGCACCTGCGTCAGCACGATCTCCAGCAACTCACCGCGCAGCCGCAGCCACAGCAGGCGCTCGTCGCCCTGCAGCGTGAAGTCGCCAATTACTTCGACCGCGCCCGGATACGGGCTGTAGCTCAGCTCGCGCTGCAGTGTCGGGGCGCGGCCGCCTTCGGGCGCGCCGGGCTTGCGCTGCTGCAGCACCTCCGGCGAGCGGCCGGACTGGCGCAGCCTCAGCTCGATGCGGCCGACCGACTGCACCTGCGCCATGCTCGCCATGTGGGCCAGCAAGTCCTCGCGGTCCATCTCCCAGATGGCCTTGGCCAGCGCGCGCTGGAACACGTCGCCAATCAAGGCCAGCTCGGTGTTCATGGTCGCCACATTGGCCTGCCAGGCCAGCCAGGTGCGTGCAGCCACGCTGAGCCCGGTGAACAAGAGGCTGAACACCAGCGTGGCCAGCACCAGTTTGCGGCCCAGCGAATGGCCGAGCACGGTGTCGGACGGATGGTCGGGCGCAGCGGGCTGGGCGTCCACCGCCGGCTCGCCCGCGGGCATCGCAGGCTCAGCCGATGATGCTGGGCTGACGCCGTGATCGGCCGCGGCGCGGGCCTCACAGCCAGCGCTTCTGGATGCGCTCATAGCTGCCGTTTTTCTTGATCGTCTCCAGGCCCTTGCGGAAGCGCTCGACCACCGCGTCCGGCGTGCCCAGGCTGAACGCCATGTTCAGGCCTTCTTCGCTGCCCACATCGGGCAGGTGCAGCGCGCGGACCAGCAGCTTGGCGGGATCGTCGCCAGTGCGGCGCACCAGGTACAGCGCGTTCAGCTCGTTGGAGATCCACAGGTCGACCCGGCCCTGCTTGAGCTTTTCGTAGTTCAGTTCGTACTTGCTGCTGGACTGCAGGTTCTGCCCCAGCAACAGGCCTTTGCTCGCCAGGTACTGCTCGCCAGCGTCTTCATGCACGGTGGCGATCTGGTACTTGCGCGCATCCTCCAGCCGCGTGAGCTTGACGGGCCGGGCGGCCAGCGCAAACAGGTACCAGCGCGTGGGCGCGACCACGCCCACCCACTTGAACAGCTTCTCGCGCTGCGCCGTGCGGGAGATCGAATAGATCAACACATTCGGTTCGTTCAGCGCGGTGTTGTAGGCCCGCGCCCAAGGCATCACCTGGATCGCCGTCGGCTGGCCTAGCGCTTCCAGCACCGCCCGCACGATCTCCGTGCTCAGGCCGGTGACCTTGTCGTCCTGCGTCATGTTGTACGGCGGCAGCTCCTCGGTGAGGATGCGCAGCTCGGCCGGCGCCGCAGCAAGGCTCAGCCCCGGGCAGGCCAGCGCACCCATCGCGCCCAACAGGCAGGTGACGGCGTCTCGGCGGTTGGGCAGCGCAGCAGCTGGCATGGCAGGCGTAGGAGCGGACAACGGGGGCAGCAGGAGGCGGCGGCGGAAAGTTCCGCCATCGTCTGTGCTATCGGCTGGAACACCAAGGACTTGAGCCAGCTGAGGCTGGCCAGACCGAAGCGGATAATCCCACGCCGATGAACGCCTCTTCAGTCCCCGCCACGCCCAAGCCGGACGCACCACCGCCGCGCAGCCGTTTGTCGCTGTACCTGGACCTGATCCGCTGGAACCGGCCTGCCGGCTGGTTGCTGCTTTTGTGGCCTACGCTGGCCGCGCTGTGGATGGCGGCGGACGGTTTCCCGGGCTGGCATTTGCTGGCGGTCTTCACGCTGGGCACGGTGCTGATGCGCAGTGCCGGCTGTTGCGTCAACGACGTGGCCGATGCCGAGTTCGACAGGCATGTGAAGCGAACCGCACAGCGGCCAGTGACCAGCGGCGCGGTGAGCAAGCAGGAGGCGCTGGCTGTGGGCGCGGTGCTGGCACTGCTCGCCTTCGGGCTGGTGCTGACGACCAATCCGCCGACGATCTGGCTGTCCGTCGTGGCGCTGGCGGTCACGCTGCTGTACCCGTATGCGAAGCGCGTGGTGTCGATGCCGCAGGCCGTCCTTGGCGTGGCCTTCAGCTTCGGCATTCCGATGGCCTTCAGTGCAGTGCAAGGTGGGCAGGACTGGGCACTGGCGGCCATTCCGGCGGCCGTGCCGGCATTGGCCTGGTGGCTGCTGGTGGGCAACCTGTTCTGGGTGCTGGCCTACGACACCGAATACGCGATGGTCGACCGCGACGACGACCTGAAGATCGGCATCAAGACATCGGCCATCACGCTGGGCCGCTTCGACGTGGCCGGCGTGATGCTGTTCTACGGCGCCTACCTGATCAGCTGGGGCGCGCTGGGCCACGGGCTGGGCCTGCTGAAGACCTACCTCATCGGCATCGCCGCCGCGGCGCTGCAGGTCGGCTGGCACTTCACGATGATCCGCCACCGCTCGCGCGATGGCTGCTTCCGTGCCTTCCGGCTCAACCACTGGGTGGGATTTGCGGTGTTCGCCGGGACTGTGATCTCGTACTTGCCAAGCTGACGCGGGTCGAGCGCCGGGCCGCCCCAAGCCGGCCCGCATCCCCTCGGGGGGCCGCTTGGCGTGCCCGCCAAGCGAGAGGCGCCATCAAGCCCCAAACTCGTCGCCCAGTTCCTTGGCCCGGTTCTTCGCGGCCAGCATCGCGAACATGAAATGCTGCTTCACGCCATGCGCTTCCAGCACGTTGAGCGCGGCGAAGGTGGTGCCGCCCTTGGACGTGACACGCTCGCGCAGCACTTCGGGCGAGTCGCTGGATTGGCGGGCCAGCTCGGTTGCACCAGCGAAGGTGGCCAGCGCCAGTTCGCGGCCGGCTTCGGCGCTCAGGCCCATCTGTTCCGCAGCCTGGACCATGGCTTCGATGAAGTAGAAGACATAGGCCGGGCCAGAGCCTGACAGCGCGGTCACCACGTCCAGCTGCTCCTCGCGTTCGACCCACAGGCTGCGGCCGGTGGGCGCCAACAGCTGCTCGATCTGCAGTCGCTCGTCCAGCGTGACCTGGGCCATGGCGAACAGCCCGGCAATGCCTTGGCCGATCAACGCGGGCGTGTTGGGCATGCTGCGCACCACGCGCTCGCTGCCGGTGGCGCGGGCAATCGCCTGCACGCGGATGCCGGCCATCACCGACAGGTGCAGCGCCTGGCCGACATGGCCGGCGCAGGGCGCCGCAGCGTCGGCAAACAGCTGCGGCTTGATGGCCCACACCACCAGCCCGGCCTGCGCCAGCGCCGGGCCGGCCATCGGCAGCACCCGCACGCCGAACTGGGCAATCAACCGGTCCGCCTGCTCGGCCGAAGGCTCGACCACGGTGATGGATTCGGCCGCATGGCCGGATTTCAGCAGCCCGCCGATCAACGCACTGGCCATGTTGCCCCCGCCGATGAAGGCGACGCGGGAAAGGGCTGGCGCGGTGGCCGGCGACGGGGCGTGAAAGGGCGTGGCAGTGCTCATGCCGGCGAGTGTAGAGAAATGCCGTGTTCAGCGGCCGGACCGTCCCCTGTAGAGGGCATTCCGCCGATACAGATGCAGGCCGACCCGGGGACTTCATGCAAAACTTGCATAGCCCTCGGTGACAAATTCGGCGGCTCCGGGCCTAGAGTGCGGCCAGCGTCACGGCGGCCCCCATGAGACGGCCTGCCGCAGGCGCGCACACCCGAGAATTCCCTGGAGATTTCGCGTCATGTCTTCGCCGCTTTCCTTTGTTCACCCCACGCCGGACAGCCCCTGGGGCACCTACCTGTCGCAGGTCGACCGCGTCGTCCCCTATCTGGGCAACCTGGCCCGCTGGGCCGAGACGCTCAAGCGCCCCAAGCGCACGCTGATCGTCGACGTGCCCATCGAGCTGGACAACGGCACCGTGGCGCACTTCGAGGGCTACCGGGTGCAGCACAACCTGTCGCGCGGCCCGGGCAAGGGCGGCGTGCGCTACCACCCGGATGTGACGCTGGAAGAAGTGATGGCGCTGTCGGCCTGGATGACCGTCAAGACCGCTGCGGTGAACCTGCCGTTCGGCGGCGCCAAGGGCGGCATCCGCGTCGATCCGAAGCAGCTGTCGATCAAGGAACTGGAGCGCATGACGCGCCGCTACACCAGCGAGATCGGCCTGATCATCGGCCCGCAGAAGGACATCCCGGCGCCGGACGTGAACACCAACGGCCAGATCATGGCCTGGATGATGGACACGTACTCGATGAACACCGGCTCCACCGCCACCGGCGTGGTCACCGGCAAGCCGCTGCACCTGGGCGGCTCGGCCGGCCGCATCAAGGCCACCGGCCGCGGCGTGTTCGTCACCGGCAGGGAAGCGGCCCGCCGCATCGGCCTGGACCTGAACGGCGCGCGTGTCGCGGTGCAGGGCTTCGGCAACGTGGGTGGCTCGGCCGCCGAGCTGTTCGCCCAGGCCGGGGGCAAGATCGTCGCCGCGCAGGATCACACCGGCACCATCTACAACGCCAACGGTTTCGACCTTGGCGACCTGATCCCGCACGTCACCCACACCGGCGGCGTGGCCGGCTTCAAGGGCGCCGACGTGATGAACTCGGAAGAGTTCTGGGACGTCGATTGCGATATCCTGATCCCGGCCGCGCTCGAAGGCCAGATCACCGAGGACCGCGCCCGCCGCATCAAGGCCAGGCTGGTGCTCGAAGGCGCCAACGGCCCGACGGTGCCCAAGGCCGACGACATGCTGTTCGAGCGCAACATCCTGGTCGTGCCGGACGTGATCTGCAACGCTGGCGGCGTGACCGTCTCGTACTTCGAATGGGTGCAGGATTTCTCCAGCTTCTTCTGGAGCGAAGACGAGATCAACGTGCGCCTGGACAAGATCATGGTCGACGCGCTGAAGAAGATCTGGGACACCGCCGACCGCCACAAGATCACGCTGCGCACCGCGACGTTTGCGGTGGCCTGCGAGCGCATCCTGATCGCCCGCGAGGAGCGTGGCCTGTACCCGTAAACCGACGGACATGCCCCTGAGTGGGGCTGCTTCGCCTCATGCGCACGACAAGGCCACCTCCCGAGGTGGCCTTTTTCATGGCCGGCCATTGACGACAATGGACGCCCGTTGACTGCCACCTGCCTGCCATGCGCCGCCGCCTCGCCTTGCTGCTCCTGCCTGTTGTCGCCTTGCTGAGCAGCGCCACCGCCTGGGCGCAGGCCTGGCCAACGCGAGCGGTGCACATCGTCGTGCCGGCACCTGCCGGCAGCTCGGTGGACCTGACTGCAAGGCTGTTGGCCGACAAGCTGAAGGATCGCTGGGGCCAGCCGGTGGTGGTGGACAACAAGCCAGGCGCCGGCGGCATGCTGGGCGTGGACGCGGCCGCCAAGGCCGCGCCGGACGGCTACACGATCGCGGTCGGCTTCAATGGCCCGGTCGCCTTTGCGCCCTTCATGTACCGCAAGCTGCCGTACGACCCGGCCAAGGATTTGGTCCCGGTGGTGATGACCACGCTGCAGCCCAATGTGCTGGCGGTCAGCGCTTCGCTGCCGGTGAAAAACGTCAAGGACTTCATCGCGCTGGGCAAGGCCAAGGCCGGCAAGATGAACTACGCCTCGGTCGGACTGGGCAGTTCCTCGCACCTGACGATGGAACTGCTGCTGGCCGAGGCCGGCTTCGAGGCCACGCATGTGCCGTACAACGGCTCGCCGCCGGCCGCGATGTCGGTCGCCAGCGGCGAGACCGATGCGGTATTTGCCGCAGCACCCGCGCTGCTGCCGCTGGCCAGGACCGGCAAGCTGCGGCTGATCGCCGTCAGCGGCCGGCAGCGGCTGGCCTCGATGAAGGATTTGCCGACGCTGGTCGAAAGCGGGTTGCCGAATGTCGAATCGATGATCTGGAACGGCCTGTTCGTCGCCGCGCGCACGCCGGACGCTGTCGTGCAAAAGCTCAATGCCGACGTCAACGCCGTGCTGCAGGACCCGGCCGTGATCGCCAGCTTCGAGGTCCAGGGCCTGCTGCCCGGCAGTGGCTCGGTGGCCGATTTCCGCCAGACGGTGGCCGGCGACACGCAGCGCTGGGGCGCGATCATCCGCAAGATCGGCTTGCAGCTGGATTGAGGGCCCTTTGCCTCTGCCGTGGTTCAAATAAATGGGGTCAGAGTCAATTTATCTTAAGGTGCCTCAAAGCAGCGCTGCGGCTGTGCTCAGATAAATTGACTCTGACCCCATTTACTTGTGCGCCGACCGTCCCCCGCTTTCACCACGCGGGTCGGTCCGGCCTGCGTGTCAAAGGCCCGCGAGCAAAGCCGCATTCCCACCCGCTGCAGCGGTATTGACCGTCAGCGTCTGCTCCGCACAGAAGCGGTACAGCTGACGCGGACTGGTGGCTTCGGTGAGGGACAGCAGCGGCAGGATCGCGCCGGGCTGCGCGGCGAGCTGGTGCGCCAGGCGTGGCAACACCGCAGCAGACGTGGCGCAGACGCCCGCTACACGCGCGTCTGCCACCAGCGCGGTGCCCAGCGAGTCGAAGCTGCCAGGCAGCGGCTGCAGCACGGCCGCCGGCAAGCCGGCCTGGCGCAGCGCTTGCAGCCAAGGTTTGGCGGCGTCAATCGCCGTCTCGCTGCCGGCCCAGGCGACCGTGTTGCCCGTGACCAGCGCGGCGCCGACTGCGGCGGCCAGCATGTCCTGCGCTGCGTCTTCGCCGACAAACGCGAACAGGCCGCGACCGTGCAGGCGCAGCTCGTTGCGCTCGCCGGTCGGGCCGGGCAGCTCGACCGTTGCCAGCGTGGTTTCGGCCGCCGTGGCCAGCGCGCGCCACCGGGTGGCGATGGCCGGGCGGCTGGCGGCGAGGGCATCGGCCGCGCGACGCAGCAGCGCACTGCGCTGATCCAGCGGCGTGGCACGCCAGCCGGGCAGCGCCTGCAGCGGCGGGTTCAGTGCAGCGTGGGCGGCGGTGGCGACCAGCGACAGGCCGGGTGTCACGACGGGCGCTGGCGCGAGGCTGGGCACCGCGCCGGGTTCGACCGCGAAGCGCAGCAGGTAGTGCGGGCCGCCGGCCTTGGGGCCGGTGCCGCTCATGCCTTCGCCACCAAAGGGTTGCACGCCAACGACCGCGCCGATCATGTTGCGGTTGACGTAGACATTGCCGATCTGCGCGAGCGCCGCCAGGCGCTCGGCGCGGCTGTCGATGCGGGTCTGGATGCCGAAGGTCAGGCCGTAGCCGAGGGCGTTGATCTCGCGCACCAGGGCTTCGGGTTCGCCGCGCCAGCGCACCACGTGCAGCACCGGGCCGAAGATCTCGCTCTGCAGCGCACTCACGGCCGGCAGCTCGAAGGCCACCGGCGGCACCAGGCGCGGGAAGGCGGCGGCATCCACCACTGTTTCGCCGAGCAGTTTGGCCTCGCGCTTCAGGCGCTGGACCTGGGCCGAGATGCCGCTGAAGGCTTCGTCGTCGATCACCGGGCCCACGTCGGTGCGCAACTCGGCCGGGTCGCCCACGCGCAACTCGGCCATCGCGCCACGGATCATCTCGATCACGCCGTCGGCAATCGCTTCGTGCACGCACAACAGGCGCAGCGCCGAGCAGCGCTGGCCGGCGGAGCGGAAGGCGCTTTGCACGACCGCGTCCACCACCTGCTCGGGCAGCGCGGTCGAGTCCACGATCATCGCGTTCAGGCCGCCGGTTTCGGCAATCAGCGGCACGGGCGCACCACCCTTGTCGGCGAGCGTGCGCTGGATGATGCGAGCGACCTGCGTGGAGCCGGTGAAGCACACGCCTGCGGTGCGCGCATCGGCCACCAGGCCCGCGCCCACGGTTTCGCCCGGGCCGTGCAGCAGCGCCAGTGCGTCGGCCGGCACGCCGGCTTCGTGCAGCAGTGCGACCATGGCCGCGGCAATCGCCGGTGTCTGCTCGGCCGGCTTGGCGGCCACGGTGTTGCCTGCCACCAGCGCCGCGACGACCTGGCCAGCGAAGATCGCCAGCGGGAAATTCCACGGGCTGATGCAGACGAACACGCCGCGGCCCTGCATCGGCGTGGGGCCACCCAGCGCAGCCTCGGCCTGGTCGGCGTAGTAGCGGCAGAAGTCCACCGCTTCGCGCACCTCGGCCACGCGGTCGCCCAGGGTCTTGTGGGCTTCCTTGACCAGCAGGCCGCAGTAGCTGGCCAGGCGTGCGTCCAGCAGGTCGCCGGCGCGGCGCACGATGGTGGCGCGCTCGGCCACCGGGCGGGCGGACCAGGCTGTGAAGCCGGCCGACAGGCGGGCCATCGCGACGTCGATGTCGGCGGCGCCGGCTTCGGGCACCGCGGGGACCACGGTAGACGCGACGGCTGCCGTCAGCGGCTCGCGCTGCGGCAGGCTGGTGATGTCAGCGCCGGTCGAATTGCGGCGGGTCGCGCCGTAGAGGTCCGCCGGCAGCGGCAGGCCTTCGGCAACGCCGGCTTCCGGCGCGGCGGAATGGGCCAGTTGCAGCGGCGAGGCCAGCAGTTCGGCGGGCGAGACCTCGGCGTCGGCCAGCAAATGCACGAATGACGAGTTGGCGCCGTTTTCCAGCAGGCGGCGCACGAGATAGGCCAGCAGGTCGCGGTGTTCACCCACCGGCGCATAGACGCGGCAGGCAGCCTTGGCATCTTTCAGCACCTCGCGGTAGATGCCGTCGCCCATGCCGTGCAGACGCTGCATCTCGTAGTCGGCGCCGGGCTGGGCACCGGCGTCGATGGCCATCTGCTGGATCGCGGCGATGGTGCCGGCGTTGTGCGTGGCGAACTGGGGGTAGATGACTTCGCGGTGCCCCAGCAGCGCCTGGGCACAGGCGAGGTAGGACACATCGGTGTGCGGCTTGCGGGTGTAGACCGGATAGGCTGGTAGTCCCATTTCCTGCGCGCGCTTGACCTCGCCGTCCCAGTACGCGCCCTTGACCAGGCGCACCATGAAACGCAGCCCATGCGCGCGCGCGATGCGGGCCACCTCATCGACCACCGCCAGCGCGCGCGTCTGATAGGCCTGCACCGCGAGGCCGAAGCCACGCCACTGCGGGTAATGCAGCGCGATGCGTTCGGCCAGCGCGTCCAGCAATTCCAGCGACAGCTCCAGCCGGTCGACCTCCTCGGCGTCGATGGTCAGGTTCAGCTGGGCCGGCGCGGCGCGCTCGACCAGCGCCCAGACGCGCGGCAGCAGCTCGGCGAACACGCGCTCGCGCTGCGCGTCTTCATAGCGCGAGAACAGCGCCGAGAGCTTGATCGAGATGCCGTCGCTGCTCTCCGGGCCGCGGCCACCGGCGGTGGCGGCGATCGCGGCTATCGCCTTCAGGTAGGCCGCCTGGTAGCGCTCGGCGTCGTGTTCGGTGCGGGCACCTTCACCCAGCATGTCGTACGAAAAACGCAGCATCGGCTGCGCCTTGCGCTGGCTGGCGGCCTCGGCCATGGCTTCCTGGATGTGGCGGCCCAGCACGAACTGGCGGCCCAGCAGCTGGATGGCGCGCACGGTCGCGGCGACCACAGTGCGAGCACCCAGGCGCTTGATCAGCCCGCTGTCCTGCTCGGCCTCGGGCAGGAATTTCTTCGACAGCGCGATGGCGCTGGCCGACAGGTTGGCCAGCAGGCCGCCGCTGCTGTCACTGCTGTCGAAGTCGGCTCGACCGAGCTGGTCGGCGGTCAGCGCAATCGCGGTTTCCACGTCCGGCACACGCAGCAGCGCTTCGGCCAGCCGCATCAGCGCCAGGCCTTCGGCGCTGGAGATCGGGTATTCCTTCAGCAGCGACTCCATGGCCCAGAACGGCGCCGGCTTGTCGCGCACAGCCAACACCCATGGCGTGGCGCGTGCGGTCACCGCGCCCCAATCCAGCCCCGCATCGACGCGCGCACGCGCTGCGGCCAGCACCTGCGCCTCGGGCTGGTACGGAAATGGCAAGCGCTGGCGCTGGGCCGGCAAGGGGAACGGCGTGGGGGTGTGCATGGCAGTGAAAGGCAGTAGAAAACCTGACTGGATAGATGCGCAGCTTATGCGGACAATTCCCGGTAAAGATTCGGAGTTTTGACCGTATGACGGAGTTTTCTCAAGAATGAAGCCCACCCTCGAACCGATCGATCTCGAGCGAGGGCTGGACAAGATCGATTTGCGCATCTTGCGCGTGCTGCAGAAAGATGGGCGCATCAGCAACCTGAAACTCGCCGAAGAGGTGCATCTGTCGCCCACGGCCGTGCTGGAACGGGTCAAGCGGCTGACGCGCGAGAACTTCATCCTGGGCTACGAGGCGCGGCTGAACCCGGTCAAGCTGGGCGCCGGGCTGATGGTCTTCGTCGAGGTGCTGCTGGACCGCACGGTGCACGACGTGATGGACAGCTTCCGCGCCGCGGTGCAGGTGCGGCCCGAGATCCTCGAATGCCACCTGGTGGCGGGCGGCTTCGACTACCTGCTGAAGACGCGGGTGTCGGACATGGCGGCCTACCGCTCGTTTGTCGGCGACGTGATCTGGTCGCTGCCGGGGGTGCGCGAGACGCGCACTTATGCGGTCATGGAAGAAGTGAAAAATACCACTTCGCTGAGCTTCTGACCGGATTTCTGGCGGCAATGGAGGCATCCACCCACCAGACCGCCTGAAAACACCCCCCTTTCGAGGGGACCCCGGAAAACCTTCTCCCCCCCACCAGGGCGATTGAGCGCGAGAGCTGCATGCCGGACGATGCCGTCCCATGCAGTACCCGCCATCACCACCCAACGAAAGCCAGGAGGAGGATCCCATGTTCAGCGCCCTCAACACGCCGCGCGCGGCAGTTCAACGCTTGTCGCCGCTGCTGCCCATGCTGAGGGTGCCGCCCCTGGGGCCCGTGCGCCAGCCGGCCAGCGCGCCACCGCCAGCGGGCCTGAAGCTGCCGGCGGAAGATCCGCTGCGCGGCGGTTGGCACGACTCCAGCCTCGATCTGCAGCGTGGGCTGCTGGTACAGGACCTGTACGTCGAAGCGCCAAACACCGACTGGCTGGCGCTGTTCGACGAAGACGACCTGCCCAAGCGCTGATCACTCACACGCGTGCGCCGAAGATCGCGGTGCCAACCCGCACCAGCGTGGCGCCTTCGAGCACCGCCGCTTCCAGGTCAGCGCTCATGCCCATGGACAGCGTGTCCAGCCCGACCAGCCCCTGGGTCCGCAGCGCAGCCAAGGCCTGGGCCAGCGCGCGGTGCGGCAGCCGCTGGGCCGCAAGGTCTGCAGCAGGCTCGGGAATCGCCATCAGGCCGCGCAGCCGCAGCCGCGGCAAGGCGGCCACCTGCGGCGCCAGCACCGTCAACTCGTCCAGCGCGATGCCGCTCTTGCTGGCCTCGCCGCTGACGTTGACCTGCAGGCAGACGTTCAGCGGCGGCAGCTGGGCCGGCCGCTGGGCCGACAGGCGCTCGGCAATCTTCAGCCGGTCCACCGTGTGCACCCAGTCGAACTGCTCGGCCACCACACGCGTCTTGTTGGACTGCAGCGGGCCGATCAGGTGCCACTGCAGCTCGCCGCGCAGGTCGGCCAGCGCGGCGATCTTGTCCAGCGCTTCCTGCACGTAGTTTTCGCCGAATTCGCGTGCACCGGCCGCGTGGGCCGCGCGCACCGCTTCGGCGGCGCAAGTCTTGCTCACCGCCAGCAAACGGACATCGTTCACGTCACGTCCCGCGGCAGCGGCGGCCTGGGCCAGGCGGCCCCGGACTTGTAGTATGTTCTCAGCGATACTGGCCATGGTCGATCCAGGATAAACCAGGCCGGTCCCAGCCCACCGCAACCGGCATTCCAAGGCTGCACGCCACACACCCATGGACATCACCCAACTGCTGGCTTTTTCTGTCAAGAACAAGGCCTCCGACCTGCACCTGTCCGCCGGCCTGCCGCCGATGATCCGGGTGCACGGCGACGTGCGGCGCATCAATGTCGAGCCGCTGGGCCACAAGCAGGTCCACGCCATGGTGTACGACATCATGAACGACACCCAGCGCAAGCAGTACGAAGACACGCTGGAGTGCGACTTCAGCTTCGAAGTGCAAGGGCTGGCGCGCTTCCGGGTCAACGCCTTCCACCAGAACCGCGGCTCCAGCGCGGTGTTCCGGACCATTCCGTCGAAGATCCTGACGCTGCAGCAGCTGAACTGCCCGCCGATCTTCGCCGAGCTGGCGCTCAAGCCGCGTGGCCTGGTGCTGGTGACCGGGCCGACCGGCTCGGGCAAGTCGACCACGCTGGCGGCCATCATCGACCACCTCAACGAGAGCCACTACGGCCACATCCTGACGCTGGAAGACCCGATCGAATTCGTGCACGAATCGAAGAAGTGCCTGATCAACCAGCGCGAGGTCGGCCCACACACGCTGAGCTTCTCCAACGCGCTGCGCGCCGCGCTGCGCGAAGACCCGGACGCGATCCTGGTGGGCGAATTGCGCGACCTGGAAACCATCCGCCTGGCGCTGACGGCCGCTGAAACCGGCCACTTGGTGTTCGGCACGCTGCACACCTCCAGCGCTGCCAAGACCATCGACCGGGTGGTCGACGTGTTCCCGGCGGCCGAGAAGGACATGGTGCGGGCGATGCTGTCGGAATCCGTGGTCGCGATCATTGCGCAGACGCTGTGCAAGACCAAGGACGGCCAGGGCCGCGTGGCGGCGCACGAGATCATGCTGGGCACCTCGGCCATCCGCAACCTGATCCGCGAGAACAAGATCGCGCAGATGTATTCGTCGATCCAGACCGGCAACAACGTTGGCATGCAGACGCTGGACCAATGCCTGGCCGACCTGGTACGACGCAACCTGGTGTCTGGCAGCGAGGCCCGCGTGAAGGCCAAGTTCCCCGAGAACTTCCCCGGCTGAGCCGGGAAAGCGGCGGCAGTGAAGCGGCTTCTTGCCTTTTTCCGTGCGCGCCAGCCCGTGGCTGCGCCGAGGGAGGACGACTCCGGCTTCTACGCCACGCAGTTTGTCGACCGCCACCAGGACACGCAGCTGTTCGTGCCCTGGACGCTGCGCGCCCCTGACCTGAACGCCAAGCCCTACGACGGCTCGCTGGGCGTGCTGTCGCTGGTCAAGCTGCTGGGCCAGGACCGCGCGCTGGCGCTGCTGGGCGCCGAGCAGCTGGCGGTGCTGGGCGGCTATTTTGAATACGTGCAGCTGGACAGCGGCAAGCAGATCATCGGCCAGGACGAGCAAGGCGACTTCCTCGTCGTGGTGCTGCAAGGCGTGGTGGCCGAGGACCGCATGCAGCCCTCCGGCGCACGCGCACGCATCGGCGAGTCGCGTGCAGGCGACCTGCTGGGCGAGATGTCGATGCTGGACGGCGGCACGCGTTTTTGCGCCTGCACCGCCTTGACGCCGGTGACACTGGCTGTGCTGGCCAGCCAGGCGCTGGAGCGCATGATGATAGAAGAGCCGCGGCTGGCCGCCTCGCTGCTGGCCTGGATTGCCAAGCGGCTGTCGCTGCGGCTGCGCCAGGTCAGCGCGCGGCTGTCGGTGCAGCTGACACGCAGCACCCATGATTGACGCGCATCGCCTTCACGCGGGCTGAAGCGCACTCGACTTTTCCTCTTGCCTCGAAAGACCCTGCCCCATGGAACGCGATCAGGCCTCGAAATTCGTCAGCGACCTGCTGCGCCTGCTGGTCACCCGCAATGGCTCGGACTTGTTCCTGACCGCCGACTTCCCGCCGGCGATCAAGGTCGACGGCAAGGTCACCAAGGTCTCGCCGCAACCGCTGACCGGCTCGCACACGCTGGCGCTGGCGCGCGCCATCATGAACGACAAGCAGGCGGCGGACTTCGAGCGCGACAAGGAGTGCAACTTCGCGATCTCGCCGCAAGGCATTGGCCGATTCCGGGTCAACACCTTCCTGCAGCAAGGCCATGTGGGCATGGTGCTGCGGACGATTCCGGCGCATTTGCCGACCATCGACGAGCTGAGCCTGCCGCGGGTGCTGAAGGAAGTTTCGATGACCAAGCGCGGGCTGGTCATCATGGTCGGCGCCACCGGCTCGGGCAAGAGCACCTCGCTGGCGGCGATGGTGGACTGGCGCAATGAAAATGCCTACGACCACATCATCACCATCGAAGACCCGGTCGAGTTCGTGCACCCGCACAAGAACTGCATCATCACGCAGCGCGAGGTCGGCATCGACACCAACGACTGGGAAGTCGCGCTGAAGAACTGCCTGCGCCAGGCGCCGGACGTGATCCTGATGGGCGAAATCCGCGACCGCAAGACCATGGAGCTGGCGGTCGCCTTCTCCGAGACCGGCCACCTGTGCATGGCCACGCTGCACGCCAACAGCGCCAACCAGGCGCTGGACCGCATCATCAACTTCTTCCCCGAAGAGCGGCGCGACCAGTTGCTGATGGACCTGTCGCTGAACCTGAAGGCCATGGTCTCGCAGCGGCTGATCCCGCGCCAGGAAGGCAAGGGCCGGGTCGCCGCGGTCGAGATCATGCTGAACACGCCGCTGATGGCAGACCTGATCTTCAAGGGCCAGGTGGGCGAGCTGAAGGAGCTGATGAAGCGCTCGCGCGAGCTGGGCATGCAGACCTTCGACCAGGCGCTGTTCGACCTGTACGAGGCCCACGCGGTGAACTACGAAGACGCGCTGCGCAACGCCGACTCGGTCAACGACCTGCGGCTGAACATCAAGCTCAACAGCAGCCGCGCCCGGGTCAGCGACCTGTCTGCCGGCACCGAACATTTGACGATTGTTTGAGCCCCCAGGCTCCCTGCCGGTCGCTGCCCCCCAAAGGGGGCTCGCGCAGCGGACCGGCAAAGCCGGATCCGCGCACGCCACTTGACGCAAAACCGGGCAGCTCCTTCGGAGCGCCCCTTTGGGCCACCCTTATGACGAAGACCTACGAAGCCACCCCGTCGCAAACCGTCGCCTTCATCGGCTTGGGCGTGATGGGTCATCCGATGGCAGGTCACCTGCAACGCGCCGGCCACCAGGTCACGGTCTACAACCGCAGTGCGGCCAAGGCGGCAGCCTGGGTGGCGGAATACGGTGGCCGCAGTGCACCCACGCCGCGCGAAGCGGCGGCCGGCGCGACGTTCGTGTTCTGCTGCGTGGGCAATGACGACGACCTGCGCTCGGTCACGCTGGGCGCGGACGGCGCATTCGCCGGCATGGCCGAAGGCGCGGTGTTCGTGGACCACACGACCGCCTCGGCCGAGGTGGCGCGCGAGCTGCACCGAGCGGCGCGCGGGTTGGGCCTGCAGTTTGTCGACGCGCCGGTCTCTGGCGGCCAGGCGGGCGCGGTCAATGGCATGCTGACGGTGATGTGCGGAGGCGATGCCGGGCCGTTCGATGCGATGCAACCGGTGGCGATGGCCTACTCGCGCGCGGTGACCCGCGTCGGCGAAGTCGGTGCCGGTCAGCTGGCCAAGATGGTCAACCAGATCTGCATCGCCGGCGTGGTGCAAGGCTTGTCCGAGGCGATTGCCTTCGGCCAGCAGGCCGGGCTCGACATGAAGCAGGTGCTGGACGTGATCGGCAAGGGTGCGGCGCAGAGCTGGCAGATGGACAACCGCGGCAAGACCATGGTCGACGGCCAGTTCGAGTTCGGCTTTGCGGTCGACTGGATGCGCAAGGACCTGGGCCTGGTGCTGGACGAAGCCCGGCGCAACGGCGCCAGGCTGCCGGTGACGGCGCTGGTGGACCAGTTCTACGCCGACGTGCAGGCGCTGGGCGGCAACCGCTGGGACACTTCCAGCCTGATCCGCCGGCTGCGCAGCTGAGCGATTCCCAGTTGCTGCAGCGGCGGCAGCGCTCAGCGCGCCTGCAGCGCTTTGCGTTCTTCTTCGGTGATGGTCTCGGTGACCTTCACGACTTTTTGCACGCCATTGATCGCGCGCGCCAGGTTGGCCGCGCGGTCGCTTTCCTCGGTGGTGACGCGGCCCATCAGGTAGACGATGCCGCGCTCGGTGACGACCTTGAAGGCATTCGCTTGCACGTCGCCCGCGTCGACGAAGGTCGCCTTGACCTTGCTGGTGACAATCAGGTCGTTCGAGCGTGAGGTCAGCGAGCTGCTGCCCATCACCGCGGTTTCGTTCGTCACCGAGCGCACGTTCTCGATGCCGGCCACCGCCTGCTCCAGCGCAGCACGATCAGCCTCGTTCGGCACTTCGCCGGTCAACAGTACCCAGCGGTTGTAGCTGACCACACCCACGTGGCCGCGGTCGCCCAGCACCGCGCTGACCTTGCGCGCGGCCTTGGACTCGATGGCGGCGTCTTCCACTTGCGCGCCGGAGGTGCGGCGGTCGGTGTACAGCAGCACGCCGCCAGCGGCGCCGCCCAGCATCAGCGGCACGCAGGCGCTGAGGCCGGCACCGGCCAGCGTGGTGGCGGCCAGCAGCGTGGCAAGGGAAGCGAGGCGGCGAGGAGTGAAAACAGCAGGCATGTGAACTCGGTTTCTGACAGGCCGAAGCAGGCCCGGGATCAGGCGACGGGGGCGCGGCTCAGGCCGGCCCGTCCTCGCCCAGCAGTTGAATGTCGATCGCGTCGCACAGTGCGTGCAGCGCCATCAGGTGCAGTTCGCGCACCCGCGGCGCGCGAGGGCTGGCCACCGGAATCCAGACGTCGGTCTCGGCCAGCCGGTCCGGCCAGGGGCCAGGATCGCCGCCGGTCAGCAGCAGCACGCTCATGTCCTTGTCATGCGCGGCCTGCACGGCAGCATGCAGGGCAGGGTCGGTGGACAGCAGGCCGGCGAACACCACCAGCAGGTCGCCGGGTTGGCCCAAGGCACTGATCTGCGTGGCCAGCAGCAACTCCGGCGCCGGGCCGGCCTGGCCGCCCAGCGGCCTGGCCAGCGCCGGGCCCAGGGCCACGGCCGCCAGCGAGGGCCGCTCGCGCTCGAAACGCAGCATCAGCGCGGCGCACAGCCACTGGGCCAGGTCGGCGTCGGCCCCTTGGCCGCAGGCCAGCAGCTTGCCGCCAGCGGTGAGGCAGCCGACTGCAGCTTGCGCAGCCTCGGAAATGGGGCGGGAGAGGGCTTCGGCAACCTGGTTGAGCAGGTCGGCGGTCTCGAAGAAATGGTGCTGGATGCGGGCTTCAAGCATGGGCGCCGATGATAAGCCGCGGCTGTGACGCGATCCGGGCTACCGCTTGGGTGCTGGCCGGCGCCAGGAGTTCCGTGCGGATGACGGCGAGCCAGCGATTCACGCGGCGTCGAAGGCGGCTTTCAGCCACTCGATGCGGCCATCGTCGATCGCCACCACATCGAAACGGCACGGTGGCAGCGTGGCGAACTGCATCAGGTAGGCGCGCGCTGCATAGATGAGCTTTTGCTGCTTGCTGCGCGTCACGCTGGCCGCCGCGCCGCCATGCGCGCTGCCGCGGCGCGCCCGCACCTCGACGAAGACCAGCGTGCCGTCGCGGTCGCGCAGGATCAGGTCGATCTCGCCAGCCCGGCGCGACGGGCCACGGGCCAGCCGATAATTGCGCTCGACCAGCTTCAGGCCATGGCGCTGTAAATGCGCCAGGGCCTGGTCCTCGGCTTGCATGCCGGCGGGCACTTCGCCCTCGGTGCCCACGGCCGCGGCTGCCGGCACCGCCACCGCAGCGCGTTTCCAGAGACCCATGTCCGCCTCCTCCTCTTCCGCCCATTTGCTGCAAGCCGCAGCCGCCGCCGCCGGCAGCCAGAGCTTTCCGGCCAGCACGCTGTACGTGGTGGCCACGCCCATTGGCAACCTGGCCGACTTCAGCCTGCGCGCGGTACACACGCTGGCGCTGGCAGACGCCGTGGCCTGCGAGGATACGCGGGTCAGCGGCGGGCTGTTGCGCCACCTCGGGCTGGACAAGCCGCTGATCGCGCTGCATGAGCACAACGAACAGAGCGCCGCGGCCAAGGTCCTGGAACGGCTGGCGCGCGGCGAGCGGGTGGCCTATGTCAGCGACGCCGGCACGCCAGCCGTGTCCGACCCTGGCGCGGTGCTGGTGGCGCAGGCGCAGGCCGCCGGCTACCGCGTGATGCCGCTGCCGGGCGCCAGCAGCGTGGTGACCGCCTTGAGCGCCGCCGGTTGCCTGGCGGGCCACAGCGGCGCAGTGGGATTTCACTTCACCGGCTTCCTGCCGGCCAAGGGCGGCGAGCGCCAGGTGGCACTGGACGCGCTGCTGCAGCAAACAGGCGCGACGGTGCTGTTCGAAGCACCGCACCGCATCGAAAACCTGGTGGCGGCGCTGGCTGAGCGCTGCGCGGAGCGCAAGGTCACCTTGTGCCGCGAGCTGACCAAGCAGTTCGAGCAGGTTCACAGCGCACCCGCAGCCGCGTTGCCGGCCTGGCTCGCGGCGGACGCGCAGCGTCTCAAGGGCGAGTTTGCGTTGGTGCTGCACCCGTTGCCGCCGGCCGTGCAGCAAGACGGCGACGATGGCCTGCCCAGCGATGCCAAGCGCCAACTGAAGGTGCTGCTGAGAGAGTTGCCACTGAAACAGGCCGTAGCGCTGGCCGCCGAGCTGAGCGGTGCGCCACGCAATGCGCTCTACACGCTGGCGCTGCAGCTTCGCAGCGCCGGTGGCGATGAAGAAGCCGCGTCCGGGCAAGACTGAAAACCTGTCGTCGGAAAAAGAAAGCCCGCCGGGGCACAAGGCCAGGGCGGGCTGCAGCGTGATCAACCAGGGGCTCCAGGCCTGACCTGCGGGCCGCGCGCTGGGGCTCAGTCAGCACGCGCCGGCAGGTGACCTGCACACACCTTGGACGATCACTGTTGCGGGGTGGTCGTCGGCGCAGTGGTCTGGCCGTCATGCGCCTGACGGGCAATGTGGCGGTTGGTGCGGCGCTCGGCCGAACGCACGCGGCTGCGCTCCTTGGCGGTCACCGTGCCATCGGCAGCAGCCTTGTCTTGCAGGTTGCTGATGTGCGTTTCCTGCTTGTCCAGGCGGTTGGTTTCGGCAGCATTCAGGCCACCGCTGGCGGCGGCTTTGTCGATGCGCTGTTGCTGGCGGTCCTGCTTTTGCGCAATGTGCGGCGTGCTGGCGCCGCGCTCGACCGGGGTCGCGGTTTGCGCGGAGGCCGCCACGCTGGCCAGGGACAGGATGCTGGCCAGCGCCAGTGCAGAGGTGGTTTGCAGCTTGAACATGGGATCGCTCCTTCGATTTGGGTGAGACAAACAGGCCGGCGCCGGTGGGTGGGGTTGCTTGTGTCGCCGGATGTGAAGCACAACGCATCCCATGCTGCGTGAGATGACATCGAATGGTCAATGCATGTAACGCCCCACAGGCTGCAGGCGCACTCCTACAATCAAAAACATGATCTCGCGCGAACCCACCCTCGAACGGCTTGCCGTGGCCCAAAGCCTGCTGCTGGACCCTTACCAGCTGACGGAAGCCAGCCTGTCCCGCGCCCTGGCCACCATCGGTGAACACCGGGTGGACGACGCGGATCTCTATTTCCAGTACACCCGCCACGAAGGCTGGAGCCTGGAAGAAGGCATCGTCAAGAGCGGCAGCTTCTCGATCGACCAGGGCGTGGGCGTGCGCGCCATCGCCGGCGAGAAAACCGCATTCGCCTATTCGGACGACATTTCCGAAGCCGCGCTGCTGGATGCCGCGCGCACCGTGCGCAGCATCGCTGCAGCCGGCCAGAGCCGCCGCGTCAAGCTGGACCGCAAGCCGCAAATCGCAAAGAGCCGTTTGCTCTACGCGCCGCTGGACCCGATCGCAACGCTGGACAGCACGCAGAAAGTGGCGCTGCTGGAGCGCGTCGAGAGGATGGCCCGCGCCCGCGACCCGCGCGTGGTACAGGTCATGGCCGGCCTGGCCGCTGAATACGACGTGGTGATGGTGGCACGCGCCGATGGCACCCGCGCCGCCGACGTGCGCCCGCTGGTGCGCCTGTCGGTCACCGTCATTGCCGAGCAGAACGGCCGCCGCGAAGTCGGCTCCGGCGGCGGCGGCGGCCGCTTCGGCCTGGGCTACTTTCAGGAATCCCAGCTCAACGAATACGTGGACCAGGCCGTCAACGCGGCACTGACCAACCTGGACTCCCGCCCCGCACCGGCAGGCATGATGACCGTCGTGCTGGGGTCCGGCTGGCCCGGCGTGATGCTGCACGAAGCCGTCGGCCACGGACTGGAAGGTGACTTCAACCGCAAGGGCGCGTCCACCTTCTCCGGCCGCATTGGCGAACGTGTCGCCTCCAAGGGCGTCACCGTGCTGGACGACGGCACGCTGACTGACCGCCGCGGCTCGCTGAACGTCGACGACGAAGGCAACCCGACCCAGCGCAACGTGCTGATCGAAGACGGCATCCTGCGCGGCTACATCCAGGACAGCATGAACGCCCGCCTGTCCGGTGTGAAGCCCACCGGCAACGGCCGCCGCGAAAGCTACGCCCACGTGCCGATGCCGCGCATGACCAACACCTACATGCTGGCCGGCGACAAGCCCAAGGAAGAGATCATCGCCAGCATCAAGCGCGGCCTCTACGCCACCAACTTCGGCGGCGGCCAAGTCGACATCACCAGCGGCAAGTTCGTCTTCTCCGCCTCCGAAGCCTTCTGGGTCGAAAACGGCAAGATCCTCTACCCCGTCAAGGGTGCCACCCTGATCGGCAACGGCCCCGACGCCATGACCCGAATCAGCATGATCGGCAACGACCTCGAACTCGACACCGGCGTCGGCACCTGCGGCAAGGAAGGCCAGAGCGTGCCGGTGGGGGTTGGGCAGCCGACGTTGAGGATTGATGGGTTGACGGTGGGTGGCACTGCTTGAGCGAGCCATCCTCCTCATCTTCCCTGCCGGGTCAGCAGGATTGCTGTTGCCCGGTTTGACTGCTGCGATCGATGTTTTCCTTCCTGAACGGTTCGCGTCAAAAGCGCGACAAGAACGAAACGACCAGCGAGCGTAAAGCCGCAGAGGTCGTGCCTCAGCCTGCTGCAACCAAGGCTGAAGCGCACTCGGCCGAAGTCGAACAGCCCTTCCTCGGCCTCGGCGGCATTTTCGACAAGGTCCGGGACCTGAAAAAGGCCGGGCAAGCACAGGCCGCTGGTGAGTTGCTGATGGCAACCTTCCGCGAGCGCGAGCATCCGGTGGTGGCCTATCGCATGATCGCAACCTTGTTGGACTTGCGCCGCTACGACACGATCCTCGAATTCCCGTCAGCGAAGCCCTTCAATTCACGTGACTTCTCGCTGGCTGAGTACTTGGTCAGCGCGGGCCCGGATCGCGCCGCCTCGCCCCTGATGTCAGACTCGCCGGCATGGCAAGGACTGGGCTACGTAACCATGGTGAAGGACGAGCAGGACATCCTGCTGTTCAACTTGGTCTGGCACTACGCGATGGGGGTGCGTCGGTTCTTTGTCATCGACAATCTGTCCACCGATCGCACGCCGGCACTGCTGCAACTGTTCCAGCAAGCCTTCGCCGATGTCACCGTGCTCACGCTCAAAGACACCGTGATGGCCCACTTCCAGGGCCGCAAGGTGTCCGGCGCCTGCTGGTACCTCAAATCCCTGTGGCCCGAGCTGGAGTGGCTGATCCTTGTAGACGCGGACGAGTTCGTCTGCAGCGACCGACCGCTGCGCGAAATGCTGGAGGCTGTGCCTGCCGAGATCGATGCCGTGGCGCTGCCCAAGAGCATCTATGCGTTGACGCCCGGCGATGCGGTAGAAGATGTGGACCACTTCTTCTACCGACTGACCCACCGACAGCCGCTGTCGCACGTCTCCGCCAAGGTGATCGTGCGGGCGCGCGTTGGCATGGAGATCGCGCAGGGCAATCACAAGTTGCTGGAAGCCGGCCACTACGCCCGTGCTAGCTATACCTCTTTGCCAGGCTTGACGATGCGCGAGTTCCCGATGCGCACGCGAGCCCAGTTCGAACGCAAGGTGATCAGTGGTGCGCAGGCCGTGAAGGCGGCACGCGAGCAAGGACTGGTCGCCGTGGGTGGCGACCATTGGATGAACCTTTACCGGCTGCTTGAGCAGGGTGGGTCGCAGGCGCTGCAGGCCAGGCTCGACACCCAGATCGCCAACAATGCAGAACGGGCCTGCATTGCAGACCCGCTTGCCATGGGCACGGTGATGGATCGCCATTTGCCTGACTGGCGTCAGGCAGTGCCATTGACCGTCACTGCGGTCCCACGAACAGGCTCTTGAAGCCGCCGCCGATCTCCGCCCGAAAGTTGCTGTCCGGGTTGTAGACCTCCTGCGCGACGTCGGTCGAAAGCAAGGCCCAGGCACTGGCATCGTTCCACGCGCTGCCCCACAGCGAGGCGATCTCGGCATCGGAGACGGCGCTGGGGGCCTTGTTCACGGCGCGGCCGGTGGTGATGCGCAAGACATTCATCAGCTGATCAAAGCTGATCGTCACGTCGAAAGTCTTGGCGGCAAACGTTGCATGTTGGGACGCTGCACCTTGCGAGGTCCACAGTGCGAGCCCACGCTCTGAATCACTGGTGGTCACACCGTTGCCGTAGATCGGCCCGCTGACGATGGGAATGCCGCCCTGGACGGGATCGCCCCATACCTTGGCGTTCACGAACCACGATTCGCCTGACCAGTTGCTCACGCCGGTGCGCATGATCGCTGTGTCCATCAGGTACTGGATCTGGCAAGGATTGGTGGCCTCGTCCTGCCGGCACTTGTGGTTGTAGAACGTGGCCATCATCTGCTGCTTGACCTGGGCCATCGCCCGGCCACCCTCGACGCTGGCGGTGGTCAGCCCCTGTTCGCTGCGCAGACGTGCCTTGGTGCCGTTGAGCCAAGGCTGCAGCGGATCAGCCAGCCAGGCTGCATGGCGGAAGTTCACAAACGTGCCCGTGATGTAGGCGTTGTCGCCCTTGCCGTTCTGGCCGCTGCTGGAATACGGGCCGAAGAAGCTGGCCTGACCGTCGCTCTGAATACCTGAGCTGGTCAACAAGGCCATTGCGCCGTTGGCATCAGACGCATTCAGGAAGGCGCTGGAGGCGCCTCGCTTGGCACGCGAGGCGGCATCACAAGCCGAGGTGTTGGCAGAAGGAACCCAACGCAACTCGGCGCCCGCGGCATCGGCCGGCACACCGGTCAGGCCTGAAACATCGGCGAGCCGAGTGTCGCTGAACGAATCCAGCGGGCCTTGCGAACCAGCCGTGCAGCCCTGCGCCTGGCCGAAGAAGAAAATCTTCATGCCAGGCGACAGCGCCGTGTTGCCGTCGTTGGGATCCCAGAAGGCGGCCAATGCCGTGCCACCGGCCACCTTGTTCAGTGAGCTCGCGCTCGCATTTGCTGCTCCGGGCGCGAAATAGAAGCTGTCTGCACCGATCGTCAATTCTGGCGCGACTGCCTGGCTGCCGCCCTGCGGCTGCTCGGCCGGCACGCTCGTCCCGGAGTCGCCACCACCGCCACCGCATCCCACGACCAACCCGCTGACCAGGAGGGCGAGACCCAGTCCCGTGCTGTGCGCAGGCTTGCGCGAGTGTTCCTTGTTCCCGATTCCGACCGTGCTGACCATGATTGACTCCGTTGCAGGAGCGCGACCCATGAGGGGGCGCGCTTGCAAAGGTCATCGGTGGCCAGGGCACTTGTCTTGAAGTGGAGGTGCAGGCGGTTTGGTGGCTTTCTGTCGCTAAAGTTGGTCGGGCAAGTGTCGAAACTTGGCTGGATTGCGGAAGAACTACACGGGGCGAGGCGGCATCAGCGCGTCGAGCTGGGCCATCAAAGGCTCGTGAGACGCATCTCCCGCCAGATTCTTGTACTCGTGAGGATCAACGGATTCATCGTAAAGCTCCCTCTCGCCAGCGCTGTAGCGGATGTACCGCCACTGGTCCGTGCGTATGGCATGGTCGTACTGCTCATGCGTGGTGAGCACAGGCACATCCCAACTGCGCGATGGCTGCTCAATCAAGGGACGCAGGCTGACGCCATCCATCGGATAAGCCGGCGCGGCACGGCAGTAGTCCAGCAGGGTGGGCACCATGTCCCGCAGGCTGACGCACGCACGCT
This sequence comes from Ideonella azotifigens, assembly GCF_021043325.1. NCBI lineage: Bacteria > Pseudomonadati > Pseudomonadota > Betaproteobacteria > Burkholderiales > Sphaerotilaceae > Ideonella > Ideonella azotifigens. Next base: position 478,895 of record NZ_JAJNKD010000002.1, read on the forward strand.
GGCGGACCGAAGTGGCCTGACCTGGGCGCCTCATCAGGAAAGGCACATGCGTGGACCGCTCCCACAGAGCCTCCTTGTGCCAGTGGAATTTCTCCCCCAGATGGAAACCGTGGTCGCTCCAGAGCACGACCATGGTGTTGTTCGCATGCGGGCTGGCGTCCAGCGCCGCGATCAATCGGCCAATTTGTTCATCCACCCATGAAATGCTGGCCAGATAAGCTTGCACAGCATCGGCCCACAGGTTCTGCTTGGTAATGCACTGATGGAAGTTCCATTGCAGCGCGATCGCTCGTCCCGCTGGCCCTAGGTCGTCCAGGTCATCTGCGGGCGCCTCCGGGAGCGCCAGTCCTTCTTTGGGGTACATGTCGAAAAAGCGCTGGGGCACGTACCAGCCAACATGCGTGCGCACGAACCCAACCCCCAGAAAGAAGGGCCTGCTGCGACTGGCCGACGCCAGATAGTCGATGCCCTGCTGGGCGAAGCGGTAATCGGGATGGTCTGAGTCCGGGCCGCTGGTCGGGCCCCAATCAAAAGCACCTACACCTGTGCCACTTGGACACACCTTGTTGGCGTACGGAGTGGTCGTAGGAAACGGCTGCGAACCCAGGGTGAAGTTGTGATCAACCTTGCCATAGAGCTGCGTGGCGTAGCCCGCATTGTTCAGCATGCCCCACAACATCGGCTTGCCCGGATTCACCGTACTGAAGGTTTGGTCGAGATCCCAAACCCCTGTTGACTGCACCGACAGGCCGGTCAGTGCACTGGCACGTGATCCAGTGCAGGTCGGCGCGTTGCAATAGGCCCGCTCGAACACAGTGGAACGTGCAGCCAGCGCATCCATGTTGGGCGTCTTGACTTGGGGATGGCCTTTGAGAAATCCGACCCAGTCATTCAGATCGTCAATGGCGATCATCAACACATTGGGCGGTGGGCCACTTTCCCCGCCGGAATCGCCGTCACTGGGAGTTTGATCCGGACCGCCGTCCCCTCCCTCAGATGAACTTCCACCACAACCCATTAAAGCAGCGCCCACACCCGCGAGCTGCAACCATGTCCTGCGTCGCATGCATCCCCCCTCATTTCCCCGTCAATGGACCGCTTGAAAGTTGCGGCCTTGTAAAGCACCAAAGCATACCCTTTTCCTTTCCAATCCCGCCCGTGCTACATTCATCGCGTCATGAGCGCCCCGCGATTCTTTTTTGCCTACTTTTGGTTCTCGCCCCGTCTGGCGGCTGGAGAGGCAATCGCGCGCGACTGAAGCATCAAGCGAACATCCCCAGAAAACCGCCGGCCCCACCGGCGGTTTTTTTTCGCCGGTGCCCAAGGGCCACCACTGTCCCCAGGAGAAGCCCAGATGAATGCCAAGGCGACCGCGCCCCAGCCCCTTTCCGCCCCGTCGAGCAGTGAAGCCCGCAGCGGGCTGGTGCTGAGCGAGCGCACCAGTGAAACCGATGACCAGCGCATCCAGGAGGTGACGCCCTTGCCGCCACCCGAGCACCTGATCCGCTTCTTCCCCATTGCCGGCACGCCGACCGAGCGGCTGATCCAGTCGACCCGGCAGGCGGTGCGGCGCATCATGAAGGGTCAGGACGACCGGCTGCTGGTGGTGATCGGGCCCTGCTCGATCCATGACCCGGCTGCCGCGCTGGAATACGCGCGCAAGCTGCAGCCGCTGCGCCAGCAGTACGCGGACACGCTGGAGATCGTGATGCGGGTCTACTTCGAGAAGCCGCGTACCACTGTTGGCTGGAAGGGGCTGATCAACGACCCCTACCTGGACGAGAGCTACCGCATCGACGAAGGGCTGCGCATGGCGCGCCAGTTGCTGGTCGAGATCAACCGGCTGGGCATGCCGGCAGGCAGCGAGTTCCTTGACACGATCAGCCCGCAGTACATCGGCGACCTGATCTCGTGGGGCGCCATCGGCGCGCGCACGACCGAAAGCCAGGTGCACCGCGAGCTGGCCTCGGGCCTGTCCGCACCGATCGGCTTCAAGAACGGCACCGACGGCAACATCAAGATCGCAACCGATGCGATCCAGGCCGCCGCCCGGCCTCACCATTTTCTGTCGGTGCACAAGAACGGCCAGGTCGCGATTGTCGAGACCAAGGGCAACCAGGATTGCCACGTCATCCTGCGCGGCGGCAAGGCGCCGAACTATGACGCGCAAAGCGTGATGTCGGCCTGCAGCGAGCTGGAAGCGGCCAAGCTGACGCCTTCGCTGATGGTGGACTGCAGCCACGCGAATTCGAGCAAGCAGTACCAGCGCCAGCTGGACGTGGCACGCGACATCGGCGCGCAGCTGAGCGCCGGCAGCCGGCAGATCTTCGGTGTGATGGTCGAGAGCCACCTGGTGGCCGGCGCGCAGAAGTTCACGCCGGGCAAGGACGACGCGGGCCAGCTCTGCTACGGCCAAAGCATCACGGACGCCTGTCTTGGCTGGGACGACTCGGCCGAGGTGCTGCGTGTGCTCAGCGAAGCGGTGAAGGCACGCCGGGGCTGAGGCGGCGCATTAAAAAGAGGAATCTCTTCATCGAAGCGCCTGCGAGCCGGCATACAGGTCCAGCACGCCGCCGGCGATCTCGACCCGGCCGGCATCGTCCGGGTTGTAGACCTCCTGGCCGACTTCGGCCGACTGCAGCACCCAGGCGTCGCGTGCGTCCCAGCGGTTGCCCCATCGCTGGCTCATCTGTTCGCTGCTGAGCTGGCTGGGCGCCACGCCCAGCTGCTGCGCAGCGACCATGCGGGCGGCGTTGAGCAGCTGGTCCAGGCTGACGGTCGCGTCAAAGGTGCGAGGCGCGAAGGTGCCATGCTGGGTGGCCGAGCCCTGCGAGGTGAACAGGGCCAGGCCACTGTGTGGCTCGCGCGTGGTTTCGCCGGGCGCACCCAGCCCACCGCGCACCACCGCCGCGCCACCGCGCGCCGGTTCCAGCGTGACGTGGCCGTTCAGCTCGAAGGCATCCTGGGCGGTGCTGCCGTTGACTTCCGAGCGTGCGAGCACGGTGTCGAGTTCGTACTGCAGCTGGCAGGCGGCGGGCCGCTTGTCCTTGACGCAATCGGCATTGACGAAGGTCGCGCGCAGCAACTGGCGGACCTGCACCGTGGCTTGCGTGCCACGGCGCAGCGTCAGCGAGGCGACCTGCTGGCGGGTGCGCAGGCGTGCGGCGGCGCCGGTGGCAGACCAGGGCAGCGTGCCGCCGGCCTGGCGCTGCGGTGGCCGGAAAGTCATCGCGCTGCCGGCGGTACCGGCGTTGGCACCCGAGCCGTCCTCGCCATTGGCGTCCAAGGGACGCAGCGCAGCGCGCTTGCCATCGGCCTGGAAGCCGGTGGTCGTGACCATGCCGATGCCGCCGATGCCCTCTTGGGTGTCGACGTAGATGGCGGTCGCGCCGGACTCGCTGGCCTTCTCGGCGCCACAGTCGTGGTTCGCAGGCTCGGAGCTCCAGCGGGTGGCGGCGGGCGTGCGCTGCGACGGCAGGCCGGTCAGCCTGGAGAGGGTTTGCAGCTTGGCGTCGCTCGGCGCGGCGACACCTGCGGCCCCGCCTTCGGTGCCGCCACAGGCCATCGGCCGGCCCCACAGCAGCACGCCCACCTCGCTGGCGGACGGATCAGCGGCAGCGCGCCGTTGCGCCTTGCCAGCGCTGGCGACGACATGCGCGCTGGCTCTTTCCAGCTGGCGCAGTGTCGCCACATCCGACGGGCGGAAATACACCGCATCCGGGCTGACCTGGACCGCCGGGCCAACGCTGACGCCGCTGTCCGGCAATGCGGTGCGCCAATCCAGCGCACTGCCACGCGCCACCTCGCTACCGCCACCACCACAGGCGCTGAGCATCGCCACTGCGGCGGCTGTCCACATGCCTGCAGCGCCCGTTCGCCAGCCGCCCTGCCCTTGCCGGGCCTTGTCCTTTGCCATCGCCATCCCTTTTGTTCACAAGGAACGGCAAAGCCAGATGCCCGCTCCAGTCCGGGACTTCGGACAAGAGGGGGACCGGATTAACGCCTGCGGTCCACACAGGTCGGTCAAACGTGAAAGTCAGCACACGCTCTCAGTTGTGTGCGAAGGATTTGGCAGATCAGCCGGTGGGCGCGTCGTCTTCCGGCAACGCATCGGCCTGCTGGCGCGCCAGGCGCTCGCTGCGCCAATAGACGTCGTCACCGCCAAGGCCGTCGAGGTTGGCACGGTTCAGCACACGGGCCAGCACGAACATCAGGTCAGACAGGCGGTTCAGGTACTGGCGCGGCGCGTCGTTGACGGCCTCGTGGGCGGTCAGCGCCACCACCGCGCGCTCGGCGCGGCGCGCGATGGTGCGTGCCACATGGGCCAGCGCCGCGCTGCGGGTGCCCGCGGGCAGGATGAACTCGGCCAGCCTCGGCAGGGCCGCGTTGTAGTGCGCCAGGGCGGCGTCCAGCCCGGCCAGCGCCTCGGCTTTCAGCAAGGTGTAGCCGGGAATGGACAGCTCGCCGCCGAGGTTGAACAGCTCGTGCTGGACGACGACCAGCAGCTCGCGCACGTCGTCCGGCAGCGGTTCGGCCAGCAGCACGCCGATCTGCGAGTTGAGCTCGTCCACGTCGCCCATGGCGGCAATGCGCAGGTGGTGCTTGGGCACGCGCTGGCCGTCGCCCAGCCCGGTGGTGCCGTCGTCGCCAGTGCGGGTGGCGATTTGTGAGAGTCGATTGGCCATGCGGCGATGTTAAGCGGCGCCGCCTTCACAAGCGTTTTGGGCTAGATTGCCAGCATGCCCAGTTCGCTTGCGCCCTCGCCCGCTTCCATCCCACCTCCTGTTTTGCTGGTCACCGGCGGTGGCCGTGGCATCGGTGCTGCGGTGGCCCTCGCCGCTGCTGCAGCCGGCCATGCCGTGGCGGTGAACTATCACCGTGACGAGGACTCGGCGCAAAAGGTGGTCGAGCGCATCGCGGCAGCGGGCGGCAAGGCCATCGCGCTGCAGGCGGACGTGTCGCAGGAAGAGCAGGTGCTGCGCATGTTCGCGGCGGTGGATGAAACCCTGGGCCGGCTGAACGGCCTCGTCAACAACGCCGGCATGCTGGCGCCGCAGATGCGTGTGGAACACATGACGGCGGCGCGGCTGCAGCAGGTGCTGGCGACCAATGTGATCGGCAGTTTCCTTTGCGCGCGCGAAGCGGTGCGCCGCATGGCGCGCAGCCACGGCGGCGCGGGCGGCGCCATCGTCAACCTGTCCTCGATGGCGGCCAAACTGGGCGCGCCCGGTGAATACGTGGACTACGCGGCATCAAAGGGCGCGGTCGAAGCGTTGACCATCGGCCTGGCCAAGGAAATCGCGGCCGAGGGCATTCGCGTCAATGGCGTGCGCCCGGGGTTGATCCACACCGACATCCACGCCAGCGGCGGTGAGCCCGGCCGCGTGCAGCGGCTGGAAGCCAGCGTGCCGATGGGCCGAGGCGGACAGCCCGAAGAGGTCGCGGCCGCGGTGCTGTGGCTGCTGTCTGACGCAGCCTCGTATTGCACCGGCACCTTCATTGATGTGTCTGGCGGTCGCTGAAGACCGCGACCGGACCGCACAGGAATCACGACATGAACGCCCCTCAACTGATGCCAAACCAGGTTGCTCGACCGGTGCCGGCCGAGCTGCTGTCGCAATTGCGCGCACATTTCGGCGAGCGCTGCAGCACCGCATTGGCGGTCCGCGAACAGCACGGCCGCGACGAGTCGCCGTTCGACGTGCTGCCGCCCGAGGCCGTGCTGTTCTGCGAAAGCACTTCGGACGTGGCGCTGGCCGTGCGCCTGGCGGCCGCGCACCGTGTACCGGTGATCGCCTACGGCGCCGGATCGTCTCTGGAGGGCCACCTGCTGGCCGTGCAAGGCGGCATCAGCCTGGACCTGTCGCGCATGAACCAGGTGCTGCGCGTGCACGCCGAAGACTTGACGGCCACCGTGCAGCCCGGCGTGCTGCGCAGCCAGCTGAACCACGAGATCAAGGACCAGGGGCTGTTCTTCCCCATCGACCCGGGCGCGGACGCTTCCATCGGCGGCATGAGTGCGACGCGCGCGTCCGGTACCAACGCTGTGCGCTATGGCACGATGCGCGAGAACGTGCTGGCGCTCGAGGTGGTGACCGCCAGCGGCGAGGTCATCCGCACCGGCACTCGCGCGCGCAAGAGCAGCGCCGGCTACGACCTGACGCGGCTGATGGTCGGCAGCGAAGGCACGCTGGGCATCATCACCGAGGTCACGCTGAAGCTGCATCCGCTGCCCGAATGCGTGGCCGCGGCCATCTGCTTCTTTGAGGACGTGGGCGCGGCCGTCAACACCACCATCCAGCTGATCCAGCTCGGCGTGCCAATCGCCCGTTGCGAACTGCTCGACACGCACGCAGTGCGGGCGGTCAACCACAACGACCATCTCGGCCTGAAGGAAGCGCCGATGCTGCTGATGGAGTTCCACGGCAGCGACGCGAGTGTCAAGGAACAGGCCGCCACGGTGCAGGAACTGGCGCGCGACTGGGGTGGTCAGGACTTCCAGTGGGCGACCACGCCGGAAGAGCGCACCCGGCTCTGGACTGCGCGTCATCACGCCTACCTGTCAGCGCTGCAGATGAAACCCGGTTGCCGCGCTGTCACAACAGACACCTGCGTCCCGATCTCGCGCCTGGCGGAGATGGTGACCAGTGCACTCGCCGAAGCTGAAGCCGCCGGCCTGCCGCATTTCGTCGTCGGCCACGTCGGCGACGGCAACTTCCACATCGCCTACCTGATCGACCCGGCGCTGCCGGCCGAGCGCGAGCTGGCCGAAGACCTGAATCGCCGCGTCGTCGAACGTGCCATCGCCGCGCAAGGCACCTGCACCGGCGAACACGGCATTGGCCTTCACAAACAGGGCTTCCTGATCGACGAAACCGGCGAAGGCGCGGTGGCGATGATGCGCGCGGTCAAGCAGGCGCTGGACCCGCACAACATCCTGAATCCGGGGAAGATTTTTCAGATGTGAATTCAGGCACCTGAATTGAGAAGAGCCGGCATGCGCCGGCCCCAATGGTCACATCAACGTGCAGACAATCAAGGCACCAGCGTGATCGTAGTCGACGGGAACATGGTGCTGAAGTCGGTGTCGCCACCGTCCTCGATGCTGGTCATCATACGGCTGTTACCAGCGAAGTCGGTTACGCTGAGCGTCGTCAGCTTGTAGTCGCCCGTCGGTTGATAGTAGTAATAAGGCGTGGTCGCCATGCGAATTTCGGCCTTGCCGAGGCCGCGTGCGGATTCGGCGTTGGTGAAGCTAAGGCAATCGTAGGCGCTAGGAGAGCAGAAGGTGGCACTGGCCATGCGGACACCGGACACCTTGTCTTCGGCCGTGTCTTGCACAGTGACACTGAATCCAGCCATGGCTTGGTTGGAGTAGGAACCCTTCTGCAGGGCCGACAAGCTCACAGTAGGCGTGAGCACTTTGCCGGAGACCACCGTAGGAGCCTGCGTGTCACCAGAGGCACCAACGACGTTGAAGCTGGTCGATCCACCAAACTGAGCCAGCGCTGCAGCATCGTAGACCCTCCCGTTTCCCGCCGCGTCAGAGACCTGAAGGGAGGTGATCGACCAAGTGCCGGTGCTCAGGTTGGACGCATCGATGGCAAGCTTGCCCTTGATGGTCTTGTCGGGATATCCCACCGCAAAAGTGGCGAAGTTCGAGCTGTAGTTGGTCGCGTTCTGCACCCACAGTGTGACTTGGCTGACGCCGGCAAAATCATCGCTGGCCGTGAAATTGACCAACAATTGGGCCGCTCCCTTGCTGGAATCCAGATCGGTCTTGCCGGTCGAGAAAGCCGTCAGCGTGGGGGCGACGTTGTCCACCTTGATATAGCTGGCCTGCACAGCGCGCGAAGGTGACTGAAGATGCAGGCGTTCAACGCGCTTGTCCAGGAATGCCCGCGCCTGCGGGGTCAGGTCGAAGTTGCCGGAGAAGTCTGAAGCCTGGGCCACAGAAGCAAGGGCGGTGCAAGCCGCCGCCAATACCTGGCGAGAATCGAATTTCATGACGGTGGAAATGGAGTGTTATCTGCGGCGGGCGTCTTTGCCCTCCGCAAATCGCCCCGCGCGCGCACGTTAATCCAACCCGTCATGCAGGTCATCCCCACATTCGGGGGTGTTCGTATGTTGGCGCCGACCGAAATTTGACCCACTTACAGCGATAGTGCCGATCCAAATTTGACCCGGGTGTTCGACCTACCCTGCCTCTTTCTTGAGCAGGGGGAAGGAGTGATCACCATGGCCATGATTGGCAAGGTCAAGCGGATGTACTTCCGCGAGAAGAAGTCTGTTCGGGAGATCGTGCGGCTGACGAGTTGGTCGCGCAACACGGTCCGCAAGTGGTTGAAGGCGGCGGCGCTGGAGGCGCCGAGCTACCGACGCAGCGAGATGCCGGGCAAGCTCACGCCGTTCCACGAGACGATCAAGCAAGCACTCAAGGTGGACGCGCACCGCCCGCGCCACGAGCGGCGCACGGCGCGGGCCCTGCACGCCCAGATCAAGCTGGAGGGCTACAGCGGGGGCTACAGCCGCGTCACCGACTTCATCCGGGCGTGGCGCCAGGGTGAGGGGCAGTCCGTGTCCACCAAGGCCTTCGTGCCCCTGGTCTTCGAACTGGGCGAGGCCTTCCAGTTCGACTGGAGCGAAGAGGGGCTGGTGGTGGGCGGCATCTACTACCGGATGCAGGTCTCGCACCTCAAGCTGTGCGCCAGCCGAGCCTTCTGGCTGGTGGCATACCCCAGCCAAGGTCACGAGATGCTGTTCGACGCGCACACCCGTTCGTTCGCGGCGCTGGGCGGCGTCGCCCGGCGCGGCATCTACGACAACATGAAGACGGCGGTCGACAAGGTCAAGAAGGGCAAGGGCCGCGTCGTCAACAAGCGCTTCGCCGTGATGTGCGCGCACTACCTGTTCGACGCCGACTTCTGCAACGTCGCCTCGGGCTGGGAGAAGGGCGTCGTCGAGAAGAACGTGCAGGACAGCCGCCGGCGCATCTGGATCGACGCGGCCAAGCTCAAGTTCGGCAGCTTCGTCGAACTCAACGCCTGGCTGGGTGACCGGTGCAAGGCCCTGTGGGACGAGGTCCGCCACCCCGAGCACGACCAGTTCAGCGTGGCCGAGATGCTCGAGCACGAGCGGCCGCACCTGATGCCCATGCCCGAGCCGTTCGACGGCTATGTCGAGAGCCCGGCACGCGTGACCAGCACCTGCCTGGTGAGGGTGGCGCGCAACCGCTACTCGGTGCCCTGCGAGTTGGCCGGCCAGACGGTCAGCACGCGCCTGTACCCAGGCAAGATCGTCGTCGTGGCAGGCGACGACATCGTGGCCAGCCATGAACGCCTGAGCGACCGTGGCCAGACCCAGTACCACTGGCAGCACTACATCCCGCTGATCCAGAGGAAGCCCGGCGCGCTGCGCAACGGGGCGCCCTTCGCCGACATGCCCGAGCCGCTGCAGCAACTGCGTCGGGCACTCCTGCGTGACCCGGGCGGCGACCGCGTGATGGCACAGGTGCTGGCCATCGTGCCGACGGCCGGGCTCGATGCTGTGCTGGTGGCGGTCGAACTGGCGCTGGAAGGCACCCGACGAGGGCGGCGGGTCAGCGTCGAGCACGTCCTCAACGTGCTGGGCCGGCTGAACGGTGCGCCGATGCCGGAGAACGCCGCCACGGGGCTGCAGGTGGCCACCAAGCCGCTGGCCGACACTGAGCGCTATGACCGCCTGCGCGGCAACAGCCTGAACAGCGGTATCGCCGAGGAGGCCGACCATGCGTGAGCTTGCCGTCGAACTCAAGCAACTGCGCATGCACGGCATGGCCGGCGCGTGGGCCGATCTGGTGGAGCAAGGCGGTGGCGGTGCGGGCGGGGCAGCACTGGAGAGCTCACGCTGGCTGCTCGAACACCTGCTGCAGGCCGAGACCACAGACCGCGCCATGCGCTCGGTGAGCCATCAGATGCACACGGCCAAGTTCCCTGTGCACCGTGACCTCGCGGGCTTCGACTTCGACGTCTCGCCAGTGGACCGCAAGTTGATCCACACGCTGGCCGAGCTGACGTTCACCGACGCGGCGCACAACGCCGTGCTGGTGGGCGGGCCCGGCACCGGCAAGACGCACCTGGCGACAGCCATCGGCGTGGCCGGCATCACGCGGCATGGCCGGCGGGTGCGCTTCTACTCGACGGTCGATCTGGTCAACGCGCTGGAGCAGGAGAAGGCCAGTGGCAAGGCCGGGCGCATTGCGGCGAGCCTGCTGCGCATGGACCTGGTCATCCTCGATGAGCTGGGCTACCTGCCCTTCAGCCAGGCGGGCGGAGCGCTGCTGTTCCACCTGCTGTCCAAGCTGTACGAGCACACCAGCGTGATGATCACGACCAACCTGGACTTCGCCGAGTGGTCCAGCGTGTTCGGCGACGCCAAGATGACCACGGCCTTGCTGGACCGGCTCACGCATCACTGCCACATCATCGAGACGGGCAACGAGAGCCATCGCTTCCTACACAGCAGCGCCGTGGCCAAGAAGCGCATCAAGGCGCGTGAGCAGTCTCGCCGGCTCGACAAGCAGCCACCACCGGAGGCGGACAGTTGAGCGAGGACCACGAGGGATGCCGCTACGGGCTCCGCCCTGCGCGGCATCCCTCGCGAACTGACTAACGTTAGGAGAGCAACGAAACAGCCGCAGACCTACACTTATCCACAGCTGACCGCCACGCGGTTGGCATCCATCCCCGGGTCAATATTGAATCGGCAGGGTGGGTGGATCGGCGCCGACAGTGTTCGTACGCTCCTTGAAGATGAATCCCTGGCTCAGGGCGCAGGCACGTTCCAGCGTCGGGTCACGTCACCCTGGCCATTCACGCTTTCCAGGTGCACGCCAAAGCCCCACAGGCGGGCAACGTGCTTGAGGACTTCGTTGGCCCCGTCGTCGAGCGGGCGGTCGTTGTGCTGGGTGTGGCGCAGCGTGAGCGAACGGTCGCCGCGCAGGTTGACGTTCCAGACCTGGATGTTGGGTTCGCGGGTGCCCAGGTCGTACTGGCGTGACAGCGCTTCGCGCACACGGCGGTAGCCTGTGTCGTCATGAATGGCGCTGACCTCCAGCTCGCTCTGCTTCTCGTCGTCGCTGATGGCGAACAGGCGGAAGTCGCGGATCAGCTTGGGGCTGAGGTACTGGCCAATGAAGCTCTCGTCCTTGTAGTTGCGCATGGCCTGGTCCAGCACCGGCAGCCAGGGCTTGCCGGCAATGTCCGGGAACCACTGCTGGTCTTCCTCGGTGGGCTTGTCGCAGATGCGCTTGATGTCGGTGTACATCGCAAAGCCCAGCGCATACGGGTTCAGGCCGGAGTAGCCGCGGTCGCCCACGCGCGGCTGGTAGACCACGTTGGTGTGAGACTTCAGCCACTCGATCATCACGCCGTCGGTCAGGAAGCCGTCGTCGTACATGGTGTTGAGCAGCTTGTGGTGCCAGAAAGTGGCCCAGCCTTCGTTCATGACCTGGGTCTGTCGCTGCGGGTAGAAATACTGCGCGACCTTGCGCACAATGCGCACGACCTCACGCTGCCAGGGCTCCAGCAGCGGCGCATTCTTCTCGATGAAATACAGCAGGTTCTCTTCCGGGTCGACCGGGAAGCGCTTGGCCTGCTTTTCCTCTTCGGCCACTTCGGCCTTGCGCGGCAGCGTGCGCCAGATGTCGTTGACCTGCTGCTGCGCGTGGTGCTCGCGGTCCTTGCGCATGGCCAGCTCTTCGGCGAGCGACTTCTTGCTGGGCCGGCGGTAGCGGTCCACGCCGTGGTTCTGCAGCGCATGGCAGGAGTCGAGGAACAGCTCGACCGTCTCCACGCCGTGGCGCTCTTCGCACTCGGCAACGTAGTTCTTCGCATAGACCAGGTAGTCGATGATGGACGCGGCGTCGGTCCACATGCGGAACAGGTAGTTGCCCTTAAAGAAGCTGTTGTGGCCATACGCAGCGTGGGCGATCACCAGCGCCTGCATCGCCATCGTGTTTTCCTCCATCAGGTAGCTGATGCAGGGGTTGGAGTTGATGACGATCTCGTAGGCCAGGCCCATGTGGCCACGGCGGTAGTTCTTCTCGGTGGAGATGAACTCCTTGCCGTAGCTCCAATGCCGATAGTTCACCGGCATGCCCACACTGGCGTAGGCATCCATCATCTGCTCGGCGGTGATGATCTCGAGCTGGTTCGGATAGGTGTCCAGGCCGAAGCGCCTGGCGGTCGACCGGATCACGTCGTGGTACTGCTCGATCAGCTCGAACGACCAGTCACTGGGATCTGACAAGGGCCGCTCGGGCCGCTGGGGTGAAGGCAAGGGGGACTCCAAGGACATGCGAGGCTTGCGACGGTCACCGTCGGTAGGGATCTTGGCCGGTTTGTCGGCGAAACGGCGGTCCTGGGAGAACTCGCGTTGCGTGGTGGCAGTGTTCATGCAGTCGCCCCTTCCTTCTTGAAGAGATCACGGAAGACTGGGTAGATCTGCGAGGCTTCTACAGCCTTGCGCATCGCAAAGTTCTTGTGGGACGCCGTGAGGCGGTTGTACTCCTCCCACAGGTTTTGTTCTTCTTCCGCGACCTGCACGTACGCGTAGTAGCGGCAGGCCGGCAGCAGCTTTTCGGTCAGCAACTCTCGGCAGCGGCCGGAGTCGTGGTGCCAGTTGTCACCGTCACTGGCCTGGGCACCATAGATGTTCCATTCGGTCGGGTTGTAGCGTTGCGCAATGATCTGGCTCATCAGCTCCAGTGCGCTGGACACCACCGTGCCGCCGGTCTCGCGCGCGTGGAAAAAGTCGTCTTCACTGACCTCTTGTGCCTGCGTGTGGTGGCGGATGAAGACCAGGTCGATCTTCTCGTAGTGCTTGGTCAGGAACAGGTACAGCAGGATGAAGAAGCGCTTGGACAGCTCCTTGCGCTGCTCGTCCATCGAGCCGGAAACGTCCATCAGGCAGAACATCACCGCCTTGCTGGTGGGCACCGGTGTGCGCACGCGGCTGCGGAACTTCAGGTCGATCGGGTCCAGGAAAGGGATCATGCCCAGCCGGGCCTTGAGCGCGGCAATGCGTTCCTCGGTTTCGCGCAGCTCCTTCTGGATGACCTCGTCATCGCTCGGGTTGCGCTTCAGGAAGGCGACCCGCTCTTCAAGCCGATGCAGTTCGCGGCGCGACTCGCCGCCCAGGGCAATGCGGCGGCCCAAGGCGCCACGCATCGAGCGCACCACGTGCAGGTTGTTCGGCGTGCCATCGCTGGAATAGCCTGCGCGGTGCGACTTCCATTCAGGCACCTCTGCGAGCTGGGTTCGGATCAGGTGCGGAAGCGCCAGGTCTTCGAAAAAGACCTGCATGAACTCCTCGCGTGACAGCGAGAACACGAAATCATCGTCGCCCTCACCAGAGTCGCTGGCTTGACCCTTGCCACTGCCCTTGCCGCCACCGCCCTTGGGGCGCTCGATGCGGTCGCCAGTGACGTACTCCTGGTTGCCAGGGTGCACCATTTCGCGCTGGCCACCCTGGCCATGGTGGAACATCGGCTCGGTCAGGTCCTTCTTCGGGATGCGCACCTCTTCACCGCGCTCCAGGTCGCGAATGCCGCGCCCGTCGACCGCGCGACGCACCGCGTCGCGGATCTGGTCCTTGTGGCGCCGCAAGAATCGCTCGCGGTTGCCAATCGACTTGTTCTTGCCCGCCAGCCGCCGGTCAATGATCTGCTGGAGCATGAGGGCCTTTCCTGGATTGCCTGATTCGCTCAGGTCAGTTCAAAAACGCAGTGACAACAAACCATGCCCGTGGCCGGAGGAGACGCGGGCCGAGCGCCGGGCCGCTCTCAAGAAGCCGACGGGCCGCCCCTAGGCTTCTTGCCCCCCTCGGGGGGCCTGCCGCAACGCGGCAGATCTGGGGGCTTCATTCCACCGGGCCCGCGGCCCCCTCGGGGGGCGGGCAGGCGTACCCGCCTGCCCGGGGGCCCCATCTAGCTCGACTTGCGTACGCGCAGGTACCACTCGCAGAGCAAGCGCACCTGCTTGGGCGTGTAGCCCTTGCGCACCATGCGCTCAACGAAGTCCTCGTGCTTCTTGGCCTCGTCGGCGCTGGCCTTGGCGTTGAAGCTGATGACAGGCAGCAGTTCCTCGGTGTTCGAGAACATCTTCTTCTCGATTACCGAACGCAGCTTCTCATAGCTGGTCCACAGCGGGTTCTTGCCGGCGTTGTTGGCGCGGGCGCGCAGCACGAAGTTGACGATCTCGTTGCGGAAATCCTTCGGGTTGGCAATGCCGGCCGGCTTCTCGATCTTCTCCAGTTCGCCGTTCAACGAGGCGCGGTCGAAGACCTCGCCGGTGTCGGTGTCGCGGAACTCCTGGTCCTGGATCCAGTAGTCAGCGTAGGTGACGTAGCGGTCGAAGATGTTCTGGCCGTACTCGCTGTAGCTCTCCAGGTAGGCCGTCTGGATTTCCTTGCCGATGAACTCGGCATAGCGCGGCGACAGCTGCTCCTTAATGAAGGCGGTGTACTTCTGCTCGAGATCGGCCGGGAACTGCTCGCGCTCGATCTGCTGCTCCAGCACATACATCAGATGCACCGGGTTGGCCGCGACCTCCTGCGAGTCGAAGTTGAAGACCTTGGAGATGATCTTGTAGGCAAAGCGGGTCGAGATGCCGCTCATGCCTTCGTCCACGCCTGCGTAGTCGCGGTACTCCTGGTAGCTCTTGGCGCGCGGGTCGGTGTCCTTCAGGTTCTCGCCGTCATAGATCTGCATCTTCGAGAACAGCGACGAGTTCTCCGGCTCCTTCAGCCGCGTGAGGATGGCGAACTGGCTCATCATCTTCAAGGTGCCGGGCGCGCAGGTGGCGCCAGCCAGCGAAGAGCCCTTGAGCAGCTTCTCGTAGATCTTCACTTCCTCGGACACGCGCAGGCAGTAAGGCACCTTGACGATGTAGATCCGGTCCAGGAAAGCTTCGTTGTTCTTGTTGTTGCGGAAGGCCTTCCACTCGCTTTCATTCGAGTGGGCCAGCACCACGCCGTCGAACGGAATGGCGCCAAAGCCTTCGGTGCCCTTGAAGTTGCCTTCCTGCGTGGCGGTCAGCAGCGGGTGCAGCACCTTGATGGGCGCCTTGAACATTTCGACGAATTCCAGCAGGCCCTGGTTGGCCAGGCACAGGCCGCCGGAGTAGCTGTAGGCGTCCGGATCGTCCTGCGCGTAGCTTTCGAGCTTGCGGATGTCGACCTTGCCCACCAGCGAAGAGATGTCCTGGTTGTTCTCGTCCCCTGGCTCGGTCTTCGCAATGCCGACCTGCTTGAGGATGCTGGGGTGGCGCTTGATGACCTTGAACTGCCGGATGTCGCCGCCGTATTCCTCCAACCGCTTGACGGCCCACGGACTCATCACGCGGTTCAGGTAGCGGCGGGGAATGCCGTATTCGCTCTCGAGAATCGGGCCGTCCTCGATCAGGTCGAACAAGCCCAACGGCGACTCGTTGACCGGTGAGCCCTTGATTGCATAAAAAGGCACCTCTTGCATCAGTGCCTTCAGGCGCTCGGCGATGGAGCTCTTGCCGCCGCCGACGGGGCCGAGCAAATAGAGGATCTGCTTCTTTTCTTCCAGGCCTTGAGCGGCATGTCGGAAATACGACACGACCTGCTCGATCGCGTCTTCCATGCCGTAGAACTCGGCGAAGGCAGGATAGATCTTGATGACCTTGTTCGCGAACAGCCGCGACAGGCGCTGGTCGTTTCGCGTGTCGACCATCTGCGGCTCACCAATCGCCTTGAGCATGCGCTCGGCGGCGGTGGCGTAGGCCAGAGGATTGCGTTTGCACTCGTTGAGATAGTCCTCGAGGGATATCTCCTCTTCACGGGTACGTTCGAACCGGGCTGCGAAGCTGCTGATCACGTCCATGGGACCTCCTGTGCAGGGAAGGCGCTGCCGGTTGCAAGACCGATCAGCGGCTGGAAAGTTTTGATGAAGTCCCGGCTTGACTGAGCCCGGGCGCCATCAGAGCGTTCCGATCAGAGACGTGTGATTCGTGTGCTTTGCGAGGCTTTAGATTGCGACTGAAGTGAGTGTGTCAAACGCGTGAAAAGACGGTGCTTTCAAGGGCTTTCCACCATCACTGCCTGATCGCCACAACTTGCATAAGGTGTGCCAGACAAGCAGCTTGGCGCGGTCTGAACCTGCTGGACGCGGCGCCTTTGTGTCATCGTTGTGAAACCATCTTCGCGCCGTTTGCGGCAAGGTGCAAGAGGGTGAGGACAGGGAGCGCCTTGGCAACACAGGTCGAAGGCCATGACGTGACAAACGCCACAACCCGTGCAGCGGACGACAGGGCTGCCACCAATACGGCGACCCATACGGCGCTTCGTATGCCGACAGGGGCCCCGCGCACGGCGCGGGGCCGAGTTGGTGCACCGGGCCCGCCCCAGGGCAGGGGGTCCCCTGCCAAACGCCCGGAAATGCCCCGGGCGCCGCGGCTCAGCGCTCGGTCACACCCAGCTTGTCGAGCAGGCCGGCCAGTTCGTCCAGCGAGCCGAAACGGATCACGACCTCGCCCTGCTCGCCGCGGCGCGTCTTGCGCTGCACGCGGATCTCGACATCGGCCGTCAGCTTGTCGGCCAGCTGTTCTTCCAGGCGCACGATGTCGCGCGACTTTTCGCCGGCCACCCGCAGCAGCGGCGTCTGCCGGCCCGGGTTCAGCGCCTTGGTGGCCAGCTTCTCGGCCTCGCGAACCGAGAGTTTCTTGGCAACAATCTCGTTGGCCGTGAGGATTTGCTGGGCTGCCGGCAGCGGCAGCAGGGCCCGTGCATGGCCCATGTCCACGTCACCCGCCATCAGCATCTTCTGCACCGGCTCGCTGAGCTGCAAAAGGCGCAGCAGGTTGCTGGCGGCGCTGCGCGAGCGGCCCACGCTTTGCGCCGCCTGCTCGTGCGTCAGGCCGAATTCATCGACCAGTCGTTTCAGCCCTTGTGCTTCTTCCAGCGGGTTCAGGTCCTCACGCTGGATGTTCTCGATCAGCGCCATCACCGCGGCGGCTTCGTCCGGCACCGGCTTGACCAGCACCGGCACCTCGGTCAGCCCGGCAAACTGCGCGGCCCGGAAGCGGCGCTCGCCGGCAATGATCTCGTAATGGCCCGGCGTGTCCAGCGGACGCACCAGGATGGGCTGCATGATGCCCTGGCTCTTGATGCTCTCGGCCAACTCGTAGAGCGAGCCTTCGTCCATGCGCGTGCGCGGCTGGTACTTGCCAGCCTGGAGCTGGGCGATCTTCAACACCGAGGGGTGACCGTCACGCGCCGCGGCCGCGGCAGGGGCGTCGCTGACCTTGGGGCCCAGCAAGGCCTCCAGCCCCATCCCGAGGCCCTTGGGTTTTTTTGTTGCCATGCGGCGATTGTCAGCGATGGCCGGGATTCAGCCCGGGTTCATGACACTTTGTCTTCGCCGCCGTGATCTTCCCCGGCGTCATCCGGGTCCGCCATCAGATGCTGCAGCACCGCCCTGCCCTCCGGCCAGTCACCCAGGCCGGAGTCGCCGTTCAGGTGACCGAGCGGCCCCAGCGCCAGGCAGGCCACGCCCCAGTCGGCAGCCATCTGCATGGCTCGCGGCAGGCTGCAGAACGGGTCGTCGCTGCTGACCAGGGCCACGGCCGGGAACGGCAGCGGCTTGCGCGCGATGGGTTGCCAGTTGTGTAGCTGGGGTGGCATGTCCTCGCGCTCGGTGTCCGGCGGCGCGACCAGCAAAGCGGCACCGACCCGCGCGGTGTGCTTGGAGTGCGCAGCCCATGCGGCCACCAGCTGGCAGCCCAGGCTGTGCGCGACCAGCACCGCCGGCCGTGCGTCGGCCAGCAGCACCTCGTCCAGCCGCGCCATCCAGTCGCCCCGGCGCGGCCAGTCCCAGTCAGCCTGCAGCACCCGCTCGTCGCCGTAGAGGACTTCCCAGCGGCTCTGCCAATGGGCGGGGCCGGAGTTCTGCCAGCCCGGCAGCAGCAGCACCCTGGGCTCGGTCAAAAGCTTGGTCATGCAAATCGCCGGGTCAATGCCGTATGCTGTGAAGTTGACCTTGATTCTGGCGCAAGCCATTCCAAGACGACCGAATGAGGATCGCATGAGCTACAAAGTCTTTGTCGACGGCCAGGAAGGCACCACCGGTCTGCGCATCCATGAATACCTGGCGCGCCGGCCGGACATCGAAGTCCTGCGCATTGACGCCGAAAAGCGCAAGGACAACGCCGAGCGCGCCCGGCTGCTGAATGCCGCCGACGTGGCCTTCCTCTGCCTGCCGGACGCGGCCTCGCGCGAAGCCGTCTCGCTGGTCGACAACCCCAATACCTGCCTGATCGACGCCAGCACCGCGCACCGCACGGTGCCTGGCTGGACCTTCGGCATGCCCGAACTGGCGCCGGGCCAGCGCGACGCGATCCGCGCCAGCAAGCGCATTGCCAATCCCGGCTGCCACGCCAGCGCCTTCATCCTGGCGCTGCGGCCACTGGTGGACGCTGGCCTCGTGCCGGCGGATGCCGCCGTCTCGGCGACCTCGCTGACCGGCTACTCTGGCGGCGGCAAGAAGATGATCGAGCAATACCAGGAAGGCGGTGACGTCCGTCTGGACGCGCCGCGCCCTTATGCGCTGGGCCTGGCCCACAAGCACCTGCCCGAAATGGCCGCGCACACGGGGCTGCAGCAGCCACCGGTGTTCCTGCCGGTGGTCGCCAACTTCTACAAGGGCCTGGCCGTCAGCGTGCCGCTGCACCTCTCGCAACTCAAGCCCGGCACCGACGCCTCCGCACTGCGGCATGCGCTGGCCGAACGTTATGCCGGCGAAGCCTTCATCCGCGTGATGCCGCTGGGCGGCGATCCGGCCACGGTCGAAGAAGGCTTCTTCGACGTACAGGCCTGCAACGACACCAATCGGGTCGACATCTTCGTGTTCGCCAATGCCCACCAGGCTCTGCTGCTGACCCGCTTGGATAACCTGGGCAAGGGCGCCAGCGGCGCCGCGGTGCAGGCCATGAACGTGCACCTGGGCGTCGAGGAGTCGCTGGGGCTGTGACCCCCTAAGCTGCAGTTCATCACCCCACGGGGGGACAGACGCAGACAACCGACTGGGGCATGCTCAGCATGGGCAGTTGTCCTACGCTGTATTTGCTTGCAATTGCCCATACTCGGTTCCATCCGTCACCGTGGGGGGCACATGCCCCGGGAGGCATGTTTGTTGTTGGTCACTTCTCGTTTCCGGCCCGCTCAGCGCGGTGCCGATTCATTGCTGCCGCCATCGGCGCAGCGTTCCAGCCTTCGCGCCGCCTCCAGTGGCGTGCCGTGGCACTTGCTGGCATGCGCGGCAGCGCTGGCCGCCGGCTTGCCGGCCGCGGCGTCCGCTGCTGAGCCGCGTGCCGGCGACGGCACCTGGTCCATCGGCCTGTACGGCGGCAAGCTGATCAAGGACAACCTGCTGGACATCGTCCCGCATGCCTTCGAAGGCAAGATCACCGGCCAGAACACCGTCATCGAGGGCGTGCTGGTGCGGCGCAGCCTGCAGGACTTCGGCTGGATGAAAAGCTGGAGCGACTGGGGCGGCATCCCGGTGTTCAACGGCCTTGAATTCGGCGCCTTCCACCATCACGGCGGGCTGGACACCGACGAGCTGATCGCCGCCTGGCGCGTCGGTGCCACCGGCGCCAGCTTCGGCGGGCTGAACATCGACCTGGCCGGCAGCTTTGGCGTTTCACACGCTTTTGGCGGCGAGCCCTACGACAACCCGGACCACCACAAGAGCAGTGACAACTACGCGACGCTGTTCTACATGGCGCCCGAAGTGGTGCTGCACCACGACGCCCTGCCCGGCTGGCAACTGGGCTTTCGCATCCACCATCGCTCCGGCATCTATGGTCTGGTCGCGCCGTCCAAGGTGGGCTCGAACCATGTCGGCATGTACCTGATGCGGGACTTCTGAGCCAGGCCTGCCCGGCGGGACGACCGGGCGATCACGCCATCAGGCGTCGATCGCCCTTCCCGCCAACCCGCTCCACCATCTCCGCGGCGAACTGCACAAAGGCCTGAGCGCCACGCGAGGCGGGGTCGAACACCACGCCCGGCAAGCCATAGCTGGGGGCTTCGGCCAGGCGGACGTTGCGAGGGATCACGCTGTCGAACACCTTGTCGCCGAAGTGCGTCTTCAGCTGCTCGCTGACCTGGGTCTGTAGCGTGATGCGCGGATCGAACATCACCCGCAGCAAACCGATCAGTTCCAGGTCGCGGTTCAGGTTGGCATGCACCTGCTTGATGGTATTGACCAGGTCAGTCAGCCCCTCCAGCGCAAAGTATTCGCACTGCATCGGCACGATCACGCCGTGTGCGCTGCACAGGCCGTTGAGGGTCAGCAGGCTCAGCGACGGCGGGCAGTCGATGAGCACGAAGTCATAGTCCGCAGCCGCGGCCTTCAGCGCGCCCCGCAGGCGCTCGTTGCGCCGCTCCAGCGCCACCAGCTCGACCTCGGCCCCGGCCAGTTCGCGGTTGGCGCCCAGCACGTCATAACCGGCCTTCTCGGCCCGGACCTTCGCCTCGGCAACGGTGGCCGTCTCCAGCAACACGTCATAGACATTGGTCTCCAGCGTGCGCTTGTCCACGCCCGAACCCATGGTCGCATTGCCTTGCGGATCGAGGTCCACCAGCAGCACGCGCTGGCCCACCTTGGCCAGGCCGGCGGCAAGGTTCACGCAGGTGGTCGTCTTGCCGACGCCGCCTTTTTGGTTGGCAATGCAGAAGATGCGGGACATGGACAGACAGTTGGCAACCGGGCCGGGCACCCGGCGAAGCGGGCATTGTCACCTGCGCAGAGCAGCTCCCGGTGGGCGAGGCCGTGGCTGCACGCGAAACGCCACAAGCTCGCTGAGTTTTGCCATCGAACTGCGCAGCGCGCCTTGCAGCTCGCAGCCCCACGCCTGTGGACAGACTTGTGGAAATGTCTTGTACAGCCGGTGGGTGACCTGGGGGCTGTAAGTTGAAAAAGTACCGAATTCGTGTGGACAAGCCTGTGGGCAGAATGCTGACAAGGCTGGGATGGACCTGGGGATGACCTGGGGACCCAGCTGTTGGCGGACGGCAGATCAGCGCGGCACCAGCCAGACCAGGCAGCGCTCGGCCGCCAGGCCCGGCACCTGCAGGGGCTGCACGCGCTGGATCACCACGTCCGCCGGCACCTCGGCCTGCTCGGCATCCTGCAGCTTGGCCTTCATCGCCACCCATTGGCCGCCGGGCGCCAGGCGCGCCCGGCTCAACGTCACGAAGTCCACCAACGAGGCAAACGCGCGCGAGGTGATCAGCTCAAACGGCGGCTCGGTCATCGCCTCCACGCGCTGGTGCGTGGCGTTGAGATTGGCCAGCCCCAGCTCCGCGCCCACTTGCCGGATGAAGCCGGCCTTCTTGGCAACGGTGTCCACGCAGGTGACCGACCAGGTCGGCCGGCAGATCGCCAGCACCACGCCGGGCAGCCCTGCCCCGCTGCCCACGTCCAGCAGCCGCCATGGCGCTGCATCGGCCGGTCGCTGCCCGGCGGCCGCATCCAGTGGACCCACCAGCGCCAGGCAGTCCAGCAGATGCTGGCTGAGCATTTCCCGCGGATCGCGGATGGCCGTCAGGTTGTAGACCTTGTTCCAGCGCGAGATCAGGTCCAGGTAGGCCAGCAACTGGGTCGGTGCCTGCGGCGGCAGCGTCAGGTGCAGCGCCTGCAGGCCGGCGTCCAGTGCGGACGAAAGAGGATGGGAGCTCATGCAGCGAAGGCAGCTTTTTGATGTGAAAACATGGCGCAAGATTTCAAGCTGCAGCCGGCGCGTCGTCCGGCAAGGCAAAACTGCTCAGGCGCTTCTTCTTCAAGTGGACCAGCAGCAGCGAGATGGCCGCAGGCGTCACGCCCGAGATGCGCGCCGCCTGGCCCAGGGTCTCGGGCCGATGGCGGGTGAGCTTCTGGCGCACCTCGTAGCTCAACGCGGTGACCTGGCCATAGTCCAGCTCGGCCGGCAGCCTCAGCGTTTCGTAGGCCTGGGCGCGGCCAACTTCCTCGACCTGCTTGTCAATGTAGCCGGCGTACTTGGTGGCAATCTCGATTTGCTCGATCACCGCATCCGCCAGTTCGGCGCCTAATTCGACTCGCAAGGTTTCACGTGAAACACCCGCCTCGGGCCGTGCCGTCGCGGCAATGCTGACGACGGTGTCGTAGTTCACCCCCGGCCGGCGCAACAAGTCTGTCAGGCTGTATTCGTGCTCGAGCGCCTTGCCCAGCACCGCCTCGGCATCGACCGCCGGGAAGTTGCGGGGATGCACCCAGGTCGCCTTGAGCCGCTCTGTTTCACGTGAAACAGCGTCGCGCTTGCGGTTGAACTGATCCCAGCGGGCATCGTCCACCAGCCCGATTTCGCGGCCCAGCTCGGTCAGGCGCGCATCGGCGTTGTCTTCCCGCAGCTGCAGCCGGAACTCGGCGCGGCTGGTGAACATGCGGTACGGCTCTGTCACGCCCTTGGTGATCAGGTCGTCAGCCAGCACGCCCAGGTAAGCCTGGTCGCGCCGCAGCGTCACCGGCGCCTTGCCCTGCACCTGCAGCGCGGCCTGCATGCCGGCGTACAAGCCTTGCGCCGCCGCCTCTTCGTAGCCCGTCGTGCCGTTGATCTGGCCGGCGAAGAACAGGCCGTTGACCTGCTTGGTCTCGAAGGTGGCGCGCAGCTCGCGCGGGTCGAAATAGTCGTATTCGATGGCGTAGCCCGGCCGCAGGATGTGGGCGTTTTCCAGGCCAAGCATCGAGCGCACGGCCGCCAGTTGCACGTCGAACGGCAGCGAGGTGGACACACCGTTCGGGTAGAACTCGTGCGTGGTCAGACCTTCTGGTTCCAGGAAGATCTGGTGCGCGTCCTTGTCGGCAAAGCGGTTGACCTTGTCTTCGATGCTGGGGCAATAGCGCGGCCCCACGCCTTCGATCATCCCGGTGAACATGGGGCTGCGGTCGAAGCCGCTGCGAATGATCTCGTGCGTGCGTGCGTTGGTGTGCGTGACCCAGCACGGCACCTGGCGCGGGTGCATGCGGGTGCTGCCCATGAAGCTGAACACCGGCACCGGTTCCAGGTCACCGGGCTGCTCGGCCAGCTTGGAGAAGTCGATGCTGCGCCCGTCCAGCCGCGGCGGCGTGCCGGTCTTCAGCCGGCCCTGAGGCAGCTTCAGTTCCTTCAAACGGGCCGACAGGCTGATCGCCGGCGGATCGCCCGCACGGCCGCCAGCGTGGTTCTGCAGGCCCACGTGAATCTTGCCGTCCAGGAAGGTGCCGGCGGTGAGCACCACCGCCCTGCCCCGGAAGCGAATGCCGACCTGCGTCACCGCCCCGACCACGTGATCGCCCTCCAGCATCAGGTCATCCACCGCCTGCTGGAACAGCGTCAGCCTGGGCTGGTTTTCCAGTTTGTGGCGGATCGCCGCCTTGTACAGCACCCGGTCCGCCTGGGCGCGGGTCGCGCGCACGGCCGGGCCCTTGCTGCCGTTCAGGATCCGGAACTGAATGCCGGCTTCATCGGTGGCCAGCGCCATCGCGCCGCCCAGTGCATCCACTTCCTTGACGAGATGGCCTTTGCCTATGCCGCCGATCGACGGGTTGCAGCTCATCTGCCCCAGCGTCTCGATGTTGTGCGTCAGCAGCAGCGTGTCGCAGCCCATTCGGGCAGCCGCCAGCGCGGCTTCGGTGCCGGCATGGCCGCCACCGACGACGATGACATCAAATTCTTTGGGATACAGCACGGCGTGCTCCTGGAAAGCGCAGGCGGCGTGGGCGCAAGCCCGCGCGACGCCGGTTGCGCAAATGGTGCGCAAGTTGGACAGGCCGACGGTTCGGCCAACCCTTGATTTTAGGGAATGCCGGCACATCCGTCACGCTGGCAGGGTCGCCGCCGAAGCCGCCAAAGCCGCACGTGGCAGCGCCCTGGTTTCACGTGAAACAATGCCGCGATGGAGTGCCGCCCCCATTGCGCAGCCTGCTGCATCGCCCCGTCCATCTCCAGCGCCATCCCCGGCATGCCGCAAGGCAAACCGGCAGGAGAGCGCTGCGTACAGTTGGACGACCAGGGCCGCTGCCAACTGTTTGGTGACCCCCGCCGGCCTTCGGTCTGCGGCTCGCTGCAACCGTCGCCCGACATGTGCGGCGAGCACCGCGAACACGCAATGTTGTGGATCGGACAGCTGGAGCGGCTCACACGCCCGGCGCACACCCCCTCGGGCTGAAGCCGAACTCAGGCCTCCTGGCCGCCGCCCACGCCACCCACCGTGCGCAGCGTCTGCACCACCCTGCCCGCCTGCAACACGATCACCCGCTGCGCGCTGGCAATCGTCTCGGGCCGGTGGGCCACGATGATGCGCGTCAGCTGCAGCTGCTGCACCGCGCGGTTGACCAGACGCTCTCGGTCAACGTCCAGCGCGCTGGTGGCCTCGTCCAGCAGCAGGATGCGCGGCCGTTTGTACAGCGCGCGGGCCAGCAGCACACGCTGCTTCTGCCCGCCCGAGAGCGTCGTGCCCATGTCGCCGACCAGCGTGGCGTAGCCCATCGGCATCGCCGCGATGTCTTCGTGCACCGAGGCCAGCCTGGCGCATTCGACGACCCACAGCGGGTCGGCATCCGGCGCGAAAAATGCAATGTTGTCGGCAATCGAGCCGGCGAACAGCGGCTCGTCCTGCATCACGGTCCCGATCAGCGAGCGCCAGCGCTGGCGGCCTATGCGCGCCATCGGCAGGCCATCGATCAGCACCTCGCCGGCCTGCGCCTCGTGAATGCCCAGCAACAGCTTCAGCAACGTCGTTTTGCCACAGCCGGACGGTCCGACGATGGCCACCGACTCGCCGGCCGCGATCTCGAAGCTCAGGCCACTCAGCACCTCGGGTTCGGTGTCTGAATAACGGAAATGCAGGCCCTGCACCGTGAGCCGCCCGGTGATGGTCGGCAGGTTGCCTCGCTGGCCAGGCAAGGCCGCCTCCGGGGGGGTGAGCACGATGTCGGCCAGGCGCTCGCCCTGCAGCCGCAACAGCCGCAGCTCACCCGCCTTGTCGACCAGTGCGCTGGCGCGGGTCGCAAACTGCTCCTGGTAGGCCAGGAACGCGAACAGCATGCCGGCGCTGAACTGCTGGTCCAGCACTGCCAGTGCACCCAGCCAGATCACGGCCACGCGCTCCAGCCCGAAGATCAGCCGCTGGCCCACCGACATCACCAGCTCGTGCCGGCGCAGCGCCAGCGCGGCATTCATCGAATCGACCACCAGGTTCATGAAGCGCGACTGGCGGCCCGCCTCGCCGTTGAACAGCTTGATCGCGCCGACGCCGCGCAGCGACTCCAGGAAGTGGCTGGCCTTCTTCGCCTCGTGCACCAGCGCCTCTTCAGAAGCCTCGCGCATCGCGCCGTCCAGGCTCCAGCGCAGCAGCGTGTACAGCAGCACCGCGCCAATCGCCACGGCCGCCAGCAATGGGCTGTACAGCCCCATCAACGCCAGCGTCAACAGCACCATCAGCCCGTCGATCAGGGCCTCGGCGAACTTGGTGCTCAAAGTGTCCTGGATCTGCTGCACCGCGCTGAAGCGGGACCAGATGTCGCCGGTGTGGCGGCGCTCGAACCAGTCCATTGGCAAACGCAGCAGGTGGGCAAACACATTGCCCAGCCACTGGAACTTCAGCATCGCCGACAGGTGCAGCACCGCCCACGAGCGCGCTGCCGCCGTCAGCACCTGCAGCAGCACCAGGCCGGCAAAGCCCAGGCCCAGCGTGGTCAGCAGGTCGCGCTCGCCACTGACCAGCACGCCGTCCACCACCCACTGCAGGAAAAACGGCGTCAGCAGCAGCCACAGCTCCAGCGCCACCGCCAACAGCAGCACCTGGCCCAATGCGCGCTTGAGCCCGCTGACGCGGCCCAGCAGCTGGCGCCAGCGCAGTGGCCGCCGAGCCTCGCCCACGTGAAACCCGGCCCCTGGCGTGAATTCGAGCGCCACGCCGCTGAAATGCGGCGACAGCGCTGGAAGGCGCATGCGGCGCACGCCGCGCGCCGGGTCGTGCACCGTCGCCACGCCGCGCTTGAACTCGGCCAGCACCACGAAGTGGTTCAGGTCCCAATGCAGGATGCAAGGCAGCGCCAGCTGGCCAAACTGCTCGGGCTCGGCGCGCAGCGCGCGCGGGGTCAGGCCCATCGCCGCGCCTATGTCGGCCACGTCGGCCGCGGTCGCACCCTTCATCGAGATCTGGAAACGCTCGCGCAGGCTGGGCAGGTCGGTGTGCATGCCGTGCGCGCCGGCAATCATCGCCAGACAGGCCAGGCCACACTCGGCGGCTTCGGTCTGCAGGATCAGCGGCACCTTGGGCCGCAGCCAGCCAAAGCGCAGGCGGGGTTCGGCGGGTTGCACCGCCTCTGTCGCCAAGCTGCTGTCATCGACCGGCCCACCCTCGGCGCCCGTGCCCTGCCCTCGCATGCCTCAAATCCTCTTGCGCCAGCCCAGCAAGGGCTCGAACAACCACTCCGCCAGCCGGCGCCGCTCCAGCAGCACGTCGGCCTCCAGCTGCATGCCCGGCAGCAGCGGACGCGCCTGGCCGTCGGCGCTCATGGACTGCATGGCCAGTGCCACGGTGATGCGGTACATCGGCTCACTGCCCGCGCCCTGCTTGACCGTCAACGGCACGCTGGCCAGCTCCCCCGCCTGCACCGGTGCCAGTGCCACCTGGATGACGTCCCCGTTCAGCCAGCCATAACGCTGGTACGGATAGGCCTGCAGCCGCAGCTGCACCGTCTGGCCAACCGCCACGAAACCCAGCGCGCTGGACGGGGCATACAGCTGGGCCTGCAGCTTGGCGCCGGCTGGCAACAGCGTGGCCAACGCAGCATCTGCATTCACCGGTTGGCCAGCGCTCACATTCACGCTACTCAGCGTGCCGTCAGATGGCGCACGCAGCAGCAGCGTGCGTTGGGTCGCCGCCTCGTTCGCGCGGGCGGCCGTCTCGGCAATCTCGTCGCGTTGGCGCAGCAGGTCGCTGACCTGCTGCGCCGACTGCAGCGGCAACTCACGCTGCTCCGCCTGCAACTGGGTCAGCTCGCGCGCCAGCGTCTGGCGCTGGCGTTGCAACGCAGCGGCCTCGGCGCGCAGGCCCAGCACGTCCTCGGCCCTCGCCTGCACCTGCGCCGAAGACACGAACTGCGATTTCTCCAGCGCCTCCAGCCGGGCCTGGGCCTTTTCCGCCAGCGCCAGCCGTTGCGCCTGCAGCCTGGCCTGATCGTCGAGTTGCGCCAGCTCGCGCTGCAGGCCTTCAGCCCGATCGGCCTGGCCGTGCGCCTGCTCGCCCTGCAAGCGGCTTGCACGCTGCGCAGCTTCTTCCAGGCTGCGAATGCGGGCATCGAAGGTCTGCTGCAACTGGGCCTGGGAGCTTTCATTCAGGCGCGCACCGTCCACCCTCAGGGTGAACAGCAGGTCACCTGCATGCACCTGCTGGCCCTCGGCCACCGACACCTGCTGCACCGTGGCCGCCAGCGGCGGCACGATGCGCACCAGGCCCTGGTCGGGCATCAGCACGCCGCTCAAATGCGCCCGTCGGCTGGCCTGGCCCAGCACCAGGAAGGCGCCCACCAGCAGCAAGCTGAGCAGCACGCCTGTCGTGATCCAGCGCAGGCCCAGCGGCCGCGACAACTGGATCGCGCCCAGCCATTCCTGCTGGCGGTGCTGTACCGCCTCTGGCCTGAACAAGCTCATGGCAGCCCAGCCCCGGGCCATGCTGGGTTGGCAATGCGCATCGGCAGATAAGGCCTAGGGCTGCTCATGGCCACATGATAGGAGGCCGACCCCCTCGGTTGATGGCGATGGGCCACCCGCAGCGCACGCGACGGGCCCCAAAAAAAGCAAAGGGCGACCGGACACGAAGTCCGGTCGCCCATGCAGTTTTCGCTTCTTATATTCCCAAGACGTCCGTCCTGGCCTTCCCTTTTTTCCTTCTGGAGACCGAGTGACAGCGAGAAAAATGGCCTGCGCTTACCGCAGGCAGCAACCGGATGCTTTGCCCGGTCGCGAGTGAATCAGTGGGGGCTTACCAGGTGCCCTTGGGCAGGTCGCCACCGTCGGTGCCACCGGACACGGCGCGCAAGGCCTGCCGATCCAGCGTGCGCAGCGGTGCAGCAGCTTGCGGGGCGCGCCGGGCGACGGCACCACGCGAGGCACCGAAGGCTTGGCGGACGAAAGATTTCAGGGCTTGCTTCATGGGGTCACTCCGGTGGGGTTGCGCGCATCGATTGCGCATGGCCTCATTGAAGCAAGTCTCGCCATTTGCCGACACTGTCAACTCTGACAGGGTCCCCGCGTCCGGCCCGCATGCTGGCGGGCGGCTCACTAGTGGATCAAACCCAGGCGCAAGGCCTTCAGTACCGCCTGGTGCTTGTTGATCGAGCCAAGCTTGTGCATCGCGTTCTGCAAATGCAGCACCGCGGTGCGTTCGCTGATGCCGAGGATGGAACCGACTTCCCAGGCGGTCTTGCCTTCCATGGTCCAGCGCAGGGCTTCCAGCTCGCGCGGCGTCAGCTTGGGCCGCTCGAGCTGGCGCCCGGGCGGCACGAACAAGCGCATTGCGGCATCCTGCGCGTGCACTGCAAACAACTGCAGATCGGCCACGATGCGGCTCAGCGAACCCGGCTCGGTCGGCAAGGCCTCGTCGCGATCCACGCCCAGCGTGAAGTGACGGCCGTCAGGGAAATGCATGGCCAGCGCTACGCCGGTGCGGTAGCCGAAAGCAGCCTGCTCTTCCCAGAGCTCGCCGGCATCTTGGCTGACGTAGGTGTCCTGGTTCCAGATGATGGGCAGCGTGCCACGCCTGCAGTGCTGCATGACCGGGTCGCGCCGGCCATCGGTGTTGTTGGTGAACACGTCGCGGAAAGCCTGCGGCGTGTTGTCGACGGTGATGAACTCGGACTGCGTCAACGACAGGTCGATCACCGTCATCGCCGACACATAGGTGAAGCCGAGCTCATTGGCAAAACGCACGATCTCACTGCGGAAATCGTCCCGCGACTGAGCCTGCATCACCGACAGGAAACTGCCGCCCAGCATGGGGGAACTGGTCATGCCACCCCCCCATTCGCGGCGCCAGGGCTTGTTGTCCAAGCCCTGACAGGTCTTACATCTAGCAAGCGCAAGACGTGCACTCCAGACTACGGGTCATGCTCTCGCCACAGAACGCTCCAACGCCCCACAGCCAGCGCAGCACCATGCCACCCCCCTGGTCCATCTATTTGTGGCCCACGGTATTTTGTCAGGCAAACACGCAACGCAGGCTGCAATTCGTGCACTTAGGTACACGCATCACACGCGGTGGCCCTCATGGCGAACGCCTTGCGGGTCAGACCATGTGGTGCGAGCGTACCCGAAAGCGAGAGGCCGGGTTGCTGTGGGACTGGGCAGAAATCCAGCACGGGGTCGTCGCGATGGTCGACCCGATGGGCGTGTTGACCAATCTGCGCCTGGTCAGCGATGCCGGTGACGTGCTGAGCGCGCCGGAATCGGCGCTGCACCTGAGCCAGCTGGTTCGGCAATTGCCGTGGCAGGACGAAGTCTGGCGCGCCGTCTGCCAGGCTTGAATGGGGCACCCGGCTCCGCGAGTACGCGAAGCCACCCGCCAAGCGGGTTGCGCAGGCCGCTTGGGGCGGCCCGGCGCGGCCTGCGCTGGGCGGTGATCCAGCCTCGCTTCAGCGCACCGCAGCGCGCTTGAACTGCCGAGCCACGAAGGCCAGGCACAGCACGGTCAGTCCCGCGCAGGCCAGCAGCGGCTCGGCCCACTCGATGGGCGTGATGGCCTCGCCGCGCAGCACGCGGTTCATCAGCGTCGACTGCGCGAGCGCCGGCAGCCACAGGTGCCAGGGCTTTTCGCCGTCCTGGTTGATCATGTTCATCATCGGCAGCAGCGAGACCACCAACACGATCACCGTGGCGCTGGCCTGCGCCTCCTTGAAGGTCTTGCAGCGGATCGCGATCGCCATCAGCAGCGCAGACAAGGCGCCGGCCAGCGGCGCCAGCAGCGCCAGGAAGGCCAGCGCCTCGGGCAAGCCGTACTGGAA
The DNA here is from genome assembly GCF_021043325.1 of Ideonella azotifigens. NCBI lineage: Bacteria > Pseudomonadati > Pseudomonadota > Betaproteobacteria > Burkholderiales > Sphaerotilaceae > Ideonella > Ideonella azotifigens. The sequence goes on from NZ_JAJNKD010000002.1 coordinate 508,968, forward strand.
GGTCGCCGCCAGCGTCTCGCTGCGCAACAACCATTGCCCCGGCAGGAAGCTGAAGCTCGACAGCAGCGCGATCAGCATCGCCACCGCGGCCACCGCGCCCCACTTGCCCAGCACCAGCGCACCACGGCTGGCGGGGTTCATCAGCAAGGGCTCCAGCGAGCCCCGCTCACGCTCGCCGGCCGTGCTGTCCAGCGCCGCATTCAGCGCGCCGTAGAGCACGGCCATCAGCACGAAAAACGGCAGCATCGCGGTCAGCCGGGCCGCGCGTGCGGCCGGATTGGCCAGGTCGCGTTGCTCCACCTGCGTGGCCTGCAGCAAGCCCATCGAAACGCCGCGCAGCGAAAGGCGCAGCGCCGCCTGCTCGCGGTTGAAGCCCTGCAACAGGCCCGCGATGCGGTTCACGCTGCCTTCGGCGCGCTGGTTGGCGCTGGAGCTCACCAGCTCGACCAGCGGCATCTCGCCCTTGGCCAGGTCGGCCTCGAAGTCCTTCGGTACCACCACCACCGGGTCGCCCAACTTGCTGGTGTCCAGTTGCCGTTCGTAGTCGGCCGGCGCTTCACTCACCGTGTAGGTCTGGCGCAGCAGGTAGTTGTGCAGCGTCGGCGCATTCGCCAGCCCGGCCACCACCACCTCGCGCGCCTCGGCCCGCTTTTCGATGCTGGAGACCAGCGTCGAGATCAGCACCAGCACCAGCGGCCCCATCGCGACCGAGCTGAGCAGCACGGTCAACAGCGTGCGCCGGTCGCGCAGCGCATCGACCAGCTCCTTCCAGAACACACTCCACGCGGCATTCATGACAACCCCCTGCTCGCGGCCAGCGCCTGGCTGGTCCGCTCTTCTTCACTGAACGCCAGGCTCACGAAAGCCTCCTCGAAGTCCTTTTCGCCGGTGCGCGCCAGCAGCGCCGGCACCGTGCCCTCGGCCACCGTGCGGCCGTGGGCGATCACCACCACCTCGTCGCACAATCGCTCGACCTCCTGCATGATGTGCGTGGAGAAGACGATGCACTTGCCCTCGTCGTCGCGCAGCCGGCGCAGCGCCTCGCGCAGGCTGCGCGTGGCCAGCACGTCCAGCCCGTTGGTCGGCTCGTCGAGGATGATGTTGGGCGGGTTGTGCACCAGCGCGCGGGCGAGCGCCGTCTTCATGCGCTCGCCCTGGCTGAAGCCGTCGGTGCGGCGCTCCAGCAGCGGCGCCATGTCCAGCACCTTGGCCAGCGTGTCGGCACGGGCGCTGGCCGCGGCGCGGCTCATGCCGTGCAGCCGGCCGTAGTAGACGATGTTCTCGCGCGCCGTGAGCCGCGGGTACAGCCCGCGCGCGTCGCTGAGCACGCCCAGCCGGGCCAGCGCCTGCATCGGCTGCTGCGCCACGTCGATGCCGTCCACCGCGATGCGGCCGGTGTCCGGCGGCAGCAGCGCGGCGACCATGCGCAGCGTGGTCGTCTTGCCGGCGCCATTGGGCCCCAGCAGCCCGGTGATGCGGCCGTCCCGCGCCTGCCAGCTCACGCCGTCCACCGCCAGCACCGTGCGCGCCTGCCTGCCTCGGCCCTGCTGGAAGCGCTTGGCCAAATCCTGTACCTCAATCATGACGCGGCTCCTGAGGCGGCGGGGGAAGTTGCCGGTGCCTGCTGCAGCGGCAGCAAGGCGGGCGGGCGCGGCAGCAGCCTGGTGCAGCCGGCATCCTTGGGCGCGTCGGCCAGCGCCTTGGCGGCGTCGTCCTGGTTGATGAAGCGGTACACCACGTCGCGCATGCAGCCCTGGGCCATCACGCCGTGGCCGCTGTTGGGCACCACCACGTGCACCGCCTGCGGGCCCAGCGCCTTGGCGACACGCGCCGCATGCCGCGGCGGCGTCACCGGGTCGAACGCGCCCGACAGCAGCAGCACAGGCGCCGTGGACGGGTGAATCTCGTAGAAGGCCGGCGGAAGCTCGCCGCGTGGCCAGTCGGTGCAGGCGCGCTGGTACATACGCGCTTGGCCGTCGCCAAAATCGGCGCCGGGCTTGTCGGTGCCCAACGGCATGCGCGGCACGTCCTCGGCGCAGACGACAGAGAAATGCATGCCGCTCGCGATGCCCAGACCGCGGCCACCGCCTGCGGCCCCCAGGCCCAGGCCAACCAGCCCGGCAAAGCGCCCTTCGCTCGCCTCCTGCACCGCCAGCGGCAGGCCGGCGGCCAGCCAGGGCGCGTACAGCGGCAAGCGCACCACGCCGGTCAGCATGTCGCGCGTCAAGGTGACCTTCTCCTCGCGGCCGGTCATCGGCTGCGGCAGCGTCACCTCGCGCGGCAGGCTGGCGAGAATCTGTTGCCACTGGCTGCGCAGCGCGGGGTATTGGGCGTGACAGGCGGCGTTGCGCTCGCAGTCGCCGAACAAGGCGTCGAGCGCGGCCTGCGCGTCGGTCGAGAAAGACAGCGGCAGCACCATGTCCGGCGGCGCCACGCCGTCCAACACCAGGCGGCGCACCTGCTGCGGGAACTGACGCAGGTAGTCCAGGCCGGCGCGGGTGCCGTAGGAGCCACCCATCAGGTTGATCTGGCCGTAGCCCAGCGCCTTGCGCACGGCTTCGAGGTCGGCCATCGCGATCGGGGTGGTGAACTGGCGCAGGTCACCGTAAGGCAGCTTCTGCAGCCGCTCGCGGCAGCGCACCAGCAGCGCGGCTTCCTGGGCCGGATCGGCGCTGTCGCGCAGCGAGCGCGTCGGTGCCTGGTCGTCGCAGCGCAGCGGTGCGCTGTCGCCGGTGCCGCGCTGGTCGACCAGCACGATGTCGCGCCGGTTCAGCAAACGGGCCGTGATGCGCTGCACCGTGCCAGCCAGCTCGATGGCGCTCTGGCCGGGGCCACCGGCCAGGAAAAACACCGGGTCGGGTTTCGGGTTGCGCGCCACCGCCGGAAGCACGGCGACATGCAGGTCGATCTGCACGCCGTCCGGCTTGCTCGGGTCCAGCGGCCGCTTCAGCACGCCGCAGCGCGCACCGACCTCCACGCCCTTGAGCCGGCAAGGCTGCAGGCTAAGGCCCGGCAGCGTGGCCGCGCCCGCAGCTTCAGCTGGTGCCGGCAAACAGGCGAGCAAAGGCACGGCCAAGGCCGGCGCGGTGGCGCTGTTGCACAACAGGCGAACTGCCGACCTGGGATCTGGCGAAGGCCGGCGCCCGCGGCTTCGCGGGGCGGGCCGGAGGGGAAGGATGAATTGCATGCGGCGCATTCTCGCCAGCGCTCGCAGTCGCCAGGCACCGCCCCCCATGAATGGCGGATCGGCCGACACGAGCGGTGGCCTTTCGCGCACGAACTGCGGCCGCAGGGTGTCAAAACAAGGAGGGGCCCGCAGGCCCTCTCGTGGGATCGAACGCCGAAAGCTCAGGGTTTGAGGTGCTGGCCGAAGAAGCTTTCCATCGCGCCGTAGAACTCGAACTGGTTCTCCTCGTTGTGGAAGCCGTGGCCCTCGTTGTCTTTCACCAGGTACTGCACCGTGACACCCCGCTTCTTCAGCGCCTCCACCACCTGGTCGCTCTCGGCCTTGTTGACACGTGGATCCTTGGCGCCCTGGGCGATCAGCAGCGGGGTCTGGATGCGATCCACGTGCAGCGCGGGCGAGGTGGCGGCCAGGCGGGCGTTGTCCTTCGGATCATCCGGGTTGCCGACCATCGCGTACATCTGCTGGCGGAACGGCTCCCAGTACGGCGGGATCGTCTTCATGAAGGTGAACAAGTTGGACACGCCGACGTAATCCACCGCGGCCGCATAGAGCTTGGGCGTGAAGGTCACGCCGGCCAGCGTGGCATAACCGCCGTAGCTGCCGCCGTACAGGCCAATGCGCTTCGGATCGGCAATGCCCTGGCCGACCAGCCAGGCCACGCCGTCGCTGATGTCGTCCTGCATCGACAGGCCCCACTGGCCGAAGCTGGCTTCCCAGAACTTGCGGCCGAAGCCGGTGGAGCCGCGGAAGTTCATCTGCAGCACGCAGTAGCCTCGGTTGGCGAGGAACTGCACCTCCGGGTTGAAGCCCCACTGGTCGCGCGCCCACGGGCCGCCGTGCGGGTTGATCACGCAGGCCAGGTTCTTCGGCGCGCGGTCAACCGGCAGCGTCAGGTAGGCGGGGATCTCCAGCCCGTCGCGGGCGCGGTAGCGCACCGGCTGCATCGTCGCCATCTGCGCCTCGGGCAGCCTGGGGTTGATGTCGGCCAGCTTGCTCAAGGTGTCGGCCTTGGCGTCGTACAGGTAGCGCGTGCCAGGCGTGCGGTCGCTGGCGGCGGCGACCACGAACTTGTCCTCGGCCCGCGTGCTGGCCTGCAGCATCAGCTCGTAACCCGGCAGCTTCTGCGCCAGCCTAGCGTAGAGCTGCGTGGTCGCCGCGTCGAAGCTGTGGCGGCCCTGCTTGTCCTCGGTGAACTCGGCCACCGTCAGCACCTTGCGCAGCCGCGAGTAGCTGGCGCCGGAGAGGTCCACCGTCGGGTGTTCGTAGACCACCTGCTCCAGGTCGGGCTTGCCGGGGTCCAGCTTGACCAGCGCCTTGCGGTCCCGCCCGCGGTTGGACAGCAGGTACAGGCCCTGGTTGTCGAAGTCGAAGAACTGCGGGCTGACCTCGGTGCGGAAATCGGTCGCGATGATGGCCTTGAACTCGTCGGCCTCGGTGGCGCGGTACAGCAGCTGGTTGTTGACGCCGTCCGACGCCACCGCCACGCGCAGCTTGCCGGCATGGTCCGGCAGCCAGGCGACGATGTTGCCGGGATTGCGTGCCACCAGCGTCTCGGCGCCGGTCTTCACGTTGACGCGGTAGACGTCCATCGCCTGCTTGTCGCGCCTGTTGTGCTGCAGGAGGATGTTGTCCGGGTCTTCGTCCAGCGTGTCGATGATCTCGGCCCGCGCCCCTTCGTACGGGCTCAGGTCGCGCACCTGGCCGCTCACGGCATCGACCGCGACCACGTGGAAGTTCTCGTCGCCGCCGAAGTCCTTCTGGAACAGCAGCGTGCCGTCGCCTTTCCAGAAGTAGTTGGCGATGTCGCGTGCGCTTTCGCGCGTCAGCTGGCGCGGCTGACCGGTCGGCTTGCTGCCGTCCAGGGTCTGCACGAACAGGTTGCGGCGCGGCGTGGGGCCGCCATCGCCCACGGCAGGCTGCATCCAGGACAGCCAGCGCCCGCCATCGCTGATGCGGAAGAAGCCTTGTGGCGGGCTGGCGAAGAAGTCGCGCAGCGGGAATTGCGGCGCTGGCGTGGCGGCAGGCGCCTCTGCAGCCCAGGTCTGAAGCGACGCGGTGGCCAGCAGGCCGGTCAGCAGCGCCGGGGCCAGCAGGGGCAGCATGGTCTTGGCATCAAATGGCATGAGCAATGACTCCCGAAATTTCTGGAATCCTGATGCTCGCTCGCCACGGCCACTGCGGGTAGCCGGCTGCGACCGGCGCGCGTTTACGCCGCATGAAGCGCAGGCCGGCAGGATGAGCGGCGCAGGCCGCCCATCGTCCTCGCGCTCAGGCGCGGGTCTTGATCAGACCTTCGCAGGTCGTCTTCTGGCCATCGGCCGCCGGCAGCTTGCCGCAGACCGGTGCCAGCTGTGCGCGCAGCCGGTCCAGCGTGGCCTGATGCGCGCCCTTGGCGTTCCACTTGCCGAGTTCCACACCGACCTTCTGCAGCGAACGGGCGCTGCGCTCGTAGAACGCACCCTCCTGGCCGGCAGCTTCGGTGAACAGCTGGGCCGCGACCTTCTCGATCTTGGCCGAGTCCTGCGGCGCCATGTCGACCAGCGCCGTCAGGTAGCTGGAGCCCCATTGCAGCCGCGTGGCCGGGCCTTCGCTGGTGTTGAAGGCCTTTTCGTACCAGCCCAGTGCCTCGGCCTTCTTGCCCTGCTTCTTGGCATTGCCGCCCAGGTGGCTCATCAGGTAGTACGGCGAGTGGCTCTTGCTCAGGTTGCTCTTCAGCAGCGCATCGCTTTCGGTCCACAGGCCGGCTTCACCCAGCGCGTAGGCCGCCGAGCTGATGACCGCCTGGCGCTCGTAGCCATCGGTGATCTCCTTGTCCATGGCCGCGGCCATGTCACGCACTTCCTTCAACAGCGGCGCCGGCAGCTTGGGGCGCAGCGCTTCCTTGGGCTGGTCCAGCCGGGCCACGCCGACGCGGGCGATCAGCGCCGAGACGCGGTCGCTGCGCGACAGGCTGGCGTCGGCCTGCAGGCGCTGCAGCGCGCTGTCCATCGCGCCGGCCAGGGCCGTGCGGTCCGGTCCGGCGGCCGGCGCCAGCGCGTTGACCACGTCGGGTGCCGCATTGACCAGCACGTCCATCAGCGTGCGGCTGGCCACCGGGTCAGCCAGCAGTTTCTTGATGCGTTCGCGCGTCGCAGCGTCCGGCTTGATGCCCTTGCCTTCGTCGCTCTCGGCCAGGGCCTTCAGCAGCAAGCGCGTGCTGGCTTCGGCCTCGCTGGCGGGTGCGGCCGCAGACAGCTGGGCCAGCAGGCCCGGGCGGTCGTTGGGCGAAACCAGCTGGGTTTCGTCAGTGTCCCAGGAGTAGAAAGACAGCATGCGCCATTCGTTGGCGCTGACGGGCTTGCCGGCGCGGGCTTCGTCCAGCACGGTCTTGATCGGCCGGCCGCCGGCCAGGCCCATCTGCAGCACGTTCATGACCTGCGGCGCGTCGACCTCGCCGGGCAGGCGGGTGATTTCCTGGCCGTCCGGGCTGAACAGGATCATGGTCGGGTAACCGCGCACCTTGAAGCGGGCGCCCAGCTTCTGCGCGCCGGGCAGGTCACCGTCGATGTGCACCGCGACAAAGCTCTTCGAGCGCTCAGCGAAGTCCTGGCGGTTGAACAGCGTGGCCTTGAGCTGGTTGCACGGCGGGCACCACTTGGCGCCCCAGTAGACCAGCACCGGCTTCTTCTCGGCCTTGCCTTGCGCGAAGGCCTTGTCCACGTCGGCATCCGCGCCGGCAGGCAGCCAGGCCACGTTGCTAGACGGCGGGCTGTAGGCCGCCTGGGCGGCCGGCAGGCCGGCGGTCACCAGCAGCGCGGCGGTGGCCATCGCGGCGCACAGCGCGCGGGTGCGGAAAACAAAAGCGGGGGAAGACAAAGGCCGGTTCAGCACGTCGGGCTCCGAGAAAGCTGCCGTCGGTGCCGGGCCGGCTCGTGGCCGGCAAGGCGCTTGGCGGCCAGCCGTTGAAGGGTGGGGAAAATCCAGCCGCCGATTGTGCGCCAAGCTGCTTCAGTCCGTCTTCAGTCCGTGACCTGCACGCCCTTCCAGAACGCGACCCTGCCCTTGATCTCGGCCGCCGCCTCGCTGGGCTCGGGATAGAACCACACGGCATCCGGGTTCATCTCGCCGTTGACGAACAGGCTGAGGTAATGCGCCTGGCCTTTCCAGACGCAGCTGGTGCGGTGGTTGCTGAAGGTCGTGAACTCGCGCTTGAGCGAAGTTTCCGGGAAGTAGTGGTTGCCTTCGAGGGTGACGATGTCGTCGCTCTCGGCGATCACGGTGTGGTTCCAGATGGCTTTCATGGGGTCTGCTCCAGTTGAGGGGCCGCTGCCATCGCAGTGGCGGCGGCCGGGGGTGGCAAGGGTTCAGCGACGGGCCGCAGCGCCGGCAACGCGTGCCGCAGGCTGGCCGCCGCCTCGTGTTCGCGGCAAGGCGCCAGCGCGTTGACCAGCGTGTCGATGAAGGCCCGCGTCTTGGCAGGCATCAGGCGGCGCTCGGGGAACACCGCCCAGGCCGGCACCGGCGGCAGCGTCCAGCCCGGCAGGACCTGGACCAGCGTGCCGTTGCGCAGGTAAGGGTAGGCGAAAAAGTCGGCCACCGCCGTCACCCCCAGCCCGGCGGCGGCCAGCTGCAACAGCATGGCCGGCGAATTCGCCAGCGTGCGACGCGTCGGCAGCCCGGTCCAGACCTCCAGCCCGCCATTCTGATCACGCCAGCTCAGCGACCAAGGCGGCGGCTCGCCGGCGCGCGCGCCCAGCACCAGCGCATGCAGCGCACAGCGCTCGCCCACCAGCTCGGAAGGATGCGTCAGCTGCGCATGCGCCTCGGCCCAGGCTGGCGAGGCGTACAGCGCGCCGTGGAAGGTCACCAGCCGGCGTGCGCCCATGTGGGCGTCATCCGACAGCTCGCCCATGCGCACCGCCAGGTCCACGTTCTCCGCCATCAGGTCGACCTTGCGCGGCGACAGGTCCAGCTCCAGCGTGACTTTGGGGTGGCGCAGCGCGAAATCGGCGATGGCGTTGCCCAGCACCAGCATCGCCACGTCCCCCGGCAGCGAAACCCGCAGCACGCCGCTGGGCTCGGCCTGGCGGTGCTGGGCCAGCGCCAACGTGCTGTCGACCTCGGCCACGACCTGGCGCGCGTGCTCCAGCACCGCGGCGCCGAACTCGGTCACCGTCAGCCGCCGCGTGGTGCGCAGCATCAGCCGCTCGCCCAGCAGGCTTTCCAGCGCCGACAGCCGGCGCGAGACGGTGGACTTCGGCAGGTTCAGCCGATCGGCCGCCTTGCTGAAGCTGCCGGCGTCCGCCACGTGGGCAAACAAGGCCAGGTCACTCGGGTCCACGGTGGGGGTGCTCATCGCAAAAGCTCCAGAAAGCATGGTCTGCCAGGACTTGATTGTTCCACCAACAGAACAAAGAAAGCCAGTAACCCGGCTTTATCGCCAAAGCGCCAATCAATACAGTTCATCCCATCGACTCTCTCCTGCCCTGCCACCCCACTCACCGGAGCCTCACCATGAACATCCTGCAAATCAACTCCAGCGCCCGTGCCTTCGAAAACGGCGCCGGCTCGCATTCCACCCGCCTGGCCAACGAACTGAGCGCCAGCCTGCTGGCCCAGTCGCCCGAGGCCAAGCTGAGCGTGCGCGACCTGGCCCGCGAACCGCACCCGGTGCTGGACGAAAGCGCGCTGGGCGCGCTGTTCACGCCAGCCGAGGCCCGCAACGAAGCGCAGAACGCCCGCGTGGCGCTGGACGACGCGCTGATCGCGCAGCTGCAAGCCGCCGACGTGGTGGTGCTGGGCGTGCCCATGTACAACTTCGGCATCAGCAGCCAGCTGAAGAACTGGATCGACGCGGTGGCCCGCGCCAAGGTCACCTTCGAATACACCGCCAACGGCCCGCGCGGCCTGCTGACCGGCAAGACCGTCTATGCCGTGCTGACCCGTGGCGGCATCTACCGCGACCAGCCGCATGACAGCCAGGTCCCGTACCTGCGCGCCGTGCTGGGCTTCCTGGGCATGACCGACGTGCGTTTTGTCTACGCCGAAGGCCTGGCCATGGGCCCGGACGCCGAAGCCGCCGCGCTGGCCAACGCCCGCGCCGAGATCGCCGCTCACGTCGACCAGGACAAGACCGTCACGGCCTGATCGGCCACCGCAGGTCCCACATCACTTTCAAGGAGCTTTCCATGAACACCCCCGTCCTCTCCCCTGCCACCGCCCCGGCTGGCGCTGCGCTGAAGCTGCCGCGCCGCGTCGAACGGCTGGTGGCCGGCCAGGCCACCAGCGATGGCGCTGGCGTCAAGCTGACGCGGGTGCTGACGCAGGACCTGCAGTACCGGCTGGACCCGTTCCTGATGCTGGACGCCTTCGGCTCGGACAGCGCCGACGACTACATCGCCGGTTTTCCGGACCACCCGCACCGCGGCTTCGAAACCGTCACCTACATGATTGCCGGCCGCATGCGCCACCGCGACTCGGCCGGCCACGAAGGCCTGCTGCAGAACGGCGGCGTGCAGTGGATGACCGCCGGCCGCGGCCTGGTGCACAGCGAGCTGCCGGAGCAGGAGTCCGGCCGCATGGAAGGCTTCCAGCTGTGGCTCAACCTGCCCGCCAAGGACAAGATGGTACCGGCCTGGTACCGCGACATCCCGAGCAGCGAGATCCCGGAGTTCAAGTCCGAAGGCGTGACGGTGCGCGTGATCGCCGGCGAAGCGGCCGGCGTGAAGGGTGCCATCCAGCGCCAGCACACCGAGCCGCTGTACCTGGACATCCACCTCGCCCCGGGCGCCAGCTTCGCGCAGGCCCTGCCGCCGGAATTTCACGCCTTCAGCTATGTGTACCGCGGCGAAGCGCAGATCGGCGACAAGCCGGTGCCGGTGCAGCGCATGGCCATCCTGGCGCAAGAGACGGGCAGCGATGGCGTGGTCATTCGCAACGATGGCGACGCAGAACTGCGCCTGCTGCTGATCGCCGGCCGCCCACTGCGCGAGCCCATCGCCCAGTACGGCCCGTTCGTGATGAACACGAATGAGCAGGTCTTCCAGGCGGTGGAAGACTTCCGGGCGGGGCGCCTGGGCTGAAGCGGCTGCTCGTCAGAAGGCAAAAGGCCACCCGAGGGTGGCCCTTTTATTGGCAGATCGAACCGGGCCCCCTGGGCCCGGTGGCGATCAACGTTCCTGCAGGAACAGGCCTTGAGGCGTGCCGTCGATCTTGTCCAGGATGAACATCGTGTAGACCGACTTGGCCGTCAGCGACAGCGCGTCACTGCCCGACTTCTCATAGACGGTCGAGCCATCCGAGTTGGACGAGACGACCACGTCAGCGGCGGTGCTGGATGTGCGACTCACGTACGACGAACCGGTGCCATACGTCAGGTTGCTGACCACCGGCGACAGGGTGACCGTCAGGTTCAGGCTGCCAGCAGCCAGCGTGTTCGACACGTGCACCATGCGGATCTTGTACTTCGTCGTCGTGGTCGGCAGGCGGTTGTCGTCAGCCAGCGCCGTCACCGTGGCGGCGGCCGCACTGGCACCAGTCACCAGCAGCGTGGTGTCGGAGCCCGCACCCACCGTCAGCGTCAGTGGCGACAGCGTGGTGCTGCCTGCCGAAGCGTTGACCGTGACGCTGCCGGCATCGACCAGCACATACGGGTTCTGGATGCCAGGCGAAGGCAGTCCTGCAACCAGCGTGGTGTCACCCACGCCGGCTGTCACCTTGGCGCCGCCGGCCACTGCTGCCACCACGCGCATGCGCGCCTTGGTCGTGAACTGCTGGGTCACGTCGCCGCCTTGTTGCAGCGTCATGCCATTTACCAGCAGGCCGCCGCTGGTGGGCGTCAGGATCAGCGTCATCACACCTTTGCTGGGCAGCACGACATTCGAGACATCCAGGCGCACGTCGTCGGTGTCACCGGATGCCGTCACGCGCAGGCGGTAGGTGCCGGAGGTGACGGTGCTGAACGCGGAACGGGTGCCTCCGTCCACGCCAGCCCGCACAGCGGTGGCCGAAGCCAGTTCGTCATCCTCAGCCGTCAGGTAGACGTCCAGGGTGCCCGCGTCGGTCGACGTGTTCAGCACGCTGTACTTGGTCTTGCCGCTGTCGGCCTCGTCTTCGTCTTCGGTGATGGCCGCCGACTTCAACGCACCGTCCCAGCCGTAGGCCACGATGGAGTACTTGTCTGAACCCGAGAAAGTGCGGGTCTGGGTCAACAGTTCGGTGGCCGAGCCGGAGACGGTCAGGGCCGTCGTGACATCGCCGCTGTCCACATCATGGAAACTGCTGGCGGTGCCGAAGCCCACGCCAGACACCTTCAACGAGTCCTCGACATACAGGTCCAGCGAGCTGTAGCCCGGGCTGGCATTGATCAGGCGTGCGGAGGTACTGCCGCCGCTGTCGCTGCTTCCGCAAGCGGTCAGCAGGCTCAACGGCAGCACGGCCAGCAGGCCAAGCAGGGTTCTCTTCTTCATGCGAACGGTCCAGTCTCTTGCAGACAAAAATTGGGGGACGTGAAAGGAATTGTGAAGCGGGCTTCGTTGCTGGCCTGTTGCCAGGCACCGAACACTTTCGTCCAACACCTGCGTCAGGCCACGGCAGCAAGCCGCCGCAACCCCCAGCCTGGCCACCGCGCGGTTGGCCTGCACCCAAGGCACATCACCCCCACGCCGCGGCCCGGCACACGAGCCCAGGACGCGGATCATAGTCGCAAGTTCGACGCTTGCCCGGCGGCAGCCCTGCACCGCGCTGGGATGCACGACAGGCTGGCAGCCCGCCAAGGCTGCAATCGCCTTGCATTTCTGGCTATGCTGCGCCTTTCGTCTCACGTCTCACGCCTGGCTGTTGGCCAGGCTGCCTGCCCGCCCCCAGCGACCGATGTTCCCACCCGCTGCTCCGCCGCCGCCCGAAACCCCCAGCGCCGACTGCTCGACGCTGTACTGGGACGACTTCCACCCCGGTGACCGCCACGCCTACGGCCCGATGACGGTCACCCGCGAGGCCATCATCGATTTCGCCAGCCAGTGGGACCCACAGCCCTTCCACCTGGACGACGCCGCCGCCGAAGCCTCGCTGTTCGGCCGTCTGGCCGCCAGCGGCTGGCACACCGCGGCAATGTCGATGCGCATGGTGTGCGACACGCTGCTGCTGCGCGCCGCCAGCCTGGGCAGCCCCGGCGTGGAACAGCTGCGCTGGCACCAGCCGGTCTACGTGGGCGATGTGTTGCGCGGCCACTTCGTGGTGCTGGACCGCCGGCGCAGCGCCAGCCGGCCCGGTGTGGGTTTGATCAAGTCGCGCTGGGAAACCGTGCAGCAGGACGGGGCGCTGGTGCTCACGCTGGAAAGCTGGGCCATGTTCCGCTGCCGGCCCGCCGCATGACGCGCCGCCCCCGCACCAGCACTGCCGTCGCCTGGGGCTTTGGCCTGCTGCTCGTGCTGGCCTGGGCCGCCGGCCTGCTGCTGCTGGCGCACCAGCGCGACCAGGCCCTGCAGGCCGAACAGCAGCACAACGCCCAACTGGCCGCGCAGCTGCAGGCCCGTACCGGCCAGGTCATTGCCGGCGCGGACCAGGCGCTGCGACAGATCCGCGACGCGCTGAGAGCCGGCACGCCGCCGGACCTGGTGCGGCTCGCCGCCGCCAGCGGCCTGGGCAAGGCACTGGTGCAGCTTTCGCTGGTCGGGCCGGACGGCCACTTCGTCGGCAGCAGCCTGGATCCGGGCGGCCAGCAGACCGGCCCGATCGACCTCAACGAACGCGAGCACATCCAGGCCGTGCTGCATCCACCCGCAGGCGGCAATGCCGATGCGATCTTCATCGGCAAGCCGGTGCTGGGCAAGGTCTCGCAGCGCTGGACCATCCAGCTCTCGCGCCGCCTGGTCGCAGAAGACGGCCGCACGCTGGGCGTGGGCGTGGCCTCGCTGGACCCGACCCACTTCGAGTCGCTTTATCGCACGGTGCCGCTGGGTCAGCTCGGCAGCGTGGCGCTGGTCGGGCCGGACTTGCGCGTCCGGGCCCGCGTGCTCGGCGGTGTCAGCCAGGGCATGGGCAGTGACCTGCCGGCCAACCACCCGCTGGTCACCGCAGGCTGGCCGCCCAGCGGCAGCGGCGTGGAAGCCCACGAAGGTGCGGACGACGCGACGGATGCCCACATCGTCGCCTTCGCGCAGGTGGGCAGCTACCCGCTGCACGTGGTGGTCTCCACCGCCTCGACTGAAGCCTTTGCCGAGTGGCACAGCCTGCGCAACCTGCTGCTGCTGGGCGGCACACTGGGCACGCTGATGCTGCTGCTCGCCGCCAGCATCACGACGCGCCGGCTGCGCGAGCGCGAACAGGTCAGCGACGAAGACGCCGGGGCGGCCTACCCGGTGACCGAGGTTGCCACCGAAATCAACACCGAGCCGACGCCGGGCGACGCCGAAGTGCCTTCGGCGAAAGACTGAAAGCCAGGGCTTGCGCCCCGGCCTGCCGCCTCACCAGATGCGGATGCGCTGGTCCACCGGCTTGAACATCCTGTCGCCCGGCTTGGTGCCGAAGGCCGAGTGGAAGCCGTCGTGGTTGGCCACGGTGCCGTTGGCGCGGAATTCGTCCGGCGAGTGCGGGTCGGCCGTCAAGAGGCGCAGCGCCAGTTCCTCGCGGCGCTGCGCGCGCCAGGCGTGGGCAAAGGCATAAAAGAAGCGCTGCTCGCCGGTCAGACCGGCGATCACCGGTGCCGGCTGGCCGTTCAGCGAAGTCTTCCAGGCCTTGAAGGCGATCTGCAGGCCCGAGAGGTCGGCAATGTTCTCGCCCAGCGTCAGCTGGCCGTTGACCTTGTGGCCCGGCAGGCCCTCGTAGCCGCTGTACTGCGCCACCAGCCTGGCGCCCAGCGCGGCAAAGGCCTTGCTGTCTGCCGGCGTCCACCAGTTGCGCAGCCGGCCGTCGCCGTCGTACTGCGCGCCCTGGTCGTCGAAGCCGTGGCTGATCTCGTGGCCGATGATGGCGCCGATCGCGCCGTAGTTGGCCGCGTCGTCGGCGGCCATGTCAAAGAACGGTGGCTCCAGGATCGCAGCCGGGAAGACGATCTCGTTCAGGCTGGGGTTGTAGTAAGCGTTGACGGTCTGCGGCGTCAGGCCCCACTCGCCTCGGTCCACCGGCTGGCCCAGCTTGGCTGCCACGCGCTCGTGCTCGAAGCGGCCGGCGCGCAGCGAATTGCCCAGTGCGTCGCCATCCCTCACTTCGAGCTTGGCGTAGTCGCGCCAGCGGTCCGGGTAGCCGATCTTGGTCGTGTACTTGCTGAGTTTCTCGCGCGCCTTCTGGCGCGTGGTCGGGCTCATCCACTGCAGCCCGTCGATGGAGCGGCCGAACTCCGCCAGCAGGTTGTTGACCAGTTGCTGCATGCGGGCCTTGTGATCGGCCGGGAAAAAGCGCGCCACGTAGACCTGGCCCACGGCTTCGCCGAGCGCGCCGTCCAGCGCGTCGGTCGCCTGCTGCCAGCGCGGGGGCTCGCTCTGGCGGCCCTGCAGCGCCTTGTAGCGGAAGTCGAAACGCGCCTCGCGCCAGGGCTGGCTCAGCAGGTTGCCCTGGCTGTCCATCAGCCTGGCCTGCAGGTAAAGCTTCCAGGTCGCCACCGGCACGTCGTGCACCGCCTTGGCCAGGTCGCGCGCATAGCTGGGCTGCGACACGTTCAGCCGCGCCAGGCCAGGCATCGCTGCGGCCTTGAAGTAGCCAGCCCAGTCCAGCCCCGGTGCGCTCTTGGCCAGCGCCGCCAGCGTCATCGGGTTCCAGGTCTTTTGCGGGTCGCGGTTGGCCACCTCGGTCCATTGCGCCTTGGCCAGCCGGGTTTCCAGGCCCATCACCAGCGCCGCATTGCGCGAGGCCTGGGTTTCATTCGTGCCAGCCAGCGTGAACAGCTTGACCAGGTAGGCCATGTAGGCGCCGCGCGCCTTCAGCATGCGCGGGTCGCTGGCGATGTAGTACTCGCGGTTGGGCAAGCCCAGGCCGGACTGCCAGGCCAGCGCCAGGTTCACGTCGGGCGCCTGCTGGTCCGGCTGCACGTCCAGCGCCAGCGGCAGCGTGGTCAGGCCGTGCAGGCTGCCCATCAACACCGCCACATCGCCGCTGCTGCGCGCCGCGGCAATCTTGTCCAGCCAGGGCTGCAGCGGCGCGAGGCCGGCCTTGTCCATCGCCGCAGTGTCGAGGAAGCTGCGGTAGTAGTCGCCGATCTTCTGCTCGACGCTGCCGGCCGGGTGACTGCCCTTGGCCAGTTCCTCCACCACCTCGCGCACCCGCGCATCGGCCCGGTCACCCACGATGTCGAAGTTGCCATAGGTGGACTTGTCGGCCGGGATTTGCGTGGTCCTCAGCCATTCGCCGTTGGCCGCGCGGAACAAGTCGTCCTGCACGCGCACCGACAGGTCTTCGCCACTGCGGTCGAAGCCCGGTGCAGAAGCCGAAACCGCGGGCGGCGCGGCAGTCTGAGCAGCGGTCTGGGCGATGGCCGTCAGGCCCGAGAAGGACAGCGTGGCCGCGGCGGCCAGCGCAAGTGCGGAGTACTTCAGCAAGATCGTGATTCCTGAACGGGATGGGTTCGTCGGACGGCCCCCGGGTGGGGTATCCCGGCGCCGGGCCGCAGGCTATCACGCGCGGGTCAGCCCGCTGTAAACGGCTCCGGCGCTGCCTCTGCCGTTGTCGCC
Organism: Ideonella azotifigens; assembly: GCF_021043325.1. NCBI lineage: Bacteria > Pseudomonadati > Pseudomonadota > Betaproteobacteria > Burkholderiales > Sphaerotilaceae > Ideonella > Ideonella azotifigens. Next base: position 524,796 of record NZ_JAJNKD010000002.1, read on the forward strand.
AGCATGGTCTCCAGGCAATGCTCGCGCACGCCGTAAAAGGCCTTCAGCTCGGCCACCTGCTGGCGCGCCGCAGCGCGCCGTGCGTCTTCGGCCGGGCCGCTGTCCTGGCGCCGTGCGGCCAGGATCATCTTGTTCTTGCTGGTGTGCTCCAGCGCCACGAACTCGAACACCTGCGCGTCATAGCCTTCGGCTTCCAACAGCAGCGCGCGCAGGCTGTCGGTCACCATCTCGGCCTGCTGGCCCAGGTGGATGCCGTGCTGCAGCATGGGCCTGAGCAACGGCGGCAGCGTCATCTGCGGGCGGATCTGCTTGTGGCAGCAAGGCGAGCTGAGGATCAGCGCGGCGCCGGCGCGGATGCCGGTGTGCAGCGCGAAGTCGGTCGCGGTGTCGCAGGCATGCAGCGCGATCATCACGTCCAGTTGCTCGGGCACGTGGCTGCGCACGTCACCGCAGAGAAACTGCAGGCCGTGCATCTCGCGGCGCCGTGCCGCGGCGTTGCACAGGTCCACCATGTCCGGCCGCAACTCCACGCCGGTCACCTCGGCCTGCAGCCCGCGGCCGTGCGCCAGGTGCTGGTGCGTCGCAAAGGTCAGGTAGCCCTTGCCGGCGCCGAAGTCCACCACGCGGATGCGGCCCGGCTGGTGCAGCGCCACGCCGTCGAGCGCATGGTCCAGCACCTCGACGAACTTGTTGATCTGCTTCCACTTGCGCGCCATTGCCGGCACCAGCCGGGCCTGCGTGTCGGTCACGCCCAGGTCCTGCAGGAAGGGCAGTTCCAGCGCCAGGTAGCGCTGCTTCTCGCGGGCATGGCCAGTCGCCTCGGCGGCTTCCGCCGGTGCCGCCAGCGCGCGCCGCGTGAGGCCCATCTTGCCGCGCTTGCTGACCATCAGCTGCCACTCGTCGGTGGTCGTGAACAGCAGCGCGTGGAAAAAGCGGCTGCCCAGCAGTTCGTCGACCTGCTTCAGGCCTTCGGCCACCGCCGGGTTCTTGGTGATGTCCTTGGTCTGGTGGTGCCACAGCAGGCTCAGGCAGGCCTCGCCGCGCAGCGCCAGAGGGCGGGCAGTCACGCGTTGCAGGTCGCCCGCATTGCGTGGCTTGCTCAGCACCAGCTTGGTCAGTGTCTGCTGCGACAGGCTGTCGGCCAGCAGTTGCAGGAAGCGCTCACGCCTGGCGAGGTCGGCCAGCGCCGCAGGTTCGTCGCGCAATGTCTCGGCGGCGGTTTCAGCGGCTTCGGGAATCGGATTCATCCCTGGATTGTCCGCCGGCTGCCGAAATCCGGGCGGGCGGGGTCAATAGCGTGTCACGTGCACCGATGCGCGGGGCGGCGGCTCGTAGGGCTCCGGCCAGTGGTCGGTCACGCGGGTGATCCTGCCGTCCTGCACCTCGAAAAAGGTGATGCCGGTCATCTGCGCCGCCTGCGGGTTGTCGCGCTCGGTGAGGAAGTTCAGCACCGTGACGGCCTGGCCTTCGTCGGCAATGACCTGCTGCACGTCCGCCCGCCAGTCGCCCGGCCAGGTGCGGAAGAAATCCAGGTAGCCAGCCGCGCCGCGCACCTGCTCGCGCGTCTGCGGCACCTGGTAGACGAGGTCGTCGGCCAGCAGTTTGGCAAACGCGGTCCAGTCGCGGTCGTTGGCAGCCTGCCAGTGGCGCAGCACCAGCGCCTTGCAGCTCAAAGTCAATGCGGTCTCCTGTGAGCGTGAGGATGAAGCGAGCGCGGCATTCAGGGCACCACTGCGCTAACCACCACGGAAGGCGCCGAACGCACATTGGGCCCGTGGAACACCGCCTCGATGTTGTTGCCGTCCGGGTCCAGCACAAAGGCCGCGTAGTAGCCCGGGTGGTAATGGCGCTCGCCCGGGCCGCCATGGTCGGTGCCGCCCGCGGCCAGCGCCGCCTGGTGAAAGGCCTGCACCATCGCCGGGTCCGCGGCCTGGAAGGCCAGGTGGACGTGCGAGACAGGGCCGCCGGGGTCGCGCTGGTCCACCCACAGCTCGTCCAAGGCAAAGTGCGTGGGGTCTTCCTGCATCGCCTCGGCCCGGCCCAGCGCCGTGAACACCGCGCGGTAAAAGCGCTTGCTGGCGTCCAGGTCGGCCACGCGCAGGTGCAGATGGTCAATCAATCGGCCCACGTGGAATTGCTGCGGCATGGCGGTCTCCTTGGCTGGCATGCAGGGCTGCAAGTTCAGTTTGACCCTGGATCGGCCGGCAGTTCCTCAAGGCCCTGACCCCAACTCACCCGATGGCTGAAAAACGCGTTCGACTCGGGCTCTCGGTCCACCGGCGTGGTGAACAGCGCGCGAGTGATGTGCAGCTCGCCCGCATAGGCCGGCGACATGAAAAACAGCGGCAGGCCGCTCATTCCTGCGTGGCCGGTCGGTCCGGCAGACCGTCGTGCGGGCCCAGTTCGCGCTGCGGCACGTCGCTCCACCAGGCCTCGGGCTTCAGGTCCACCTTGCGGGTGGGGTTGAGCGGATAGTGGATGCGGCTGCCCGGCCGCTGCGTTTCGCCGCCCACCAGCAGCAGCGCTTCCTTGTCACCGTTGTTGAGGAAGCAGTGGCTGATGCCGGTGCCGACGGGAAACGCCGCCAGGTCGCCGGCCACCATGCGGTGCAGGTGCCCGTCGATCCAGGCGTCCACCTCGCCCGAGATCACATAGACGAACTCCTCCTCGTTTTCTTCCGCGTGCGGCCACGAAGAGCGCGTGCCCGGCGGCAAACGCTGCAGGTTCACGCCCACGCGCTGCAGCCCGGCGGCCTTGCCCAGGCTGCGCACGGGGCCCAGGGCCTCGGTGCTCTGCGGGTAGACGTGGGTGTACTCAGCAATGTCGGCAGCTGAGACGATGAAGGCGGGTCGTTCCATGCAGCATCTCCGTTCAGCCGGCGACGATCGCCGGTGCGCAGGCCCTGGCCGCCATCAAGCCTTTCAGAAAAGCCCGGCGCACGGTGCCGGCGGCAATCGCCGCCTCGACCTGTTTCGAGTAGCGCTCGGCGCCCGAGAGCTTGCGCACCCAGCCGCGAAAGGGCACCAGGCCTTCGGTGGTGCTGCGCAGGGCGCCGAAAGCGGCGCCCTTGACCTCGTCGGTGCCGCGTGCAACCAGGCCAGTGTCGGCCACGCTGGGGGGCGCATCCAGGTCCGGGCCCAGCACATCGTCCAGTTCCTTCACCTCGAATGCCAGCGAGCCGCAGCTGTGGCCGGGCGGCACGAGGTAGGGCTGCTTCTGGACCGCCAGCAGCTTGGGCGGGATGTCGGCTTGCACCAGGTTCAGGTCATTCAGCGGCGCGGTCACGGCGTCGGTGGTGCGCGTCGAATCGGTGCTGGCGCAGCCGGCCAGCAGCGCGTTGGCCAGCATCAGTGCGGCGCATGCGGCGCGGGTTTTCTGGGGGTTCAAGTCCTGGCCCTCCCTGGGCGAAAGCAAAGTGCCTGCCTGCGGGTTTGCTGGCATGGCCTTCACTTCGGGTTGGATTCTGACAGCGCGGTTTCGCCGTCCAATTGGGTGCAAACCAGGGCTGCTGGTCCTGCCTCGTACGCCGATTGCAACGTCCAGACGGCCACGCGCATCGCGGGCTCGCCTTTGGCCTATGCCTGCCTGCGGGACGGCTCGCGGACGTGGAGAAACTTGGTCAGCAGGTCCCGCGGCGGTGAGACCGAAATCGACTTGAGCACCTGGCCCACGTTGCCGCGGTGGTAGGAACCGTGCGTGATGACGTGCAGCAGCATCTCTTCGCGGGTCATCGTGCCGGTGTCCCCATCCGTGAACCGGAACGAGATGCGCTCGGCAAGCGGTTCGGCCGAAATGGCGGCCACGTAATGCTCGAACCAGGCATCCGTCTCGGCAACGGCAAACTGAAGCTCGCCGAGTTCAGGCGTGGCTTCGGTGTTGGTCGCCGTGAAGCCGTGCGACTCGCCCAGCAGGTGGGCGCGGAAGATCTGGTCCACCACGTGGATGTGGTTCAGCGTGCGAGTAGCCGTGTGCAAGGCCTCGGCATGCTGCGCAGTGTCGACCGTCGACAGCAGGTTGAACAACTCGTTGTTCGCCCAGGACTTCTGCGCGAACAGGGACTGGAGAGCTGCGTTGGGCATGGTGCGGCGCAAAGCGGTGCTGGCGGGAAATCGATCATATATGCCGAGTCTGCGACCTGGGCGCCCATGGCGCGTCGACAACATGCAGTGGCGGTCAGGCCGGCAAGGTCATGGCTCAGACCAGCGAGTTCTCCACCTTCACCTCGGTCGTGATCGGGCCCTTGCCGGCCCAGCGGTCCAGCGCCAGGTAGATCACCGGTGTGATGTAGAGCGTCACCGCCTGGCTGAGGATCAGGCCGCCGACCACCGCCAGGCCCAGCGGCTGGCGCAGCTCGGCACCAGCGCCCCAGCCCAGCGCGATGGGCAGCGCGCCCATGATGGCGGCCAGCGTGGTCATCATGATGGGCCGCAGCCGCAGGTGCGCGGCCTGGCGGATGGCCTCGGGTGGCGTCATGCCCTGGTGGCGCTGCGCATCGAGCGCGAAGTCGATCATCATGATCGCGTTTTTCTTGACGATGCCGATCAGCATCAGGATGCCGATGGTGGCGATCAGCGTCAGGTCCTGGCCGAAGAACTGCAGCGTGAGCAGCGCGCCGATGGCGGCCGACGGTAGGCCGGCAAGGATGGTCAGCGGGTGGATGTAGCTCTCGTACAGCACGCCCAGCAGCACGTAGATCACCAGCAGCGCGGCAATGATCAGGATGGCCTGGCCACCCTGCGAGCTCTGGAACACCGCGGCATCGCCGCCGTAGGTGCCGATCAGCGTCGGCGGCAGGTGCAGCTCCTGCGTGACCTGGGTGATGCGCCTTGTCGCGTCGCCCAGCGGCATGCCGGGTGCGAGGTTGAACGAGATCGTCACCGCCTGCAGCTGGCCCTGGTGGTTCACGGCCGTGGGTCCCAGGTCTCGCTTGACGGTGGCCACGGCCGACAGCGGCACCAAGCCACCGGCCTTGCTGCGCAGCCGGATCTTGTCGAACGCATCCTCGAAACGCCGGTCGTGTTCCTCGGCTTCCATGATCACGTAGAAGCTGTTGGACGGGCCATACATGGTCGATACCTGGCGCTCGCCGAAGGCGCTGTAGAGCGCACTGCGCACATCGGCGATCTGGACGCCCAGCAGGTTGGCCTTGTCACGGTCGATGTCCAGCGAGGCCTGCAGGCCGCGGTTCTGCGCGTCGGACGTGACGTCACGGAAGCCTTCCTCGTTGCGCAGGCTGGCCTCCAGCTTGCCAGCCCATTCGGTCAACGCGTCGGCACTGACGCTTTGCAGCGTGTACTGGTAACGCGCCTTGCTCTGCCTGCCACCCAGCTGCAGGTTCTGCACCGGCCGCATGAAGACCTGGATGCCGGCCACGCTGCGCAGCTTCTTGCGCAGGCCTTCGACCACCTGGCCCATCGCAGGGCGCTCATTGCGCGGCTTCAGGTTGATGAACATGCGGCCCGAGTTGCCGCCGCTGAGGAAGGACGAGACGGTGGCGACGGAAGGGTCGGCCCGGAAGATCGCCACTGCCTGCAGCTGCAAGGCCTTCATCGCCTCGAAGGAAATGTCTTCCGAAGCTTCGGTGCTGACCTGCATCTGGCCAATGTCTTCCTCGGGGAAAAAGCCCTTGGGCATGACCGCGAACATGTACAGCGTCAGCAGTAGCGAACCGAGCGCCACGCCGCCCATCAGCCAGCTGTGGCCCAGTGCCCAGTCCAGCGTGCGGGCATAGAAGTTCTGCAGCGCGGTGAAGCCGCGCTCGAAAGTGCGGCCCAACGCGCCTTCCTCGTGATGCTCCTCGTGCTTCAGGTAGCGGCTGCACAGCATCGGCACCAGCGTCAGCGAAACGCCCGCCGACACCAGGATGGACAGCCCGACCACGACCGCGAACTCGTGGAACAGCAGGCCGATCACGCCCGGCATGAAGAAGATCGGGATCAACACCGCCACCAGCGAGACCGAGATCGACAGGATGGTGAAGCTCATCTCGCGCGCGCCACGGATCGCCGCGTCAAACGGCGCCATGCCGTCTTCCACGTGGCGCACGATGTTCTCCAGCATCACGATCGCGTCGTCCACCACCAGGCCCACGGCCAGCGTGATGCCCAAGAGCGAGATGTTGTCCAGGCTGTAGCCCAGGGCCTGCAGCAGGCCCACCGCGCCCACCAGAGAGACGGGCAGCGACAGCGCAGGGATCACCGTGGCCGAGAGCCGGCGCAGGAACAGGAAGATCACCAGCACCACCAGCACCACCGTGAGCGCCAGCGTCAGGAACACGTCGTGCAGGGCCTCGCGCACCGAGCGGGAGCGGTCGTTGACCGGCGTCATCTTCACCGAGGCCGGCAGCTGCTGCTCGAAGCGCGGCAGCATCGCCCGCACACGGTCCACCACCTCCACGGTGTTGGCGTCCGGCTGGCGCTGCACGGCCAACGTGATGGACGGCTCGCCATTCAGCTCGGCATAGGTCTTCACCGTTTCGAAACTGTCCTCGACCCGCGCCACGTCGCTCAGCCGCACCGGCAGGCTGGTCTTGGTCGCGACGATCACGTTGCGCCAGGCGGCCGCATTCATCAGCTGCTTGTTGGCCTGCACCGTCAGCGTCTGGCGCGGGCCTTCCAGCGTGCCGACCGGCGTGTTGGCATTGGCCGAGGCCAGCGCGGTGCGCAGCTCTTCCAGTGTCAGGTCGCGCTCGGCCAGCTTGTCCAGGTCCACTTCCAGGCGCACGGCGTAGCGCCTCTGGCCGAAGATCGAGACCTGGGCCACGCCTTCGATGGTCGACAGGCTGGGCGAGATCAGGTTCTCGGCATAGTCGTTCAGGTCGCTCAGCGAGATCGACGGCGAGGTCAGCGCCACCAGCAGCACCGGCGCATCGGCCGGGTTCACCTTGCGGTAGCTGGGCGGCGTGGTCATCTCGGTGGGCAGGCTGCGCTGGGCACGGAACAGCGCGGCCTGCACGTCCAGCGCGGCCGCGTCGATCGGCCTCGAGGCGTCGAACTCCAGCGTCAGCGAGGTGCTGCCCAGCGAACTGGACGAGCTGATCACCGACAGGCCGGCAATCGTCGAGAACTGCTTTTCCAGCGGCAGCGCAACCGAGCTGGCCATGGTCTCGGGCGCTGCGCCCGGCAACGAGGCGCTGACGTTGATGACCGGCGTGTCGTAGCTGGGCAGCGCCGCGACCGGGATCTTGTTCAGCGCGATCACACCACCCAGCACCACGGCCAGGTTCAGCAGCACCGCCATCACCGGGCGGCGGATGAAAGTCTCGGCGAAGGTCATGTTCAGGCGCCGGAAGCGGGGGCTGACAAGGGAGCAGCACCGGAAGCAGCGTCAGACGCAGCCCCCGCCTTGGCCGGCGCAGACACCTTCACCGGCGTGCCAGGCCGCAGGTTCTGCTTGCCTTCCATCACCACCTTCTCGCCGGGCTTGATGCCTTCGACCACCGCGAACTCGCCGCTCGCGTAGCGCAGCTTCAGGTCGCGCAGCTGGGCCTTGCCTTCGGGGTCGACCACATAGGCCCTGCGGTCCGCGCCGCTGAGGATCAGCGCAGACTGCGGCACCACCGTCACGCCCTTCAGCGTGGCCAACGTCAGCTGCACCGACACGTACTGGCCGGGCCAGAGCAGCTGCCTGGCGTTCGCCACCTCGGCCTTCAGCTTGATCGTGCCACTGGTCGGGTCCACCGTGTTGTCGATGAAGGCCACCTTGCCGTCGATCAGCTCGCGCTGCGCGGTCACGGTCGCCGGCCTGGCCACCTTCAGCGAAGCGCCGATCACGCCGGCACTGCCTTCGGACAGCAGCGCCGGCAACTGGGCCTCGGGCACCGTGAAGCTCACGCCAATCGGGTCCAGTTGGCTGATGGTGACCAGCGCATCACCGGTCGGCGACACCAGGCTGCCCGGGTGCACCGCAATCGCGCCGGTGCGGCCGGCCATCGGCGCGCGCAGGCTGCCGTAGCCGGCGCTGACCTGGGCGCCGCGCACGGCGGCTTCGTCGGACGCCAGCAGCGCCTTCTGCGCGTCGTACTGGGACTGCAGCGTGTCCAGCGCGCCTTGCGAGATGAAGTTCTGCGCCTTCAGCTCCTGGTTGCGCTTGAGCTGTCGGGCCAGGTCGGCCAGCGTCGCCCGGTCGTGCAGCACGGTAGCCTGGGCCTTGTCGACATTGGCCTGGTCGCTGCGGTCGTCGAAAGTGAACAGCAGCTCACCCTGCTTGACGAACTGGCCTTCCTTGATCGCCACGCGGCTGACCGTGCTGGAGAGCTGCGGCCGGACCTCGACGGTGGTCAGCGGCACCACGGTACCCGAAGCATCGAGCGTGACAGGCATGTCGCGCTGCTGCGCGGTGAACACCGTGACCGCCTGAGGCGCCGGGCCGCGGCTGGCCTGCGCTTCCGCGGCCTTGGCAGCGGCCGCCGAATGGGACCGCCACCAGAAAAAACCGCCGGCTCCCACCGCCACGGCCACCAGCCACCAGACCACGCTTGCTTTTTTCATGCTGCCTGCTTCAAAAACACATCAGGCCGGCCTCCTTGTGAGGAGCCGGCCTTGATCGAGAACTGCTTCAAAACCCAGGGAAGGAGCCAAAACCGGCCCGCCAGTTCCGCGCCACTGCCGCTGCGCCTCACGCAGGCGATCTGCTTTACAAAACTTGACCGCGCAGGCCGGGGTCCAACACCGGGCTCTGCATCTTACAAACTTGGATGACAAACAATCGGTGCCGATCCAATTTTGCAGTGGCAAGGTCTTGCCGCCATACTGGCCCGCAACCTCCTTGCCTGCTTGCCAAAGCACCTTCGCATGAGCTTGCCTGAACCGGTCCGCCCCCTCGCCGCCCTGGGCGACATGTCTGCCGAGCCTGCTGCGCCCGCGCGGAAATCGCCGCCAAAGCCACGCGCCAGCCACCGCAAGGCCCCACCCGGCCAGAACGCCCGCAAGATCGACCTGGCGCTGCAAGGCGGCGGTTCCCACGGCGCCTTCACCTGGGGCGTGCTGGACGCCCTGCTGGAAGACGGCCGCCTGGTGCCGGACGGCATCTCCGGCACCAGCGCCGGTGCCATGAATGCCGCCGTGCTGGCCACCGGCTACGCCCATGGCGGCGCCAACGGCGCGCGCGAAGCCTTGCGCAGCTTCTGGCAGGCCGTCAGCGGCAACCCGGGTTGCATGGGCGCCAGCACGCTACCCGGCAGCTTCCAGTGGCCAGCGTGGATGTTCAACCCTGCGCAGTGGCCAGGCTTTGCCGGCACCCAGGCCTTTTTGCACCTGTGGAGCCCCGCCCAGCTGAACCCGTTCGGGCTGGACCCGCTGCGCGACATCGTCGCCCGCCATGTGGACTTCCCCGCCATCCAGCGCGGCCCAGTGCGGGTCTACATCACCGCCACTTCGGTGCGCACCGGCCAGCCGCGCATCTTCAAGGGGGACGAACTGAGCATCGAGGCCTTGATGGCCTCGGCCTGCCTGCCGCAGACCAGCCGCACCGTGCTGGTCGATGGCGAGCCCTACTGGGATGGCGGCTTTGCCGGCAACCCCAGCCTGTGGCCGCTGATCTACGGCACCGTCACCAGCGACCTGCTGCTGGTGCAGATCAACCCGCTGGTGCGCGAAGGCATTCCCGGCACCGCGCTGGAGATCCAGGACCGGCTCAACGAGATCACCTTCAACGCCAGCCTGGTCGCCGAAATGCGCGCCATCGCCTTCGTGCAGCGCCTGGTCGACGAACGCCGGGTGGACCTGGGCCGCTACAAGGCCTTGCGGCTGCACCGCGTGTCCGACGAGGCAGGCCTCGCCCAGTTCGGTGCGTCCAGCAAGCTCAACAGCGACCCGCGGCTGTTGAACCTGCTGTGCGAACTGGGCCGCAAGGCCGCCACCGGCTGGCTGGAAAACCACCTGCAGGACATCGGCAAGCGCAGCTCGCTGGACCCGCACACCGCCTACCTGGACAAGCGCAACACCCGCGAACCGGGCTGAGCCCCGGAACACGGCAGCCCGGCCGGCGGTCAACAAGCCGGCGCGCACTGCCGTTGTGCTCGGAACGATTGGAGACCTCGTGTCACTGTTTCTGCCCTCCTCCTCTTCTTCTTCCTTTTCCTTTTCTTCCCGGCCCACCGCGTCCCGCCGCCAGGTGCTGGGCTGGCTGGCCGCGCTGGCCGGCACAGCCGGCAGCCTGCCAGGCATGGCCGCCACAGGCTCGTCCAGCCCTTCCTCGCTGCCGCAAAGCGCCGACCTGCTCTACCAGGTGAGCTGGGGCCCGCTGACGCTGGACGCCGAACAGCACTGGCGGCTGGACGGCAAGCGCTACACGCTGAGCACCGAGCTGAAGCTGCCGCTGGCCTTCAAGAACCGCCGCTATGTCAGCCACGGCACCGTCGGCGAAGCCGGGCTGGTGCCGGAACTGTACGAAGACCTGGAGGTCGGCGACCCCAAGCCGCGCAACGTCGCCCAGTTCGACCGGGCCGCCGGCCTGCTGCACTACGGCCGGCTCGACAAGCTCAAGACCGCAGCGCTGGAGCCCGGCATGCAGGACATGAACGTGCTGTCCTTCCAGCTGGCCTTCCTGGGCCTGCAGGCGGTTGGCAAGCCCATGCCCGTCACCAACGGCAAAAGTGTCGTCCAGCACCGTTTCAGCCAGGCTGTGGCCACCCCGGTGCAGGTCAATGGCAAGTCGGTCGAGACGGTGCGGCTGCAAAGCACTGCGGTGGACGGCGACATCGAGGTCTGGCTGGCGCCCAGCCTGGGCAACCTGCCGGTGACCGTGGTGCGTGGCCAGGACGGCAAGTCGCTGCGCTTTGTTGCCAGCTCGATCAGCTTCAAACCCTGAGCTGAAAGCCACCGGCTTTTTCATCCCAAGCGCATTCAGCCCAGCTTGACCGCGCGCCAGCCGCCGGATCTTCGGATTCAGGCGGCTTTTTTTCGTCTTGAGCGAGCGGACCGGGTGGTCTGATGCCTCAAGGCCTTCTCCAAGCGGCTGTTCGGAACCCAGGGAGGGGGCTGGCCCATAGAAAAAGGGAGGGACCTGTTATTCCTCTTGTCTTTCAATCTTTAAATCTGGAAGTCATAGTAGAGGGCGGCTGTTTCTGTGGACAAGCCGGTTTTTCCGTTTTTAATCAATGGCTTGCAAAGGCCATAACCCTGTGTGGGGGACCCGGTATTGGCCAATGGCTCATCTACAACAAGATGGGTCTTGCGCCCAGGTCGGTGGATAACCGGGTGCTTGTTCAAAACTTGTCCACACACCTGTGCCTTGACGGACCACGTTAGTTCGGACAATGGCATGACATGACCCGCCCAAAGCCCTCCTGGCGACCCTTGCCGCGTGCCGGTGTGCCGGCCAGTTGCGTGGCCCTGCCGCATGGCGGCCGCTGGCCCAGCCTGCTGGCTTTCCTGGCCGAGCGCCTGCCGGTGCTCAGCGAAGCCGACTGGGCGCGCCGCATGGACCAGGGCCTGGTGCTGGATGGCCAGGGCCAGCCGCTTGCGCCAGCGGCACCGTACACACCGTCCCGCCACGGCCCGGCGGCGCTGGTCTGGTACTGGCGCGAGGTGGCAGACGAGGTCGAGATCCCGTTCGAAGCCGAGCTGCTGTACCGCGACCACCACCTGGTGGTGGTCGACAAGCCGCACTTCCTGCCGATGTCACCGGTCGGCCGCTACGCCAGGCACACCTTGCTGGCCCGGCTGCAGCAGTCGCTGGGGCTGGACAGCCTCACGCCCATCCACCGGCTGGACCGCGAGACGGCAGGCGTGGTGGTCTTTTGCATCGAGCCGGCTACGCGCGCCGCCTACCAGGCGCTGTTTCGCGAGCGCGCGGTCCACAAGGTCTACGAAGCGGTGGCGCCAGCGTCAAAAAGCTTGCGTTTTCCATTGCAGCGCCGCAGCCGCATCGCCCCGGCCGCGCACCACATGCTGATGCAGGAAACCGGAGGCGAGCCCAATGCCGAGACGTGCATCGAATGCCTGGGCAGCCTGGCGGGCGATGCCGCGTTGGCCCACTACCGTTTGCGGCCGCTCACCGGCCGCACCCACCAGCTGCGGGTGCACATGAACGCGCTCGGCCTGCCGCTGTTGCATGACACGCTGTACCCGGTGCTGCATGCCGAACCGGCCCCCGGCGAGGCGCCGGACTTCAGCCGGCCTTTGCAATTGCTGGCCCGCGAGCTGGCTTTTGTCGACCCGGTGACCGGCCTGTCGCACCACTTTTCCAGCACCAGGACGCTGGCTGCGGTGGCAGGGCATGCGGCGCAGCGGAACTGGGCGCAAGCCCCTGGGTCTGCTGTTTAAGCACCTTGCCGGTGCAAAAAGCTGGATTTCATTGATCAAACGTCGTGATTTGTCATGTCGTCTCCACAGTAGCCCCACTGACAAACTAGGGCTTGCGGAACAAAATCACATTCCCGATAGGTGCTGGCTCAAGCTTGTTGTCTCTTGTGCCGAACAACTTCTAGGGACCACCGGGGAAGGAGACATCCATGAGCATGCCCGACAACTCGACCTGGCCCACCACTGCGCTCGCCGTTGCCCAACCGGTGCGCTGGCGCGCCTTGGCCATGAAGCTGTGTGACCACGCGCCGGTCTCGGCGCGGCGCCGTGCCGCTTTTGATCCCGCGTTTGACCCGGTGGCGCCGCAGTGGGCTTATTTCCTGTGGGCCGACCCTGTGGGTGACCTGCACGATCTCGCGCCGACCGAATGGGGTGTCGTCTCCGCCGGCTCGCCCATTGCTGAAATCCGTGCGTTGATCGGTGACCAGACGCCGCTGCACTTTGTCAGCCCCGGCCGGGCCCAGATCAGCACCTTGCTGCGCATGCTGCACGACATTGGCGACGTGCCGGCCTGCCTGCAACCGGTGCTGGAACGCCGCATTGCCGCCGCGCTCGCGGCCGAACAACCGCCGCGCCACATCGACGCTGCGTTTCACCGCTTCCTGCGCAAGCTGACCTGAACGCTGAACGCGTGCGCCAGCTTCAGGTGCTGGACCGCGGCACCAGCGTGAAACCCAGGTCGATGGCCGGCCGCGCCACCGGCTGGCCGCGCATCAAGGCCAGCAGCATGGCCGCTGCCGCCTCGCCAATCTCGCCGCGTGGCGTGCGCACGCTGGTCAAGGGCGGCAGCATCTGGTCGCTGCCCGTGAGGTCGTTGAAACCGGCCACTGCCACCTGCTCCGGCACTTTCACACCCAGCCGCAAGGCCGCCAGCAAGGCGCCCTGGGCCAGGTCGTCGTTGCAGAAGAAGATCGCATCGACCGCCGGCCGCTGGCCAATGATCTGCTCGAACATGCGTCCGCCCAAAGCAATGGACGACGGCGCCGGGTTCAGCCATTCCAGCGTGGGTTCGTAAAGCCCGGCCTCGGTCAGGGCGTCGCGCCAACCGGCCAGGCGCTGCAGCGTGCGGGCGTCCAGCTGGGCCGCGGCAAAGGCAATGCGGCGTCGGCCGCGGCCCAGCAAATGCCGGGTCATCGCCATGCCGGCCGCATGCTGTGAAAAGCCCACGCAATGCAGCCCTGGGGCCTGCGCAGTCTCCATCAGGTGCACACATGGCACGCCACTGCTGGCGATCAGGGCGCGTGTGCCGGCCCGGCGCTCCAGCCCGGTCACCAACACGCCGGCTGGGCGGTGCAGCAACTGTTCGCGCAGCAGCTGCTCCTCTTCGGCCTCGTCGTAGTGCGTCACGCCGATCAGCACCTGGTAGCCGGCAGGGCGCAGCGTGCGCTGCACGGCCTCCAGCAGGTCGACGAACAAGGCGTTGCTCAGCAGCGGGATCAGCACCGCCACATGCGTGCTGTGGCGCGAGGCCAGCGCGCGGGCGGCCGGGTCCGGCATGTAGCCCAGCTTGTCGGCCGCTTCGCGCACCCTGGCCACCAGCTCGGGGTCGACCGCGCGTTCCCCGCGCAAGGCCCGCGAAACGGTGATCGGACTGACACCGGCGGCCAGCGCCACGTCGTTCAGCGTGACACGGCCGGTGGCGCGGCGACGTTTGGCAGCAGGCAGGTTCATGAAGAGTGGGCAGACCGTGGGCAAAAGGGAGAAGTCACTGACGGTACCGCGCCACGGGAAAACACGGAGGCAATACGCGGTGCCGCAGTTTTAGGATAGCGCTGTCCATCAGCAAGCAGCAATCTACATTTTCCCAGGCGAATGCCTTCACCTTCCTCCTCATTCCAATGGACAGCGCTATCTCTTCAACAAGCCTGCCCAGCGTGGTCGTGATGGGCGTTGCCGGCTGCGGCAAGTCCAGCGTCGGCGCTGCGCTGGCGCAGGCCGAAGGACTGCCGCTGATCGAGGGCGACGATTTCCACGGCGAGGCCAACCGGGCCAAGATGGCGCAAGGCATTGCCTTGACCGATGCCGATCGCCAGGGCTGGCTGGACCGGCTGGCCGCGCTGTTGCAACAACATCCGCAAGGCGTGGTGCTGACTTGTTCGGCATTGAAAATGGCCTACCGCGAGCGCTTGCGCGCAGCCCGCCCGGGTCTGGCCTTCCTGTATCTGCAGATTGACCGCGACGCTGCGCTGGCCCGTGTCGCCAACCGCAGCGCGCATTTCTTCTCGGCCAGCCTGGTCGACAGCCAGTTCGCCACGCTGGAACCCCCGGTCGGCGAGCCGCGTGTGTTGACCCTGGACGCCACCGCGAAGCTGGCCGAGCTTCAGCAGCAGGCCAGTGCGTGGCTGCATGCCGGAACCACTGAATGAACACTTCTTCTTCTTCGCCGCCCGTTTCATCGCCTCCCACCTCCGCGTTCCAGCGCCTGCTGCAGGGCGCGATGGCTGCCTGCCTGGCCGTGATGGCGCTGTCGGTCTTTGTCAACGTGGTGCTGCGCTATGGCTTTGGCAACGGCATTGCCGCCAGCGAAGAGCTGTCGCGCCTGCTGTTCGTCTGGCTGGTCTTCATCGGTGCCACGGCCGCCTACCCGCGCGGCGAGCACATGGCCTTCACCAGCCTGCTGGGCCTGCTGCAGCAGCGGCCGCGCGCACTGGTGCTGATGGCCGCGCTGATCCGGCTGCTGGTCGTCTTCGCCTGCGTGCTGCTGGGCTGGGGCGCGTGGCAGCAGGTCAGCGTCGGCTGGGCCAGCCGCTCGGTCGTGCTGGGCTACCCGAATGCCTTGCTGCCGCTGCCGGCCCTGCTGTGCGCAATGGCCATTGGCGTGATGGCGCTGGCCGAGCTGCTGCGCAATGCGCCGCTGGCGCTGGGCCATGACGCGGAAGTGGAGTGAGCACCATGACACCTGAAGCCCAGGCCCTGGCCGTCTTCTGCGGCGGCATGCTGCTGCTGATGGGCATCGGCATGAACATGGCGCTGGCGCTGGTGCTCACCGGTGCCGGCATGGCCTGGGTGCTGGGCTTCTGGGACACCCAGTTGCTGGCCCAGAACCTGGTCGCGGGCGTGGACAGCTTCCCGCTGCTGGCGGTGCCGTTTTTCATCCTTGCGGGCGAGCTGATGAACAGCGGCGGCATCAGCCGGCGCATCATCGACATGGCGCAGGCCTGGGTCGGTCACATCCGCGGCGGGCTGGGTTTTGTCGCCATTGGCGCCGCGGTGCTGATGGCCAGCATGAGCGGCTCGGCGCTGGCCGACACTGCCGCGCTGGCCACCATCCTGCTGCCGATGATGCGCGAGCGCGGCTACCCGCTGCCGGTCTCGGCCGGGCTGATCGCCTCGGGCGGCATCATCGCGCCCATCATCCCGCCGTCCATGCCTTTCGTGATCTACGGCGTGACGACCAACACCTCGATCTCGGCGCTGTTCGTCTCCGGCATCGTGCCCGGGCTGGTGATGGGCACCGGGCTGATCCTGGCGTGGAAATGGGTGCTGCGCCGCACGCCGCTGCCGGCCGACCCTGCCCTGCCGATGGCCGAGCGTGTCAAGGCCACGGTGCGGGCCTTCTGGGCCATGCTGATGCCGGTCATCATCATCGGCGGCATGAAGAGCGGCTATTTCACGCCGACCGAGGCTGCTGTTGTGGCGGCGGTCTATGCGCTGCTGGTGGCATTTCTCGTACACCGCGAAATGAAGCTGGCCGAGCTGTACGGCGTGCTGGTGCGCGCGGCCCGAACCACCGCCATCGTGATGTTCCTGTGCGCCGGCGCGCAGGTCGCCAGCTACATGATCACGCTGGCCGACCTGCCCAGCGTGCTCACGGCCAGCCTGGGCACGCTGGTCGACAGCCCGCGCCTGCTGATGGCAGTGATGATGGTCGCGCTGGTCGTCATCGGCACCGCGCTGGACCTGACGCCCACCATCCTGATCTTCGCGCCGGTGATGCTGCCCATTGCCGTCAAGGCCGGCATCGATCCGGTGTATTTCGGGCTGATGTTCGTGCTCAACGGCGCCATCGGGCTGATCACGCCGCCGGTCGGCACGGTGCTGAACGTGGTGGCCGGCGTCGGCCGGCTGTCGCTGCACCAGGTCATCAAGGGCGTGAACCCGTTCCTGTTCACCTACCTGGTGATCCTGACGCTGTTCGTCGTTTTCCCGCAGCTGGTCATCGCGCCGATGCATTGGCTGCGCTGACCTTCCTTCTGGAGAAATTCGCATGCATGCAGTTCGCTGTTCTGTTCGCCGCTCGGTGCTCGCCGTCGGCATTGCCGCCAGCTTGGGTCTGGCTTCGTTCGCCGCGATGGCGCAAGACATCAAGCCGCGGCTGATCCGCTTCGGCTACGGGCTCAACGAGCAGAGCAACCAGGGCCGGGCAGCGAAGTTCTTTGCCGAGCAGGTCGACAAGGCCTCCGGCGGCAAGCTCAAGGTGCGCGCCATCGGCGCTGCCGCGCTGGGGCCTGACACGCAGATGCAGCAGGCGCTGATCGGCGGCGCGCAGGAAATGATGGTCGGCTCCACCGCCACGCTGGTGGGCACGGCCAAGGAAATGGCGCTGTGGGACACGCCCTTCCTGTTCAACGACGCGAAGGAGGCCGACGCGGTGCTGGACGGCCCGGTCGGCAAGCAGGTGATGGACAAGCTGACCGACAAAGGCCTGGTCGGCCTGGCCTACTGGGAAAACGGCTTTCGCAACCTGACCAACAGCAAGCGCCCGGTGCAGAAGCTCGAAGACCTGGACGGCATCAAGCTGCGCGTGATGCAGAACAACGTCTACCTCGACAGCTTCAAGCTGCTGGGTGCCAATGCCGTGCCGCTGCCGTTCTCCGAGCTGTTCGGCGCGCTGGAAACCAAGGCCGTGGACGGGCAGGAGAATCCGTTCAACACCATCCTGTCGAGCAAGTTCTTCGAGGTGCAGAAGTACCTCAGCATCACCAACCACGTCTACAGCCCGTGGATCGTCACCGTCAGCCGCAAGTGGTGGGACACGCTGTCGCCGGCCGAGCAGAAGATCCTGCGCGATGCGGCCATCGCCAGCCGCAACTTCGAGCGCCAGGACACCCGCGCCGAGGCCAGCCGTGCATTGAATGACCTGAAAGCCAAGGGCATGGTGATCAACGAGTTGAGTGCCACCGAGGCCGCCCGCATGCGCGACAAGCTCACACGCGTGAACGCCGGCATTGCCACCACCGTCGGCATGGAACTCTGGCAGCAGACCCAGGCCGAGCTGGGCAAGCTGCGCGCGAAGAAGTAAGGGAAGTAAGGGGGCGGGACCCGCTCAGGCCAGCGACTCGAACAGGCGCAGCGGCGGTGCGTCGGGCGGATCGTTCGGCAGCCGCACGTTGCCGATCTCTTGCATGCCGATGTGCGCCAGCACCCGAGCCGAGGCCAGGTTCTCCGGCGAGGTGATGGCCAGGATGCGTGGCATCTTCAGCACCTGGTGGCCGTGCACCAGGCAGGCCGCGGCGGCTTCGCGCGCAAAGCCCTGGCCCTCTTGTTCCGGCAGCAGCGCGTAGCCCAGGTCCGGCACCGGCAGGCCTTCGCGGTGGATCAGGCCGCACAGTCCCACCGGCGCGCCATCGTCCAGCCGCTCCACGGCCCAGAAGCCGTGGCCGGTCTCGGCGTAGTGGTTCAGCAGCCGGCAGGCCATCCAGTCACGCGCCTGGGCAATGTCCCGCACCCCCCGGTCACCGATGTAGCGCAGCCAGCCTGGGCTGTTCAACAAGGCGACCACCAGGCCGGCATCGGCGGGGGTGAACTGGCGCAGGCGCAGGCGGCGGGTGCGCAGGATTTCGATCGGTTCGGCAGCTTGCATGCAGGGCGGGAGAAAGTGCGGCTCAGCGTGCGGCGACGCTGGCGGAAGCGGGCGTGGCCGCGGGTGTGGCGGTGGGTGCGGCCAGCGCCGCGGGCGGGCGGAAAGGCAGCCGCGGCTCGGCAATGCCGCTGGCCCGGTTCAGCAGCATCAGCGTCATCGGGCCGACCTGGCCGTCCGGCTTGATGCCTTGCACCTTCTGGAAGGCCGACACGCGGTTGCGCAGCATCTCGCCGTCACTGAAATGCGGTGGGCCGCCGTCCACCTGGGCCAGCTGCTGGGCCAGCCAGTCGGCCTGCGGGCCGTCGGTGCCCATGGGCTGGCCGGCGTCGTAGCTGGGCGGGGCGCGCCAGAAGGTCGCGAAGTCGCCGCGCCACAGCCAGGCCAGCCGGGCCAGCGGCACGCGCAGCGGCCTGGCGCCGGGTGTGGCGGCCTGCAGCGTGGCGGCGTCGTCGTCCAGCGCGCTGAGCAGCACGTGGGCGTTGCGGCCGCGCTCATCGGTGAGCGTCAGCAGGCCGGGGCGGGCCAGCTGGCGGATCGGCGCCAAGCCGCGGCGCGCGTTGTAGCAAACCAGGCCACGCGCGCGCGCCGCGCTGCAGGCCTCGCCGCTGGCCAGCGTCACGCCCCACCAGCTGGCCAGCTGGCGCAGGGCCTGGTCGTCGCTAACATCGCCGGCCGCCAGCAGGCGCTCCAGTGCCTCGGCGTCGTCTGTCATGGCGGGCGTGGCTGGCGCGATGGGCGCAGGCGCACTGGCTGCATTCAGCGCGGCCAACGCGGTAGCGCCCATGTCCAGCACGGCCGAAGCGCGGGGCGAGATCGTCTGCGCAACGCTGGCCACCGCCGGTGGTGCTGCGCTCGCAGCCGGGGCGCTGGCGGCAGCGACCGCCTCGGCCAGCGCGCTGGCCTTGGGCAGGCTGCCCGGCAGCCGTGGCACCACCCACAGCGAACCGGCCAGCACCGCGCCGGCCG
This sequence comes from Ideonella azotifigens, assembly GCF_021043325.1. Lineage (NCBI taxonomy): Bacteria > Pseudomonadati > Pseudomonadota > Betaproteobacteria > Burkholderiales > Sphaerotilaceae > Ideonella > Ideonella azotifigens. The sequence goes on from NZ_JAJNKD010000002.1 coordinate 543,870, forward strand.
CCGCACCGCCGGCCAGCCAGGCCGGCCAGTTCAGGCGCGACAGCGGCACGGTGCCCTGCAGGTTCTGGCCAAACACGTCGGCCGCGGCCCGGTCCACCAGCGCGCGGTCGACCCGCTTCTCTCCGGCCTGGAAGGCCAGCAGCAGCGCCCGGTCGCACAGCACGTTGATGCGCCGCGGCGTGCCGCGGCACAGCCGGTGCAGCCGGCGGATCGCGTCGTCCTCGAACAGGCCAGGCCCCTGGTAACCGGCCACTTCGAGCCGGTGCGCCAGGTAGCGCCGCACCTCGTCCAGCGAAAGCGCCGGCAGGTGGAAACGCGCCACCACGCGCTGCGAGACCGATTCCATCTCGGTCATCGCCAGCATGTTGCGCAGTTCGGGCTGGCCGATCAGCAGCACCTGCACCAGCTTGCTCTCGTTGGTCACCAGGTTGGTCAGGAGGCGCAGCTGTTCCAGCACGTCGAACGACAGCGCCTGCGCCTCGTCCACCGCGATCAGCGTGCGCCGGCCGCTGGCGTGGGCCAGCAGCAGGTGGCCGTGCAGTGCGTCGATCAGGTCGGCCTGGTCGTCGGCCAGCTCGATGCGCAACTCCTCGCACAGCCGCCGCAGCAGCGCCGTCACACCGAGCTTGGGATTGGCCACGTAGGCCACGTCCACATGCCCGGGCAGCTGCTCCAGGAAGGCGCGCCAGACGGTGGTCTTGCCGGCGCCGATCTCGCCGGTCAGCAAGACAAAGCCGCCGGCCCGCCGCAGCCCGTACATCAGGTAGCCCAGCGCTTCGCGGTGCTTGTCGCTGAGGTAGAGGAAACGCGGGTCCGGCGCCACCGAAAACGGCTCGCAGGCCAGGCCGAAATACGACTCGTACATGGGCCAGCAGCATAACGGCGCGGCTGGCTAAGATCCGCGCATTGCCATCTCTGGCCCCACAGGACTTGCCCGATGCCTTACATGCTGCTGATCAACGAACCCACGGGCCAGCGCGAGGCGCGCGGCCGCGTCGAAGGCGAAAAGGTCTACGCCCGCATGCTGGACTTTGCCGCCACGCTGCAGGCGCGCGGCGTGCTGCAGGCCGCCCAGTCGCTGGCCGGGCTGGAGCAGGCGACGAAAGTCCAGGTGCGCGACGGCCAGCCGCGCTGGGTCGACGGGCCGTTTGCCGAGGTCAAGGAAATGGTCGGCGGCTATTTCCTGGTCGACGTGCCGACGCGCGAGGAAGCGCTGGCGATTGCCGCCGCCTGCCCGGCCGCGGAATGGGCGACCATCGAAGTGCGCAACCTTGGCCCGTGTTTCCACGACCTGCCCGCCTGAACCAGATTTTTAGGTATTAACCCTCGGCCCCTGTCGATCCGGCCTGGTCTGCCTCGTCGTCAAGACATGAGCGCAGACACAAGGAGAGCCCGATGCGATTCATGATCATCGTCAAGGCCACCGCCGAGACCGAAGCCGAGGCGCTGATGGGCGACGCGGCGCTGATGGCCGAGATGAGTGCCTACCACCAGCAGCTGAGCCAGGCCGGCGCACTGCTGGATGCCCACGGCCTGAAGCCCAGCCGCGAAGGCTGGCGCATCCGCCACGGCAGCGACGCGGCCGGCAAACCCACGCGCCAGGTGACCGACGGCCCGTTTGCCGAGACCAAGGAACTGATCGCCGGCTACACGCTGATCCAGGTCCGCTCGCGCGAAGAGGCGATGGAGTGGGCCCGCCGTTTCCCGGCGCCGATGGGCGCGGGCCGGCCGGCCGAGATCGAGGTGCGCCTGCTGTACGAGCCGCATGAGCTGGACGATTTCCCCCGCGCTGCGGCCGACTGAACTGCATCCCAACCCCCAGGAACCCTTCCATGTTGAAAGCCCTGAGCTACGGCGGCCTCGCGCTGCTGGCCGTGATTGTGCTGGTGCTGATCGCCGCGACCTTCCGGCCCGACACCTTCCGCGTCGAGCGCCACATCACCATCGCCGCATCACCCGAAAAGCTGTACCCCTTTGTCAGCGACATGCACCAATTCAACCGCTGGAACCCCTACCTGCGCAAGGACCCGGCGTCCAAGCAGCGCTACGGCGAGATCACTGCCGGCCCCGGCGGTTTCTACGCCTGGGAGAGCGAGTCGCTGGGCGTGGGCAGCATGCGCATCGAGCAGGTGCAGCCGCCGCGCGAAGTGCACATGGCGCTGGAATTCGTCAAGCCCTTCGAGGCCCACAACCAGGCCGACTTCACGCTCACACCCCAAGGCCAGCAGACCGTGGTCACCTGGGCCATGCACGGTCCGGCCAACTACCTGAGCAAGCTGATGGACCTCCTGACCCTGATGGACCGCATGGTCGGCCGCGACTTCGAGGACGGCCTTCAAAACCTCAAGGCCCTGGCTGAATGAAGCACCCGGTAGGCCGGGTACGGCCCACCACCCGCCGGGCGGGTGCCTGGCCACCTTGGGGCGGCCCGGCGGCGGCCAGGCGTACCGCGTCCACCGGCCCTGCGCCAGCGACCCTTCCTCTTCTTCCGTGATCAATTCTGGAGTCCTCATGCACAAGCAAATCTTCGTCAACCTGCCCACCCGCAACCTGCCTGCGGCCCGCGCCTTCTTCGAGGCCATGGGGTATTCGTTCAACCCGCAGTTCAGCAACGACGCCGGCGCCTGCCTGGTGCTGGGTGACAACCTGTTCGCGATGATGCTGAGCGAGCCGTTTTTCCAGGGTTTCGCGCGCAAGCCGATCGCCGATGCGCGGGAGGTTACCGAGGTGCTGGTCTGCCTGTCCTGCGAAAGCCGGGCCGAGGTCGATGAACTGGTCGCCAAGGCGGTGGCGGCCGGCGGCAGCGCCCCGCGCCCGCCGGTGGACCACGGCTTCATGTACGGCCATGGTTTCGAGGACCTGGATGGCCACGTCTGGGAACTGGCCTACATGGACGCTTCCGCCGCCGGCAATCCCACAAAGGACGCCTGACGTGACGAAGGCGTCGGCTGCGCAAGATGACGCGATCGATCGCACCCAGCGTACCATCGCCGCCGTCTGGCGCATCGAGTCGGCGCGCATCGTCGCCAGCGTTGCGCGCATGGTGCGCGACGTCGGCCGCGCGGAAGAACTGGCGCAGGACGCACTGGTCACCGCGCTGGAGCACTGGCCCAGGGAAGGCCTTCCCGACAACCCCGGTGCCTGGCTGATGACGGTGGCCAAGCGCCGCGCGCTCGACGCGATCCGCCAGCACGCGATGCAGCAACGCCACCACGAAGTCATCGGCGAAGAGCAGGAGGCGCTGGGCACCGGCGTCGTGCCCGACTTCACCGACGCGCTGGACGCCGCGCGCCAGGACGTGATCGGTGACGACCTGCTGCGACTGATCTTCACCGCCTGCCACCCGGTGCTTTCGCCCGAGGCCCGTGTCGCGCTGACGCTGCGCCTGCTCGGCGGCCTCAGCACCGGCGAGATCGCCCGCGCCTTCCTGCAGAGCGAGGCCACGGTCGCCCAGCGCATCGTGCGCGCCAAGCGCACGCTCAGCGCCGCCCAGGTGCCCTTCGAGCTGCCGCGACCCGAGGCGCTGGGCGAGCGCCTGACCACCGTGCTGGCCGTCGTCTACCTGATCTTCAACGAAGGCTACGCGGCCACCAGCGGCGGCGACTGGATGCGCCCCGCGCTGTGCGATGAAGCGCTGCGCCTGGGCCGCATGCTGGCCGGCCTTGCGTCCGAGGAACCGGAGGTGCAGGGCCTGGTCGCGCTGATGGAGCTGCAAGCCTCGCGCACGCCGGCGCGCACCGACGCGCAGGGCCGCCCGGTCCTGCTGCTGGACCAGGACCGCGGCCGCTGGGACCATTTGCTGATCCGCCGCGGCCTGGCCGCCCTCGAACGCGCGGAAGCCTTGAGCGCGGGCGCACAAGGGCTGGGCCCCTACGCGCTGCAAGCCGCCATTGCCGCCTGCCACGCCCGCGCGTTGACGGCAGACGCCACCGACTGGCCCCAGATCGCCGCCCTCTACGACGCGCTGGCGCAGGTCGCGCCGTCGCCGGTCGTCGAGCTCAACCGCGCCGTCGCGATCGGCATGGCCTTCGGCCCCGCGGCCGGCCTGGCCCTGGTCGACACGCTGGCCCAGGACCCCGCCCTCACCCGCTACCACTGGCTGGCCAGCGTGCGCGGCGACCTGCTGGCCAAGCTCGGCCGCCACACCGAAGCCGAGCAGGCCTTCACCGAGGCCGCAGCGCTGACGCAGAACGAGCGGGAACGGGCGCTGCTGCGGGAGCGGGCACAGGAAAGCCAGGCGGCTGGCACGCAGCGGGCGCCTCACGCCTGAACCGGTGGGCAGTGGCCGCTGGCAGTCCCTAGCTTGCAGCCCTGCCGGCTGGCCCATTCCCTCGGATACTTGCCGCGCGGCGATTTGAGCGCCGCGCAAAGCATCCACCGAGGGAGTACCACCATGACCGAAGCCGTCAACCCGTTCCAGCCGCCCAACGCCGAGCTGATCCTGCCCGCCAGCAGCGAAAAGCCCGACCTGAAGACCCTGTACTTCAGCTTCCAGGGGCGCATCTCGCGCAAAGTCTTCTGGCTTTACGGCGTGCTGTTCTTCTTCCTGGCGATGCTGGTGCTCGGCGGCGTGGTCGGTGCCGTCGCCCTGGTGTCTGAAACACTGAGCTGGATCCTTGCCGTGCCTCTCTACATCGCCGGGACCTGGATCGGCCTGGCGATGCAGGTCAAGCGCTGGCATGACCGCGACAAGTCCGGCTGGTGGATCCTGATCGGCCTCATCCCGGTCATCGGCAGCATCTGGGCCTTCATCGAAACCGGCTGCCTGCGCGGCACCGTCGGCCCGAACCGCTTCGGCGACGACCTGACCGATCAGTACTGAAGATTGAGGGCCTGGCAGATCGGCCCTTCTGGCGTGAAGGCTCACGAGTGGCAATATGGACGGAGAGGAGGAGGTTGAGTTTTTTCAGCATATGCGATCCACTACGCGCACATATGTAGGAATCGGAGAGCCGCGCCAAACGAGTGACGGTGCCGATCCACTATGCCAAGGGAGGCGTAGTCGCAGATGGCGAAGAAGAAGGAAAGCGCGCACGAGGCTGCGGCTGCCGCGACGGGTTATCTATTTCAGTGTCGCTTTGCCCTGCTCAAGGGGCTTGAAGCAATTTCCGATCGTCCAGAACTGGAATTGACGATCGAAAAGTTCGACGACGTCGCCTTCGTGCAGGAAGGGTCGCCGGTTGAACAAATCCAGACGAAGCATCATGTCGCCAAAGCGGGGAAGCTCACTGACGCCAGCGTAGACCTTTGGAAGACGCTCGGCATTTGGGCGCGCCAGGTGGCGACGGATGTCGATGAGGTCTTCCGCCGCCGCTTCATCCTGGTGACCACCGGCGCCGCGCCTGACGGATCGGCTGCATCCTTCCTACGAATGCGAGACCGTGACGAGCACCGCGCGCGGCAACTCTTCATCCACACTGCCGAAACATCCAAGAGCTCCGAGAATGCAGCCGCCTACAAGGCGTTCATCGACCTCGCGGAGGTGCGACAAGCAAACCTGTTGAAGTCGATCGACATCCTTGATGGTTCGCCCAACATCGTTGATGTTCGCGAAGACATTTGCCGGGCGGTTCGAATGGCCGTGGCCAAGGAACACGTTGATCATTTCGTGGAACGATTGGAAGGGTGGTGGTTCAGCGTTGTGATCAACGTGCTTGGCCACCGGAGTTCTATCCCCGTCATTTCGATCGACAACCGAGTGGACGAGCTTCGGGAGGAGTTTCGTCGGACGGCGCTTCCCGTCGATTTCGGTGCGGCGACACCATCGCCTGCAGTGGTTGCCGATCTCGACAAGCGCCCATTCGTTCGCCAACTGCGACGCATCAACATTGGATCGCAACGGATCGAATATGCCATCCGCGACTACTACCGGGCATCTGAGCAGCGGTCGAAGTGGGCGCGCGAACAGCTTCTCGTTGATGGCGAGGTTGGTTCATATGAGCAGCAGCTGATAGAGGCCTGGCAGCCCAGGTTCGCTGCCATGGTCGACGAGCTTCCGAAGGCATGTGGTGACGAGGCGAAGGTTGCATCGGGGCGGTTGCTCTACAAATGGGCAGAGGTGGACGCGCTCTATCCGCTTCGATCTGCCGCCCATCGCTTCCTGACGCATGGCAGCTTTCATATCTTGGCGAACCGCCTCAAAGTGGGCTGGCATCCCGATTTCTCGGAACAGGCGGAGACGCCTGAGGAAGGGAAGGAGGATCAAGCATGAAGAGCTGGGATGACCGGGCTGTCGAGGAGGCAAACCTCTTCAATCCCGCCTTCTGCGCCACCTTGCTGGCGGTGGCCGCGAAGGACTTTCAAGGCAAGGCGCACCGGCCGTTGCCTTTTGCGCTTGCCTTCTTGGTGCTCCCCATCGTGCTTCATCAACCGACGCGCGCGGCACTGCCGCACTCGACGGTGACTTCACTGCTTTCCTGGGTTCAAAGCAATCAAGGGTGTCTGATCGGCTTCGCCCAGCGAGTCAGCCAGCTCAAGACGATGTCCAGAGAGGCAATCCTATTTGGGGTTGCATACGGCGCGATCGAGCTTGGCGAGGACGGCGAACTCGCCCCATCCGCTCGGTTTCTCGCGCCGACCGAGAAGCGAACAGAACTGTTCACGGCAGATGCTCGCGCTTGCGCCGATCGCGCCGCGTTCATCGGCCGATGGTTCTCGGCAGCGGGCACAACATCAACGATATTTTCTGCATGGGGAGTGGCACCGTGAGCCTGCAGATAGCAAAGCTTGTTCTCTACAGTCACGCTGGTCAGGTCCGAGAGCTTGCATTCAACGTCGGTGGCCTCAGCGTCCTGACGGGAGCATCGAAGACGGGCAAGTCAGCGATCATCGACATCATCGACTACTGCACAGGAAGGAGTGAGTGCAACGTTGCTGCCGGTGTGATTCGAAAGCACGTGGGCTGGTACGGTGTGCTGTTTCAACTCGGCGGCGGTCAGATTTTTGTCGCTCGCAAGAACCCCGCCGTGGGGGAGAAGACGAGCCCGGAGGTCTATGTCGAGCGCGGCACGCAGATCGAGTTGCCCGAGGCTGTAGCTCTTCACAAGAACATGACGGTGGATGCGCTGGAACAGTTCCTCGGAAGCGCGATCGGCATCAGCGAAAACGAACATCGACCAGAGACTCCGACGCGTGACCCGTTGGCCGCAAATTTTCGCCATGCCCTGCTGTTCTCGTTTCAAGATCAGAACGATATTGACAGCAAGCAGCGGCTGTTTCACCGCCAAGGTGAGGACTTCGTCGGGCAAGCCATCCGCGACACGTTTCCCTACTTCCTCGGCGCGATCGACGAAGATCGGCTGCTGAAGCAAGCTCAGCTTGAACAGGCGCGGCGAGCTCTCCGGCAGCTTGATCGTCAGGTGCGTGAGGCTGAGGCGTTGGACAGCAGCACCTATCCGCGCGCTCAGGCGCTGCTCGACGAGGCACGGCATGTCGGACTGCTGGACGAGCGTTTCAGGCCGACGAGCTACGAACGAGCGATCGATGCCCTACGCCGCATTGGCAGCGAGGATCTTCCGCGCAGCGATGCGGTGGTTGGCGATGGAGAAGCGGCACTGGCGGAACTGCGCACCCAGCGGCAGAACCTGCGTGAGGAGATGGAGCGTCTGAACAGCGAGATTCGATCGACGCGGGTATTCACGTCCGAAACGATGGGGTTCGAACGAGAGGCGAAGGAGCAGCGCGCTCGTCTCAGCACGGTGGGTCTCTTCAATGCAGCTCACGTGCACGGGATGGAGCAGTGCCCGGTTTGCGCAAGCGTGCTTGAAAACCAGGTTCCTGCGGCGGCGCGGATCGCGCAGGTGCTTCAGGGACTCAACGACGAGCTAGAGACGGTACAAGCGGAAAACCCGCGTCTTCAAGGACGACTCGCGGCGCTTCAACGCGAGGAAGCAGACATCCAGACGAAGCTTCGCGAAAACCAGCATCGAATCAACGCGCGGATTCAAGAGAACGAGATCATGCGTGTTCAGCAAGATGCGTTCATTCTCCGCGCCAGGGTCGTTGGAAAGGTTCAGCAGTACGTCGAGACCGCGACGAATCGGGATGACAACTCGGCCCTGAAACGGCAGCATGAACTGGCGGTTGCCCGGGTGGCTGCGCTGGAAGCCGAGCTGGACATGAATGCCGTTCGCGAAAAGCTCAGCGCGTTTCTGAACATCATCGGTCGCGAGATGACGGACTACTCAAGGTCGTTGAAACTGGAGCACAGCGACTCTCAGCTACGCCTGGACATTCGCAACCTTACGGTAGTTGCCGACACCATCGACGGGCCAGTTCCTCTCTACAAGATGGGTAGCGGCGAGAACTGGGTCGGTTATCACATCCTTGCGCATCTCGCCTTGCACAAGTGGTTTCGGATGAAGGGTCGGCCCGTGCCGGGCTTCATCATCTTCGACCAGCCGTCGCAGGCGCACTACCCGCCGGCACGCGATGTGGACGGCTCTTTGAAGGTACTGAAGGACGAAGATCAAGAGGCAGTGCTTGCGCTGTTCAAGTTGATCGCCGACGCGGCGAGTGAGTTGGCGCCTAACCTGCAGATCATCGTCATGGATCACGCCGACCTGACCGAGGGCTGGTTTCAGTCGGCCGTCGTAGAACGGTGGCGCGGCGGAGAGAAGTTGATTCCGATCGACTGGCTTCAGTGAGAAGCAACCACATTTCAAAGGAGACGAACACATGGCATTCAAGTTCCCGACACCCGCTTCCTGCATGCTCAAGGATCGAGCTGTCCTGTGCACAGCCGAGCGGATTCTTGCCCTATACGACCAAGCCACGGGGAAGGACGCCTAGAGGATCGCTAAGAACGTCAAGCTCTGGTTCTCCGCCGAGGCGCCGAAGCACGGTTGGGCAGGCGGGCACGGCGCAGGCTGCGTCCTGTTCGTTCCACCGAGCCTAGTGAACGTCACGGTCAAGGTCAAGGCAACCACGCTAGTGCTCGAGTCCGAGACCGGCGACGAGTAGACCGCTTCACCGCGTCGAAAGCCGACGAGACAATCAAAGCACGACAGGCGGAGGTTGCATGGTCGTGCACCAAGCAATGGCGAGAATGCATGCCATGCCACCGCCAGAACGATAAACTGCGGCAGGCCTACTAAGGAGCCTGCCATGCCTGATCAAGTCTCTGAACTCGTGAAGCGCGGACGAGCGCTGTCCCCGGAAGATCGTGAACGGCTGGTGGATCAACTGCTGGAATCGCTCAACGAAACGGCAGCGGCCGAACTGGACGCCGCCTGGGAATCCGAGATTGCGCGTCGCTTGGCCGAGTATGACCAAGGCGCGGTGGAAGCCATTGATGCCGAAGAAGTCTTTGCCAAGGCCAGGCGCATCGCACAGTGATCAAGGTCCGGTTCCTTCCTGCGGCGGAGCTCGAGCTGTTGAAGGAAGTTGCCTACTACTCTAAGGTCCGGGCGGGCACAGGCGTTCGCTTTCAAGCCGCAGTGGAAGCAGCCGTTTCCCGCGCTGCCACTCACCCGCTTGGCGGAGCGCCGTCATTCAATGAAACGCGCAGCCTTCTTGTCAAAGGCTTTCCGTTCAGCATCGTTTATCGGCCTTCACAGCAGGCATTGCTCGTCATCGCGATCGCACCGCATCAGAAACGGCCGCAATACTGGGCCTCACGCGTCAAGTAACGGCAATTCTGTCATCACAGGAACATCCCGCTCGAAGCCTCCACGCGCTGCGCGTTGTCGCGGCCAGCAGCGTTGACGGGCGTCACGGCCACTCCCATCAGGCCCTGGACAAGCGAACGGACAAGCGCTGCAATGCAACATCGGGCTCTGGCGAGGCGCCGTGAGGGGCTTGTTGTGGGCTTGGTCCTACAGGCCCATGCAATGCCCACCGACGGCGGCTCGCGCCAACAGCCCACGCCCTGCAGCAGAGGGGGCTTTTAACCTTCGTCCATCGCCTTCCATCCACCGCGGCCGGCAACGGTCTCACAGGAGAAACTCATGCTGCATTACGCCGTTGTCTTTTTCATCATTGCGCTGATTGCAGCGCTTTTCGGCTTCGGCGGCATTGCCGCTGGAGCAGCAGGCATCGCGAAGATCCTGTTTTTCGTGTTCCTGGTGCTGGCCGTGGCCGGCCTGATCGTGAACCTGCTGCGCGGACGCGGTTGACGGCAGTCGCCTGAATGGCCTGGCGTGCTACATGCATGCCATGGCTTTTTTCTGGGCGTCTGCCGCCACCCTTTTCCGCTTTCTGACCTTGTTCCCCCGCTGTTTCAATCCACCCTAGGAGATCCCCATGAGCACCACTCCCAACACCACCCCCACTTCTTCTTCCACCATTTCCGGTGCCGCCAGCGCAGCTGCCGACAAGGCCGCCTCCGTTGTGCAGCCGGTGGCTGAAGCCGTGGCCAAGGAAGCTGCCCGCTTCGGCGAAATGGCCGAAAGCTGGTGGACCCGCAATGCGCAGATGGCCAAGAGCGCCGCCGTGCATGTGAAGGACGAAGCCGCTGCGCTGAACGACCGCACCCAGCGCTATGTGCGCGACGAGCCGGTCAAGTCGATGCTGGTGGCAGCCGCCGTCGGCGCCGCGCTGACCGGCCTGATCGTGCTGCTGGCCAAGCAGCGCGACCGCTGATCGTCCTGCGCCTGCCGCCCCGTTTCGCCCCACCTCTTGCCGCCCTCCCGGAGATCCGCATGCTGCCGCCTCTTGTCTCCCGACTGGTCTCCGACCCGTCGCTGGCGATCGAGCATGCGCGGCGCTATGCGGCGCTGACCGAGGCCGAGCTGGCCTATGCCGGCCAGTACTGGCAGCGCCGGGCGGTGGCAGCGGTGGCGGCGGCGGTGCTGCTGGGCGTTGGCCTGATGCTGGGCGGCGTGGCGCTGCTGGTGGCCCAAGGCCCTGGCGCGCAAGCCGGCTGGCAGGCCAGCTGGTTGTTCTGGGCGGTGCCGCTGGTGCCGCTTGCGCTGGGCGTGCTGGCTGCCTTCATCGCCGCCGGCAGCGTCCAGCCCACCCCTTTTGCCACGCTGCGCGCGCAGCTGGCGCAGGACGCAGCGCTGCTGCTGCCGGCCACCGCGCAAACCGCGGCCCAGGCCATGGCCAACAGCGCGGTCGCCCAATCGCCTGAGCCTGTCGGCGAACCGGCGTTCAGCCCCCCGTCTTCTGCTTCGTCAGCGCCGGCCCGGGAGGCCGAACCATCATGAGCACGTTGCCACCGGATGCAGAGGCAGCGATGGCGCTTGCTGCGGAAAGCGCGCCCAAGGGCAGTGCCGCTGCGGTCAGCCTCGCGGCGTCCCGACTGGTGATGCACCGCAGCCAGATCCTGGACGGCATGGCGGCCGAGCAAGGCCCTGCGCAGGCCGGCTCGCGTCGCCGCGGCCCATCCTGGGGCCGCTGGCTGGGCCGCTTCAGCTTCCTGGCGCCCCTGCTGGGCCTGAGCAGGCTCAGTGGCCTGCTGGAGGCCGAGCAGCTGCTGCAAGGCCAGCTCAGGCCGCTGGCCCTGCGTCACCCGAAAACCCTGCTGCTGGCCTCTGCGGCGACCGGCAGCTTCGTCTACCTGCTGCTGCCCCGCGTCTGGCGCTTCCTGCTCTGGCCCACGTTGCTGGCCGAAGGCCAGATGCTGGCCCAGCGCACTGTTCGTGATGTGTTGATGGGTGCGGTTGCCAGTGCGACCCAAGCCGTCAGCCCAGGCCCCGCCTCATCCGATGCCACTGAATTTCCATCCCCCATCGAAACCCCTCTAGATCCGACTCCTGGGAGCACCTCATGATCAGCGTCAGCGTGTCAGCCGGCAGTTTGCCTGGCGTGTGTGGCTGCGGCTTGGCCGCGGTGATCGCGCTGTGCAGCGCCGCACCGGCGCTTGCGCAGGACGGACCGGCAGGCGATGCCGAGCCGGCGGCCGCCGTGAAGCAGCTGCCAGCCAGCGTGCCGGCGAGTGCCCTGGCTTCCGGCGAGGTGTCGACCGCCACGCCCATCACCGGCCAGCCGACGCCGCTGCCCGCCTACGACGGCTATTCGTCGGCAGCCGCCGCCGAGATGGCCGCGCGCTACCGTGCCCCCAGCCTGGGCGGTGGCCGCACGCTCAACACCTCGCAGCGCTCCACGCTGTCGCTCTGGCGGGACACCGGCGCGCCGACCCGCTCGATCTGGCGCGTGGGCCTGGCGCCCAGCCTGCCGGCGCCGCAGATGGTGGGCGGCCCGCCGCCGGCCTCGCCGCATGTCGAGCTGGCCTTCACCGCGCGCGTCGAGCGTTTCGACCGCGGCTTCAAGCCCCGCTCCGACGCCGATGCCTGGAAGGAACTCGGCACCTTCCGCATGCAGCTGGGCGGTACCAACGAAATGGCACTCAAGCCGCGCCGTGGCGGCCTGTCGCTGAGCTGGCAGTCCAAGTTCTAAGTCCGCAAGTTCTGACGCCGGACGCCCCGGCGCCTTCGCCGCAGCCCGCGCTGCGCGCTTCATCCAAAGCAGTACCTCTATGGCTACGCCTGCAATCAGCCGGCGCGGTGCGCTGTGCGCGCTCGCGCTGAGCTGGGTCTGTTTGAGCAATGTGTCCTGCAGCGCCACGCTGCCGCCCAGAGAGGCGGTTGCCATGCCGGTGGCGGCCAGCGTGGGCGCGCTGGGCCGTGACCTGAAGGTGGCCGACTCCAAGGGCGAGGTGTCTGACGCCGCCACCCGCAACATCGTCGCCGGCGTGGCCGCCGAGGGCCACGCCAAGCTGGCGCTGCACCACCTGCAGGTGATGGCCGACGGCATGCCCGACGTGCCGCTGTACCGCGGCAACACCGCCAGGCTGCTGATCGACGGGCCCCAGGCCCTGGGCGCGATGCGTGCGGCCATTGCCGGCGCGACCCGGCGCGTGCTGCTGGAGAGCTACATCTTCGAGGACGAAGGCCTGGCCCGCCAGATGGCCGACCTGCTGCGCAGCAAGGCCGCGCAAGGCGTGCAGATCGCGGTGATCTACGACAGCGTCGGCTCGCTGGGCTCGGAGAAGACCTTCTTCGAGGAACTGCGCGCCGGCGGCGTGGCCGTCTGCGGCTACAACCCGGTCAGCCCGTTCGAGCGCGCCGGCTTCTGGAACATCACCCAGCGCGACCACCGCAAACTGCTGGTGGTCGATGACCGCATTGGCTATACCGGCGGCATCAACATCAGCCAGGTCTATGCCTCCGGCTCCTTCAGCCTGCGCCGCCGCGCGCCGCAGGTCGACCCGCTGAAGAACGGCTGGCGCGACACCCAGATCGAGGTCCAGGGCCCCATCGTGCCGGCGCTGGCCGAATCCTTCGAGCACCAGTGGAACGGCCAGGGCTGCGAGGGCAAGCTGCCGCCGCCGCCCACCACGCCCACGCCGGTGCAAGGTGAGCGCGTGCTGCAGCTGCTGCTCAGCCAGCCCGGCCAGAAAGCCAACCCGATCTACCGCTCGGTGCTGCGCGCGATCGACGCGGCCCAGCAGAGCGTGCACCTGACCATGGCCTACTTCGCGCCCGGTGAGGACATGCTCAAGGCCTTGTGCGACGCCTCGCGGCGTGGCGTGCAGGTCGTGCTGGTGCTGCCGTCGAAAAGCGACTTCGGCCTGATGCTGGCCGCTGGCCGCGGCTACTACCAGCAGCTGCTGGAAGCCGGCGTGCAGGTGCACGAGCTGCAGGACGCGATGCTGCACGCGAAGACCGCCGTGGTCGATGGCGTGTGGTCCACCGTCGGCTCCAGCAACCTGGACTGGCGCAGCTTTGCCGACAACGCCGAGATCAACCTGGTCGTCGTGGGCGACGACTTTGCGCAGGTGCTGGAGGCCCAGTTCCAGCGCGACCTGCAGGCCTCGGCTGCCATCACGCCTGCTGCCTGGGCCCAGCGTGGTCTGGGCGCCAGGCTCAAGGAGTGGACGGGCCGCCTGTTCGAGCGCTGGCTCTGATCTGAAGCAGACGTGAAGCAGACCGGCGAGCCGCGCCAAGGGCATGTTCTCGGGCGCCCATTCAGCCGGCCGTCCTACAGGCCGCGGCGCCGGTGCTGCCTAAACTGGAATCCCGCAACGCAGCAAAACCGTGCGCTGCCGTTCAGGTGCAAGACATGCCGGTACTCAAGACCTTTCTTGTCGAAGACAGCCCCGTGATCCGCGAGAACCTTGCGGCCGCCCTCGAGGAGATGGTGCCGCTGCAGGTCGTGGGCCATGCCGAAGACGAGCCCGGCGCGCTGCAATGGCTGCAAAACCCGCCGGCCCCTTGCGACATCATCATCCTGGACCTGTTCCTGCGCCAGGGCTCAGGCCTGAACGTGCTGCGCCGGCTCAGCGATGCGAGGCAAAGGCAGGACGGCGCGCGCAAGCGGCCGGCGCCGCGCTGCGTCGTGCTGACCAACTACGCCACCGACGAAATGCGCCGCCAGTGCCTGCAGCTCGGCGCCAGCCGGGTGTTCGACAAGTCCGGCGAGATCGAAGACCTGATCGACTACTGCCTCGCGCTGGCCGACGAAGCCGGCCCACGCGAAGGCCGGCTCGACGCCTGAGCACCAGGCTCTCAAGAAAACGAAGGGCCGCTCCCGAGTTTTCTTGACCCCCTCGGGGGGCCTGACGCGAAGCGGCAGGTCTGGGGGCGCTCACGACGCCGCGCCGCTGGCCGACACGTCGTGCACGCGCAGCCATTTCTCCAGCCGCACGCCGTCCACCTGGCCGTTGTACATGGCCTTGCTGATCATGCGCTCGTGGTAACCGAGCTCGTTGTAGAAGATCCTGGCGGCGAGGTTTTCGCGCCGCGCTTCAACCCGGATGCGCTCGGCCCCGGCCACCCGGGCCGCAGCCTCCAGCCAGTCCAGCAGCGCCTTGCCCAGCCCCTGCCGCTGGCGTGCCGGTTGCACCGCGAACAGCACCAGGTGCGCATCGTCATCGTGGTACGCCATGATGCCGAAACCCACGGGCGCGCCGCGCGGCCCCGTCACCGCCACGTTGATGTGCGGCGCCAGAATGGCCTGCGCCACGCGCTGCCCGTCCCAGCCCCAGGGCAGGCCATGCTCGATCAGATGGCGTGACATCAGGGCAATGGCCGCGGCATCCGCGGCAACGGCCAGGCGAATGGCATTGGAAGTGATCATCGGCGCCCATCTTCCCCCAGCGGCAGGCGCTTGCCTGGGGGCAAGGCAAAACCTTGCCGAGGCTTTGTCCTACAGCCCGTCCCGGGAGGCGACTACACCGCGGGCGGTTTGCGCTGCCTACAGTAGCGTCCATGGTCAGCAGCACTGCAGCAGTCCAGCCAAGCTGCTGACCGACCCCGAACAAGGCACCCGACAAACAGCGTGCAGGCCGAGGTGAATCGGCAGACCACCAGTGTGGCTCTGTCCAGCTTGCCGGTAGACCATGGCTCCGAACAATGGCCATAACCCAGCCATCGTTTACCGGCACCTTCACCAAAGCCTGCACCCTTTTTGTCGTCGCCTTCCGCCGGCCTGTTTCTTGCGGCGCACAGGGGCCCCGTGGCGCGTCTTTGCACGCCTGCCGCCCGCCCCTCTTTTCCGCCCCAAGCCGCGCCATGCCTGCCTTGCCCAGCCCCGCCGTCCAGCCCTCTGCTGCCCTGCGGAGCGCGCCATGAGGCCGGTGGGCCTGGGCGGCTGGTTCACCGCCTACCTGGGCGCGCTGCTGGCCATCGGCCTGCTGGACGCCGCCTGGCTGCTGGGCATTGCCCGCGGCTTCTACCAGCGCGAGATCGGCGAGTTGATGCGCCCCGCGCCCTCGTTGCTGCCTACCGTCCTGTTCTACTTCGGCTACCCCGCCGGCCTGCTCGCGCTGGCCTGGGGCCCGCAGGTCGACAGCGCCTTCACTGCGCTGTGGCGCGGCGCGTTGGTCGGGCTGGTGGCCTACGGCACCTACGACCTCACCAACTGGGCCACCTTGCGCGGCTGGAGCGTGCAGGTGAGCCTGGTGGACGGCGTGTGGGGCATGTGCGTCTCCGCCGCCGGCATGCTGACCGCCTGGTGGGCCGTTCTGCGCTTTGGCAACCACGGCTGAACCACGGCGGGGCGCCCGGTGATGCCGCGTCAACCCTCGCGTTGGTTCGCACGGCAGCGCGGCTCGGTCTCGCACTGACCCGCCGCGGCGCGAGCTTGCGCAAGCCTGGTTTCGCAGGCGGCCTTGCGTGGCGAGACGAGCCCCTTGGGGCAATTGCCGGTCCTGCCGCTGACACCGATGTCGGTGCTCTCCGACACGCGGAAGAGTCCACAGCCGACCACGCGGAGGACGGGGTTTGTCTATCGTTGCATCAACGCCGGACATCGGCACCTCATCAGGAGCCCCGCATGACCACTGACCACTTTCCCCCCCTCGGCCGAATGACCGCATTGACCGCCATCGTGGCGGCCGCCGTCCTCGGCGCTTGCGACCGCAGCGAAGATTCCCGCACCGCAGGCCAGCGCCTGGATGCGGCCGTCGCCAAGGTCGAGCAGAAGAGCGATGAAGCCCAGGCCAAGATGCGCCAAGACACGGCCGAGTTCAAGGCCGACGCCAAGCAGGCGGGTGCCGAGCTGAAGGCCGATGCCAAGCAGGCCGGCGCGGAAGCCAAGGGCGCCGTGGGCGACGCGACCATCACCGCGTCCATCAATGCCGAGCTGGCCAAGGACAAGGAGCTGAGCGCGCTGCGCATCAACGTTGACACGGTCAACGGCCGCGTGGCACTGCACGGCACCGCGCCGACCGACAGCGCCCGCGAACGCGCCACCCGGCTGGCGATGGGCGTGGACGGCGTGCAGAGCGTCGACAACCAGCTGGCCGTCAAGAACGGCTGAGTGTCAGTCTGCCGCTGACCTTCGCATCGCCTCGCATTTCCATCAGCCATCCCAACGCGTCCCGCAGGAGAGCCAACATGTCCACCCCCTTCCCCACCGCCGCAGCCAAGCAGGCCGCCAAGTCTGGCCAACCCGGCCAGGCCGCCGCCGAACATGGCCGGCTGCAGCTCGACGAAGCGGGGCTGAAGGCTGCCAAGCGCGACATCACGGATGGCGCCGTCACGCCAGCCTACGGGCCTTGGCGTGACGACGTGGTCAAGCTGCTGAACGACGCGCTGGCGACCGAGCTGGTCTGCGTGCTGCGCTACCGCCGCCACCACTTCACCGCGGTGGGCGTGGCCTCGCCCGCCATCGCCGACGAATTCCTGGTGCATGCCAACGAAGAGCTGGGCCATGCCGACCGGCTGGCCCGCCGCATCGTCGAGCTGGGTGGTGAACCGGACCTGAATCCCGCGCATTTGCTGCAGTCCAGCCATGCCGACTATGACGAGTCCAAGGACCTGCAATCGATGATTCGCGCCAACCTGGTGGCCGAGCGTGTGGCGGTGGAAAGCTACCGCCAGATGATCGAGCTGATCGGCCCCAAGGACCCCACCACCCGCCGCCTGCTCGAAGACGTGCTTGCCGATGAAGAAAAGCACGCCGACGAACTCAGCGACTGGCTGGAGCGCTGAAGGCCTCGGCCTGCGCTTCGCTTCCCGCTTATTTTTTCCCGTTCACAACTCACAACCCCACTGGAGATCCCCATGAATGCACGTTTCATCCTTGCCGCTGTCATCTCGGCCACCGCTGTCCTCGCCACCACCGGCTGCGCGGTCACGCGCGAGCAGGAATCGGTGGGCGCCTACATTGACGACTCGGCGCTGACCGCCCGCGTCAAGTCCGCCTTTGCCAGCGACCCTACCGTCAGCGCGATGTCGATCAGCGTTGAAACCATGAAGGGCGTGGTGCAACTGTCCGGCTTCGCCAAGAGCACGGCCGAGCGCTCGCAGGCTGACGCCATCGCGCGTGGCACCGGCGGCGTCAAGGCTGTGCGCAACGACATCGTCGTTCGCCCTTGAGCTTGCGACCGGCCCTGAACGGGCCCGTCGACGACGGAGTTTTTCCTGAGCCCTGACCTTCTGCCCGACCCGGGTCTCCCGGCTCGGGCATTTTTTCGTCTGCTCATGCCTCGTCGAAACGCTCGCGCCACAGCGCCTGCAGGCGCGGGTGCGCGTCCACGCGGGCCATTGCTTGCGCCATGCGTGGGGCGGCTTCGCAGAAGCGTTCGCGCCAGGGGCCGAAGCGGGAGACCACGGCGACGTAGAGGTCCAGCACGGTGAGCGTGTCGCCCAGCAGGTACTGGCCCGGCGCCAGCTGGCTGTCCATGTGCTGCCAGCAGAAGGCAATGCGCTCGTGCACGGCGTTCACCACCTGTTCGCGGGCGGTGGTCGGCGCGCCAATGCGCTGCACGTCCGGCTTGATCCAGTGCAGCGCGTAGATGGCGGACGAGACGTAGAGCATCCAGCGCAGGAACTGGGCGCGCAGCGGATCCTCAGGTGCCGGGGCCAGGCCGGCGGCAGGGTGCAGGTCTGCCAGGTAGATCAGGATCGCGGCGCTTTCGGTCATGACCTGGCCGCCGGGCAATACCAGCGTGGGAATCTGGCGCATCGCGTTGACCGGTGCCACGCGCTCGCGCGCTTCGGGCTCGGCCCAGGTGGCGCCTTCGATGAGCTGGTAAGGCAGCGTCAGCAAGGTCAGCGCCGCTTCGACGGCGACCGCGCCAGAGGCCTTGGCGCCATAGAGGGTGAAGGTGGGTGCGTCAAGGGCCACGGCGGCTTCCGGCAATGAGACCGGCGCATTCTGCGACCGGGCTCCCCAGCCGTCCACGCGCGGCCGGCTACGTCTTTGCGGCAGGGGCCGCCACCGGCCGCGTGCGCACGCCCAGGCACAGCACAGCCGTCAGCAGCGCCAGGCCGATGTGCAGCGCGTAGACCGCGTCGAAGTCGTGCCGCTGCAGCGCGCCGTGGCCCAGCAGCAGCACCGTGATGGCCACGCCGATCACGGCGCCGATCTGGCGCACCGCCTGGTTGACCGCGCTGCCCACCGCGTAGTGCGCCGCCGGCAGCTTGCTGACCGCGGCACCCGACAGCGAAGGCATCACCAGCCCGACGCCGGCCCCGCTGAGGAACAGGCCGGGCAGCCAGTGCGTCAGGTACGCCGGTTCCAGCCCGGGCACCCGCATGAACCACAGCCCGGCCGCCGCGTACAGCAACGCACCGCCGACCAGGAAGGGCCGGTGGCCGTAGCGGCCGGCGAGGCGGCCGGTGAGGATGGCCACCGGCATCACCGTCAACGGGCCCGGCACGATGGCCAGGCCGGCGAGCGCCTGGCTGTAGTGCCAGACCTCGCTCATGTAGAAGAAAAACGCGAAGAACATCATCGCAAACGCAATGCCGAAGCTCAGCGTGGCCAGGTTCACCAGGCTGTAGGTGCGGTGGCGGAACAGTCCCAGGTCCACCAGCGGTTCGCGCACATGGCGCGCCCAGATCACAAACGCCACCAGCGCGATCAAGCCGGTGGCGGCCACCGCGCCAAGCTGGCTGCGCGACCAGCTCGGCGCGTCCGCCTGGACGATGGCCAGGGCCAGCGCGCCGACAGCCGTGACCAGCAGCGCCATGCCCACCGCGTCGATCTTGCGGCGGGTGCTGGCGCGCGGCGTTTCAGCCAGCAGCGCAGCGCCGCGCCACAGCGAGATCGCGCCAATCGGCAGGTTGATGAAAAACGCCCAAGGCCAACCCACGCTCTGCACCACCAGCGAACCCAGGCTGGGCCCGACGGCCGCCGCGAAGCCGCCCACCGCGCCCCACAGGCTCACCGTCAGCGCCCGCCGCTCCTGCGGGAAGGCGGCCAGCACGATGGACAGCGAAGCCGGCGTCAGCAGCGCCGCGCCCACCGCCTGCAGCACGCGCGCTGCGATCAGCCAGCCCACGCTGCCGGCCAGCCCGCAGGCGGCAGAGGCGGCAATGAACAGCGTGACGCCAAACAGGAACACGCGCTTGCGGCCATGTGTGTCGGCCAGCCCGCCGGCGGGGATCAGCATCGCCGCGTAGACGACGGTGTACGCGTTCAGCACCCACGACATCTCGGCCGCCGTGGCGCCCGGGAAGCCGGCGCGCAGCGCGCCAAACGCGGCGTACAGCAGCGTGCTGTCCAGCGAGACCAGGAAGGCCGCGACGCTGGCCACCCAGAACACCGGCCAGGGGGACGCCGCGCGGGCGGTGGGCAGAGGCGCGGTGGCGGTGGCGAGGGTCATGGCGGGCTTCCCGGTGGACGTGTGTTTCAGGCTCAGGCGGCTTGCGGCAGGTAGCTCGGCCGGGCGGCGACCAGGCCCAGCTTGGTGAGCTGGGTGCGCTCGTCGGCCAGCACCTCATCCAAGCCGGCTTCCAGGCCGTCGAGTGCACGGGCGACGATCAGCTCGGGGCTGGTCTTCGGGCCGTCCACCGCGCGCACCAGGTCGGTGTCGACAAAGGCCATGTGCAGGCCCAGCACCTGGGTGCGCTGCGCGGCCAGTTCGTGGCGCAGCGCGTTGGTCAGGGACCAGGCGGCGGACTTGCTCGCGGCATAGCCGGCCAGCTCGCCACCGTTGATCCACGAGACGATGGACAGCACGTTCAGCAGTGCGCCGCCGCTCTCCCCGCCACCATTCGCGGCCAGCACCGGCGCGAAGGCCTTGCTCATGCGCAACATGCCGAAGAAGTTGACCTCCAGCATCTGCCGCGCGACCTCCTCACTGTCCGCGGCCAGGAAGCCGCCGAACTGGCCGACGCCGGCGTTGTTGACCAGCAGGTTCACGTCGCCGGCACGGGCCACCGCGGCGGCCACCTGGTCGGGCTTGGTGACATCCAGCCGGATCGCTTCGACGCCCGGCAGCGCCGGCACGCTGGCTGGGTCGCGCGCGGCGGCGTAGACCTTGCGCGCGCCGCGGGCCAGCAAGGCCTTGGTGAAGGCCAGGCCGATGCCGCGATTGGCGCCGGTGACGAGGGCGATGGTGTTGTCGATCTTCATGATGAGGAACTCCTGAGGCGGTGGGATGAAAATATGACACTCGTCATATTGCGGGGGCAAAAAAA
Organism: Ideonella azotifigens; assembly: GCF_021043325.1. Taxonomy (NCBI): domain Bacteria; kingdom Pseudomonadati; phylum Pseudomonadota; class Betaproteobacteria; order Burkholderiales; family Sphaerotilaceae; genus Ideonella; species Ideonella azotifigens. Next base: position 564,686 of record NZ_JAJNKD010000002.1, read on the forward strand.
AGGGGCACGACGGCCCGCGCAGGTTCAGCGGTCGTGCTGAAGCAGCAAGGCCTTTCGGGTGGTGGCCAGCAGGCTGCGGCCCTCGTCGTTGTCGCCCAGCGCGCGGGCCAGCTGCAGCGTGCCCACCAGCGTGGCGGCGATGACGCTGGCGCCGGCTTGCGAGGCGGCGGGCAAGGTGTTGCGTATGCCTGCGATCAGCCGCTGCACGCGCAGCGCCGAAGCTTCGCGCACCGGCGCGGACTGGCGCGGCATGTCGCAGCCCAGCGCCGCCACCGGGCAGCCGGCGTCCAGCGACTTCAGCAGGTCGTCCGCCAGGTAGCTCTCGACCAGCGAGCGAAAGGCGCTGTGGCCCTTCAGTGCATGCCGCTCGGCGGCCTTGCCGAGGTTTTCCACGCTCTCGCGCCCGGCACGTTCCAGTGCGGCCACCAGCAAGGCATCGCGCGAGTCGAAGTGGGCGTAGAAGCCGCCGTGGGTCAGGCCGGCTTCCTTCATGACCTCGGCCACGCCGACGCCGGCATAGCCGCGCAGGCGGATGGCCCGTGCTGCGGCTTCGACGATGCGATCGTGGCTTTCGGCCTTGCGACTCTGGGGCGTGCGACTCATGAGGGGATTCAGCAAAATATGACGAGCATCATATTTAAGCTGCGAACCCCCGTCAAGCGGGATGGCAGCCGGCGCCGTGAAGGGCCGGCTGCGTGGCTCAGCGCTTGCCGGTGATGCGCTCGGCCACGTTGCGGCAGGCCAGGTCGGCCTCCTGCGCGGCCTTCTCGTCGCCGGTGTCGATCAGCGGGATGATCGCGGCCAGCGGGTTCACGAAGGCCAGCAGCACGCTGGGCACGATCTTTTCGAGCAGCGGGCCCTTCTCGATCGAGAAGCCCGGCGAGGCCAGCGTGCCGGTCAGGCGCACGGGGCTGCGCAGGCTGATGGGCGTGCCGTCCTTGGGCGAGACCAGCGCGCGCAGGCCCAGCTGTTCGGTCTTCAGCGACATCTCGCCGTCCACCCACAGCGTCGAGTCATGCGTGTCGATCACCAGCGGCATGGGCTTGACCACGCCGTTGTTGAAGGCCAGCGAGCCGGCGCCGCAGCGCACCTGCAGCGGCTCGTCACCCGAGATCAGCCGGCCCAGCGACTGCGCAAGGTCCAGCCCCGCGGCTTCGACCAGCAGATGCGAAACGGTGCCGCGGGTCCACAGCACCTGGGCCTGGCCGGTGGCGCTGCCGAGGATCTGCGCGGTCGAGCGGCCGGTCCCGTCCAGCTTGATGCGGCCGGCCAGGCGGCCGCTGGCATAGGGTGCGGCCGGGCCCTTGGTGCCGGCCTTGACCGGCTCGCCGCCCTTGATGGCGCGCAGCACCTTGTCCTTGGTTGTGGGATCCTCGCCTGGCTTGGCGGTGGTGCTGGAACCGGGCGTCGGAACGACCTGCTCGATGGCGATGCCGGTCCAGCGCAGGTCGGTCGACCAGTGCGCGTCGCTGACGGCTTCGGGCCGCGCGGTCTGCATGCCCAGCGGGTCGGACGCAGTGGGCGCGCGCAGTGGCGCGGTGGCCAGCGCTTGCGCGGCCTCGCCCATCACCGCGCTGGCATCGGCGGCGGCTTCGGACGCCGCAGCCTCGCGCGCCGCGGCGAGCGTGGACGGATCGGCCTTGCGGGGCGCGCTGCCGGGCTTGTCGCTCACCGCCAGGCCGATGCGGCCGCGGATCTGGCCGTCGCCCAGCTGCGCTTTGTCGATGTCCAGCTGCAGGTTGCCGTTGTCCAGCGTGAGCTTGGCGTTCAGCGGCGTGATGCTGGTGCTGCCGTCTTTGTTCAGCGGCATGCGCAGGATGTGCAGGTCCACCGAGGCGTCCATCGCCTTCAAAGAAGGCAGGTCGAACTCGCGCTGCGGCAGCACCTTGTCGTCGGCCTGGCGGCGCGCGGTGGCGGCATCGTTCGGCGCGCCGACTGCCGGGGCCAGGTCCGAGGGCCACAGCACACCGGCGTTCAGCGCGCCGGTCAGCACATTGCGCCTGCCGCTGGTGTCGAACAGGAAGTCGCCGGACATCTGGCTGCGGCCCACGCGCGCCGCAGCCACGTGGGTGCGGAAACGCGGGCCCTCGCGGACCAGGTCGCCGTGCATCGTGAAGTCCTCGGTGGTCGGCAGCGTCAGCCCCAGCGGCTGGCCCACGGCGGCCAGCGATGGGCCGGAGAGCTGGTACTTGCCGCGCAGGTTGCGCGCGCCCAGCATGTCCGACACGCTGCCGTCGAAGTCCAGCTTGACCTGGCCGGTGGACAGCTTGAAGACGACCGCGACCGGCGGCGCCTGCCCGCCTTCGGTGAGCATGGGCAGCGGCGATTCGGAGCTGAGCCGCGCATGCAGCTCGGCCTTGCGGTAGTGGCCATCGGCCTGGGCCCGCAGCCCTCCGGTGCCGTTTTGCTCGCCGGCCGTCAAGGCGCCGCTGAAGGTCGCGTCGGCCATCAGGAAGGCGTCCTTGTACTGGCCGGAGAAACTGTCGACCAGCAGTTCGTCCATCACCAGCCGGGAGGGTTTGTTCGGCGTGGCGGCCGGTTCCTTGGCGGCCAGCGGGCCCAGGGCCCAGTTGGCCTCGCCGTCGGCGCGGCGCGCCAGGTTGGCGCTCAGCGTGTGGGCCGTCAGCGAGCGCACGCGCAGCCCCTGTCCGCGGCCGGCGGCAAACAGGTCGCGGTAGCGCAGCTGCAGCTTCAGGTCCTGCACGTCCAGCATCGCCGGGCTGCCGGTCCAGTCGGCATCGGCCACGCGCATGTGGTCCACGTCCAGCTTCACGCCGCCCAGCAGGTGCAGGCTGGCCTTGCCTTCCAGCGTGACAGGGCGCTGCAGCGCGTTTTCGACGCGGCCGCGCAGCGGCTCGATCAGGAAGGGCCAGCCGGCCCATTCGCAAATGGCCACGCCGGCCACCAGGGCCAGCAGCGCGCCGATCATCATCAGGCCGCGGCGATGGCGGGGGCGCCCGGCCTTGTCAGGCGCAGCGGCTGGCGACGGGCCGGCGCTGGCCGACAAGGGGTGCAACGAAGATGGCATGTCTTGCACTGTGGCCGCGTCGGCCTCCCGGCTGTTTCAGACCAGCGCTTCAAGCCCTGTAGGACGATGGCCCGTGTGGCGGGGCCAATCGCAAGCGTTCAGGCGCGCAGCCGGTGCTTGTGCTGCACCGGCTGCGGCCCGGCGGCGACGGGCGAAGCGGCGCGCCGCAAGCCCTGCCGTTGCTGCGCATGGATCCAGGTGAATTCGGCGCCGAGCAGGAAGATCTGCGCCGAGTAGTAGACCCAGATCAGCACGACGACAAACGAGCCGGCCGCGCCGAAGCCCGAGGCCACGCTGCTGGTGCCGATGTACCAGCCGATCAAGCCCTTGCCGATGGTGAACAGCAGCGCGGTGAACAGCGCGCCGGTGCCAACGTCGGCCCAGCGCACCTTGGCACTCGGCAGGATCTTGTAGATCAGCGCGAAGACCACCGCCATCAGCCCGACCGACAGCACCTGGTTCACCGCCTCGACCAGCAGCGCCCATTCGCCGAACCAGCGCGACCACCAGCGCATCGTGGCCGCGATGCCGGCCGAAAGCACCAGCGACACTGCCAGCAGGAAGCCCAGGCAGAGGATCAGCCCCAGCCCGAGCAGGCGCGCGCGCACCAGCGACCATGGGCCCGAGCTGGGTGGCGTGGGCACGCACCAGATCTGGTCCAGCGAGCGCTGCAGCTCGGCCAGCACGCTGGTGGCGCCGATCAGGGTCAGCACAATGCCCAACGCCGTGGCGCCCAGGCTCTCGTGGGGTTGGTTGACGCTTTCCAGCAGCGCCTGGATCGCGGCCGCGCCGGTGGGGCCCATCAGCCCGCGCAGCTGCTCGAAGATCTCGCCGCGAGCGGCGTCAGGTCCGAAGACCAGGCCGGCCACGCCAATCACGATCAACAGCAGTGGCGCGGCGGAAAACAGCGTGTAGTACGCCAGCGCCGCGCCGCGGCTGCTGCCGCCATCGTCGATGAAGGCCTGCAGCGTGCCTTTGAGCAGGTGCCACACGCTGCCGTCACCCGGCGGTGCCGGGCAAGGGCGGGAGGGCGGGGTCGGCGGGCTCATCGGTGAGCCTGCGTCGCTCAGCGCGGGGCCGGGGCCGGAGCGGGCGGCGGCAGCTGCCCGGGGGCACGCACCACCAGCTCGCGCATCACGCCGCCCTGCTGCACGCTGCCAGTCGTCGCGCCCTCGCCTTCGATGCGGCGCAGGCAGGCTTCGCGCTGGTCATTGGGCAGCGGCGCGCAGCGCGCCACCGCGTTGGTGTGCAGCTGCTCGGGGCTGAGGCTGGTCAGCTGGCCGCGGCGCGCTGCGTCCTGCGCGGCACCGGCTTCGCGCAGGCAGGCTGCACGGTCGGTGTCGGGCTTGGTCGCGCAGGCCTGGCGCTCGGCCTGGTAGCTCGACACCGTGGGCGTGGCCGCATGGCCGGCGGCGGCCAGCGCCAGGCTGGCAACGGCCAGCAGCGCGGCACGCGCGCCGCGGTGCATGGGCTGCGGGGTGGAGGATGGGGCAATCAAACGGGTCATGGCAGTCTCCTGGGCCGGCTGGCAAGCAGGGCGGCCTTCTGTTGATGAACAAGAAAATCGGCGCGGGCGACGCGGCTCTGTGCTCAGAGCGCGGCCGCTGGCGTGCCTTGGGCGGGACTGGAAGGACCGCGCGGTGCATTGGCCTGGGCCTGGGCGCTCTGGGTCGGCACCGGCAGCGCGGGTGTCACCACCGCACCGCCTTCGTCCTCCCAGCGCGCCACGTCCTGCTTTTGCGCGGCCTTGTGGGCCAGGTGCTTGCGTTCGTCGGCGCGCTGCACCGCGCGCTCGACCACCCGGCGGACAAACTCGGTGGTCAGCGCAGTCAACACGATCAGGGACAGTTTCTTCAGCATGGTGTTCACTCCTGGCGGGCAAAGAGAGCGGGTTGGACGGGGGACACTCACGGCTCAGTCGCGCCGCAGGATCACGGCGTGGCGCTTGAGCGGATCGGGTGAAAGCTGGGTCAGGCCGGCTGCTGCGGCCAGCAGGCGGGCGTACTGGCCCAGGCGGGTGCCGTCCTGGGCCCACAGTTCGGCGCGCTGCGGCCGCACGCACAGCAGGCGCAGCGCGGGGTCGGCCGGGCGGCCGTGGAAATAGGCCTGGTCCATCGGCGCCCACATGTCCCGCGCCAGCGCTTCGTCGCGCAGCACCACGCCGCCACCTTCGACGCTCACGTAGCGCTGGGCGCCGGGGTCGGCATAGGTCAGCAGCAGGCGATGCTCGCCCGGCAGTGCGCGCACCAGCTCGCTGGCGGCGGGGGCGAAGAACCACAGCCTGTCCTCGTCGTCCAGGCGCTGGGTGAGCATCGGGCGCGGCACCACGCGTGCGCCCGGGATGGAGACCATCGCGAAGCGGATGTCGAAGGCCATGTCCAGCGCCTGTCGCAGCGCCTGCGTGCTGCGGTCGGAATCGGGCGCGTTGGAATGGGAGGTCATGCAAGCTTCCTGGCGGGCCGCTCAAAGGCGGCATGTCGGGGCGGCGTGCAGGACGATCAGATGACGATGGAAGATGCGCGCCGATGAGCCCTGATGGTGGGCCGTGAGCGGGTTCGCGAGGGTCGGTGTGGGCCGCGAGCCCCTGTGGGATCAGGCCGACGCAGCCGGCAAAATAAGACTCTTCCTACAAGTCCAGTCAGACCCCACCTCTACACTCGGTCCTTTGTTGCGTGCTCGTCGCCGACGACAGCGTCGGGCGCATCCGCTGATGCCCAAACTCAAGATCTTTGTCGTCGAGGACAGCCCCATCATTCGCGGCAACCTGGTTGCCGCGCTGGAGGAAATGGCGCCGGTGACGGTCGTGGGTGCGGCGGAAGATGCGCAATCGGCCACGCAGTGGCTGGTGCGGGAGGTGCACGATTGCGATCTGGTGATCGTCGACATCTTCCTGAAAAAGGGCTCAGGAATGGATGTGCTGCGGGCGCTGAAGGAAGACGAGCACCTGGCGGCGCGCGTGGTGCTGACGAATTTCGCCACGCCCAGCGTGCGCAGCCAATGCGCCTCACTGGGCGCAGACCGGGTGTTCGACAAGTCCAGCGAGATCGAACTGCTGATCGACTACTGCATCGAACTCGCCGGCCAGGGTGCCGGGGGCGATTCAACCGGCGGCCAGAGCGCCGCGGGCTTGCAATGAGGTTGTCGCGGGCGGCGACCTTATTGAATGAGGCCGTTTTTCAGTGCGTAGTAGGTCAGCTCGCTGTTGGTCGACAGCGAAAGCTTTTCCATGACCCGCGCGCGGTAGGTGCTGACGGTCTTGACGCTGAGGAACATGCTGTCGGCAATGTGGCTCACCGTCTCGCCCTTGGCCAGACGCAGGAAGACCTGCAGCTCGCGCTCGCTGAGCGCTTCGTGCGGCAGCCGGTCGAGGTTGCCGGTGATGTTGTCGGCCAGCATCTCGGCCACGCTGGGCGTGATGTAGCGCCGGCCACGCGAGACGGTGCGGATCGCGGTGGCGATCTCCTCCGGGTCGCATTCCTTGTTCAGGTAGCCGCTGGCGCCCTGGCGCAGCAGCGTGGTGGCGTAGTGGGCTTCGGGGAAGCCGCTGAGGATCAGCACCGGCAGCTCGGGGCGGCGGGCCTTGATGGCGACCAGCGCATCGACGCCGCTCTGGTCGGGCATCGAGATGTCCATCAGCAGCACGTCGACCTCGTCGCCGCGGGCGATCTCCAGCGCTTCCTTGCCGTTGACCGCCTCGGCCGTCACGCGGAAGTCCACTTGCTCGGTGAGGAACTGGCGCAGCCCCGCCCGAACAATGGCGTGATCGTCAACGATGCCAATGCGAATCATGTTTTTCTCCGGCGGGCCAAGATACCCAGCTTGCAGTGTAAGGGGTTGCGATGCGCAGCGTGACAAGGGGATTGACCAGCATCCCGTTCGCCAGCTTGATCGGCCCGCTCGCGGTGGCCCTGGCGCTGCTGGTGCTGCTGGTCAACGAGATGGGCGTGCACAGCGTGGCCTCGTACAACGCCGAGCGCGAGAAGGCGCTGGAGACGCGCAATGTGGTGGGCCGGCTGCGCCGCCTGCTGCTGGTCGTCGAGTCCTCGCAGCGCGGCTACCTGCTGACCGGCCGCACCGCCTACCGCCAGCCGTATGACAGCACGCTGGACGACCTGAACGGCGCCATCACCGACGTGCGCACGCTGGCCGACAAGCGCCCGGCGCAGCGCGACACGCTGCTGAAGGTGGCCGACGTGGCCGCGCGCAAGGTCTCAGAGACGCAGGAAGTCGTGCGGCTGTTCGACACCGGCGACCGCAGCAATGCGATGGCCTTGTTCATGACCGACATCGGCCGCGACTACATGGAGCAGGTCACGCGCCAGGCCGACGAGATCAACCTCACCGAGGCCCAGGCCTTCGACGCCGCCGGCCGCCAGCGCGACCGCATGCAGGTCTGGGCCAGGCTGGGCCTGGCGGCGATGGTGGCGCTGTGCCTGGCCGCGGTGTTCGCGATGCAGCGGCTCTCGCGCGACCGCGAGCGCGAGCGGGTGCAGCACCTGCTCGCGCTGCAGGCCGAGCGCGACAAGCTGGAAACCGAGGTCGACCGCCGCACCCACGAGCTGGTGGACCTGGCCAAGCACCTGCAAAGCGTGCGCGAGGACGAGCGCCACCGCCTGGCCCGCGAGCTGCACGACGAACTCGGCGGGCTGCTGACGGCCGCCAAGCTGGACGTGGCCCGCATGCGCAAGCGCCTGGTCGAGGCCAAGCCCGAGGTCAACGAGCGCATCGTGCACCTGGCCAAGACGCTGGACGAAGGCATTGCGCTGAAACGCCGCATCATCGAGGACCTGCACCCTTCGTCGCTGAACAACCTCGGGCTGCAGCGCACGCTGGAGATCCTGTGCGTGGAGTTCGCCCAGCGCAGCGAGATCGCGGTGCACACCGAGATCGACGATGTGCAGATGGAGTCCGACCGCGCGCTGGCCATCTACCGGCTGGTGCAGGAGGCGCTGACCAACATCGCCAAGTACGCCTCGGCGCACAACGTGCACGTCACGCTGCGCCGTGAGGGCGAACGGGTGCGGGTGCAGGTGAAGGATGACGGGCTGGGCTTCGACCCGGCCCACATCCGCCAGGGCGCCCACGGCCTGGCCGGCATGCGGTTCCGGGTGCGCTCGTGCCAGGGCGACCTGACACTGCATTCCAGCCCCGGCGAGGGCACCACGGTGCAGGCGACGATGCCGGTGTGAACCGGTGCCGCGGCCGCGCTGGCCGTGCTCAGCGGTGTGGCGCCGCCTGGTCGTCGAGGTAGCGGGTCAGCGCCTGCATGACACGCGCATGCTGCAGCGCCAGCGTGGCCTGCAAGGCCGCCCAGCGGGTCGCCTCGCCGGCATTCAGCGCCTGCTCCAGCGCCCGTGCGGTCTGCGACAGGCCTTCGGCGCCGATGGTGCCGGCGGTCGAGATCAGGTCATGGGCCAGCGCGGCGGCCTCGCGCCAGGCCTCCCGCGCCAGCGCCGCGGCCAGCTGCGCCGGCTGCTCGGCATGCACGCTGACAAAGCGCTGCACCACCTTGCGGTACAGGTCGCGCTGGCTCAGGCAGCGCTGCAGGCCGAGTGCAAAAGACACGGCTTCTTCGGTGTTGTCGCCGTCCGGCGGCAGGGCCGCCGTGCTGCTGGTGCGCAGGCTGGCTGCGGCCGGGCTGGGCAGGGCCGGCGGCGGGCGCATGGCGGGTGCACTTGCCGCGACCGGCCGCGGCGCCAGCCAGCGCACCAGCACCTGGAACAGCTGCGCCGGGTCGAAGGGCTTGGTCACGTAGTCGTTCATGCCCACGGCCAGGCTCTTGTGGCGGTCCGAAGGCAGGGCGTGCGCGGTCATCGCGATGATGGGCAGCGCCTGGTGCCGGGCCTCGCGGCGGATCAGCGCGGTGGCCTGGTAGCCATCCATCACCGGCATCTGCACGTCCATCAGCACCAGGTCGAAATGATGGTCGCGCAGGCAGGCCAGCGCCTCCTTGCCGTCGCGCGCGAGCTGCACCTCCATGCCGGCGTATTCCCGCAGCAGGTCGCCCGCGACGATCTGGTTGGACTCGTTGTCCTCGACCAGCAGCACCCGCTTGCCGCGCAGCATCGCCGGCACCGCCGCCGGGTCGGTCGACTGGCTGGCCGCGGTGGCCTCGCGTTGCTGCACCAGCACGCTGGCATGCTCGGCCGTGCCCACCTGCAGCCGCGCATCGAAGCTGAATTCGCTGCCTTCGCCGGGCTTGCTCTGCACGCCGATCTTGCCGCCCATCAGCGCCACCAGCTGCTTGCAGATCGCCAGCCCGAGGCCGGTGCCGCCATGCTGGCGCGTGCTCGATGGGTCGAGCTGGTCGAAGGGCTGGAACAGCCGCTCGGCCTGCGCCGGCTGGATGCCGACCCCCGTATCGTGCACCGCGAAGACCAGCGTGCAGTTCGGCACTTCGCCGCTGCTGTCCTGCTGCGTGCAGCGCACGGCAACCCGGACCTCGCCGCGGGCGGTGAACTTGACCGCGTTGGCGCAGAGGTTGACCAGCACCTGCTCCAGCCGCAGCGCATCGCCCACCAGCACCGGCGGCAGGTCTTCGGGCACGTCCATCTTCAGCGTCAGGCCCTTGTCCTGCGCGCTGGCACCGATGGCGGCCTGCAGCTTGTCCAGCACCTGCACCAGCAGGAAGGGCCGGTGCTCCAGCACCAGCTTGCCGGCCTCGATCTTCGAGAAGTCCAGGATGTCATTGATGATCAGCAGCAGGGTGTCGGCCGCGGCCCGGGCCCGGTTCAGGTAGCCGCGCTGGCGCGAGTCCAGCCGGCTGCGCAGTGCCAGGTTGATCAGGCCCTGCATTGCATTCATCGGCGTGCGGATCTCGTGGCTCATGTTGGCCAGGAACTCGCTCTTGGCGCGCGATGCCACCTGGGCCTGCTCACGTGCCTCGGCCAGCGCCTTCTGGGCTTCCTGCCATTGCGCCTGGCGCTGCTGCAGCTGTTGGGCCAGCTCGGCCAGGCGGGCCTCGCTGGCGCGGGCCTGGGCCATGGCCTGCTCGGCCACGCTGCGTTGCTGCGAGAGTTGCCAGCTCAGTTGGCGCTGGGCGCGCAGCAGCCGGCTGCCCAGTGCGGCAATGCCCAGTACCGTCACCGGCATCCAGCAGGCGGCGGCCAGCAGCCCGGGTGGCGAGCCGGCCAACCCGAAGACCATGGCCAGCTGCACCAGGGCCCAGAGCCCGAACCCGGCCGCGACGTAGGCCGCCTCGCGCATTTGCGAGCGGCGCGCCAGGGACAGGAACAGCAGCGCCAGCGTTGCCTGAAAGAAGACGCCCGCGACTGCCAGAAATTCGCTGGGATTCATGGTGGCCACGGCCTGCTGCTTGTCCAGGAGCTGGGGTTGAATTCAGACTAGCACCAAGCTTCGCGCGGCGCCATGCGGGCATTGCCGTGTCTGCGCTGCAGCTTGCACGAACGGTCACAAAACCGCACGCACTGGCAGTCTGCAGCAGTCCTGTGACAGCGTTTGTTCAGCGGCTGTTCAGGTGCCTGAAAACCCCTGAGACCTCGTTGGCGCCGATGGGATCAGGCGGCCGGGCCGCCCTTCATCGCGTGATGCTGTACGCGGTTGCGGCCGGCGCGCTTGGCCTGGAACAGCGCCTGGTCGGCCGCGCGGATCAGCCGGGCGCTGTCGCTGGCCGCATGCAGCGGCGCGCAGGCCAGGCCGATGCTGATGGTCACCACCTGCTGCGGGCTGGCCGGGTGCGGCAGCTGCAGTGCCTGCACCGCCGCGCGCAGCCGCTCGGCGACCACCGAGGCGCCGTCGGCGTCCACCTCCTGCAGCAGCGCGATGAATTCCTCGCCGCCGTAGCGCGCCAGGATGTCGCCCGGCCGCACCAAGGCACGCTGCAGTGCCTGCGCGACCTGGCGCAGGCATTCGTCACCACGCTCGTGGCCAAGCTCGTCGTTGAGCAGCTTGAAGTGGTCGATGTCCATCATCAGCACCGCCGCCACCGACGGGGTGCCACGCTGCTCGCGCCACCAGGCGCCGGCCAGCGCATGGTCAAGGAAGCGGCGGTTGCCCACGCCCGTCAGCGCGTCGGTCCAGGCCAGCGAGCGCAGCGCGGTGTGCTCGCGCTGCAAGGCTTCGCCTCGGGCGATCTGGCTGACCTGCAAAACGACGCTGCGCAGCGCATAACCCAGCACTGCGCTGACCACGCCTGCCGTGCCCCAGGCGTAGTCCACACGGATCAGGAACAGCGAGACCACCAGCAGCGCGCCCGGCACCACCAGCGGCCCGGCCGCGTGCACGCTGCGCACCAGCACCGCCGGAGGCTGCGGCAGCGCCAGTTCGGCCTGCGGTGGCCGCAATGCCAGCGAGGCCAGCAGCGCGAATGCAACCGTGACCACTGCGCCGTATTCCGGCCCATAGGCCGGGTCGCCGGCAATGAAGTGGTTGTTCCAGCCGGCCACGCCCATGTAGAGCAGCGCGTGCACCAGCAGCACGCCAAACAGCGTGCGCTCGTCGGCTTCCTCGGCCGCGCACCAGCGCACCAGCGCGCCCAGCACGATGAACAGGTTCTGCGCGTCGAACAGCCACATCATCGTGTGCACGCCGGGCTGGTCCTGCGCGCCGTGCACCGTCAGCACATGCCAGGTGATCAGGAAATAGCCGAAGCCCAGCGCCAGCGCCAGCAGCGCGTCGATGCCTCGCACCCAGTGCTGGCCAGCGGGTTGCCAGCTGCTGGCCAGCAGAAAGGTCAGCGGCACGGCAGCCAGGTGGAAGGCCAGCATCGCGCCGCGGTACATCTCGTTGGCCAGGCCCAGCACCCATTCGTGCCACAGGTTGCCGAAGCCGCCAACCGTCCACACCAGCAGGCTGGCCGTCACCAGCCACCAGCCGGTGCGCGCCGCGGCCTGCGGTTCCCGCCGGCCGCGCCAGGCGGTGGCCAGCCCCGTCAGCAGGGGCGCCACCACCATCGCCAGATAGGCCACGCCGCCCGCAGCCTCGGGCCAGGCGAGCGGGAGGCCGATTTGCAGCAGCAGGAAGCCCAGCGGCAGAGAGATACAAGGAGTTACAACATGACGCACGGCGCGATTTTGGCCCAAGCCGCGGCCGGCCTTGCGCGCTGCAGCATCAAAGGCAATCTTTACCTGGGCAAGGGCGAGCGGCCATGCCAGCCGGTGACATACGCAGGCGCCGGCACCGTGCTGTGCGGCGCCGCCACGGGGGCCTGCGGCTGCAGCAGCAGCGGCAGCACGCCGGCCCAGACCGGCAGGTCCAGGTCCTCGGCATCGTCCTGCGGGCCGCCGGTGCGCACCTTCGCAGCGGCCTCGTTCAGCGGCAGGGCCAGCAGCGTGGTCGCGGCAAATTCCTTGTCGTTGCCAGGGCGCGCATCGTGCTCGCGGCCCGGTGCGATCTTGTGCATGAACACGTCCATCAGCCGGCGCTTCTCGGCTTCGCCTGCCACCGCCTCGAAGCTGCCGTAGATCACGGCCGAGCGGTAGTTCATCGAATGGTTGAAGGCCGACTTGGCCAGTACCAGCCCGTCCATCAGCGTGATGGCCACGCTGACCTGCCGGCCGCTGCCCAGCAGCTTCACCAGCCGGCCGCCGTTGGAGCCATGCACATACAGCCGCTCGCCATCGCGCCAGCAGGCGGTGGGAATGCAGTGGCTGCTGCTGCCGTCATGGAAGGCGATGTGGCAGAGGTAGCTGGCGTCGACGATGGCATGCAGCGTGGCCGCATCGTAGCGGGCCAGCTCGGCCAGGCGTTTGACACGGGTGCGGGCACTGGGCGGGGACATGGGGCAACTCCTGGGATGGGAAAACGGCGAAGCGGCGCAGCATAGGCAACAATTGGCCCCTCACCTAGAGCCATTGCCGGCAAGTTTTTAGAGCCAGTTTCCGCAGCACCATGGACTACGCCCTGCTGCTGCGCAGCGTCGATCAAGCCCACCCGACCCTCGGCTCGCGCCAGGCCAGGTTGCACCAGGGCCTGCGTCTGGCCATCCTGGACGGCCAGCTCGCCGCGGGCGCCGCGCTGCCTCCCAGCCGCCAGCTCGCGGCCGACCTCGGCGTGGCCCGCAACATGGTGCTGTACGCCTACGAGCAACTGGCCGCCGAAGCGCTGGTGCGAACCGAAGGCCGGCGCACACGCGTGGCGCCGCTGCCGGTGCAGCCGCGGGCCGAGGAAACACTCGCGCTGCCGTTGTCCCGCCGCGCGCTGTCGCTGAGCGAGCCGCTGGACGGGGTGGACGGTTCGTACTTCGTCACCCCCGGCCTGGACCGTGCCTTCGTGCCCGGCCTGCCGGACCTGCCGTCCTTCCCGCTGGCACTGTGGCGCCGCCTGCTGGACCGGGCCTGGCGCGACGCCAGCCCGCCCGACCTGGGCTACGCCGGCGTGCAGGGCGACGCCTCGCTGCGTGACGCGCTGGCCCAGCACCTGCGCGCCAACCGCGGCTTGCGCTGCAGCGCCGCGCAGCTGTTCATCACCGACGGCACCCAGCAAAGCCTGCAGCTCTGCGCCAGCGTGCTGGCCGATGCCGGCGACACCGCCTGGCTGGAAGACCCCGGCTACGGCGGTGCGCTCACGGCCTGCCAGTCCGCGCTGCTGAAGGTGGTCGGCAAGCCGGTCGACGGCGAAGGCCTGCGCCTCACCGACGCCGACTGGCGCCATCCGCCGAAGCTGGTCTACCTCACGCCCTCGCACCAATACCCGCTGGGCTCGGTGCTCAGCCTGCCGCGCCGGCTCGCGCTGATCGCCAATGCCCGGCGCCATGGCAGCTGGATCCTGGAAGACGACTACGACAGCGAGTTCCGCCACACCGAGGCGCCGCTGCACGCGCTGCAAGGCCTGGAGCCGGCCGCGCCGGTGTTTTACCTCGGCACCTTCAGCAAGACGCTGTTGCCGGCGCTGCGCACCGGCTACATCGTCGTGCCGGCCGGCATGGTGGCGCCGTTTGCCGAGGCCATGAGCCGGCTGCAGCCGCGCGGCCGCATGCCCGAGCAGCGCGCGCTGGCCGCCCTGCTTCACAGCGGCGCCTACCTGGCCCACCTGCGCCGCATGCGCCGCCTCTACCGCGAGCGCCGCGAGGCGCTGCTGGCCGCGCTGCAGCAGGAATTCGGCGAGAGCGTCGTGCCGGTCGGCCACGGCGCGGGCCTGCACCTGTGCATCACGCTGCCGCAAGGCGTGGTCGACGTGCAGGCCAGCGCACGTGCCGCTGTCCTTGGCGTGGTGGCTCGGCCCCTGAGCCAGCACCAGGTCCCCGGCTGCCCGCACGGGCCGCTGAACGGCCTGGTGCTCGGCTACGGCCATGTCAGGGCGCAGGCCATGGACCGCCAGGTCCGGCTGCTGGCACGGGCCGTGCGCGAAACCTCAGGCTGATGCGGGCGCCAGCCACTCGCACAGCATGTTCACGTGGGCGCTGCGCATGCGCTCGGCGTCTGCCGCATCGTGCTCGCCGAAAATCAGCTGCGTCAGCATCAGCAACACGGCGGGCGCGAGGATCAGCCGCGGTTCGCGTACCAGCACTTCGGTCCGCACGCCGGACGGTGCACCGCTCTGCGCCGCCGCCTCGGCCAGGATCGCACTGAGCAACTGCCAATGGGGCTCCAGCACCTGGGAGCGCCAGCGCGCTACCAATTCGGGCACGCGCCGGCCTTCGGCGATCAGCAGGCGCAGCATCGCCGTGGTGCCGGGATCGCCCATGCGCTGGTACATGCGGCCGACCAACCACTCCACCAGTGGCCGCAGCGCGGTGGGCGGCGGCTGCTCTGCTGAGCCCGGATCGGGGACTTGCAGGTGGCGGCCGATCAGTGCTTCGAACAGCTCGTCCTTGCCCTTGAAGTGGCCGTAGAGCCCGCCCTTGGACAGCCCGCACAGCGCGGCGATGTCGTCCATGCGCGTGGCCGCGAAACCGCGCTCGGCAAAGGCCAGCAGCGCCGCATCGAGGATCTGCTGCACTCGCACCTCGGGCGGCTCGCGGCGCCGCTGTGGCGCGGGGGCAGGCGCCACGCAGGCCTGCAAGGGAATGGGGGCTGGCATGTGCATGTCTCCTGGTGTTGTGTCCTGCCACGGCATTGGAGACTGACCAGTCGGTCACTCGCTTGATCTGCCTCAAGAGGGGCGGCCCCGCGGCTTCCTACAGTGGCGCCATCCCGGTCCCCTGCAGGACACCGCCATGCCGACGCCCGCCCCCCTCGCCCGCCCCGAACTCCCCAGCCTTGCCGAGCGCATCGACCCGCTGGTGCATGCCGCGCTGGCCCGTGGCAGCGCTTCGCTTTCGCTGGCCTCGCCGCTGCTGGCCTGGCTGGACTGGTCGCTGCACCTGGCCGCCTCGCCCGGCAAGCGCGCCGACCTGGGCAGCCTGGCCTGGCAGCAGGCCCAGCAATGGACCCACTACGCGCTGGCCTGTGGCGCTGCCGCCGGCCGCGCGCCGGCCGAGGGCTGCTGCGTGGCTCCGCCGGCGCACGACCGCCGCTTCGAGGCCCCCGAGTGGCAGCGCTGGCCGTTCAACCTGATGCACCAGTCCTTCCTGCTGACCGAGCAGTGGTGGGCCGCGGCCACGCAAGGCGTGTGGGGCGTGGAAAAGCATCACCAGGACCTGGTGGCCTTTGGCGCGCGCCAGCTGCTGGACCTGGCCTCGCCCGGCAACCAGTTGCTCACCAACCCGGTGGTGCTCGAGCGCACCCAGGCCCAGCTGGGCGCCAACCTGGCGCGTGGCTTCCTGAACGCCGTGGAAGACCTGCAGCGCGAGGCGGTGCACGCGCCGCCGGCCGGCACCGAACCCTTCCAGGTCGGCCGCAACCTGGCCGTCACCCCCGGCAAGGTCGTGCTGAAGAACCGGCTGATGGAGCTGATCCAGTACGCCCCCAGCACGCCCACGGTGCATCCGGAGCCTGTGCTGATCGTGCCGGCCTGGATCATGAAGTACTACATCCTGGACCTGTCACCGCACAACTCGCTGATCAAGTTCCTGGTCGACCAGGGCCGCACGGTGTTCTGCATCTCGTGGAAAAACCCGCAGGCCGAGGACCGCGAACTCGGCATG
Source organism: Ideonella azotifigens (assembly GCF_021043325.1). NCBI lineage: Bacteria > Pseudomonadati > Pseudomonadota > Betaproteobacteria > Burkholderiales > Sphaerotilaceae > Ideonella > Ideonella azotifigens. Next base: position 580,699 of record NZ_JAJNKD010000002.1, read on the forward strand.
GACGATTACCTCTCGCTGGGCGTAGCCGCCGCGCTCGCCGCCGTGCGAGACATCGTGCCCAAGCAGCCGGTGCATGCCGTGGGCTACTGCCTGGGCGGCACGCTGCTGAGCATGGCCGCCGCCGCACTCGCGCGCACCGAGCCGGAGGCGCTGGCTTCGATGACGCTGTTCGCCGCCCAGACCGATTTCCACGAACCCGGCGAGCTGGGCCTGTTCATCGACGAGAACCAGGTCAGCCTGCTGGAAGCGCAGATGGCGCGCACCGGCTACCTCAAGGCCAGCCAGATGGCCGGCGCCTTCCAGATGCTGCGCTCCAACGACCTGCTGTGGTCGCGCCTGATCAACGAATACCTGCTGGGCCAGCGCGCGACCATGAACGACCTGATGGCCTGGAACGCGGATGCGACCCGCATGCCGGCCCGCATGCACTCGCAGTACCTGCGCCAGCTGTTCCTGAAGAACGACCTGGCCGAAGGCCGTTTCATGGTCGACGGCCACCCCGTCTCGCTGGCCGACCTGCGGCTGCCGGTGTTCATGGTGGGCACGCTGACCGACCATGTCGCGCCGTGGCGCTCGGTCTACAAGCTGCACCACCTGTGCCCGGCCGAGATCACTTTCGCGCTGACCAGCGGCGGCCACAACGCGGGCATCGTCAACCCGCCGGGCGCCGGCCATCGCCGCCATCAGTTGCTGACCCGTCCTGCCGAAGGCCCGAGCTTGACGGCCGACGACTGGCTGGCGGCGGCGCCGCAGCACGAAGGCTCGTGGTGGCCGGCCTGGCAGGCTTGGCTGGCGGCGCATTCCGGCGCCCCGGTCAAGCCGCCGCACATGGGTGGCCGCCACAAGGGCGCGCTGGCCGATGCGCCCGGCAGCTACGTGATGGTGCGCTGACATGGTCATCGACCTGAGCGGCAAGAAAGGCCTGGTGGTGGGCATCGCCAACGCACAGAGCATTGCCTGGGGCTGCGCGCAGGCCTTCCAGGCGGCCGGCGCCGAACTGGCGCTGACCTGGCTCAACGACAAGGCCCGTCCGCACGTCGAACCGCTGGCCCAGGCGCTGAACGCGGCGCTGATGTTGCCGCTGGACGTGCAGCAGCCCGGCCAGCTGGAAGCGGTGTTCGAGGCCATCACCCAGCGCTGGGGCAGGCTCGACTTCGTGCTGCACTCCATCGCCTTCGCGCCCGGTGCGGATCTGCACGGCCGAGTGGTCGACAGTTCCGCCGAGGGCTTTGCGCAGGCCATGGACGTCTCCTGCCACTCGCTGCTGCGCATGGCCCGGCTCGCCGAGCCGCTGATGGCGGACGGCGGTTGTTTGCTGACCATGAGCTACCAGGGTGCCGACGAGGTGATTGCCAACTACGGCGTGATGGGGCCGGTCAAGGCCGCGCTGGAAGCCAGCGTGCGCTACCTTGCCACCGAGCTCGGGCAGCGCGGCATTCGCGTGAACGCGGTGTCGCCTGGCCCGCTGGCCACACGCGCCGCCTCCGGCATCGCCCATTTCGATGCACTGCTGCAGGACAGCGCCGCCCGCGCCCCGCTGCGCCGGCTGGTCACGCAGCAGGAGATCGGCGAGCTCTGCAGTTTTTTGGTCAGCGACCTGGCGCGCGCCATCACCGGCGACACGCTCTACATCGACGCCGGCATGCACATCCTGGGCTAGCCATGCATTTATCTCGACGCTTCCTTGCTTTCGTTTGGTCTGGCGGCCTGCTGCTGGCTGGCTGCGCCTCGCTGGCGCCGCCGTACACCCGGCCCGAGCCGCCGGTCCCGGCGCAGTTCGAGCTGGGCGCGCCGCCGCTGGCGCGCCAGGCTGCCTCGCTGCCCTGGCAGGACTATTTCGCCGACGCCCGCCTGCAGGCCCTGATCGCGCAGGCGCTGGACCACAACCGCGACCTGCGCCAGACTGCGGCCCGCGTGGCGCAGGCCCGCGCCGCGCTGGGCATCCAGCAGGCCGAGGCCCTGCCCACGCTGGCCGCCCAGGCCGGCGGCCAGCGCCAGCGGGTGCCGGGCGACCTGAACCTCACCGGTCGGCCGGTGGTGGGCAATGACTTCCAGGTCGGCCTGGGCCTGGCCAGCTGGGAGCTGGACTTCTGGGGCCGGGTGCGCAGCCTCGAAGGTGCGGCGCGCGAAAGCTTCCTGGCCAGCGAAGCGGCGCAGGCCGCCGCCCGCCTCAGCCTCATCACCCAGGTGGCCCAGGCCGACCTGGCGCTGCGCGAGTTGGACGAGCGCCTGGCGCTGGCCAATCTCACCGTCAGCAGCCGCAGCGAAAGCCTGCGCATCTTCACCCGCAGGGTGGAGGTGGGTGCCACCTCGCGGCTGGCGCTGACCCAGGTGCAGACGCTGCTGACCCAGGCCCAGGCGCTGAGCGCCCAGCTCGACCTCGCGCGGGCCAACCAGGCCCATGCGCTGATGCTGCTGGTCGGCGGCCCGCTGGACAGCCGCACCGTGCCGCTGCTGGCCGCCACCCGGCTGGCCGAGCTGCAGCCGGGGCTGCCCGCTGAGCTGCTGGACCACAGGCCGGACCTGCTGGCCGCCGAGCACCAGCTCAAGGCGGCCAATGCCAACATCGGCGCCGCCCGCGCCGCCTTTTTCCCCCGCATTGCGCTGACCGGCCAGGCCGGTACCGCCAGCGCCGAGTTGAACGGGCTGTTTGCCACCGGCAGCGCGGCCTGGAGCTTTGCCCCGCAGATCACGCTGCCGCTGTTCGACGGCGGCCGCCGCGAGGCCAACCTGGCCGGCGCCCAGGCGCGCCGGGATGAAGCGCTGGCCCGTTACGAAGCCACCGTGCAGGGCGCCTTCCGCGATGTCAACGACGCGCTGGCCGCACGCCAGGGCCTGGCCCGCCAGCTGGCGATCGCCCAGCAGGCACTGGCGGCCCAGCGCGAACGCGCCCGCCTGTCCACGCTGCGCTACGACGCCGGTTCCGCCGCCTTCCTCGAAGTGCTGGACGCCCAGCGCGACCTGCTGGCCGCCGAGCAGCAGCAGGTGCAGGCCCAGCGCGCGCTGCTGAGCAGCCAGGTCAGCCTCTATGCCGCGCTCGGCGGCGACGCACTTTGACGAACACCACCATGCCCATCACCAAACAACACCTGATCCTGGGCGCCGGCCTGCTGGCCGTGGCCGTGGCCGCCGGTGCCGGCGCCTACGCCTGGAGCGCGCTGCGCCCGCACGGGCCTGGCGAAGGCTTTGTCAGTGGCAACGGCCGCATCGAGGCGACCGAGGTCGACGTCGCCACCAAGCTGGGTGGCCGGGTGCAGGACATCCTGGTCGACGAAGGCGACTTCGTCAGCGCCGGCCAGCCGCTGGCCCACATGCAGGTGCAGACCCTGGAAGCCCAGCGCGACGAAGGCCGCGCGCGGCGTGAGCAGGCCGTCAGCGGCGTGGCCAGCGCCCAGGCCCAGGTGACGGTGCGCGAGAGCGATGTGCAGACCGCGCTGGCCCAGGTTGCTCAGCGCGAGAGCGAGCTGGACGCCGCCCGCCGCCGCCAGGCCCGCTCCGAGACCTTGACCAAGGAAGGCGCGTCGTCCGACCAGGAGCTGGATGACGACCGCGCCCGCGTGCGCAGCGCCCAGGCCGGGTTGAATGCCGCCCAGGCCCAGGTCGCCGCGGCCCGGGCCGGCGTGGTGGCCGCGCGCACCCAGGTCAGCAGCGCCCAGGCAGCGCAGGTCGCGGCCGACGCCACGCTGGCCCGCATCCAGGCCGACATCGACGACAGCGCCCTCACCGCGCCGCGTGCCGGCCGGGTGCAGTACCGCATCGCCCAGGCCGGCGAGGTGCTGGGCGGCGGCGGCAAGCTGCTGAACCTGGTGGACCTGTCGGACGTCTACATGACCTTCTTCGTGCCCGAACAGGTGGCCGGCCGGCTGGCGCTGGGCAGCGAAGTGCACATCGTGCTGGACGCCGCGCCGCAGTACGTGATCCCGGCCAAGGTGTCCTTTGTCGCCAGCACCGCGCAGTTCACGCCCAAGACGGTGGAGACCGCCAGCGAGCGGCAGAAGCTGATGTTCCGCGTCAAGGCGCAGATCGGCCGCGAGCTGTTGCAGAAGCACCTGAAGCAGGTCAAGACCGGCCTGCCCGGCGTGGCCTGGCTCAAGCTGGACCCGCAGGCCGCCTGGCCCGCCGAGCTGGCGGTGCAGGTGCCTCGGTGAGCCCTCCAGTGAGCCTGCCGGGCGAGCCGGTCGCCCGCTTTGGCGGCGTGAGCCTGCGCCACGGCGAGACCGTGGCGCTGGACGATGTGACGCTGGCGCTGCCGGCAGGTTGCATGGTCGGCCTGATCGGGCCGGACGGCGTGGGCAAGTCCAGCCTGCTGTCACTGCTGGCCGGCGCGCGCGCGGTGCAGGAGGGCACGGTGCTGGCGCTGGGCGGCGACATGGCCAGCCGCACCCACCGCGAAGCCGTCTGCCCGCGCATTGCCTACATGCCGCAAGGCCTGGGCAAGAACCTCTACCCCACGCTGTCGGTCGAGGAGAACCTGCAGTTCTTCGGCCGCCTGTTCGGCCACCGCAGCGCCGAGCGGCGCAGCCGCATCGATACGCTGACCGCCAGCACCGGCCTGCGGCCCTTTCTGCAGCGCCCGGCCGGCAAGCTCTCAGGCGGCATGAAGCAGAAGCTGGGCCTGTGCTGCGCGCTGATCCACGACCCGGACCTGCTGATCCTCGACGAACCCACCACCGGCGTGGACCCGCTCTCCCGGGCCCAGTTCTGGGAGCTGATCGGCCGCATCCGGGCCGAGCGGCCCGGCATGAGCGTGGTGGTCGCCACCGCCTACATGGAAGAGGCCGAGCGCTTCGACTGGCTGGTGGCGATGGACGCCGGCCGGGTGCTGGCCACCGGCAGCCCGGCCGAGCTGCGCCAGCGCAGCGGCTGCGCCAGCCTGGAGGCCGCCTTCATCGCGCTCTTGCCAGAGGAACGGCGGCGCGGCCACCACGCGGTCGTGGTGCCGCCGCTGCAGGCCGACGAGGGGGGCACAGAGGCCATTGCCATCGAGGCGCGCGGACTGACGATGCGCTTTGGCGATTTCGTCGCCGTTGACCACGTGGACTTCCGCATCCGCCGCGGCGAGATCTTCGGCTTCCTCGGCTCCAACGGCTGCGGCAAGTCCACCACCATGAAGATGCTGACTGGCCTGCTGCCGGCCAGCGAGGGCCAGGCGCTGCTGTTCGGCCAGCCGATTGCCAGCGGCGACATCGCCACCCGCGCCCGCGTGGGCTACATGTCGCAAGCCTTCTCGCTGTACGGCGAACTCAGCGTGCAGCAGAACCTGGTGCTGCACGCGCAGCTGTTCAAGGTGGCGCCGGAACAGGTGGCCGCGCGGGTGGACGAGATGGCCAAGCGCTTCGGCCTGCAGGACGTGCTGGCCAGCCTGCCCGAGAGCCTGCCGCTGGGCATGCGCCAGCGCCTGTCGCTGGCGGTGGCCATGGTGCACAAGCCCGAGCTGTTGATCCTCGACGAGCCCACCTCCGGCGTGGACCCGGTGGCGCGCGACCTGTTCTGGGAGCTGATGATCGAGCTGGCCCGCCGCGATGGCGTGACCATCTTCATCTCCACCCACTTCATGAACGAGGCCGAGCGCTGCGACCGCATCTCGCTGATGCACGCCGGCCGGGTGCTGGTGACCGACGCACCGCAGGCCCTGGTGGCCAAGCGCGGCGCCGCCAGCCTGGAGGCCGCCTTCATCAGTTACCTGAAAGAGGCCGCGGGGCCGGAGGCTGCCACGCTCGCGCCTGTCGCTGCGCCGGCCGCCGATGCCACAGTGCGGGCCGCCGCCGCGCCGGCCGCGCGCCGCGGCTTCAGCCTGGCCCGCCTGCTCAGCTACAGCCAGCGCGAGGCGCTGGAGCTGCGGCGCGACCCGGTGCGTGCCACGCTGGCACTGCTGGGCACGGCCATCCTGATGTTCATCATCGGCTACGGCATCAGCCTGGACGTGGAGAACCTCAGCTACGCGGTGCTGGACCAGGACCAGACGGGCCTGAGCCAGAGCTATGCGCTGAACCTTTCGGGCTCGCGCTACTTCATCGAACATGCGCCCATCGCCGACCACGCCGAGCTGGACCGCCGCATGCGCAGCGGCGAGCTGGCGCTGGCCATCGAGATCCCGCCGGGCTTCGCGCGCGACGTGGCGCGCGGCAAGACCGTGACCATTGGCGCCTGGGCCGACGGCGCGATGCCCACCCGCGCCGAGACCGTGCGCGGCTACGTGCAGGCCATGCACGCCATGTGGCTGGCGGACATGGCGCAGCACCGCCTGGGCGTGTCGCTGGCCGCACCCAGTGCGCTGGAGGTGCGCTACCGCTACAACCCCGATGTGAAGAGCCTGCCGGCCATGGTGCCGGCCGTCATCCCGCTGCTGCTGATGATGATCCCGGCCATGCTGGCGGCCCTCTCGGTGGTGCGCGAGAAGGAGCTGGGCTCCATCCTGAACCTCTATGTCACGCCGGTCACCCGCACAGAGTTCCTGCTCGGCAAGCAGCTGCCCTATGTGCTGCTGGCGATGTTCAATTTCCTGCTGATGTCGGCGCTGGCCGTCAGCGTGTTCGGCGTGCCCATCAAGGGCAGCTTTGCCACCCTGAGCCTGGCGGCGCTGATCTTCGTCGTGGCTTCGACCGGCTTCGGCCTGCTGGCTTCCACCTTCACCAAGAGCCAGATCGCGGCCATCTTCGTGACCATGATCGCCACGATGATCCCCTGCGTGCAGTTCGCCGGCCTGCTGAACCCGGTGTCGTCGCTGGAAGGCATGGGCGCCTTCATCGGCCGCATCTATCCCGCCTCGCACTTCCTCACCATCAGCCGCGGTGTGTTCAGCAAGGCGCTGGACGTGACCGGCCTGGCGCCGTCGTTCTGGCCGCTGCTGGCCTCGGTGCCGGTGATCCTGGGGCTGGCCATCGTGTTGCTGAAGAAGCAGGAAAGCTGAGCATGGCCAAGACCGCTTCCGTCGCGAACATCTACCGCCTGGGCGTCAAGGAGCTGTGGAGCCTGGTGCGCGACCCGATGATGCTGGTGCTCATCGCCTACACCTTCACGCTGTCCATCTACGTGGCCGCCACCGCAATGCCCGAGAGTCTGCACAACGCGGCCATCGCCATCGTCGACGAAGACGCCTCGCCGCTGTCCGCGCGCATCGTCTCCGGCTTCTACCCACCGCACTTCAAGGCGCCCGAGCTGGTCAGCCGCCAGGCCATGGACGCCGGCATGGACGACGGCCGCTTCACCTTTGTGCTGGACATCCCGGCCGGCTTCCAGCGTGACGTGCTGGCCGGCCGCGCGCCCACCGCCCAGCTCAACGTGGACGCCACCCGCATGAGCCAGGCCTTCACCGGCAGCGGCTACATCCAGCAGATCGCCAGCGACGAGGTGGGGGACTACCTGCGCCGAGCCCAGCCTGCCGCCGCGATGCCGGTGGCGCTGGACCTGCGCATGCGCTTCAACCCCAACCTGGAGCAGGCCTGGTTCGGCTCGCTGATGGAGATCATCAACAACGTGACCATGCTGTCCATCATCCTGACCGGCGCCGCGCTGATCCGCGAGCGCGAGCACGGCACCATCGAGCACTTGCTGGTGATGCCCGTCACGCCCACCGAGATCATGCTGGCCAAGGTCTGGGCCATGGGCCTGGTGGTGGCACTGGCGGCGCTCGCGGCGCTGGTCTTCGTGGTGCAGGGCGCACTGCAGGTGCCGGTTGCGGGCTCAGTGGCGCTGTTCATGGCGGTGGCCGTGCTGCACCTGTTTGCGACCACCTCGCTGGGCATCTTCATGGCCACGCTGGCGCGCAGCATGCCGCAGTTCGGCATGCTGCTGGTGCTGGTGCTGATCCCGCTGCAGCTGCTCTCGGGCGGCGCCACGCCGCGCGAAAGCATGCCGCACCTGGTGCAGGACGTGATGCTGGCCGCACCGACCACGCACTTCGTGATCGCCGCGCAAGGCATCCTGTACCGTGGTGCCGGCCTGTCTGTCGTGTGGCCGCAGATGCTGGCGATTGCCGGCATTGGTGCGGCGCTGTTCAGTGTGTCGCTGGCGCGCTTTCGGCGCACCATCGGCCAGATGGCTTGATGGCCTGACCCCTCTTGGAGGAAATACCCAACATGCCTGCTCCCGTGATGCCTGCCGGCGAAGTCGGCCTGGTGCGCAACCGCCTGTTCAGCGAGATCGCCATCGGCGACCACGCCGAGATCGAGCGCCGCCTCACCGCCGAAGACATCCAGCTCTTCGCGGTGCTCTCGGGCGACGTCAACCCCGCGCACCTGGACGCCGACTACGCCGCCGCCACCCGCTTCCACGGCGTCATCGCCCACGGCATGCTGGGCGGCGCGCTGATCTCGGCCGTGCTCGGCACCCGATTGCCCGGCCCCGGCACCATCTACCTGGGCCAGACGCTGAAGTTCCTGGCCCCCGTGCGCATTGGCGACCTGCTGCGCATCTCGGTCACCGTCAGCACCCGCGAAGAGGCCCATCACCGGCTCACGCTGGCCTGCTCCTGCGTGAACCAGGACGGCGTGACGGTGATCAGTGGCGAGGCCCAGGTCATCGCACCCACCGAGCGGGTCGAGCGCGCCCGCACCACCTTGCCCGACGTGCGGCTGGAGACGCACAGCGACGGCCCGCAGCGCCTGATGGACCACGCCCGCACGCTGGGCGCCATCCGCGTCGCGGTGGCGCATCCCTGCGACGCGACCAGCCTCTCGGCCGCGCTGGATGCGCGGGCTGCCGGCCTGATCACGCCGGTGCTGGTGGCGCCACGCGCCCGCCTGGAGGCACTGGCCGCCGAGCTCGGGCTGGACCTGGCCGGCATTGCCATCGAAGACGTGCCGCACAGCCACGCCGCGGCGGAGCGCGCGGTGCAGCTGGCCGCCAGCGGCCTGGTCGAAGCCCTGATGAAAGGCAGCCTGCACACCGACGAGCTGATGGCCGCGGTCGTCAACGGCGCCACCGGCCTGCGCACCGCGCGCCGCATCAGCCACTGCTTCCTGATGCAGACGCCGGCCTACCCGCGGCCTTTCATCATCACCGACGCGGCGATCAACATCGCGCCCACGCTGGACGAGAAGGCCGACATCATCCGCAACGCCATCGACCTGGCGCATGCCATCGGCGTGGCCGCGCCGCGCGTGGCCATCCTTGCGGCAGTCGAAACCGTCAACCCGCACATGCCGGCCACGGTGGACGCCGCCGCGCTGTGCAAGATGGCCGACCGCGGCCAGATCAGCGGCGGTCTTCTGGACGGCCCGCTGGCCTTCGACAACGCCGTGTCGGTCGCAGCGGCCACCATCAAGGGCATCCGCTCCGAGGTCGCAGGCCGGGCCGACGTGCTGGTCGTGCCGGACCTGGAGAGCGGCAACATGCTGGCCAAGCAGCTCGAATACCTGGGTGGCGCCCACAGCGCCGGCATCGTCATGGGCGCCCGCGTGCCCATCGTGCTGACCAGCCGCGCCGACAGCCGCGAGGCCCGCATCGCCTCCTGCGCGCTGGCCGTGCTGCTGGCCCACGGCTACCGGGCCACGCCGCCATGAACAGCCACATGCTTCTGGTACTGAACTGCGGCTCGTCGAGCATCAAATTTGCGCTGTTTGAAGGTGGTGAAGGTGGCGCCGGCCCCTTGCCGCGCGAGCCCGAATGGGGCGGCAAGGTCGAAGGCATCACCAGCGCGAAGCCGCGCCTGTCCAGCGCTGCAGCCGGCCAGCCCGCGGTGGCCGAAAACGTGGCGCTGGGGGCTGGGGCGCCCTACCACGACGCACTGGCCATCATCGAGGCGCGGGTGCTCACGCAACTCGCTGGCCGGCCGCTGTCCGCCGTGGCCCACCGCGTGGTGCATGGCGGCGCCAAGTATTCGGCCCCGGTGCGGGTGGACGCGCACGTGCTGGCCGACCTGAAGGGCTACATCCCGCTGGCCCCGCTGCACCAGCCGTTTGCGCTGGAGGCCATCGAGGTGCTGCTTCAGACGCGGCCCGGCCTGCCGCAGGTCGCCTGCTTCGACACCGCCTTCCACCACACGCTGGCCCAAGTCGAGCAGATGCTGCCGCTGCCCTACGCCGCCTGGGAACGCGGCCTGCGCCGCTACGGCTTCCACGGCCTGTCCTACGAATACCTCGGCATTGCGCTGGCCGAGCGCCATGGCGAGGCCGCGCGCGGCCGCACCCTCGTGGCCCACCTGGGCAGCGGCGCCAGCCTGTGCGCCATGCAGGGCCTGCAAAGCGTCGCCACCACCATGGGCTTCTCGGCGCTGGACGGCCTGATGATGGGCACCCGCTGCGGTTCGCTGGACCCAGGCGCCGTGCTCTACCTGATGGAGATCGAAAAACTCAGCCTGCAACAGGTTGGCCACCTGCTGTACCACGAGTCCGGCCTGCTGGGCATCTCCGGCATTTCGGCTGACCCGCGCGAGCTGCTGCCGCTGGAAGCCGGCTCGCCGCGCGTGCAGGCCGCGCTGGCGCTCTACGTGCGCCGCATCTTGCGCGAGATCGGCGCGCTGGTGGCCGTGCTCGGCGGCCTGGACCTGCTGGTCTTCAGCGCCGGCATCGGCGAACACAACGCCGAGATCCGCGCCCGCGTCTGCGCCGGCCTGGGCTACCTCGGCCTGGCACTGGATCCTGCGGCCAATGCCGTCCACGCCCCGCTGATCTCCACCCCCGAGAGCCGCGTGCGGGTCGCGGTCGAGCCCACCAACGAGGAATGGATCGCCGCGCGCCATGCGCAGGCGCTGCTGGCCGGCGGCTGAGGGCGAGCGCCCCGGCCTCCACCCTTCCCCCGGATGCGGGATGGCGGCGGCCACTTCGCTGCCGACAATGCCGGCATGGCACTGACCGACGAACAGCGACAGGCAATCCGCGAGGAAGAGCAGTTCAGGCTGCAGCTTCGCCAGGAACTGGCTGTCAGCTCGCCACGCTCGGCGCCCGGCCCGCTGGAGCGGCTGGCCGCCTTCTTCGACACCAAGGCCGGCTTCTGGCTGCTCACCACCGTGCTGGCCAGCGTCACCGCCACCGGCTTTGGCACCCTGCAGCGCTACCTGGACCGCAACGAGATCCGAGAGCGCGAGGTGGCCGAAGCGACCCGCCGCGATACCGAAACCCTGCTCAAGCTGGGCCCCATGCTCACCTCGGACAAGCGCAGCCAGGTCGACATGGCCATCGTGCTGCTGGATGGCCTGACGGCCCGCATGGCCATCGTGCTGCTGGATGGCCTGACGGCCCGCAAGGGCGTTGACGACGTGGTGGCCGGCCAGGTGCGCCGCCTGTTCCAGGCCACGCTGACCGCAGGCCTGAAGTCCGACGCAACCGACCCTGAGAAAACCCAGGCCCAGGCCATCATTGCTTTTGCCGACAGCGCCCGCACCGCGGCCATCCAGCGCCCCGGCGCCGCTGCCTCCGAGCCGGCCGCCACGCAAGCCAGCGTCAGCGCGGCGGTCGACCAGATCACGCTGCCGGTGCGGGTCTACCTGCAGATCGGCAGCGACGACGACCGGCCGCGTGCCACCGCAGCCCTCGAAGCGCTGCGCCAGGCCGGCCTGATCGCGCCGGGGGTCGAGCGGGTGCCGCCCAGCAGCGCACCGCGCAGCAACGAGCTGCGCTACTGCGGCGACAAGATCGACCCCGGCGCGCTGCAGCGGGTGCGCGAGGCCGTGGCCGCGGCCGTCTCACCGCCGCCCGCCGAGAAAGTGCTGCAGCCTTCGCAGTGCGGCAAGGTGCGCGCCAACCACTTCGAGGTCTGGTACGCCCACGCTGCATCCTGAGGGTCTGAGCTGCCGTCAGGCGCCGGCAAAGCGCAGGCATCTCTGGCGCAGGGAGTCCAGCCCTTCCCCAAGGCCTGGCATTTGGGCTCCAATCGGCACATGCCCCTGCTCACCCCTGCCGAACGCCGTGCCCTGCGCCGGCAATGCCCACACATCGTCACCGGCTTCACGACGCTGACGCCTGCCGAGGAGTTTGCCGCGATGGCGGCCTGGTGCGAGGCGCAGCAGGCCGAGCACGACATGTATGGCGAGGGTGCGCTGGTCGAGGGTTTCGAGGCCAGGGTGGCAGGCTTGCTGGGCAAGCCGGCGGCGGTGTTCATGCCCAGTGGCGTGATGGCGCAGCTGGCGGCGGTGCGCATCTGGACCGAGCAGGCGCGGCTGCCGCGCTTCGGCCTGCATGCCACTTCGCACCTGGCGCAGCACGAGGAGCAGGCCTTCGAGGCTTTGTTGCAATGCCACGGCGTGGTGCTGGGCCATGCGCTGCGGCCGCTGTTGGCGGGTGACCTGGCGGCTTGCAGGCAGCCGCTGGCCTGCCTGCTGGTGGAGCTGCCCATCCGCGAGGCCGGGGGCCAGTTGCCGAGCTGGGACGAGCTGACCGAACTGTCTGCTGCGGCGCGCGAAAGAGGCATCGCGCTGCACATGGATGGCGCGCGGCTGTGGGAGAGCGTGGCTTTCTATGGCCGGCCGCATGCAGAGGTGGCGGCGTTGTTCGATTCGGTCTACGTGTCCGTCTACAAAGGCATTGGCGGCGTGGCCGGCGCGGTGCTGGCCGGCAGCGAGGACTTTGTCGCCCAGGCCCGGCTGTGGCGACGCCGCTTTGGCGGCACGCTGCATCACCTGAGCCCGATGGTGGTGTCCGCCGCGATGCGCTTCGACGAGCGCCTGGCGTTGATGCCCGCGCTCTACGCCCGCACCGTGGCCTTCGCCGAAATGCTGAACGCCGTGCCCGGCCTGCGCGTGAACCCGGGCTTGCCGCACACCAACATGTTCCACCTCTATGTGGACGCGCCGATGGACGCGCTGATGGCCGCCCGCGACGCGCTGGGCGCAGAGACCGGCCACTGGCTGCTGGACCACATCCGCGCGGCCGAGGTGCCTGGCTGGAGCCTCAGCGAGCTGTACCTGGGCGACCGGCTGCTGTCGCTGGACGACGCGGTGCTGGCGCCGCTGTATGCGCGGCTGCTGTCAGACGCGCGGCAGGTGCCGCGCTGAGCGCCCCGACATCGGTTCAGGAAGGGGCCCGCCAGCGCTCGCGCAGGTCGTCCAGCGCGGGCACGCAGGCCATCACCACCAGCACCAGCGCGAGCGGCACGGTGCACAGGTAGCCAAAGCCCTTGAAGCCCCAGGCGCCCAGCAGACCGCCGAGGAAGAAGCTGGCGGCCAGCGCGAGCAGCATGCGCAACCGCTCGCTGTTGGCCCGCACAGGCGGCGCGCTGCTGCGGCTGTCGTTCCAGTAGACCAGCTTGCCCAGCTCGATGCCGATGTCGGTGATGGTGCCGGTGATGTGGGTGGTGCGGATCTCCGAATGCGTGATCTTGGACATCACCGCGTTCTGCAGGCCCATGATGAAACACAGCAGCATCACCGTGCCCGGCACGAACAGGCCGCGCAGCCCTTCGAGCTGCGCGCCGGCCAAGCCAAAGCACAGCAGCAGCCCGGCCTCCAGCAGCAGCGGCCAGGCATATTCGGCGAACAGCTGGCGCCGCCGCGCATGGTTGACCAGCACCGCCGAGGCCATCGCGCCCAGCACGAAGCTGACCAGCCCGCCCAGGCCTGAGAGCACCACGTCGCTGACGCCCAGCACCAGGTTGTCGGCCATGGCCGAGACGATGCCCGTCATGTGCGAGGTGTACTGGTGCACCGCCAGGAAGCCGCCGGCATTGGTCGCTCCGGCCACGAAGGCGAGCGTGTAGCCCAGGTGGCGGTTGGCCTGTGCCGTGCGGGTGCGGCCGGTCAGGCGTCTGGCGTAGTTCAGCGGCATGAGAGAAGGCTCCGTGCAGGCCGGCTCGCGCGGCCTGCACCGAGTGTGCCTCCAAAAGAACCGCCGCCATGCCCCTTCCCGCGGGGCTGGCTGCTCAGCCGGTCAAGTCGATCAGCGCTTGCGGCCGGGTGCTGGCGCGGCCAGGCTGGCCATCGCCGGCTTGGAGGACGAGGTGGCGACGACCACCGCCTCGGGCTTTGGCGCCTGCTTGGGCTTCTTCGCTTCCTTGTTGCCTTGCTTGTGTGACTTGGTCATGGTTTTCCTTGGCGTTGTGCCGGTGCGAGCGCGGTTGCAGGGGCGGCCGCTCGCCTTGGCGATGAACCACCATGAGGCCGCGCGTGCCGGCCGTCTGTGTGGCAGCGCACATGCCGCCCAATGCATGGGCTCAGGGCTCAGGCGGTGGCGATGCCTGGGCTTCGCCTACCATTCGTTGCATCGAGCGAATCACACTGGAACACGAGGGGTCGAGCGCATGAGCACAAGTGATCAGTCCAGTGAAGGCGGCGTTGGCCCGATCTACGACGAAGCAGGCTTCGATGCGGTGGTGAACCTGATTGCCGCGGCCCGCCAGCGCGCGGTGCAGGCCGTCAACACGCAGCTGATCGACTTGTACTGGTAGGTGGGTGGCGTGATCAGCCGCAAGATTGCTGCGGCCGAGTGGGGCGAAGGCGTGGTGAGCGAACTCGCGCGCCACATTGCCCGCAGCCAGCCGGGACTGCGCGGTTTCACCCGGCCAAACCTGTACCGCATGCGGCAGTTCTACTAGGCCTACCAGGGCGATGAAATCGTCTCGCCGCTGGTGAGACAACTGCCCTGGACGCACAACCTCATCATCCTGAGCCAGAGCAATCGTCCGGAAGAGCGCGAGTTCTATCTCCAGATGGCTGTTCGTGAGCTGGAGCGCCAGTTCAAGTCCGCACTGTTCGAGCGCAGCGTGTTGCAGCCAACCCATGTTTCTGCCGCGCTGAAACAGATGCAGCCCGGGGCCGCAGCCGTCTTCAAGGACAGCTACGTCGTTGAGTTCCTCGACCTGCCCGAAAGCCACAGCGAAGCCGATCTGCATGCGGGTCTGCTGGCCCAGCTGAAGAAGTTTCTTGTCGAGCTTGGGCGGGACTTCTGCTTCATCGGTTCCGAGGTGCCGCTGCAGGTGGGCCGGCGCGACTTTGCGCTGGACCTGCTGTTCTTCCACCGGGGCTTGAATTGCCTGGTGGCGATCGAATTGAAGGTGGGCCGCTTCGAGCCCGAATACGTGGGCAAGCTGGCGTTCTACCTGGAAGCGCTGGACCGCGACCTGAAGAAGCCGCACGAGAACCCTGCCATCGGCGTGCTGCTTTGCGCCAGCAAGGACGACGAGGTCGTGGAGTACGCCCTCAGCCGCACAGCCTCGCCCGCGCTGATTGCCGAGTACCGCGCACAGCTGCCCGACAAGGCGGTGCTGCAGGCCAAGCTGCATGAGTTCTACCAGCTGAACCTGGCGAAGCAGGCGCCGGACGAATGAACTTGCCGAGGCCCCGACGCCTCGCCGCAGTGGGATAGGCCCCCCCGGGCCAATGCCCTGGCGCGGTCCCTGCTTTTGGGCAACAGTCGCGGCGACGCCGCTCCACTTCTGCTGTTTGTGACCACTCTTGCGCCCTCCGCCGCCGATCCGGCCGCGACGAATCCATCCGACCCGCGCAGCCGCGCGGACCGTGCCTTCTTCGGCCACCCGGCCGGTCTGGGCTGGCTGGCCTTTTGCGAGCTGTGGGAGCGTTTCTCCTATTACGGCATGCAGGCGCTGCTGGTGATCTACCTCAGCAACTACCTGTTCCTGCCCGAGCACATCGGCCAGGTGGCAGGCATCGATGCACTGCGCGCGGTGATCGAAGGCGTGACCGGGCCGCGCAGCACGCAGCAGCTGGCCTCGGTGGTGTTCGGCCTGTACGCCGGGCTGGTCTACCTGACGCCGATCTTCGGCGGGCTGGTGGCCGACCGCTGGCTGGGCCGCACCCGCACCATCGTCATCGGCGCCACGCTGATGGCGCTGGGCCATTTCCTGATGGCCTTCGAGGCCAGCTTCCTGCTGGCGCTGGCCTGCCTGCTGCTGGGCGTGGGTTGCTTCAAGGGCAATATCGCGGCGCAGGTGGGCTCGCTCTACGCGCCCGGCGACCGGCGCCGCGCCAGCGCGTTCCAGATCTTCATGCTGGCGGTGCAGGTCGCGGTGATCCTGGCGCCGCTGGTCTGCGGCACGCTGGGCGAGAAAGTCGCCTGGCACTGGGGTTTTGGCGCTGCCGGCGTGGGCATGGTGATCGGCCTGTTCGTCTACCTGGCCGGCCGCCGCTGGCTGCCGCCGGAGGACTTGAAGGGCGACAAGCAGGTGGTGACAGCCACCGCGCCGCGCACGCCCATGGCCTCGGCCGAAAAGGCCAGGCTGGTGCTGCTGGTCGCGATGATCCCGGTGCTGATGCTGTCCATCGTCGGCAACCAGCAATACAACAACGCCTTCCCGCTGTGGTCCCAGGCGCACATGGACCTGCTGCTGTTCGGCTGGCAGATCCCGGTCACCTGGCTGCAGGCTGTGGACGCCATCATCAGCACCGCGACGATGGTGCTGTCCATCGCTTTCTGGCGCTGGTGGGCCACGCACCGCACCGAGCCGGACGAGCTGGTCAAGATGGCGCTGGGCTCGCTGCTGGCGGCCGGCGGGCCTGCGCTGATCGCCGTGGCGGCCATGTTGATCGAAGGCACCGGCGAGAAGGTCAGCCTGGTCTGGACGCTGGGCTACACCTTCGTCAACGACCTGGGCTTCGCCAACATCCTGCCGGTCGGCCTGGCGCTGTATTCGCGCACCGCGCCGCGCCGCTTCGAAGGCCTGATGATCGGCGTGTACTACCTGCACCTGTTCTTTGGCAACACCTTCGTCGGCTGGCTGGCCGGGCTGCTGGAAGTCATGCCCGGGCGGGACTTCTGGGCCCTGCACGCGGCGCTGGTGGCCTCGGCCGGCGTGCTGCTGCTGGCATTGCGCTTCTTCTTCGGCAAGCTGTTGTTGCCCGAGGAAGACGCAGCTGCCTCCAAGGCCTGAGCGGCACTCAACTGTCGCCAGCGGGTGCCGGCATCACCCGCACCGCATTGCCCACCCGCAACTCGCCGCCGCGCAGCACCCGCGCGGTGATGCCGCCATGCCCGCGCATCGCGTTGTAGCCACCCGGCCCCAGCGTCGCCTCCATCTTCGAGCATGGGTCGCAAGGCCCGGTGACCTGCAGCAGCACCTCGTCGCCCAGTTGAACGACGAGCGGCTGGTCCGCAAACGGCGAACGCAGCGCCAGCAGGTTCAACCCGCTCACCACCAGGTTGCGCCGCAGCAGCCCGGCGTCCACCGCTGACTGCCCCAGCCAGGCGGCCACCAGCGGCAGATGCTCCGCCTGGATCAGCGTCACCTGCCGCTTGTGGCCGCCCACCTGCCGGCTCGCGACCGCCGCGCTGCGGTCACCCTCCAGGCCACGGGCGGCCAGCGCCTGCGCGGTCTCCACGCTCCTGGCCGGCAAGTCCCGCGCGGGCCGCAGCCAGATGGCGTCGATGCGGCCTGGGGGCGCGCAATGGGCGGTGAGGTCGCGCAGGGTGGAGGTGGTCATCGCGCGATTCTGGTCCGGCGGGCCGACCACAGGATTTGAGTCAAGGCTCACCGCCCCTTCGCACTCGTCACCAAGCCCTGCCCCGCCGCCCAGGCGGACACATCATCCCGCCGGATCGCCGCGGCCATCAGGCCAGGGAAAGCATCCGGCGTGCAGGCAAAGGACGGGACGCCGAGGGCGGCGAGTTTGGCGGCGAGGGCGTGGTCGTAGGCGGGGGCGCCTTCGTCGCTGAGGGCCAGCAGGGTGATGAACTGCGCGCCGCTTTCGACCAGTTCCATCGCGCGGCGCAGCAGGCCGGATTCGACGCCGCCTTCGTAGAGGTCGGAGATCAGGACCAGGATGGTGTTGCGCGGCTCGCGGATGATGGACTGGCAGTAGCCGACCGCGCCGTTGATGTCGGTGCCGCCGCCCAGCTGCACGCCGAACAGCAGCTCGACCGGGTCGTCCAGCTGCTCGCTCATGTCGACGACTTTCGTGTCGAACACCACCAGCTTGGTGGCGACTGCGGGCAGCGTGGCCATCACCGCGCCGAAGATGCTGGCGTAGACGACCGAGTTGGCCATGGAGCCGCTCTGGTCGATGCACAGCACCACCTCGCGCTGGGGCTTGCGGGCCTTGCGGCCGTAGCCCAGCAGCGTCTCGGGCACGACGGTGCGGTAGTCTGGCTGCCAGTGCCTGAGGTTGGCCTTGATGGTGCGGTGCCAGTCGATCTCGGCATGGCGCGGGCGGCGGTTGCGCTGGCTGCGGTCCAGCGCGCCGGTGATGGCCGAGCGCAGCGGCTCTTCCAGGCGCTTCATCAGCTCGTCCACCACCGCACGCACCACCAGCCGCGCGGTTTCCTTGGTGCCGGCCGGGATCACGCTGGAAAGCGCCATCAGGCTGGCGACCAGGTGCACGTCGGGCTGCACGCTGCGCAGCATCTCGGGCTGCAGCAGCATGTCGCGCATGTTCAGGCGTTCCAGCGCGTCGTGCTGCATCACCTGCACCACCGAGCTGGGGAAGTATTTGCGGATGTCGCCCAGCCAGCGCGCCACGCTGGGCGCCGAGCTGCCGCGGCCTCCGCGCCGGCCCTGGCTTTGCAGGCCGCCGGGGCCTTGCGGCTCGTACAGCGCGGCCAGCGCCTGGTCCATCTCGGCGACCGGGCCTTGCAGCGCGCCGCAGCTGGCCTCGGCCTCGCTGCCCAGCACCAGGCGCCAGCGCTGGCGCCGCGCTTCGCGTTCGTCCATCGTCGTCATGCGCTGACTCCCAACAGCTGACGCAGCAAAGGCAAGGGCAGCACCGCGCGCGCCTCGTCCCAGGTGGTCTCGGCCATCACGGCCGTCGCCACCGCAGCGCCCTGGCTGGCGCGCTGGCTCAGGTCGCGCCGCTCGGCGGCTTCGAACAGCGAGAAGGTGCGGCGCACCAGCGGCAGCACGCGCACGAAGTGTTCTTCGCTGAGGCTGGCCAGCCAGTCGTCCACCAGCTGCCAGACGGCCGCGTCGTGCAGCAGCACCACCGCATTGCGGTTCAGGAAACCGTCCAGCCAGGCCGCGGCCTTGGCTGGCTCGGCCCCGGCCGAGAGCTGCAGCGACAGCGCCTGTGCCGCCTGCGGCGTGTCCCAGCGCCCGGCGTCCAGCAGCAAGCGGGTGGCCACGCCTTGCAGCAAGGCATGGGCGCCGTGCTGCGCCGCCAACTGCTGCAGCGCCCGCTGCCAGGCCTCGGTCTGCGCCTCGCTCTGGCGCAGGCCCACGGCGGCATGGCCGGCGAGCAACTGGTCGCGCAGTGTGTCGGCGGCGGCGTCGTCCAGCGCGGAGCCGGCCAGCGGCAGGCTGATGGCGGCGCGCAGGATCAGCCCGTCCAGCACCTGCGCGACCAGCGTTGCGTCGGTCTGCCGCACATTGCCGTAGCGGAACACATTGGCCAGCGCCGGCAGCGCGGCCAGCAGCTGTTGCGCGTCGCCGGTGAGTGCGGCGCGGTCCTGCAGCGCTTGCGTCGCGGCGGCCACCGCTTCGTCCAGGTCGGCCAGCAGCACCGCGTCCACCAGCCTGGCCAGTTCGGCCAGGCTTTGCACCTCGGCGCAGCGCTCGGCCACGCGGGCAGTGGCGGCCTTCGGCAGCGTCTGGCCCCAGCGGCTGGCCTCGATCAGGCGCAGCGCAAATTCGGGCTGCCATTGCAGCGTCCAGATCTCGTGGAAGGTGCCGCGCGCCGAGCGGCCGATCCTGGCCAGCGTGCCCCAGGGAATGTCCAGCAGGTTCAGGCGGTGCAGCAGGTGGCTGCGCGCCAGGTCGTTGGGCTGGCGCAGGTCCAGGTCCAGCGTCTTCTGCGTGGCCTCGGGCTTCAGGCGCAAGCTTTTCTGCTGCTGTTCCAGGTCGCGCTGCAGCGGCACCGTGGGCACGTCCGGCGGCACGCTGCCGAAACGGTCGCCCACCACCAGTGCGTCGTCGATGAAGCGCAGCACCGTGTCGTCGCCCATGGTCAGCACGGTGCGCGTGGCCTCGTGCAACTCATCCAGCCCAGGCGCGGGGCGGTCGCGCAGCGCGGCCAAGGTGTCGGCCAGCCGGGTGGCCTCGATCAGGTGGGCCGATGAGCAGTCCAGGTCGCGCTCGCGCATCAGCCGCGCCACGCGGGCCAGCCAGCCCACGGCCCGCGGCTGCGCACTGTCATGGCTGCGCCACAGGTGCTCGTACCAGCCCGGCGACGCAATGCCGGCGCCATAACCGCTGGCCCGCGCCAGGTGGCGGTAGGTCCAGGGCACCCAGGTGGTGTTGACCTTGAGCTTGGGCAAGCCTTTGAGCAGCGCCGCGTCGGCCTTGGCCGTGACCTCGGCCTGCAGCCCGCCCAGGTGCCAGGCGCCGCAGACCACCGCGATGCGCACGAAGCCTTCCTTCTGCGCCGCGCGGATGCACTGGCGCATGTGCGCCTCGCGCAGGGCTTCGCGGCGCGCGTCGGCTTCGCTGCGGTGGCGCTCAGGCGTCTCGGCGCGCAGCGTGGTCATGGCTTCGCTGATCGCCACGAACAGCTGCTCTCCGTCGCCACGCTCTTCGACCATGTGGTTCCACCAGCTTTCGCCGTCGGCATAACCAGCCGCGTGCGCCAGCCAGGTCAGCGGATCGCCCGGCTCCGGCGCATCGCCAGATTCAGGTTTCTCAATGTCGGAAGTGGGTTCTGCCACCTCCTGCGCTGCGGCATCCTGTTCCGCCTTCTCCATCGCCAGCCCATGCACCAGCGGCAGGTCGATGAAACGTGCCGGCACGCCGGCGGTCAGCCCCCAGCGCAGGGCCTGCCACTCCGGCGAAAACTCGGCGAACGGGTGGTAGACGGCCTGGCGCGGCGCGTCCGGGCAGTAGCTCAGCAGCGCCACCGGCGGCTGCATGCCTTCGGCCAGCACCGCGCTCAGCACGCCTTCTGCTTCGGGTGGGCCTTCGACCAGCACACAGTCCGGCTGCAGGGCCTCGAACGCGCGCAGCAAACTGCGGGCGCTGCCCGGTCCGTGGTGCCTGATCCCAAAGTAATGCGGGCTCGCGCTCATTGGCGGGAAGTCAGGAAACGTCCCGGAACGCGCGGTACAGGTCCTTCCAGTCCGCCCGCTCCTTCATCACCGTCTCCAGGTACTCGTTCCACACCACGCTGTCCTGCACCGGGTCCTTCACCACGGCGCCGATCAGGCCGGCGGCCATGTCGTGCGGGCGCAGCACGCCGTCGCCGAAGTGGCCGGCCAGCGCCAGGCCGCTGTTGATCACCGAGATCGCCTCGGCGGTGGACAGCGTGGACGTGGGCGACTTGATCTGCGTCTTGCCGTCCTCGGTCTTGCCATTGCGAAGCTCGCGGAAGATCTGCACGATGCGGCGCACTTCCTTCAGCGCCGGCGGCTCGGCCGGCAGCTGCAGCGCGCGGCCCATCTCGGCCACGCGCTTGACGACGATGGCCACCTCGTCTTCCTCGCTGGCCGGCACCGGCAGCACGACGGTGTTGAAGCGCCGCTTCAGCGCGGCCGAGAGTTCGTTGACGCCCTTGTCGCGGTTGTTCGCGGTGGCGATCACGCTGAAGCCGCGCACCGCCTGCACCTCGCTGGCCAGCTCGGGGATGGGCAGCGTCTTTTCCGACAGCACGGTGATCAGGCTGTCCTGCACGTCGGCCGGAATGCGCGTGAGCTCCTCGACGCGGGCGATCTTGCCCAGGCGCATGGCCTGCATCATCGGGCTGGGCACCAGCGCCTTTTCCGACGGGCCGTTGGCCAGCAGCTGGGCGTAGTTCCAGCCGTAGCGCAGCTGCTCTTCGCTGGTGCCGGCGGTGCCCTGGATCAGCAGCGTGGAGTCGCCGCTGATGGCCGCGGCCAGGTGCTCCGAGACCCAGGACTTGGCGGTGCCCGGCACGCCGTAGAGCAGCAGCGCGCGGTCGGTCGCCAGCGTGGCCACGGCAATCTCCATCAGCCGCGGGCTGCCGATGTACTTGGGGCTGACGGCAAAGCCGTTGTCCAGCGTGCCGCCCATCAGGTAGCGCACGACGGCCCAGGGCGACAGCGCCCAGTTCTCGGGTCGGGCGCGGTCGTCGGCCTTGGCCAGCTCGGCCAGCTCTTCGGCGAACTGCTGTTCGGCGTGCTGGCGCATCACCTGTGCGGTCGTGGCGGTCATGTTCAGGTCCGGGTCAAGGAATGGAAGGCCTGGCGCGCGGCGATGACTTGCATCATGGTCTGCAGCGCCTGGGCAATGGAAGGGGTTTCGTCTGCCTGGCGAGGCACCTGGGCCAGCGCTGGCAAGGCATCCTGGTGCAGCGCGCAGCACAGCTCGGGCAGCAGGGCGCGCAGCGCGTAGTCGTCGCGCAGCGCCTGGCCTTGCAGGCGCGGCAGCAGCGCAGTGACGAGGGCGGCGGACAGCGTTGGCGAGAGCGACTGGCCCGGCGGGTTCGCCGCCAGCACCTGTTGCACGACCGTCAACAAGCCGCCCAGCTCGTTGGCCTGCAGGCGCCTGAGCCAGTGACGCTCGCGTGCGGCCAGCGGCAGCAGGGCCAGCACGCTGGCCGGGTCGTCGCGCAGCGAGACGGCTGGCCAGCGGTCCAGCAAGGCTTCGCACCAGGCAGCTTCGGGCGCGGCGAACAGCACGTCGCGCCAGCCGCGCAGCAGCGCTTCGGCCCAGTCGGTGCCAAGGCCCCAAGCCAGCAGCTCGGCGGCGTCCATGTCCGTGTGCGTGGTCCACCAGGCGAGCGGCACCTGGCGCACCAACTGGTAAAGCCACCAGGCGCGTTCGCCCAACGTGTCGTTCTTGGGCCGAGGCGTGTCCAGGTTGTCAGCCTTGGCATCTGCCGGCAGCTCGGTTGGCGCGTCGACGGTCCAGCGTTTGCGCAGCAGTGCACGTTCCTGCTTCAGCAGCGCGGCCATGCGGGCGGCGGCGCGGGTTGGGTGGGCGGCGTTCGGCAGGCGCAGCAGCAGCGCGAGCGCGGCCTGGCGCACCTCGCGGCTGCGGTCGGCGCGCAGGCTGTCCAGCAGCGGTTCGTCGTCGGCCCCCAGGCCGTCGGCCAGCACCGTCAGCAAATCCGCGCGCTCCTGCGCCGGCAATTCGGTCAGCGCGGCTTGCAGTCGTTCGCGTGCAGCGGCGGGGTCGGCCGCTCGTTCCTGGCGCAGGAAGGCGCGGCGCTGCTCGAAGCTGCCTTCCTGCCAGCGCGCTTCGTCCGCCGCTTCGGCGCTGACGCCGCCCACATGCCGCCATTCCTCGTTCTGCGCCGCCAGCCACAGCCCGCGTTCGCCCAGCACCGGCAGCAGCAGCGGCCGCAGCGCCAGCGAGCGCCGGCCCAGCGCGAGCGCCTGCGGCAACAGGCCGGTCGGCAGCCGCAGCCCTGCATGTGCCAACGCGGCGAAGGCCTGTTGCTGCAGCGAGGCCGGGCCTTCCTGCAGCGTCCAGACCAGCGCGCTTTGCACTGGGCCGGGTGGCAGCGTGGGCAAATGGTCTTCTGGTGCAGAGGCCGGCAGCGGCTGGGTCCATGTCGCACCTTGTGCACCCGCCAGGCTGCAGACCGCGAGCACCGTGGCCGCGCGCAGCAGGTCGGTCGCGGGCTGGCCTGAGGTGGCCGATGCAGCCACCAGCGCGCCGACCTCGCCGGGCCAGGTCGGCAAGGCCTGCGCCTGCCGGTCCGTGCCGACCATGGCCTGCGGCAACAAGGGCGTCCAGACACTCATGTCGCACCTCGCTGCCAGCAAGGCGCGGCGGCCCCTTCGGTCCAGGCGGTGAGCGGTGCCAGCAGATGGCCGTCCCATTCGCCCATCAGCTGCAGCGGCCGGCCGCCGCTGGCCGCAAGCAGCAGCCAGGCATCGGCCGCGCCGAGCTGCAGCGGCAATGCGCGGCCATCGGCCACCGCCAGCCATTGCTCGCCCTGGCGCAGCAGCACCGCGCCCGGCAGCACCAGCGGCTGCAGGCCGACCCACGGGCAGGCCGAGATGCGCTGGGCGATGCGCCGCCACTCGTCGGCCAGCGTCACCTGCGGCCAGACCGGCGCAGCGGCGGCAGTGGGCGCCTCGGCGCTCAGCGCCCGCAGCCGGCTGGCGCCGGGGAAAAAGCGCAGCGTGGCCTGCACGCTGCAGCCACCCAGCCAGGCCTGCTCGAAGCCTCGGCCGCCAAACGCATGGTCCAGCAGCCACGCCCGCCGGCCGCTCTGCTGCCCATGCAGCCAGACGCGGCGTTCGCTGAGCTTGTCCTCGCGTTCTGCCATCACCATGCCCAGCACCGTCCAGCGGTCGGCCACGGCCTCGCCTTGCGCCAGCACCTCGGCCTTGTCCTGCGGCCAGCCCAGGGCGCTGCGCAGGTCGGCCTGCACGGGTTCGGGCAAGGTCTCGCGGCGCTGCAGCGCTTCGCAGAGCAGCTGCAGCAGACCGAAACGCTGCAGCGTGCGCTCGGGCCAGTCGGCGCCATCGCGCACGCCGGCCGCGGCTTCGCGCACCCCCAAGCCCAGGCCGGGCGCCTGCGCGTCCACCATGCGCGCTGCCATGGTCTGCCAGCCACGCAGGCGTTCGTCGTTCAACGCACCCAGGCCGGCGGCCAATTGATCGGCCAGCCAGCGCTGCAGCTCCTGGCCGGCCGCGGTGATGCGCTGCCAGCGCTGGTCTTCGCGCCTGGCGGCGGCTTGCGGGTCGGCTGGCGCAGCGGTGGCCGCCTTGTCTTGCTGGCGCTCTTCCTTCTTCTGCGCCTTCTCGCCGCGCGAGGCCAGCCATTCGGCGACCCAGGCAGGCGGCTCGGTGGCCGTGAAGCGGGACGCGTCCTGCGCGCGCAGCAACAGCAACGCCAGGCCATGCTTGCAGGGGAACTTGCGGCTGGGGCAGCTGCAGCGAAAGGCCGGCCCGCCCAGGTCCACCTGGGTCTGGTACGGCTTGCTGCCACTGCCCTGGCACTCGCCCCAGGCCGCAGCCTCGTTGGCGCCCAGCAGCGGCCACTTGGCCGGCAGCACCAGGCCACGCGCGGCCTTGGCCGAAGCGTCATCCGGTGCCAGCGCCAGCACCCCTTCCGTGCTCAGCTGCATGCCAGCCGATCTCCCTCAGGTATGTTCTTGGGCGGCGAGTCTATGCGAGCGGGATGACCGGCGGGCCGGCCCTGGCCTGTCCATCCCTCAAAACAATTTCCGTGCTGGTTGAACCTTTTGCCAGCGGCCCGGGATACACCGGGAACCAAAAGGAAACCCGACCTTGAGCCTGCTCGACAGCGTGGCCCGGCAAGCGCGCAGCCTGCTGGGTGGCGACACTTCTCCCGACAGCCCGGAAGCGCGCGAGCGCCGGCTGGTGGCGCGCATCGCGGCCGGGGAGCAGCGTGCGCTGGAAGACCTGTACCGCGCCTATCACCCGCGGCTGCAGCGCTTCCTGGGCCGCATGACGCACCAGCCGGGGCTGGTGGACGAGGCGCTGAACGACACCTTCCTGGTGGTGTGGCACCGTGCGGACAGCTACAACGGGCTCAGCAAGGTCTCGACCTGGATCTTCGGCATTGCCTACCGCAAGGGGTTGAAGGCGCTGCAGCGCTTCGACGAGCCGCAGGCGGACGACGCGCAGGACACGCGCACCGAGCCGGGCGACGGGCCGGAGCAGCAGCTCGCCTCGTCGCAGTTGCAGCGCGACCTGCAGCGCGCGCTGGCCGAGCTGTCGCCCGAGCACCGCGCGGTGGTGGACCTGACGTATTTCCACGGCCTGGGCTACCGCGAGATCGCAGACATCGCGGATTGCCCGGTTGGCACGGTGAAGACCCGCATGTTCTATGCACGCAGACGGCTGCGTGCGCTGTTGCCTGGTGGCAAGGAGGATTGGCTGTGAAGGTTGTACCCCTGGATCCTGGCGGCCATGCCGACGTGCTGGTGCTGCTGCCGTGGTACCTGGGCGGCAGCCTGGACGCGGTTGAGCGTGCGCAGATCGACGCGCACCTGGCCGGCTGCGCCCGCTGCCGCGCGGCGCTGGCCGAGGAGCGGCAACTGGCTGCTTTGCAGGCGGAATCCGCTTCGCCAACCGGCAACGTCAACCAAGGCTTGGCGGCACTGCGCCAGCAACTTGCGGCAAACCCACCGCGTCGGCCGCAAGCCACTCGCGGGCGTTGGGCGGCCTGGGGTTCGCTGGCGGCGGTGCTGGCCGGCGTGGCCGTGCTGCCGGTGCTGTGGCAGCACGAAACCGAGCCGAGCTACCGCGGGCTGGGCAGTGCCGGTGTGGCGGCCAACGCGGTCGTGAAGTTCCGGGCCGACACCACCGAGGCGCAGATCCGCGCCGCCTTGAGCGACAGCGGCGCGAAGCTGGTTGGCGGGCCGACGGCCACCCAGCTCTACCTGCTGGCACTGCCGGTGGCCAATGCCGAGGCGCTGGCTCGGCTGCGGCAGTTGCCGGGCGTGACGCTGGCCGAATCGCTGGACGCCGGCGGTGCGCCATGAACACCGCCCGGCTGCTGACGCTGCTGGCCGGCCTGCTGATGTGCCTGCTGGCACTGGCGCGGGACGAGCCCGCCGCAGAGGGCGACGAGGCCGCGCCGCAGGTGCTGGTGATGCTGCAACAGCCGCCGCCGCACTACCGGCCCGATGGGGCCTATGCCGGCGGCTACAGCGGCGGCAATGGCAGCCTGGCGCGGCACCGGCTGGCAGACGAACTGGCACGTGCGCACGGCCTGCGGGTCGTCACCCAATGGCCGATGCCGGCCGTGGGGCTGGACTGCTTCGTGCTCGCGGTGCCGGCCCCGGCCACGCCCGAGCAGGTGGCCGACGAACTCTCGCGCGACGCCCGCGTGGCCTGGGCCCAGCCGATGCACCTCTACCGCGGCCAGCAAGGCACCGCCAACCTTGCGCCGCACGCCGCGTTGCAACACGATGATCCGCTCTACACCGCGCAGCCCGCCGCCGCGGCCTGGCGCCTGGCCGAGCTGCACGAGCTGGCCACCGGGCGCCAGGTGCGCGTGGCGGTGGTGGACAGCGCGGTGGACACCACGCACCCGGACCTGGTGGGGCAGGTGGTGCAGAGCGAGAACTTCGTCGATGGTCATGCCTCGGCGGCCGAGCGCCACGGCACCGCGGTGGCCGGCATCATCGCGGCGCTGGCGGACAACCACGTGGGCATGGCCGGTGTCGCGCCGCAGGCTCAGATCTTGAGCCTGCGCGCCTGCTGGCAGGCACGCGATGGCGCCACGCTGTGCAACAGCCTGGGCCTGGCGCGGGCGCTGTACGCCGCGCTGAGCCAGAAGGTGGCGGTCATCAACATGAGCCTGGGTGGCCCGTCGGACCGGCTGCTGGCGCTGCTGCTGGACACGGCGCTGCAGCAAGGCATTGCCGTGGTCGCGGCCATGGACCCGACGCTGCCTGGCGGCGGTTTTCCGGCTTCGCATGCCGGCGTGCTGGCGGTGGCCGACCTGCCGACTGCGGGCGCGCTCAGCGCCCCGGGCCGGGACGTGATGGTGCCGGTGCCCGGCGCGCGCTGGGCGCTGGCGTCGGGAAGTTCGTATGCGTCTGCCCATGTGGCGGGGCTGGTCGCGCTGCTGCGGGAGCTGAAGGCCAGAGGCCCGGTGCCGGGGCTGGTGCGAGACGCCGCAGGCGGCATCGACACCTGCGCCACGCTGCTGCATGCGGCCGGGCCCCGCCGCTGTGCCTGTGCGCTGCCGCTGGACGCGACGGCGGTCACCGCCTTGCAACGCTGAAGCGTGCGGGCCGGATTCCCAGCCGCCTTGCTGCGCGCCCTGGTCGGCGCAGCGGCGCTGTGGCTGTGTGCCGCTGCGAGCGCGCAGCAGCTGGGCGGCAGCATCGAGCTGATGTCGGACTATCGCTTTCGCGGCGTCTCGCTGAGCCGCGAGCGGCCGGGGGCGCGGCTCTCGCTGTCGCTGGACGACGCCAGCGGCGCCTATGCCGGCCTCAGCCTGACCAGCATCGAGTTGCAGCCGGGGCAGCGCCAGGCCGGGCTGCAGGGCTACGCAGGCTTCGCCCGTGCGCTGAACGACGCGCTGCGCTGGGAAGCCGGCGGCAGCTACAGCCACGCCGTGCAAGCCTCTCCCGGCGTCGACCGCTACAACCATGGCGAAGCCTTTGCCGGCTTGCTGGCGCCATCCTGGAGCCTGCGCCTGTACTTCTCGCCGGAATACTTCGGCTGGCGCGAGCGCACGCTGTATGCCGAGCTGGACGCGCACACGCCGTTGCTGCCGTCACTGGAACTGATCGGCCACCTCGGTTTGCTTCAGCAACTTGGCCGCGACGACGCGCGCCGGGTGGACAGCCGGCTCGGCGTGGTGCTGCACACCGAAACCGGCCTGGCCTGGCAACTGGCCTGGCTGGCAACCGGGAAAAGTGGCCCTTTCCCGGCGCCATACGACCAGCGCCGCAGTTTGGTGTGGCTGGGCGCTTCGTACAGCTTTTAGGCCTTACTTCGGAGTGATGGCGCCGTACACACCATCCGCCTCATCGTTCGGCCCGGCCGAGAAGAACAGCGTGTTGGTCGGCTGGCTTTGCAGGCCGTTGCCGAACTGGATGCCCCACAGGCCGGGGATCTTCAGCGGCTGGCCGCTGGAGGCGCTGAGCTGGCCGATGAAGGCGCCGGTGGCGATGTCGTAGGCGGAGATCGTGCCGTCGCCGAAGTTGGCCACCAGCAGGCGGTTGCTCAGCTCGCCGAAGTTGGCCGGTGCCATGGCCATGCCCCAGGGCGCGTTCAGGCCTTCCTTGGCCACCAGGTGGCGCAGCAGCTTGCCGTCGGCGTTGAAGACGTTGACAAAGCCCTTGCCCTTGCCGGCCACGTCGTCCTCGGCGTCGGCATCCTGGCGGGCGTAGCTGACATAGAGGTTGCCGTTGATGTTCTGGATGCCAAACGGCGCGTAGTGCTTGGGCAGCGCCGGGTCGACAAAGCCGCCGCTGGTGGTGACCGGTGCAAAGGCCTTGTCGTAGACGTCGACGCGGTTGTTGTGGAAGTCGGTCGCGTAGAGTTGGTTGGCAGTGCCGGTCGCGGCCTGGGCAATGCCCTTGTAGATCGCGCCGGGCTTGGTGACGGCGATCAGCGCGTGGCCCTGGTCGACATTGGGCGCCCAGCCGGTGATCGCGCCGTCTTCGCTGGCGAAGAGGAAGCGGCTGGCGCCGGTCAGCGTGCCGTTGCCGACGATGAAGTCGCTGGAGCCGTTGTAGATGATGCCGGTGGGCGAGCCGATGCCGCTGCCGCTGGCCGCCGGCACGCTGACCACCAGGCTTTGCGGCACGCCGTTGCCGTCGTACAGCGTGGAGCTGCCGTCATGGTTGTTGGCCACCCAGACGTAGCCGAACGGATTAAAGGCCACGCCCCAGGTGTTCTTCAGGTGCGCGTCGGCGTGCGGGGTGGACACGGCGCCGTCGGACACCAGCTTGTGCACCGCGTAGCCGGCGGCCTGTGCGGTGCCGGCGAGGGCGAGGGTGCACAGCGCGGCCAGCGCGGTCATCGTGACGGGGCGCAATGAGTGCAAGGACATGGCTCATCTCCTGATGTGTGTGAGGAGCCGGTGAATGCCGGGTTGCGCGGCAATGGTTCAAAGGCCGCGCCACATTTCTTTGTCGCCGGAGGTTGCCGCCACCGTATGATTTTTGGCTTCATCACCTGCAGGATCCCGATGAGCTCACGCCGCCACTTCCTGATCCAGGCGCCTGCCGGCGTGCTGGGCGCCGCCGCCGCAGTTGGCGTGCAAGCTGCCGAGCCGGCGCCCGCCGAGGCAGCGCCGCCGGGCGCACCGCCAGCTTTCGGCACCGCGCTGCCGGTCGGGCCCGAGGTCTCGGCGACCACCTTCGCCGAGGCCGAGAAGCTGATGCGCGTGAGCTTCAGCGCAGCCGAACGCGAGATGGCCGCCGCGAGCTGGCGCAGCACCATGCCCTCGACGATGGAGCGCCGCGCCGGCCCGAACACGCTGGCCATTCCCGACAGCGTGGCCCCCGCCTCGCGCTGGCACCCGGCCCACATCCGCGCAGGCGCGCAGCCCGCCGGCCCTGCGCACGACCGTTTCGTGCGTTCGAAGGCCGGCGCGGTGCCGCTGCCGGCCAGTGATGCCGACATCGCGTTCGCGCCGGTCAGCCAGCTCTCGCGCTGGATCGAGCACAAGCAGCTCAGCTCGGAGCGGCTGACGCGCATCTACCTCGCGCGCATCCAGCGGCTGGACCCGAAGCTGCGCGCCGTCATCACCTTGACCGCCGAGCACGCGCTGGCGCAGGCCAAGGCGGCTGACCGCGAGATCGCGGCCGGCCACTACCGTGGCCCGCTGCACGGCATCCCGTTTGGCGTGAAGGACCTGCTGGACACCGCCGGCATTGCCACCACCTGGGGCGCAGAGCCGTACAAGGACCGCGTGCCGGCGCAGGACTCCGCCGTGGTGCGCCACCTCTACGCCGCCGGCGCTGTGCTGCTGGCCAAGCTCAGCCTGGGCGCGCTGGCGCTCAATGACATCTGGTTCGGCGGCCAGACCATGAACCCGTGGCTGCTGGAGGAAGGCGCTTCCGGCTCCAGCGCCGGCCCGGGCGCGGCGATGGCCGCCGGCCTGGTGGCCTTTGCCATCGGCAGCGAGACGGGCGGCAGCATCGTCAGCCCCAGCATGCGCTGCGGCGTGACCGGGCTGCGGCCGACCTATGGCCACGTGCCGCGCAGCGGCGCGATGACGCTGTGCTGGTCGCTGGACAAGCTGGGCCCGATGACGCGCACGGTGGAAGACGCGATGCTGGTGCTGCAGGCCATTTCCGCGCCGGACCCGGGCGACGTGGCCAGCGTGCCGGTGAAGCTGGACTTCTCGGCCACTGCCTCGGTCAAGGGCCTGAAGGTCGGCTACATCGCCAAGTGGATGGACGAGCCGCCGGCCATCGACGTGGACCGCAAGGCGCTCGCCACGCTGCAGTCGCTGGGCCTGCAGGCCGTGCCGGTCACGCTGCCGGACTGGCCGTATGCGGCGCTGAACACCATCCTGTTTGCCGAAGGCGCCGCGGCCTTCGAGGAACTGGTGCTGAGCCACCGCATTGACCAGCTCAAGGTGCAGCTGCCGGACGCCTGGCCCAACATCTTCCGCCAGTCGCGCTTCCTCTCCGCGGTGGACTTCGTGCAGGCCGACCGGCTGCGCCGCATGGTGGCGCAGGAAATGGCGCGGCTGTTCGCCGAGGTGGACCTGCTGCTGGTGCCTTCGCTGCGCGAGGAGATGCTGACGATCTCCAACCACACCGGCCATCCGTCGCTGACGCTGCGCACCGGCTTCACCGAAGTCAGCGAAGCCCGCAGCGACTGGGCGCCGGACCCGGCGAAGCCCTTGCCGAAGTTCAACCCGCCGCGCCGCGTGCCGCACGGCGTTACGCTGATCGGCCGGCTGTTCGAGGAAGGCCGGCTGGCCGAGGTGGGCATGGCGCTGGAGCAGGCGGCGGGGGTGGCCGCGCAACGGCCGGCGGGTTTCGAGTGAGCCTCCGTGGGCTAGGTTGGGGGCGGGCTGCGGCCAGCCCGCCCCCGAGGGGGATGAGAAAACTTGGGGCGGCCCGGCGTTTTCTCATGAGGAACTGGGACGCAGGGTCAAGCCGCCGCTTCGCCAGCGTGTAAAACCGGCCGCCGGCCTGCATTTGTCATCGCGATTGCAGAGGCGCGGCTGCCGGCCAGCCGGCACAATTCGGCGAGCCGCCAGCGCGGGGTGCACCGACCCTTCGGATGAGCGCCACGCCCACCTTCCCGCCCATGTCCGCCCTGCCCGCTTCCCCCACCGCACCGCTGAGCTTCACCCGTTTCGAGATCCGGCCCGCAGAGCGCCTGTTGCTGAAGGATGGCCAGCCGGCCGAGCTGGGCGCACGCGCCTTCGACCTGCTGCTGGCGCTGGCCGAGCGGCGCGAACGCGTGGTCAGCAAGCACGAGCTGCTGGAACTGGTGTGGCCCGGGCTGGTGGTCGAAGAGAACAACATTGCGGTGCAGGTCAATGCCGTGCGCAAGCTGCTGGGGCCGGACGTGGTGGCCACCATCCCGGGCCGTGGCTACCGCTTCACTGCGGCGCCGCTGGGCGAATCCGCCGCCCCCTCGCGGCCTGCCGAGGCTGTCACAGCGGAGGTCGGGCCATCCGTCCCCGCGCCTGCCCGCCTGCCCACCAACCTGCCGCGTGTACTGCAGGCCTTGCGTGGCCGCACCGAGGACCTGGCCGCCCTGGGCGCGCTGCTGGACCAGCACGAGCTGGTCAGCGTCATCGGCGCCGGCGGCATGGGCAAGACGCTGCTGGCCCAGCACCTGCTGGCCGGCCGGCGCGAGGCCTATGCGCACGGTGTGTGCTGGGTCGAGCTGGCCACCTTGACGGACGGCAACGCGCTGCCGGGCGCCATCGCCCACGCCGCCGGCCTGCGCCTGGGTGCAGGCCAGCCGCTGGCCGCGCTGGCGGCCAGCCTGGCGCCGCTGCAGCTGCTGATTGCACTGGACAACGCCGAGCACCTGCTGGACGAGGTGGCCCGGGTCTGCCAGGCGCTGGCGGACGCGGCCCCCGGGCTCAGGCTGCTGGTCACCAGCCAGGCGCCGCTGAAGCTGCCGCTGGAGCGGGTCTACCGCATCGGCCCACTGGCCGTGCCGCAAGGCCCGCTGCCGGCGGCCCAGGCGCTGGAGTTCAGCGCCGTGGCGCTGTTCGCCGAGCGTGCCGCCACGGCGGATGCACGCTTCCAGCTGAACGATGCCAACGCCGCGGCGGTGATCGAACTCTGCCGCGCGCTGGACGGCCAGGCGCTGGCCATCGAGCTGGCCGCCGCGCGCGCGTCCACGCTGGGCGTGCAGCGCCTGGCCAGCGCCATGCAGGACCGGCTGCGCCTGCTCACCGGCGGCCGCAACCGCGCCGCGCCGCCGCGCCAGCAGACCCTGCAGGCCGCGCTGGCCTGGAGCCATGGCCTGCTGGCGCCGCGTGAGCAGACGGTGTTCCGCCGCCTGGCGGTGTTCCACGGCAGCTTCTCGCTGGAGCTGGCGCAGCAGGTGGTGGCGGAAGGTGCGGACCTGGACGAATGGGACGTGGTCGAGGCGCTGGGCGAGCTGGTCGAACGCTCGCTGGTGGCCATCATCGAAGACGAGCACGACAACGGCCAGGGCCTGCCGCGCTACCGCCTGCTGGACTCGCCGCAGGTCTACGCCCGCGAGTTGTTGCAGGCCGCCGGCGAGCTCGAGGCGCTGCGCCAGCGCCATGCCTTCGCGCTGGCCGCGCGCTTTGCGCAGGAGTGGGACCGCGCCTTCAGCGGCGAGCTGGGGTTGCAGGCCTGGGCGCGCCAGCTGCTGCAGGACAGCGGCAATGCGCAGGACGCCCTGGCCTGGCTGCTGCAGGCCGGCGACGCGCGGCGCGCGCTGCAGGTCGGCATCAGCTGGCTGCTGGCGCTGCCCAACATGCGCCATGCCGAGCGGCAGGCGCTGGCGGCCAGCTGCGAGACGCTGCTGCCGCAGATCGACGACCTGGCGCTGCAGGTGCGGGGCTGGTTCACCTTGTCGCGGGCCGCCGGTCTGCTGAGCAGCCGCGACGTGCTGGCGAAGTCCGGGCAGGCCCTGGCGCTGGCGCGCCGCCTGGCCGCCGAGGTGGGTAGCGAAGCCACCCGCTGGTTGCTGTATGCCGCGCTGGGCAACCTGCTGGTGCGACGGATGATGGCCGACGACGAAGCGGGCACCGTGACGCCCGAGCTGCTGGCCGAGCTGCGCACGCTGGAAGACCCCCGCTGGCCGGCTGCGCGGCGCATTTTCCAGGGCGTTCCGCGCGACCTCATGCCGCAGCGCCTGGCGTTCAGGGCCGTGCTGCGGCAGCAGTGGCGGCTGCAGGACGAGGCCGGGGCCGACACCTTGCTGCTGCGCTCCAACCTGGTCGACGCCGAACTGCTGGCCGGTGACACCGAAGCGGCGCTGCAGCTGGGCGAAGCCTTGCTGGCCGACGTGCAAGGTTCGCGCGACGACTACCTGCTGATGGCCGTGCGCATGAACCATGCGGTGGCGCTGCTGCGCTCGGGCCGGCTGGCCGAGGCGCGGGAGTTGCTGGCGCTGGGCTGGCCCTCGGCGTTGCGCCTGACGTGGTACCCCTCCTATGCCGATCATCTTGCGCTGCTGCTGGCGCTGGAAGGCCGCTTCGAGCCGGCGGCGCAGCTGGTGGGCTATGCCGACGCCGCCGTGAGCCGCGAGGACCAGTTCCGCCAGGGCAACGAGAGCGATGCCGTCGAACGCGCGATGGCACTGGCGTTGGCCGCGCTGGGTGAAGCGCAGTGCCAGCGCCTGCGCGACGAGGGCCGCAGCCTGGGCGACGAACAGGCCGCGGCGCTGGCAGGCATCTGAGAGCCGCCACGGCGCGCGTTTAAGAAGGCTTAAGGCCAGGCTTCAGGCCGCTGAAGGACGGCGGGGGCCCCGGCGGGCGACAGTCGAGTCCATGCTGAAACGCGTCGAGATCGACGGGCTTCACCGGATCGACCCACCCACCCAACCGCCCCTGGAGCCCGCCATGAACGCCAACCGCAACACCACCCGCCTGTTCTCCGCCGTCGCTTCGCTGGCCATGACCTTCACGCTGCTCAGCAGCATGTTGGGCCTGGCGTCGCACGAGCAGGCGGCCTCGGCCGGCCTGCTGGCCCAGGCGCCTGCCGCGGCCTGGCTCGCCTGAGCCGCTCCGTCGTGGAAGTCCCTGCCGAGGCCGGCGGCTGTTGCCGCTGGCGGCCCCCGGTGCATGGCTGACAGCCCCGCGGCCCTGTGCCTGCCACAGGCGCTGAAGCCGCCGCGGGGGCCGCTGCATGGCCGCAGCGAGGACCTGGCCGCGCTGGCCGCGCTGCTGAACCAGCACGCGCTGGTCAGCGTGGTGGCCGCCGGCGGCATGGGCAAGACACGGCTTGCCCGGCATTTGCTCGCCAGGCTCGCGCCGCGCCATGCCGATGGTGCGTGCTGGATCGCGCTGGCCGCGCAGGGCGACGTGGTGCAGGCCATCGCCGGCGCGGTCGGCCTACCGTTGTCAGCGGGCGACCCGCTGGCGCAGCTCTGCGCCGCGCTGGCCCCGCTGTCGCTGCTGATCGCGCTGGACGCAGCCGAGCACCGGCTGGAGGCCACCGCGCGTACCTGCCAGGCGCTGTTGGCCGCGGCGCCGGGGCTGCGCATCGTCGTCACCAGCCACGTGCCGCTGATGCTGCCGCTGGAGCGCCTGTACCGCCTGGGCCCGCTGGCGGCGCCGCAAGGGCCGTTGCCGGCGGCGCGCGCGCAGGGCTTTGCCGCGGTGGCGCTGTTTGCCGAGCGCGCCGCGCAGGCCGACCCCCGCTTCAGCCTGACCGACGCCAACGCCGCGGACGTGATCGCGTTGTGCCGCGCGCTGGACGGCCAGGTGCTGGCGCTGGAACTGGCCGCCGCCTGCCTGCCGGAGCACGGTGTGGCCGAGCTGGCCGCCTCGCTGCAGCAGCGGCTGCGCCTGCTGATCGCCACGCGCAACCGCATCGCGCCCGCGGCGCGCCAGCAGACGCTGCGCGCGATTTTCGACATTGGCCATGCGCTGCTGGCGCCGCAGCAGGCCGCGGTGTTGCGCCGCCTGGCCGGGTTGACGGGCCACTTTGACCCCACGCATGCGGCGCTGGCCGACGTGCCGAACCTGCCCGCAGTGCTGGCCGCGCTGGCCCGCCGCGCGATGCTGGCACTGGACAGCGCGCCTGGCGAGCCGCTGCAGTACCGGCTGCCCGATGCGCTGCGCAGCATCGCGCTGGCGCTGCAACCCGCTTGAGAAAACGAAGGGCCGCTCCCGAGTTTTCTCAACCCCCTCGGGGGGCCTGACGCGCAGCGGCAGGTCTGGGGGCGCCCTTCAACGTGCCGCTTCAAAACGCTTAAGCGCCGGTTTCAGCGCGTTTCAGGCCACTGAAGGACGCAGACCGGCGCCGGCGGCGACAGTGAGGCCACGTTGAAAGCAGCCGCGAAACGGTTGCCACCCGCCCACCCCACAGTTCCGAGGAAGCCATCATGAACACCCAAGCCACCACCCGCCTTTTCTCTGCCGTCGCTTCGCTGGCCGTCACCTTCGTGCTGCTGACCAGCGTGCTGGGCATTGCCGGCCACGAGCACGCTGCTGCGCAAGGCCTGCTGGCCACTGGCGTGCAGGTGAGCCAACTTGCTTGAGCCGCGCCTGGCCGGGACGTGTAAAGCTGCTCAGTGGAGTGGCCTGTCCTTGGCTTTGTGGAAACGGGCTGCGCGCCGGCCCGGCAGAATGCCGCACGCCGTCGGTGAGGGACACCCTGTCTCTCGGATGTGCTGGTCGCTGTGACGATGTCGCCTACGCCCCCTGATTCTTCGCCGCCAGGCGCGCCGCTGCGCTTTGCCAGCTTCGAGATCCGCCCTGCCGAGCGGCTGTTGTTGAAAGCCGGCCAGCCGGCCGAGCTGGGCACGCGGGCCTTCGACCTGCTGCTGGCGCTGGCCGAGCGGCGCGAGCGGGTGGTCAGCAAGCACGAACTGCTGGAACTGGTGTGGCCCGGGCTGGTGGTCGAAGAGAACAACATTGCGGTGCAGGTCAATGCACTGCGCAAGCTGCTGGGCGGCGACGTGGTGACCACGATCCCTGGCCGTGGCTACCGCTTCACCGCGCCAGCCGACGCACCTGCGCCCACAGCCGCCGCACCCGCGCCGGTGGCAGCGGCGCAGCCCGCCGAGGCCCAGACCAAGACGCTGCCGACCAACCTGCCGCGCGTGCTGCAAACTCTGCGCGGCCGCACAGAAGACCTGGCGGCACTCGGCGCGATGCTGGACCAGCACGAGCTGGTCAGCATCGTCGGCGCCGGTGGCATGGGCAAGACGCTGCTGGCCCAGCACCTGCTGGCGCGCCACAGCGAGGCCTATGCGCATGGCGTCTGCTGGGTCGAGCTGGCCACGCTGGACGACGGTGCCGCGCTGCCCGGGGCCATTGCCCACGCCGCCGGCCTGCAGCCTGGCCCTGGCGAGCCGCTGGCCGCGCTGGCCGCCGCGCTGGCGCCGCTGTCGCTGCTGATCGCGCTGGACAACGCCGAGCACCTGCTGGAAGCCGTGGCCGAGGT
Organism: Ideonella azotifigens; assembly: GCF_021043325.1. Lineage (NCBI taxonomy): Bacteria > Pseudomonadati > Pseudomonadota > Betaproteobacteria > Burkholderiales > Sphaerotilaceae > Ideonella > Ideonella azotifigens. The sequence goes on from NZ_JAJNKD010000002.1 coordinate 617,426, forward strand.
TTGCGCCGCGCTGGTCCACGCAGCACCCGGCCTGAAGCTGGTGGTGACCAGCCAGGCGCCGCTGAAGCTGCCGCTGGAGCGGGTCTACCGCATTGGCCCGCTGGCGGTGCCGCAAGGGCCGCTGCCAGCCGCGCAGGCGCTGGGCTTCAGTGCGGTGGCGCTGTTCGCCGAACGCGCGGCGAATGCCGACGCCCGCTTCACGCTGACCGACGCCAACGCTGCCGACGTGATCGACATCTGCCGCGCACTGGACGGCCAGGCGCTGGCCATCGAGCTGGCTGCCGCGCGTGCCCCCACGCTCAGTGTGCAGCGCCTGGCCAGCGCGATGCAGGACCGGCTGCGCCTGCTCACCGCCAGCCGCAACCGCAGTGCGCCGCCGCGCCAGCAGACGCTGCGCGCCGCGCTGGCCTGGAGCCACGGCCTGCTGGCCCAGCGCGAGGCCGTGGTGTTCCGCCGCCTCGCAGTCTTCAACGGCAGCTTCTCGCTGGAGCTGGCGCAGGCCGTGGTGGCCGAGGCGGGGCCGGAGGCCGAGGCCGCGGGTCTCGATGAATGGGGTGTGGTGGACGCTTTGAGCGAGCTGGTGGACCGCTCGCTGGTGGCGCTGGCCGAAGCCCAGCACGACATGTCCGACCTGCCGCGCTACCGGCTGCTGGATTCGCCGCGCGCCTATGCGCAGGAGCAGTTGCAGGCTTCAGGCGAGGCCGCGGCGCTGAAGCAGCGCCATGCCGAGGCGGTGGCTGCGCATTTCGAGGCCGAATGGGCGCGCAGCCACAGCGGCGAGCTGGGCCTGCAGGCCTGGGAGCGCCAGCTGCTGCAGGACGCTGGCAACGCGCACGATGCGCTCGCCTGGCTGGACGCCGCCGGCGACGCGTGCCGCGCCTTGCAGATCGCCAGCACTTGGCTGCTGACGATGTCGGTGGTGATGGAGGCGGAGCGGCTGGCGTTGGTCACGCGCTGTCATGGCTGGCTGGCCCGGCTGGGCGACGACGAGGCCTTGGCGCTGCAGGCCCGCTGCCGGCTGATGATCGGCCGCCGCGGTGCCAACGACCTGGCAGAGGCCGAGCTGGCGCTGTCTATCGCGCGCCGGTCCCATGCGCAGCAACCCGACCGCTGGCTGCTGTACGCCACCTTGTCGCATTACGTGCTGCGCCGCGCGCTGATCCTGTCGGCCGAGGCCGTGGTGCCGGAAATGCTGGCCGAGCTGGCCGCACTGGAAGACCCGTCCTGGCCGCCGCACCGCCGGCTCTGGCGCACCGAGCCCTTGGGCCTGCTGGGCCTGGTGCAGGGCGGTGCAGCGGCGGCGCAAGGCCTGCGCCTGCTGCGCGAGCACCTGGTGCTGGTGCAGGCGGCTGGTGGCAACGCGACGATGGTGCTGTTCAACCTGGTCGATGGCGAACTGAGCAACGGCGACGCCGAAGCGGCGGTGCGCACCGGCCAAGGTTTGCTGGACAGCCTGGAAGGCCAGCGCGACGCACACCGTTTCAAGATGATGGTGCAGATGAACCTGGCTGCCGCGCTGCTGCGACTGGACCGGCGTGCCGAGGCGCGCGCGCTGCTGCACAGCGGCTGGCCGGTGGCGCTGCGCTTCGAGTGGTATCCCTCGTATGCGGATCACCTCTCGCTGCTGCTGGCGATGGAGGGCCAGCACGCGCTGGCGGCGCGTTTGCTGGGCTATGCGGACGCGGCAGTGGCCCGCGAATCGCAGATCCGCCATGTCAGCGAGATCGACTCGGTGAGCCAGGCCACGGCGCTGGCCAGCGCGGCGCTGGGCGAAGCGGTGTTCCAGCAGCTGCGCAAGGAAGGCCAGGCGCTGGCCGACGAGCAGGTCGCGGCGCTGGCCTTCAGCGCCTCGCCTGGCATCTGAACAAGCCTCTTGAATTCAGCGCTGCCCTTCGAAGTGAAACAGCTGGACCAGCCGGCCGTTGGCCAGTGAGTCGCCGAACAGGCCGCTGATCGCGTGGAAAAAGTCGCTGCGGAAGACGATCAGGCGGTTGAAGCGCATGGGGATTTCGAACAGCCACTCCCAGGTCGCGTCGCGCTGGCGTTCCCAGTCGGCAAAGCTCTGCTTGCGGTTGGGCGGCAGGTGGCGCTTCTGGAAGTCCAGGAAGCTGGCGTAGCCGCCGGCCTTCAGCGTGGCGGCGTCTGGCCGGCCGACCCAGCCGGTGGCGCGGTGGCGGTAGAAGCTGGTGCCGCCCTGGCAGTGCTCGGGCAGGCTGAGGTAGAGCACGCCGCCGTAGATGTGCGGCTGCGTCGGGCTGTCGACATGCACGTCGGCGCGTGCGGCGTCCGAGGCCAGGCTGGCGCGCAAGGCGCCGGTGTCTGGCGAGTCCCATTTCAGCGGCTGGCCCAGCCAGTCGGCGATGCGCTGCATCGCGTCCATGCAGGGCTTCGGCGGGGTCTGAACGCCGGGGAAGTTTGCGCCTTGCTGGTAGGTTGCGGCTTGTTCGCACAGCGCCAGGGCCTGGGCGCGGAAGGCCAGCGGGTCGGGCAGGAAATCGTCGATGACCAGCAGGTCGCGCTCGGCGGCAGCAGCCTCCAGCGCGGCCAGGTCCAGGCCGGGCGCGGCGCGCAGCAAGGGCGCGGCGGCAGGGCGCGGCATGGCGAGGCCGGGTTGCACAAAGCCCAGCGTGAGGCGCTGGCGTGCGGTGTCTGAAAGTGCGTAGGCGCTTTCGGCGCTGGCCAGTGCTTCGTTTGCCGCCCAGCGCTGGTACTGCAGACGGGCCAGTGCTTCGTGCCATTCGGCGCGTGCCGGGCCGGTGTTGATCGCCTGTTGGTAGCTGGCTTCGGCTTCGGCGGCTTGGCCCAGCGCCTGTTGCAGGCCGGCCAGTTCGGCGCGGGCTTCGGCGTCTTCCGGGCGCAGCGTGCAGGCTTGCGCAAGCTCAGCCGCGGCGTCGGCCAACTGGCCCTGGCGGGCGAGCGCGGCGGCCAGGTTGACGCGGTAGTCGGCGGCGTCCGGATGCTTGGCGATGGCGTCGCGCAGGAAGGCGATGCCGATGTCGGGCATGCCCAGGCCCAGGTAGCAGACGCCGGCGAGGTGCAGCGCTTCGGCATGCGCCGGCTCGGCGGCCAGGATGGCCTGGTAGCGCGAAAACGCGTCCTTCAGCCGGCCCTGCGCATGCAGCTCGCGGCCCTGCGCCAGCAGGCGTTCGACATCCACCGCGGGGCGGGCTGGCTTGGCGACATGGCCGGGGGGGCGCGGGGGGCGGAAGGGCAGCATGGCGGCGGAACCGGGTGGCGAAGACGGGACGCGTGATTGTCACGGACGGTCACCAGCGCGTGCTGTGCGTGGTCAAGCGTTCACCTGGAACCGCTATGCTTGCGGCCTTCTTCCCGGAGAGCCGAATGACGATGTTTGCCCGAACCCTTGCCGCGCTGTCGGCCGCCACCCTGGTCGCCTGGATGCCGGCGCACGCGGGCAGCTTCACGTCTTCCGCGTCGTCGGCGGCGTCCGACTCGGTGGGCAGCGTGTCCGACTCTTTCCGCGGTTCGAGCAACTCCTCGTCCAACGACCGCCAGGCCGCCAACGGCCACTACGAGATCCAGCAGGTGCTGGCTGTGGCCGGCCAGCCGGGCCGCGTGCAGCTGGCGCTGAAGTCGCTGGACCGTGACGGCGAGACGCTGACGCTGGAGCTGCCGCAGTTGACGCTGGCGCGCGCCCAGCTCGGCTCGGGCGACGTCATCACCGCCACGCCCCGTCCCTACGGCACGCAGTTCGCGGTGGCCGCCAGCAACGAAGCGTTTTTCCTGGTCGTCGAAGATGCCTGGCTGAACGAGCTGCCCAGCCGCCCGGTCACGCTTTGACGCCTTGACGCGAGGTTCCTGGGGCGCACTGCCTGGCGCGTGCCTGATCCTGCTGGCGGGCACGGCCAGCGCCAGCTCGCTGCAGTTCTGCGACCTGCCGGCCGACCTGAACGGCGCGCAGCAGGACCGCATGTTCCGCTTCGCCGCGGTGGTGCGGCAGGTGCTGCAGCAGTCAGGCAGCAGTGCGGCCATCATCGCCCGCTCCGGCCAGAACCTCGAGCGCTTCGGCCAGCGCTATTCGCACACCGGCGTGGCCTTGGCCGACAGCGCCAACGGCCCGTGGTCGGTGCGCCAGCTGTACTACGCCTGCGACGAGAAGATGCCACGCCTGTTCGACCAGGGCGTGGCCGGCTTCATCTCCGGCACCGACAAGCCCGATGAAGGCTATGTCTCGCTGCTGCTGCCCACGCCCGAACAGGCCGAAGTGCTTGCGCGCCTGGCGCTGAGCAACGCCGAGGCCTTGCGCCTGCTGGGCGCCGACTACAGCGCCAACGCCTTCCCCTTCAGCACCCGCTACCAGAACTGCAACCAGTGGGTGGCCGAGCTGCTGGCTGCCGCCTGGGGCCCGGTCGCGCTGCAGCCCGAGCAGCCGCGCGAGCGCGCCCAGGCCTGGCTGTCCGGCCACGGCTATACGCCCACGCTGATGGACGCCAGCGCGCCCTGGCTGGCGCTGGTCAAGCCCTTCATTCCGTTTGTGCACGACGACGACCATCCGACCGAAGAAGCGGAGAGCCGCATCTACCGCGTCAGCATGCCGGCTTCCATCGAAGGCCTGGTGCGCGACAACGCGCCGCAGGTCCAGCGCGTGGAGCTGTGTCATGCCGGCACGCGCGTGGTGGTGCACCGCGGCTGGTCGCCGCTGGGCGCGGCCTGTGAGCCCGGTGAGGGCGACGAGGTGCTGGCGCTGGACTAAGCCAGGACTTTGACGGGCTTGGGTTGCGCAGTCCCGACCGTGGTTCAAATAAATGGGGTCAGAGTCAATTTATCCTTACGACCCTTGGGTGGCGCGGCCGTCATCTCCTGGATAAATTGACTCTGACCCCATTTATTTGCGCTGCGACGGTTGCGGCGCAGGATTCGGGCGACGAGGCGCGGGATTGAGGAGTGCAGTGTCAGTCATGGCGTGCACACTCAGTCATTTCGTGCCAATATGCCAGTTATGACTGACACGATTCGCCTGCCGGACGAACTGGGCCGCCTGCTCAAGGCCCGGCGCGAGGCTGCCGGCCTGAGCAAGAAGGATCTGGCCCAACGCGCTGGCAAGGTGCGCGAGGTGATCTATCGGCTGGAAGACGGCGAGGACGTCACCGTGTCTTCGCTGCTGGCCGTGCTCTCTGCGCTGGGGCTGGCGTTGCGCGTCGAGAAGGTGGGCATGCCGTCGGCCCAGGAGGTGGCGGCGCGCTTCAACGACGACGAGGACAGCAGCGATGCTGCCTGAAAAGGTCCGGGAGCTGGCGGTGGCCATCAATGGCACGGCCGCTGGCCAGTTGATCAAGCGCTCGGTTTACGAATACCGCTACCTGGATCCGCGGCCGGACCAACCCGTCGTGGCGCTGCTGATGCCCGCCAGCGAGCAAGCCACCTGGCAGGATGGCGACCTGTTCGCGGTGATGGACCAGAACCTGCCCGAGGGCGATCTGTTCATGCGGCTGCGGGCCTTGTTCCCGAAGCAGCCGATGACGCCGATGCATTTGCTGGCGCTGGTCGGTGCCAACGGCATTGGCCGCCTGGGTTACGCATTGCCCGGCGCCGAACCCACGCTGCCCGCGCCGGCCATGGACCGCGCGACGCTGCTGAAGACGGCCTACACGCCCAAGGTGTTCGACGAGCTGGTGCGCGCCTACCTCAGCACCGGCGCCGGCATTGCCGGCATGCAGCCCAAGATCATGGTGCCCGAGCGGCCCAAGGTGCCGGTACCGTCCTTGATCGTCAAGGCGGCCAGTCCTGCCTACCCAGGCCTCGCTGCCAACGAATACCTGTGTCTCAAGGCCGCGCAGCGGGCGGGCATTGCCACACCCGTTTTCGAGCTGTCGGACGATGGCCAGATGCTGGTGCTGGACCGCTTCGACCTCGTGGTCCAGCCCGACGGGCGCATCGAGCGTCTGGGTTTCGAGGACATCGCCGCATTGGCCGGGCTGCGGGTGCGTGACGTGCTGTCGGACCGCAAGTACCAGGGCAGCTACCAGCGCGTGGCCGAGCTGCTGAAGCAGTTGCAGCTGCCGCGCGATAGCTTGCACCGCTTCTTCGAGCAGGTCGCCTTCACGGTGATGGTGCGCAATGGCGACGGGCACCTGAAGAACTTCGGCGTGCTCTACCGCTCGACGCGAGAGGCCTGGCTGGCGCCGATGTTCGACGTGGTGACCACCGCCATCTACCGCTACACCCGCTACGAGGGCGGCCCCGAGCTGGAGGACCGCACGCTGGCACTGAAGCTGTTCGCAGGCCGGCACCGCGGCAAGGCCTATCCGACGACCGAAGAGCTGATCCAGTTCGGCCGCAAGGTCTGCGAGGTGAGCCAACCGGCGCAGGTGCTGCAGCGCATTGCTGCCGCAATGGCCGAGGTGCTGGCCGAAGCCCGCGGCGACACGCGGGTGCCGCCGGGGCTGCTGGGCGAGATGGCCGTCGCCTGGGAAGACGGCATGGCCTACGCGCGCTGACCCCGCTCAGCGCGGAATCTTCGCCGCTTCCACTTCCATCTGCGAGACCAGCGCGTCCAGCTGGTCCACCACGGCCTGCACCGTGGCGCGCTGGGTCAGGTCCACGCCGGCCTGCTTGAGTTCGGCCATCGGGTGGTCGCTGCCGCCCGCCTTGAGCATGTTCAGGTAGCGGGCGGTGGCAGCCTTCTTGGCCTCTTCGGTGCCGGTCGTCATGCCCTTGAACAGCTGGGCCGAGGAGGCGAAGCAGGTGGCGTACTGGTAGACGTAGTACGGCGAGTGGAAGAAGTGCGGGATGCGGGCCCAGGTCCACTGGTAGAAGTCGTCCACCGTCACGGCGTCGCCGTAGTAGGTCTTCAGCAGGCCGGCGTAGAGCTTGTTCAGCACCTCGGTGGTGACCGGCTCGCCCTTCTCGACCAACTGGTGCGCCTGCAGCTCGAAGTCGGCAAACAGCACCTGGGTGTAGAAGGTGCCGATGATGCTGTCCACGGCGTGCTGCAGCAGCAGGAAGCGCTCTTTCGGGTCGGTGGTCTTCTTCAGCAGGGTTTCGAGCAGGAAGCGCTCGTTGGTGGTGGAGGCCACCTCGGCGACGAAGATGGTGTATTCGGCGGTGCTGTAAGGCTGGGTCTCGTAGGCCAGCACGGTGTGCATCGCGTGGCCGCCCTCGTGGGCCAGCACGAAGGCCGCGTCCATGGTGTCGTTGTAGTTCAGCAGCTGGAACGGGCCCACGCCGTACACGCCGGCGCTGTAGGCACCGCTGCGCTTGCCTTCGTTTTCATAGACGTCGATGCGGCCGCCGGTCATGAACTTCTTGTAGCGCTGCACATAGTCCTCGCCCAGCGGCGCAACCGACTCCAGCACCAGGCCCAGCGCCTTCTTGTATGGATAGCTCTCGCTGCTGGCGAACAGCGGGCGCGAGCTGTCGTACAGGTGGTATTCGCCCAGGCCCATCAGCTGCTTGCGCAGCCTGGCGTAGCGCTGCAGCGGCGCGGTGCCGGCGCGGGTGGTTGCCACCAGCGTCTCGACCACGCTGCGCGGCACGTTGTTGTCGCTCAAAGCAGCGTCCAGCGTGGTGGGGAACTTGCGCGCCTGGGCGTTGAACCAGTCGCGCTGCAGGATGCCGGCGTAGATCGCGGCATAGGTGTTGGCCTGGGCGCCATAGGTGCCCACGTGGGCCGCGGCGGCCTTGGCGCGGTCGGCCTGGTTGGCGTTTTTCGACAGCAGGCCCTGGTAGTTGCCCGGGCTCAACAGCACGCTCTGGCCGTCGCTGGTGGTGATGGTCGGGAACTTGATGTCGGAAGTGCTCAGCTCGTCATAGGCGTTCATGCTGGCGCGGCCGACCGGGCCGGCCAGCGAGAGCAGCTGCTCGCCCTTGGCGTCCAGCACATGCGCCTGCTTGCGGAAGCTGTCGGTGATGCCGAAGGCGTAGGGCTTGAGCGCCGGCGTGGCGGCCAGCCAGCCCTTCACCTTGGCCTGTGGCAGCGTCAGCAGTTCCGGCTGGAACCAGGCCGAAGCCGCGTCGAACCTGGCGAACACCGCCAGCGCGCGCTGGAAGCGGCCGGCCACTTCCTGGTCCCGCCCGTCGGCATCCTTCTGCAACTGCGGGTAGGCGTACAGCTTGGTCTGCAGCTTGCCGATCTCGTCCATCGTCTGGTAGGCCTTCAGCAGCGCCGCCGGGCCCTTTTTCAAGCTGCCCTGCAGCTTGCCGAAGTCCGCCATCAAGGCTTCCATGCGCTGCATGTCGGCGTCCCATGCGGCCCAGTTGGCGTAGATGGCCGTGAAATCCCAGCGGTATTCGGCAGGAATCTCGCCACGCACCCGAGTGGCGGGCTTGTCGCCTTCGGCAGCGAGGCCGGGGAAGGCGGCGGCGGACAGGGCCAGGACGGCAGCGGTGGCGCACAGGGTGCGCAGCAGGGGGGGACGACGGGGCATGAAGTGGCGGCGTCCCTCGTGAGGACGCGCGGCTGGGAAATGAAGGCGGCAGTCTCGCCGGGCGCGGAGGCCGGCGTCAAGCAAGGGCCGCTGTGTCAGGCAGATGAGGTGAGCCGCCAAGGCGCTCCGGACTTGCCCCAGCTGTTGCGACCGGCCCACTGTCACACCGGGGCGCTCGCTCACCTTGGGCCCCGGGCGCTATCGTCGCTGCACATCTTGTTGGCGCCCAGCAGTATGGGCGGAGAGGCTCGTCGGGACCTCTTTCGGGCGGCGTTCACGCGACGCCTGCAACGTGGGTGGCTCTCTCACCTGCGGCCAGGCGCCAAGGCGCTCCGCGCCGCGAACATCAACCAAGAGGATGCTTCGATCCGTCGGAGCGTGGGAAGAAAGCACATGAAGAAAGCGATCCTTTGCCTGGCCGCGGTCCTGTCCGTGGCCTCCGCCTTTGCGGGCGGCTACCAGCCGGTGGACGTCAGCAAGCTGCCCGAAGCCAAGCAGAGCAAGCTCGGCCTCTACCTCTCCGCGCCCGAGGCCTACAAGATGAAGACCGAGGGCGGCGCGCACGTGCTGTTCATCGACATTCGCACCAAGGGCGAGTTCCAATTCCTCGGCACCCCGTTGGTCACCGACCAGAACATTCCCTACATGGAGCTGGACGACCCGGTCAGCTGGGACAAGAAGAACAACCGCTACGCGATGTCGCCCAACTCCGACTTCGTCAGCGCCGTGGCCGCGCTCGCCGCCCGCATGAACGACAGCAAGACCGACGCCGTCATCCTGATCTGCCGCTCCGGCGACCGCTCCTCCCGCGCCGCCAACCTGCTGCAGGAGGCGGGCTACACCAAGGTGTATTCGGTGGTGGACGGCTTTGAGGGCGACATGGGGCCGACTGGCCGGCGGGATGTGAACGGCTGGAAGAACGCGGATCTGCCGTGGTCGTACAAGGTCACCGAAGGGCAGGCATACACGCGCTGAGCTGCCGGTAACTCCGGCCGGCCGCCCAGGGGGCCGTGGCGCAAGCGTTGCAGCGGCTCGAAGGCATGACGCAGTCGCAGAGGCACTGCGCGAACGCCTCGATGCGAGGCAGGCGCAGCTTGGGTTCAGAGCGCGCACTGGCCGTTGCCACCGTCACGAATGTAGTAGTCGGTGGACAGGCTGCCGTTGGCCGCAGAGATGACGTTCACGCCCGCTCTGAGGAAAACCGGCGTGTGGGGTCTCTGGGCGCTCAACTGCGTCAGCGGGATGTTGTTGACCGACACGTTGAGCAGGTAGCCGCCGTTGTCGAACAAGTTCACGTACGGCTGCAGCTGGCCGGTGCCAGGATTCTGAGCACACCCTGGCGTCACGGTCGCGTACGACTTGCTGCTGGCGGCGTATTCGAGCGTGCCGTCAGCGCTGAAGGTGTTGCCCGAGGTGTCTGGCAGGCTGCACTGCCCCGGGGTCACCGCGAAGGCATACGTGTCCGCCAGCCTCTTGTTGAGTGCGACGACGACGGTGTTGTTGCCATCGGCGAGCCAGACGTCGGCAACGGGGTCGGTGGCCACCACCGTCTTGAGCCGGGTCCCGTTGAGCGCCACGGTGGCGCTCGCGCTGGCTTTGGGGTTGTAAAGGCCGGCCTGCACCATCGGCGCCGTCACGCCGGTGTCCGGGTGGGCGCTGCACTGGACCGCGCTGGAGGTGAATGTCTTGCCGCTCTTGCCGACTTGAATGGAGGCGGCGAAGGCCGATGTGGCCGTCCCGGCCGCGATGAACGCGGCCGCGGCGGTGAGCAGAAGCTGTCTGGATTGCATGTGCGATGCCTCGTGTTGAATGCCCGGGCGTCCGCAGAAGGGGACGTCATGCCGCGTTTGTAGAGGGCAAGGCTAAGTTCAAGCTGAACGGGCGGCGCCGGCTTCGTCAACGGGGCAGCCGGACCTCTACCTCCAGCCCGCCGAGCGATGCCGAGGGGCGAAACAGCAGGCTGCCACCGGCCGCATCGGCAATGTCTCGCACGATGGCCAGGCCGATGCCGTGGCCCGGCCGGGTTTCGTCGGCGCGCAGGCCGCGTGCCCCCAGCGTGTCCAGCAGGTCCGGTGCGCAACCCGGGCCGTCGTCGGCAACGACGATGCACAGCCCATCGCCCGCCTCGATCACGATGCGCACCCGCGATGCGGCCCACTTGCAGGCGTTGTCCGCGAGGTTGCCGATCACCTCGAGCAGGTCCTCGCGATCGAAGGGCAGCACCCGCTCGGGGGCCTGCCAGCGGATGTCGAGCGTCTTGCCGTGGTGGATGCGCGCCAGCATCTGCACGAGGGCCGGCAGTTCGGCGCGGGCATCGAAGCCCGGGCCTGAGCGCCGGTCGCCGGCGATGCGTGCGCGCGTCAGCTCGCGCTCGATGCGTACTCGGATGGCCTCGATCTGCTCGTGCAGCGCCTGCCGCAGATCGGGGTGCGCATCGAACAGCGGATCCTCCGTCAGCCTCAGCAGCCCGGCCAGCGGCGTTTTCACGGCGTGCGAGAGGTTGCCGATGGCGGTGCGCGATTCGTGCAGGCGTCGCTCGACGAAGCCCATGAGCCGATCAATTTCCTCCAGCAGCGGCCGGATCTCCTCGGGCGCATCCGTGGTGTCAACCGGCGCGATGCCCTTCGGCAGCCGGAGGATGGCGTCGCGCGCCTGTTCCACGGAGTGCAGCGCGCGCAGGATCTCCAGGCGCTGGATGGCCGCCGATGCCAACAGGATGGCAACCGACGCGGCGAGGAACAGCAGGCGAAACGCCAGCAGCTGCGCCTGCAGCGCGCTGAGGTCCTCGCCCACGGCCATGTCGATCACCGCATCGCCCAACTGCAGGCGGCGCACCAGCACCAGCAGCGGCTGCCCGAACGGCCCTTCCACACGCGTGACCGATTCGCTCGCGGCGGCCGGCAAGGCGAAGGGCCGCGCGTCGCCGAAGGACGGCGAAACGAGCGCCGTGCGTGCGGAGCGCAGCACGAAGTAGTGGCCGGAGCCCGGGCGCCCGTAGATCTGGCCGACCCGCGAGAAGTCCACGCTGACGCCCTGGTCCGGACGGACGGTGATCGCTGACGCCAGCGAATCGGCGTCGTGTTGCAGCCGGGTGGCCATTTCGCTCTCGTCGACATGGACGATCATCCGGTCGGCGATGAGCCACTGGCTGAGCAAACCAATGACCAGCACGATCACGACCCGGTGCAGCCGCCGGCGCAGCGAGGTCATGGCGTTCCGTCGAACACGTAGCCCTGGCCGCGTCGCGTGCGGATCAGGTCCTTGCCGATCTTGCGGCGCAGCCGGTTGATGTAGACCTCAATGACGTTGCTGTCGGGGTCCATGTCGCGCTCGTAGACGTGGTCGCCTAGCGTCGACTTGGACACCACCTGGCCGCTGTGGACCATCAGGTAGCGCAGCAACCGGAACTCCAGCGCCGTCAGCGGCTCGGTCCGCACGCCATCGACGATCGCCGCCTGGTGTTCCTGGTCGAGCTCCACGCCCTCCCGGCTCAGCCGAGGGGGATGCCCGGCACCGCCGCGCCTGAGCAGCGCCTGCAGGCGAGCAAGCAGTTCTTCGAGATGAAAAGGCTTGCCGAGGTAGTCGTCCGCCCCGGCCTTGAGTCCGGCCACGCGCTCGTGCCATTGGTCGCGCGCGGTCAGCACAATGACCGGCATGAGGTGCCCAGCGCTGCGCCAGCGCCGCAGCACCTCCAGCCCGGACAGTCGTGGCAGGCCGAGATCGAGCACCACCGCGTCGTACGTCTCGCTGGCGCCGAGGAACTCGCCGTCCACGCCGTCAGCGGCGACGTCAACGGCGAAGCCGCTGCGCTCCAGATCGCGCTTGAGCGTGTCGCGCAGCAGCGCGTCATCCTCGACCACCAGCACGCGCACGGATCCTCCTTGCGCCAGCGCGCCAATTGCGGCACACCCGCTGGCGGCAGTGGACACCCAGCGGGGCAACCAGGGCTTGCTGGCGATCAAGCATTCATCATGAGCACTCCCAGGCATGCCGCTTCACATCCGGCCCGAGGAACTCGAGAAGACGCGCGAGCGGCCGGTGCTACCTTGCCTGTCGCCACGTCCTGGTTGCCCAGTGCGAGGATATCCAGCCGCGCCAAGGTCTCCTGGGTCTCCTCGAACGAGGCGACGTCCTGCAGCACGTCCTTGGCCTCACTGTTTTGCGTGATGAGCAAGGGTTCTCGCTGCTCCGCCGGTCGCGCCAACACTTCGGCGGCATTGGCCTTGAGGTCGCCGATGGGCTTGGCCGATGGGCTTGGCTTGAGATGAGCAGCGCATGGCGGTGCTCCCTGAAATTCCGGCAGGACCAAATGGCGTCTTGATGGTTCTATTGCGAAATGCGTTGAGCGACACATTGCGCCATCGCGGCCTTCGCCTCACCAAAGGAACCGATGGGCCCTGCAACTGGATGTAAATGCATTCAGAATGCATCCAGGGGGACGAAGGGTGGACAAGAAATCGTTATCCGAACGGGACATCTGCACCAAGTTCATTGCGCCTGCCATTGCGCAGGCCGGGTGGGACATTCGGCGGCAGGTGCGCGAGGAGGTCACCTTCACCAAGGGCCGTGTCATCGTGCGTGGCAAGCTGCACACACGGGGCCAGGCCCGGCGGGCCGACTTCGTGCTGTACCACCAGGCCAACCTGCCCATCGCCGTCATCGAGGCCAAGGACAACACCCACGGCCCGGGCGAAGGCATGCAGCAGGCGCTGGACTATGCCGAGTCACTGGACGTGCCCTTCGCGTTCACCAGCAATGGCGATGGCTTTGTCTTCCATGACCGAAGCGGCACGGGCTCCCTGGTTGAAACCCACCTGTCGCTGGACCAGTTCCCCAGTCCCGCCGAACTTTGGCAACGCTTTTGCGCCTGGCGCGGGCTGGACGCCACCTCGGCGCCCAAGGCCCAGGTGCCCTACTACGACGATGGCTCCGGCCGTGCGCCGCGCTACTACCAGGTCAACGCCATCAACCGCACGGTGGAGGCGGTGGCGCGCGGGCAGGACCGCGTGCTGCTGGTGATGGCCACCGGCACCGGCAAGACCTACACCGCGTTCCAGATCATCTGGCGGCTTTGGAAGAGCCGGCAGGCCAAGCGCATCCTGTTCCTGGCCGACCGCAACATCCTGGTCGACCAGACCAAGAACAACGACTTCAAGCCCTTTGGCGCGGCGATGACCAAGATCGCCGGCCGCAAGATCGACACCAGCTACGAGATCTATCTGTCGCTTTACCAGGCCGTTACCGGTGCCGAGGAAGACAGGAACATCTACAAGCAGTTCTCGCCCGAGTTTTTCGACCTGATCGTGGTGGACGAATGCCACCGCGGCAGCGCGGCCGACGACTCAGCCTGGCGCGACATCCTGAGCTACTTCAGCAGTGCGACCCAGGTGGGCCTGACCGCCACGCCCAAGGAAACCAAGGATGTTTCCAGCACCTTCTACTTTGGCGAGCCGGTCTACACCTACAGCCTGCGCCAGGGCATTGAAGACGGCTTCCTGGCGCCGTACAAGGTCGTGCGCATCGATTTCGACCGTGACCTGCAGGGCTGGCGCCCGCCCAAGGGCATGCTGGACAAGCACGGCCAGCCGATTGAAGATCGCATCTACAACCTCAAGGACATGGACCGTGGGCTGGTGCTGGAGATGCGCACCCAGGCCGTGGCGACGAAGGTGACCGAGTTCCTGAAAGCCTCGGACCCATTCCAGAAGACCATCGTCTTCTGCGACGACATCGACCACGCCGAGCGCATGCGCCAGGCGCTGGTGAACCTGAACCCCGAGCGGGTGCGCGAGAGCCGCAAGTACGTGATGCGCATCACCGGTGACGACCCCGAAGGCAAGGCCGAGCTGGACAACTTCATCGACCCCGAGAGCCGCTACCCCGTCATCGCCACCACCAGCAAGCTGATGACCACCGGCGTGGACGCGCAGACCTGCAAGCTGATCGTGCTGGACCAGCACATCCGGTCCATGACCGAGTTCAAGCAGATCATCGGCCGCGGCACCCGCATCAACGAGGACTACGGCAAGTTCTGGTTCACGATCATGGACTTCAAGAAGGCCACCGAGCTGTTTGCCGACCCCGCCTTTGACGGTGACCCGGTGCAGATCTACGAGCCCAAGGCAGACGAAACACCGGTGCCGCCCGATGAGTTGACCGGTGGCCCTGGCGGTGAAGGCGTGCCAGGCGGGCCGGGGGACGGCGACAGCAGCGGCGATGGCGAAACGGGCGGTGACGGCGGTGGTGGTGAAGGCCGCAAGCGCTACGTCATCGGCGGCGATGTGAACGTGCACATCGTGGCTGAGCGGGTGCAGTACTACGGTGCAGACGGCAAGCTCATCACCGAATCGCTGCGCGACTACACCCGCGGCTGCGTGAACAAGCAGTTCGCCACCATGGATGCCTTCCTGCGCCGCTGGAACAGCGCCGAGCAGAAGAAGGCGGTGATCGACGAGCTGGCCGCGCAAGGCGTGCTGTGGGAGGCACTGCAGGAAGAGGTGGAGGCCAAGCTTGGCAAGCCGCTGGACGCCTTCGACCTGATCTGCCACGTTGCCTTTGACCAGCCGCCGCTGTCCCGCCGCGAGCGCGCCGAGAACGTCAAGAAGCGCAACTACTTCGCCAAGTACCAGGGCGCGGCGCGCCAGGTGCTGGAAGCCCTGCTCGACAAATATGCCGACACCGGCATCGAGCCCATCGAAGACCTGAAAATCCTGCGTTTGCCGCCGTTCAGCCAGATGGGCGCGCCGATGGAGCTGGTGCAGGCCTTTGGCAGCAAGGCCGGCTACACGCAGGCCGTCGCCGAGCTGGAAGCGCAGCTGTACGAGCTGCGCAAAGCCTGAAGCGTTCCGCTGGTTAGCATGGCGCCGCCACGCTGCGGCGCGGCACGGGCATTGCCGCCCGCTTCTTGAAATCCGACCCCGATCCCCACCCCGATCCCATGTCCATCAGCAGTTCGATCAAATCCATCCAAGACATCATGCGCAAGGACGTGGGCGTCGACGGTGACGCCCAGCGCATTGGCCAGCTCGTCTGGATGCTGTTCCTGAAAATCCTGGATGACCGGGAGCAGGAATGGGAGCTGATGAGCGACAGCTACAGCTCGCCCTTGCCCGAGGCCTACCGCTGGCGCAACTGGGCCGCCAACCCTGAAGGCATGACCGGCGAGGAGCTGAAGAGCTTCATCGACAACGAGCTGTTCCCCGGTCTGCAGAACCTGACTGACCCGGTGAAAGGCCACAGCCAGACGCCGGTGGCGTATGTGGTGCGCAACGTCTTCGAGGACGCCTACAACTACATGAAGAGCGGGCAGCTGATCCGCCAGGTGCTCAACAAGATCCAGGAGGCGGTGGACTTCAACAAGGCCCAGGAGCGCCACGCCTTCGGCGACATGTACGAGCAGCTGCTGCGCGACCTGCAGACGGCCGGCAATGCCGGCGAGTTCTACACGCCGCGGCCAGTCACCGAGTTCATGGTGCGCATGGTGGATCCGAAGCTGGGCGAGAAGGTGATGGACCCGGCCTGCGGCACCGGCGGCTTCCTCACCTGCACGATCGAGCACAAGCGCAGCCGCTACGTGAAGACGCCCGAGGACGAACGCGTGCTGCAGGCCAGCATCAGCGGCGTGGAGAAAAAGCCGCTGCCGCACTTGCTGGCCACCACCAACATGATCCTGCACGGCATCGAGGTGCCCAGCAACATCCGGCATGACAACACACTGGCCAAGCCGCTGATCAGCTGGGGCCCGAAAGACCGGGTGGACTGCATCGTGGCCAACCCGCCGTTTGGCGGCATGGAAGAAGACGGCATTGAAACCAACTTCCCGGCCACCTGGCGCACGCGCGAAACGGCGGATCTGTTCCTGGTGCTGATCATGCATTTGCTCAAGGACGGCGGGCGCGCGGCCGTGGTGCTGCCTGATGGTTTCCTGTTCGGCGAAGGCATCAAGAGCCGCATCAAGGAAAAGCTGCTGACCGAGTGCGACCTGCACACCATCGTGCGGCTGCCCAACGGCGTGTTCAACCCGTACACCGGCATCAAGACCAACCTGCTGTTCTTCACCAAGGGCCGGCCCACCAAGGACGTGTGGTTCTACGAACATCCTTACCCGCCAGGCGTGAAGAACTACAGCAAGACGCGGCCAATGCGCGTGGAAGAGTTCGCCGCCGAGGAAGCCTGGTGGGGCAGCGAGGCCGACGGCTTTGCCGCGCGGCAGGGCAATGAACTCGCCTGGAAAGTAAGCGCGGCCGACATCACCGCCCGCGGCTGGAACCTGGACATCAAGAACCCGCACCAGGGCGAGCAGGTGAACCACGACCCCGAAGTGCTGTTGGCGGAATATGCGCAGATGCAGGCGGAGATTGCAGGGCTGCGGGAGCAGTTGAAGTCGGTGCTGGCTGAGGCGCTGGAGCGCGGCGAATGACGGCATTGGCGAGCGACAACCTGCAGCTGTTGGCTGACGCACCAGGCGGAGTGGGCGCGCTCCGGCGCCTCATTCTTGACTTGGCAGTCAGTGGGAGGTTGGTAGCCCAGGATCCTGCGGACGATTCGGTCGAGGTACTGATCTCCCAAGTGGTATCGCGCAAGGCGAGCGTTGGTGGATCACGCAAAGAAAAGTTGAAGGCACGAGCAGCCGTCGCGCCCTCAAAGAACACGCTTCCCCCCGGCTGGGTTCAGATGAGGCTGGGTGATCTGACGACCAAGCTGGGAGCAGGCAGCACACCTCTTGGCGGGAAGCAGGTCTACGTCGCGGAGGGTGTGATGTTCTTACGTTCTCAGAACGTATGGAATGACGGGCTGCGACTTGGCGACGTAGCGCGCATTCCCACTTCGATTCACCGCGAGATGGCCGGCACCCATGTGTTCAGTGGCGACCTGCTTTTCAACATCACAGGTGCGTCGATTGGCCGGTGTGCTGCTGTTCCGAGCCACTTCGACGGAGGCAACGTCAGTCAGCACGTTGTGATCGTTCGGCCGGCGCTGCTTGAATTGCAGGCCTATCTGCACAAGGTGCTCATCTCCGATCTGGTTCAAGACGCGGTGATGGCCGAACAGGTGGGTGTTTCGCGCGAGGGGCTAAGCGTCGCAAAGCTCTCTGAGTTCGCGATTCCGCTGCCGCCGCTCGGCGAACAACACCGCATCGTCGCCAAGGTCGATGAACTGATGGCCCTGTGCGACCGGCTGGATTCGCGGCAGCAAGACGCCGAGGCCGCGCACGCCCGGCTGGTGCAGGTGCTGCTGGACAGTCTGACCCAGGCTCGGGATGCGGATGAGTTTCAGGCTTGTTGGCGGAGGTTGGCGGGGCAGTTTCCATTGCTGTTCACGACTGAGACGAGCGTCGAGTCGTTACGGCGCACGAGCATTCAGCTCGCGGTTCGTGGACTACTTTGCGAAACCGGCCCCAGTGATGCCCACGCCACAGCGTTGATCAATTCAATTGCAGCATCACGTGCGCAGGCTTGGCGCGCCGGACTGGCGCCAAAGCCGAAGCCCTTTTCGCAGGTCGATGGGGAGGAAATGCCGCATCGCCTTCCTTTGGGGTGGTCCTGGGTTCGCCTTGGCCAGCTGGGCGTTGCCTCAACAGGCAGTACGCCGGTGACCACCCAAACCGATGCTTTTGACGGGCCGACGCCTTTCATCGGGCCGGGCCAAATCACCCCGGGCGGTGTGATCTCATCCGGAGAGAAGTCGCTGTCCGACACAGGGCTCGCCTCTTCTACTGTCGCTCGACCGGGGGATTTGCTTATGGTCTGCATCGGCGGGTCAATCGGTAAGTGCGCCATTGCTGATCGGGTGCTCGCGTTCAATCAGCAGATCAACTCTCTGTCGGTCTTCGAGGCAAGCCCACATTTCGTGTTTCTTGTCATGTGTTCCCCCGAGTTCCAGCAGGCCGTCCTGGGTGCGGCGACCGGATCGGCGACTCCGATCATCAACAGATCGAAATGGGAAGACATTCCGGTGCCTCTACCGCCGTTGGCAACCCAGCACCGCATCGTCGCCAAGGTCACCGAACTCCTCGCCCTCTGCGATCAGCTCAAAGCCAGCATCGCTGCCGCCCGCGCCAAGCACGTGCAGTTAGCCGAGGCGCTGGTGGCGCAGGCTGTGGCGGGTTGATCGCCTGACGAACCGATGAACGCGCAGCGCGTCTACATCAGCGACACCAACATCTGGATCGACTTCGGTCATGACGGATGGCTGGATGCGCTGTTTGCCGCTGCCCTTCACTTTCGTCAGCACCGATTTTGTGGTCCATGCGCTGAGTCACCCGTGCCGGCTGGCTTGAGTCTCGCTGCTACGGGCTTGCCGCCGGCCGCTGCATCGTCCGCAGCCGCACCGCCAAGGTTGGCAGATGGGCCGAAACCACGTCCCAGACCAGCCGGTTGTCCACGGAGGCGTAGCCGTGGATCAAGACGTTGCGCAGGCCAATTGCTGCCGCAAGTTCGGGCAGTTGTTCAGCAGTTGCCGGTTCCAGCTTTCGCAAGTGGTTCAAGGCCTCGCCGACGATTTCAAGCTGGCGCTCGACGGCGGAACGAAGCAATTCGTCCTGCACATAGCTTTCGAAGTCACGCCCGTTGGCGAAGCGCATGGCGCGTTCGGCCGCCTGGAGCGCATCCCACAAGTACGTGCGGGCGTCACTCGCCATACAGCGGCAGTCGCTCCGAATCGACCTGCTGGCGCAGGTAAGGATTGGCGATGGACCCGTTGGTGAGCAGGTCCACCGGTCGGGCGAACAGAATTTCCAGATCCTGTTTCAGACCGAAAAAGGACGCCGCATAGCCGCCGGGCGGAAAGTCGTCAGGCCACTCGACGAGGAAATCCAGGTCGCTGCGTTCGGGCTGGAAGTCCGCTCGCGTGGCAGAGCCGAACAGTTCCAGCTTGCGAGCGCGATGACGTTCGCAAAGCGCGGCGACTTCGCCGCGGCGTTCCTGAATGAAGCGTGGGATACCCATGCCAGGATTCAAGCCGCAGCGGCGGCTGCCGTCAAGCGTCGATGTTCGCCGCCCTCAGCGCATTCGTCTCAATGAAATCCCGCCGCGGTTCGACTTCGTCGCCCATCAGCATCGTGAACACCTTGTCGGCTTCGATGGCGTCTTCGATCTGGACGCGCAGCAGGCGGCGGACGGTGGGGTCCATCGTGGTTTCCCAGAGCTGGCTGGGGTTCATTTCGCCCAGGCCTTTGTAGCGCTGGCGGCCGACCGAGCTTTCGGCCTGCGTCATCAGCCAGGCCATGGCCTGGCGGAAGTCGCCGGCCTTGGTTTCCTTCTGGCGTTCGCCTTCGCCGCGCTTGACCAGCGCTTCGGCGGTGAGCAGGCCCTTGAAGGTACGGCCTGCGGTGGCCAGGGCTTCGTAGTCGGCGCCGTGCACGAAGTCCGGGCTGATGATGCTGGACTTGATGTTGCCGTGGTGGCGGCGGCTGATGCGCAGCAGGTGCTTGTCGCTGCGTTCGTCGAAGACGGCTTCGACTTCGGCGTCGTGCAGCGCGGCCTTGAGCGCCATCGCGCTGGTCTCGGCGGATTCGAGGTTGTCCAGGTCCAGCACCAGGCCGTCGGAGATGGCGCGCAGCGCTTCGACGTCCATCCAGGCGGACAGGCGGTTGATCACGTTGGTGGCGGTGACGTACTGGTTGGCGAGGTCGTTCAGCTGCTCGCCGTTGATAGGGGGCTGGCCGTTGGCGGGGTCGACCGCGGCGCCGTCCAGCGCGACCTTCAGCAGGTAGGCGTCCAGCTCGTGGGCGTCCTTCAGGTACTGCTCGTGCTTGCCTTGCTTGACCTTGTAGAGCGGCGGCTGGGCGATGTAGATGTGGCCGCGCTCGACCAGCTCGGGCATCTGGCGGTAGAAGAAGGTCAGCAGCAGGGTGCGGATGTGGGCGCCGTCCACGTCTGCGTCGGTCATGATGATGATGCGGTGGTAGCGCAGCTTGTCGGGGTTGAAGTCGTCCCCGCCCATGCCCTTGCCGATGCCGGTGCCGAGTGCGGTGATCAGCGTCAGGATTTCCTGGCTGGACAGCAGCTTCTCGTAGCGGGCCTTCTCGACGTTCAGGATCTTGCCGCGCAGCGGCAGGATGGCCTGGAACTTCCGGTCGCGGCCCTGCTTGGCGGAACCGCCGGCGGAGTCGCCCTCGACGATGTAGATCTCGCACATCGCCGGGTCTTTTTCCTGGCAGTCGGCCAGCTTGCCGGGCAGGCCCATGCCGTCGAGCACGCCCTTGCGGCGCGTCATTTCGCGGGCCTTGCGGGCGGCTTCGCGGGCGCGCGCGGCGTCGACAATCTTGCCGCAGATGGTCTTGGCGTCGTTCGGGTTCTCGAGCAGCCAGTCGGTGAGCAGGCGGCTGACGATGTCTTCCACCGGCGCGCGCACTTCGGACGAGACCAGCTTGTCCTTGGTCTGGCTGGAGAACTTGGGCTCGGGTACCTTGACCGAGACCACGCAGGCCAGGCCTTCGCGCATGTCGTCCCCACTCACCTCGACCTTGGCCTTCTTGGCCAGTTCGTTGTCGACGATGTACTTGTTCAGCACGCGCGTCATCGCGGCGCGCAGGCCGGTCAGGTGGGTGCCGCCGTCGCGCTGCGGGATGTTGTTGGTGAAGCAGAGCACGTTCTCGCTGAACGAGTCGTTCCACTGCATGGCCACTTCCACGCCGACGTTGGTGCCCTGGTCGCTGGTCTTGTCGCCGATGGCGTGGAAGATGTTCGGGTGCAGGGTCTTCTTGCCCTTGTTGACGAACTCGACAAAGCCCTTGACGCCGCCGGCGTAGGCGAAGTTGTCTTCCTTGTTGTTGCGCTCGTCGACCAGGCGGATCTTCACGCCGTTGTTCAGGAACGAGAGCTCGCGCAGGCGCTTGGCCAGGATCTCGTAGTGGAACTCGTTGTTCTGCTGGAAGATCTCGGTGTCCGGCAGAAAGTGCACCTCGGTGCCGCGCTTCTCGGTCTCGCCGGTGATGCGCATCGGGCTGGTCGCCATGCCATCGCGCATCTCGATCAGTGGATCCTGCGGCACGCCCTGCTTGAACTCGATGAAGTGCATCTTGCCGTCACGGCGCACGGTCAGGCGCAGCCACTTGGACAGGCCGTTGACGCAGGACACCCCAACGCCGTGCAGGCCGCCGGAGACCTTGTACGAGTTCTGGTTGAACTTGCCGCCGGCGTGCAGCTCGGTCAGCGCAATCTCGGCGGCCGAGCGCTTGGGCTCGTGCTTGTCGTCCATCTTGACGCCGGTCGGGATGCCGCGGCCGTTGTCGACCACGGAGATCGAGTTGTCGGTGTGGATGGTGACGACGATGTCGTCGCAGTAGCCGGCCAGCGCTTCGTCGATGGAGTTGTCCACCACCTCGAACACCAGGTGGTGCAGGCCGGTGCCGTCGGAGGTGTCGCCGATGTACATGCCGGGGCGCTTGCGCACGGCTTCCAGGCCTTCGAGGATCTGGATCGAATCGGAGCCATAGCCACCCGAATCCATCGCGCCGGTGGCCATGGCCTGGCCTTCGGCCGACGGCACGATGCCCTGCCTCACGCCGTCGTCGGCGGGCTTGTCCTGGGGGGCTTTTTTCGGGTCGCTCATGGCATTTTTCTCTACGCGGAGGGCTGCCAGGCTAGGTGCCTGCGACCCCCTCAGAAACAGGTTGCGGGCCGAAGGGCCCGCGGGTGTCGAATCGGTTCGGCGCCGTGCGGCGGCCTCAGATCCTCATCGGCATCACGACGTACTTGAAGCCTTCCTGCTCAGGCACGGTGATCAGTGCTGCGGAGCTGCCGTCATGCATCTCCAGCCGCACCATTTCCTGGCCCATGTTGGACAGCGCGTCCATCAGGTAGGTGACGTTGAAGCCGACCTCGATGGTCGGGCCGTCGTAGTCGATCTCCAGCTCTTCCTTGGCCTCTTCCTGCTCGGCATTGCTGGAGGCGATCTTCAGCGCACCGGGCTCGATGTTCAGGCGCACGCCCTTGAACTTCTCGCTGGTCAGGATGGCGGCGCGCTGCAGGCTGGACAACAGCGGCTGGCGACCCAGCGTGATGATGTTCTTGTGGTTCTTCGGGATCACGCGGTTGTAGTCCGGGTACTTGCCCTCGACCAGCTTGGTGACGAACTCCATGCCCGAGAACGAGAACTTGGCCTGGTTGCCGGCAAAGCGCATCTCGATGGCGGCGTCACTGTCCTTGTCGTCCTTCAGCAGGCGCATCAGCTCCAGCACCGTCTTGCGCGGCAGGATGACCTCCTGCTTGGGCAGGTCGACTTCCAGCTGCGCGGCGGCCAGCGCCAGGCGGCTGCCGTCGGTGGCCACCAGGGTCAAGGCCTTGCCTTCGGCAACGAACAGGATGCCGTTCAGGTAGTAGCGGATGTCATGCACCGCCATCGCGAAGTGCACCTGGTCGATCAGGCCCTTGAGCACCTTCTGCGGCACGCTGAAAGCCGGGCCGAAGTCGGCTGCCTCGTTGACCAGCGGGAAGTCCTCGGCCGGCAGGCTTTGCAGCGTGAAGCGGCTCTTGCCACCCTGCAGCGTCAGCTTGCTGCCGCTGGCGCTCAGCGAGACGATTTGGTCGCCCGGCATGGAGCGCAGGATGTCGATCAGCTTGCGCGCGCCGACGGTGGTGCTGAAATTGCCAGCGTCGCCACCCAGCGTGGCCGTGGTGCGGACCTGGATTTCCAGGTCGCTGGTGGTCAGCTCGATCTGATCCCCGGTCTTGCGCACCAGCACGTTGGCCAGGATGGGCAAGGTATGCCGCCGCTCGACGATGCCGGCCACCGCCTGCAATGCGCCCAGCAGTTGTTGTTGTGCGGCTTTCAGAACAATCATTGGATCCCCGTGTGAACGCGCTGACCGCGCATTTTCGCTTGTTTTTTCAACGATTTAGCCGGACAGCTACTGAGACGCTTCATAACACCGACACACAGGCCCCATGAGGCCGGCGCCGGGCCGTCCCAAGGCGGCCGAGCAACCCGCCCGGCGGGTGGGCTTGCGTGTTTCGCAAGACCGGGTGCCTCATTCATCCCTTGAGGGTTTGCTCCAGCACGTGCAGCTGCTGGTTCAATTCGGTGTTCTTCTGGCGTTCGCCGCCGATCTTGCGCACCGCGTGCAGCACGGTGGTGTGGTCGCGGCCGCCGAAGAGCTCGCCAATCTCGGGCAGGCTCTTCTGGGTCAGTTCCTTGGCCAGGTACATCGCGATCTGGCGTGGCCGCGCAATGCTGGCCGGGCGCTTCTTCGAGTACATGTCGGCGATCTTGATCTTGTAGAAGTCAGCAACCGTCTTCTGGATGTTCTCCACCGAGATCTGCCGGTTCTGGATCGACAGCAGGTCCTTCAGCGCCTCCCGTGCCAGGTGGATGGTGATGTCCTTGTGTGAGAACTTGGCATAGGCCAGCACCTTGCGCAGCGCGCCTTCGAGCTCGCGCACGTTGGCCCGCACGTTCTTGGCGACGAAAAACGCCACGTCTTCCGGCATCGGCGCGCCCTCCTGGCGCGACTTGGCCAGGAGAATCGCCACGCGCATTTCCAGCTCCGGCGGCTCGATGGCCACGGTCAGCCCGGAGTCGAAGCGGCTGGTCAGGCGCTCGTCGATGTCCACCAGTCCCTTGGGATAGGTGTCGCTGGTCATGATGATGTGTGCGCGCTTGGCCAGCAGCGCCTCGAAGGCGTTGAAGAACTCCTCCTGGGTGCGCTCCTTGCCGGCAAAGAACTGCACATCGTCGATCAGCAGCAGGTCCAGCTGGTGGTACTTGGCCTTCAGGTCGTCGAAGGTCTTGCGCTGGTAGTTCTTCACCACGTCGGAGATGAACTGCTCGGCGTGCAGGTACAAAACGCGCGCATTCGGGTTGTCGCGCAGCAACGCGTTGCCCACCGAGTGCACCAGGTGGGTCTTGCCCAGGCCCACGCCACCGTAGATGAACAACGGGTTGTACATCGCGCCCGGCGCGCCGGCCACGTGCAATGCCGCAGTGCGGGCCATCTGGTTGGCCCGGCCGGCGACCAGGGTGTCGAAAGTCAGCACCGGGTTCAGCCGGCTGCGGCTGGCGGCCGGCGGCGGCTGCAGCGTGCCAGGGCGCGGCGGCAGCGGTGCGGCGCCGCTGGTGTCGCCGGACATGCGCAGGGCGGCGGTGCTGCCGTTGTTGGTCAGGCCGGGCTGGCCTTGTTGCCCGACCTGCCCGGCCTGCATCTGCGCCTGCTGATCGGACTCCGCGTTGGCCTGGGCCTGGGCCAGCGCAGCCTGGGCCAGGCGCACGGCGGCTGCGGCATCGCTGACGGCATGGCTGTGGAAGCTGTGGCTGGCACTGGCCGAGCTGCCTGAAGCGAAGGTGGCGCCTGTCGCAACCGAGGCTGCCGCAGGCGCGCCGCCGCCGATCAGCGCGCGGTGCAACACCTCGGCGGCGCTGTGCGGCCGGCTGGGCAGCGGGCGGGGAATGGTGCCGGCGGGTGCGGCTTCGCGCGGCGCGAGCGAAAGCTCCAGCCGCACCGGCTTGCCGGCCAGCTCGCTCAGGACGCTCTCGATCCGGGCGCTGTATTGCGAGCGGATCCAGTCCAGCTTGAAGCGGTTCGGGACACGCAGCGACGC
The DNA here is from genome assembly GCF_021043325.1 of Ideonella azotifigens. Lineage (NCBI taxonomy): Bacteria > Pseudomonadati > Pseudomonadota > Betaproteobacteria > Burkholderiales > Sphaerotilaceae > Ideonella > Ideonella azotifigens. Next base: position 642,351 of record NZ_JAJNKD010000002.1, read on the forward strand.
CACGGCCCCCGCTTCGCCGGCATCGCTGATGTCGGCGGGCGGCAAAGGCCGGATCCAGGTGGAAAACTGTTGTTCGGGCAGTTCGATCGCGAGTCGGTCGCAACCGCGCTGCCAGAGGTCAATGCTCATGTGGACAAGTTCTTATCGAGCGGCTGGATTCTACGCATTCCCTGCCAGTCGCCAAGCGCGGTTATCCACAGTTTTTCGCGCCAGGTCAATCCCCGTTGATGCGCGGCCAGGGTGGTCGCGTTGGCGGGGCTTGGCGCCAGCCTGTTTGACGGCCGGCCCAGCTTTTGATTTAATGCTAGGTTTCCCGAACGACAGGACTGCGCTTGCAGGGCTGCTTGCTGGGTGGGGAGCGTGGGTGAGGAGCGGGGCTTTTGGGAGCGCCGATTTTCCACCGCGTCCACCGCAAGCCAGCTTGCATGAGCCGCTGAAAGTGTCGGGGGGTGTGTCTGATGTGTGGGCTTGTTGCCTGCAGCTCGGGCCACCCGGCAGCGCCAGACAGTCCGCCCCTCCGACCGCCTTCCAACCTAGGTAGAACACCCATGAAGCGCACTTATCAGCCTTCCAAGGTCCGCCGTGCCCGCACGCACGGTTTCCTCGTCCGCATGAAGACCCGTGGCGGTCGCGCCGTGGTCAATGCGCGCCGCGCCAAGGGCCGCAAGAAGCTGTCGCAGGTCTAAGCCGCGCGCCATGATCGGCCGCATCTTGCGCTCGGCCGATTTTCAGCGTGTGCTGGCTGCGCCGCAGCGTTCGCGAAGTGCTCACTTCGCCGTTCACTACGTCGCCAGCGGGCCTTCGACCGCACGACGGCCGGCCGCAAAAGCCGCGCCGCTTGCTTGCGAACCGGTTGTCCCGCAGTTGTCACCAGAGTTATCCACAGGTGGGTCGCCCGAGAGCCAGCTGCTTGTGGATGAGTCCTCGCCAGCTGCGGCTGACCCGCTTCCCGAAGGCCATTGGCTGGGCCTGGTGGTGCCCAAGCGGCATGCCAAGCGGGCGGTGACACGCAACCTGATCAAGCGCCAGCTGCGCGCAGCCATGCTGCATCACATGGCCAGCCTGCCGGCCGGCCTGTGGGTGGTGCGTTTGCGCGCGCCGTTTGATCGGCAGCAGTTCCTCAGCCCGGCTTCAGAGAACCTGCGCGAGTGCGCACACGACGAAATCGCCGTGTTGCTGACCCGCGCAGCGCGCTCGCCGCTGCCGGCCCCGCCGCGCCCGCCTTCGCAGCCGGGCGCGCGGGGCCGTGGCCGCGCGGCGGCCGGCTGAGCGGCCCGCGCATGGCCAGCGGCGAACCCAGGCTTGTTTTGTCGCGACCGGACACCATCTGTGCGGCCGTGACCCAGCCTGTTGCCGATGCCGCACCGCCTTCGCTGTCCCCTGTTCGGGGCTGGCGGGCTTGGCCGCGCCGTGTGCTGGCCGGGCCTGTGCACGCCTATCGCTTGCTGCTGAGCCCGTGGCTGGGCAGTAGCTGCCGCTTCGAGCCGAGCTGCTCGCGCTACGCGCTGGACGCGTTGGCGCGACACGGCGCCGCAGCCGGCAGCTACCTGACCGCCGCGCGCCTGTTGCGCTGCCATCCGGCCTGTGCCGGTGGCTGCGACCCGGTGCCCGTTGAGCGGCCGCGCCTGTTCCGCCATCTGTTCGCCGAGGCCAGCGGGCCTGGCGCCTATCCTTCTCCCGTCGCAAAGACATCTTCCGGGCCTTCCTCATGACCGATATGCGCCGAACCCTTTTGTGGGTGGTGTTCACGATGTCGCTCGTCCTGCTGTGGGACGGGTGGAACAAGCACAACGGCCATCCCACGCTGTTCGGCGCCCCGGTGGCCGAGTCCAGTGCGGCGGCCTCGGCCGCCGGCGCGGCGCCTTCCGCTGCAGGCGTGCCTGCGGTGGCTGGCACGGCTGGCGTGCCCGGCACGACCAGCCCGGCTGCGCCGGCAGTCAGCGAGCAGTTCACCGTCAAGACCGACGTGCTGAACGTGACGCTGGACACCCGCGGTGGCGACATCGTGCGGGTCGAGCTGCCGAAGTACAAGGACGATGCCGATCCGACCAAGCCGGTCGCGGTGCTGGACAGCGCCGGCCACCATTACCTGGCCCAGACCGGCGTGATCGGCCCGAACGGCGCGCAACTGCCGACGCACCTGACGCTGATGAGCGTGGCGCCGGGCGAGCGCACGCTGAAGGACGGGCAGGACAGCCTGTCGGTGCGCTTCGAGTCGCCTGATGTGGGCGGCCTGAAGCTGGTCAAGACCTACACCTTCCGCCGTGGCGAATACACGATGGGCGTGAAGCACGAGCTGGTCAATGTCGGCAGCACCCCGCTGCAGCCTCAGCTCTACCTGCAGCTGCAGCGCGACAGCGTGGCGCCCGCGGGTGGCTCGTCCTTCTACAGCACCTTCACCGGCCCGGCTGTCTACACCGCCGAGAAGAAGTTCCAGAAGATCGACTTCAAGTCGCTGGACAAGCACGAGGCCGGCGATTCGCCGCTGCACATCCAGCACGCCGACGACGGCTGGGTCGGCATGGTGCAGCATTATTTCGCCAGCGCCTGGCTGGTGAAGGACGGCAGCCCTCGCGACTTCCGCAGCGCCAAGCTGCCGAACGGCCTGTACACGGTGTCGATGCTGCAGCCGGTGGGCGAGCTGGCACCTGGCGCTACCAAGACCAGCGACGCCACGCTGTTTGTCGGCCCGCAGGAAGAAAACAAGCTCGAAGCGCTCGCGCCCGGCCTGGAACTGGTCAAGGACTATGGCTGGCTGACGGTGCTGTCCAAGCCGCTGTTCTGGGTGCTGGTCAACCTGCACAAGATGATCGGCAACTGGGGCTGGTCCATCATCGGCCTGGTGGTGCTGCTGAAGATCGCCTTCTTCTGGCTGAATGCCAAGGCCTATGCCTCGATGGCCAAGATGAAGGCCGTCAACCCGCGGATCCAGGAAATGCGCGAGCGCATGAAGGACAAGCCGCAGGAAATGCAGCAGGAGATGATGCGCATCTATCGCGAGGAGAAGATCAACCCGCTGGGCGGCTGCCTGCCGATCTTCATCCAGATGCCGTTCTTCATCGCGCTGTACTGGGTGCTGCTGTCGTCGGTGGAAATGCGCGGTGCGCCGTGGCTGGGCTGGATCCATGACCTGTCGGCCAAGGACCCGTTCTACATCCTGCCGCTGCTGATGACCGCGTCCAGTCTGCTGCAGGTGGCGCTGAACCCGGCGCCGGCCGACCCGATGCAGGCCAAGATGATGTGGATCATGCCGCTGGCCTTCAGCTTCATGTTCTTCTTCTTCCCGGCCGGCCTGGTGCTGTACTGGGTGACGAACAACCTGCTGTCCATCGCCCAGCAGTACGTGATCAACAAGCGGCTGGGTGTCGCCTGACGGCCCCCTGAGCCCTTGCACGACGCCCCGGCGAGCCTCTGGCTGCCGGGGCGTCGTGGTTTTCACTGATCGAAATCCGCTTGCGGCGTGCCGATATGCCAGTTGCGGGGCGGGTTTGCGGCTTGCTGCAACCTGGGACCGACCGAGACGCCGTTTGCGCGTCCCGGCCGGTCCCCTCCGCGCCAACCCTTGCCGCCTGCGGGCATCGCCGACAATCCGGCCATGTCATCGCTAGGCCGCCATCACGACCCCATCGTCGCCATTGCCACCGCGCCGGGCCGCGGTGCGGTGGGCATCGTGCGCGCGTCGGGCAAGCAGCTGCAGCCATTGGTTGACGCGCTGATCGGCGCGCCGCTGAAGCCACGCCAGGCGCATTACGGCCCGTTCCGGGACGCCACCGGCCAGCCCATCGACCACGGCCTGGCGCTGTTTTTCCCCGCGCCGAACAGCTACACCGGTGAAGCCGTGCTGGAGCTGCAGGCGCATGGCGGCCCGGTGGTGCTGCAACTGCTGCTGGCGCGCTGCCTGGAGGCCGGCGCCGGCATCGGCCTGCGCCTGGCCGAGCCGGGTGAATTCACCGAACGCGCCTTCCTGAACGACAAGCTGGACCTGGCGCAAGCCGAGGCCGTGGCCGACCTGATCGACGCCAGCACCGAGGCGGCGGCGCGCTCGGCCAGCCGCTCGCTGGGCGGCGCGTTTTCGGCCGAGGTCGAGCAGCTGGCCGAGCGCATCGTCAACCTGCGCATGCTGGTCGAGGCCACGCTGGACTTCCCGGAAGAGGAAATCGATTTCCTGGAGAAGGCCGACGCCCGCGGCAAGCTGGCCGCGATCCGCGCCGCGGTGGACGCCGTGACGGCCCGCGCGCGCCAGGGCGCGCTGCTGCGCGAAGGCCTGCGCGTGGTGCTGGCCGGCCAGCCCAACGTCGGAAAAAGCTCGCTGCTGAACGCGCTGGCCGGCGCGGAGCTGGCCATCGTGACGCCGATTGCCGGCACCACGCGTGACCGTGTCAGCGAGACCATCCAGATCGAAGGCGTGCCGCTGCACATCACCGACACGGCCGGCCTGCGCGACGACGCGGAAGCCGGCGACGAAGTCGAGCGCATCGGCATGGCGCGAAGCTGGGAATCCATCCACAGCGCCGACGCCATCGTCTTCCTGCACGACCTGACCCGGCTGGCCGATGCCGACTACCAGGCCGCCGACGCCCGCATCGCGCAACGCCTCGCGACGGCCGACCCGGCGCGCCTGCTGCAGGTCTTCAACAAGGCCGACACAGGTGTGTCAGCCGGCAGCGATGGCCGCCTGCTGATCTCCGCCCGCACCGGCGCTGGCCTGGAGGCGCTGCGCCAGGCGCTTCTGAAACGCGCCGGCTGGCAAGCCGCACCGGAAGGCGTGTTCATCGCCCGCAGCCGCCATGTGCAGGCACTCAAGCAGACAGCCGAGCACCTGGCCGGGGCGGCCGCGCATGCCAGCCAGGCCGATCAGGCCTTGGACCTGTTTGCCGAAGAGTTGCGGCTGGCCCACCTGGCGCTGCAAAGCATCACCGGCCGCTTCAGTGCAGACGATTTGCTGGGCGAGATCTTCAGCCGCTTCTGCATCGGCAAGTAGGCCAGATTCAGCTCGGCGTTGGCTTGCCGAAGCCGCTGGTCGGCAGCTCGCCACCGTGGTCGAACACCAGCGTGCGCTCGGGCCAGCGCAGTGCCGTCAGCGGCGTCGTGTGGCCGACAGCCTGGCCGTGGCGGCGTTCGTGGAAGCGGCCGCCGGCCGAGAAGTCGACGCAGAACACATTGCCTTTCGCGCCGTGCCAGGCATGGGGTGCGATGCCGGCGAACAGCTGCGGCTCGGCCTTGGCGTGGGGCGACGAAGCCGGGGTTTGCACCCGGCGCCAGAAGTGCCCGAAGACGACGGGCACCGGCTCCTGGTAGTGGTCCCACCAGGCCACGCGTTCGACGAAACGCCACTGCCCACCGGCGAAGAAGGTGGCCTTGCCGGGCTGCTCCAGGCCCGAGGTCAGCACCCGCAGCGGGTTGCCCATCTGCCGGCCCACTTCGTAACCCGCCACGCCCGGCAGCAGCGGCACGCTGCTGCGCGGGTTGGCCAGCGCCGCGGCCCAACTGCTGCGTTCGGCTTGGCTGGCTGCAAACTGTCCACTGTCGGCCAGCTGGCGCTCGGTGGTGGCTTCCCAGTGGTCGAACAACTCGTGCAGCTGCGGCGCAGGTGTGGGCAGCTGGCGCAGCGCCTGGATGGAGGGCGCGTGCCAGGCTGCGTGCACCACGCGCAGGTCTGGCCGCTCCAGTGCAAACGGCTGCCGCATCAGGAAGCGCAGCAGCGCCTGGCGCTGGTCGCCGGGCAGGCGCATGTAGGGCTCGTACTTGCGGTCGCGCTCGGAGTCCTGGCCCCAGAACCAGTCGTTGCCGTCCTTGCGCTCGCCGCGCAGCAGGTTCAGCTCGTGATTGCCCAGCACCAGCTGGCCGTGGCCCGCTTCGACGATGCCGCGCACCCGCGCAAAGACCCGTGGCGTGTCCGGCCCGCGGTCGCAGAGGTCGCCAACGAACACCAGCCGCCGCCCTTGCGCGTGCCGGCCCAGGGCGTCGTAACCCAGCCGTGCCAGCAACTGGTCCAGCGCGTCGGCTTCGCCGTGCACGTCGCCAATGATGTCCAGCGGGCCGTGGGCCAGTGCTTGCAGCATGACGGTTCGTCGGCTCCTGGGTAAGGCGGCGCAAGAGGCGCGCTGCGGCCATGCAGAACTGCGAAAATCGTGCCCGCAAGTTAGGTCATTTTGCCGCCACGTTCCGTGCCTGCTGAGGACGAACGGCGCCAGCGCGGCGATGAATGCCCAGTTTGGGGGATTGTTACAGCCATCGCCCCGATCCAATAATCCGGCATTGCCGATCAATGGGTTGCTGCGCTTGGGCGCGGGCCCGCGGCAAGCAGTTCCAGGAGAAGAACAATGTCGAGCGTGCTGGTCCAGGCCATTCAGTCCTTGAATGCAGACGATGCATTCAGGCCGCGCTTTGACGACAAACAGTGGGCGCTGTTCGAGAGTTACCTGCAGCAGCACAAGCTGCGCGCCGGTGACCTGTTGATCCGCCACCGCGACATGGACCGCAACATGTACTTGCTGGAAAGCGGCACGCTGCAGGTCTACGTGCCCGACGCCGGCCCCGCCCGCCGTGCCGTCGCGATCCTGCGCTCCGGTGCGGTGGTCGGCGAGCCCAGCATGTTCGGCGAAACCCCGCGCATGGCCCAGGTCGAGGCCATGTCGCCTGCGGTGGTGTGGGTGTTGACCCGCCCGCGCTTCGAAGAGCTGCTGACCCGCCAGGGCGACATGGGCATCGAGCTGCTGCGCTCCATCGGCGCGGTGATGTCCGAGCGCATGCGTGCCAACCTGGACCGCGGGCTGCCGCTCGCCTGAGTCTCGACCGACGAGCGCGGGCCGGCGAAGCCAGCGCCGGGCCGTTCCAAGCTGGCCGAGCCCAACCCGCCCGGCGGGTGGTTTGCCGTACCCGGCGAACCGGGTGCCCCATTCAATGGCCTGAAAAATCGACGAGTGTGAACAGCGGCAGGCCAGCCTCGCGCAGCTTGTCAGACCCACCCAGCTCCGGCAGGTCGACGATGGCCGCACCTTCGATCACCGTGGCGCCCAGTCGCTCCAGCAGCCGCTTGCCGGCCATCATCGTGCCGCCGGTGGCGATCAGGTCGTCGATCAGCAGCACGCGGTCGCCAGGTTTGACGGCATCGGTGTGCACCTCGACCGTCGCGCTGCCGTATTCCAGCTCGTAGGTTTCCTCGACCGTGGTGAACGGCAGCTTGCCCTTCTTGCGGATCGGCACGAAGCCGACGTTCAGCTCGTAGGCCAGCACCGAGCCGATGATGAAGCCGCGCGCGTCCAGCCCGGCGATGACGTCCGGCCGGGTGTCGAAATAGCGGTGCACGAACTGGTCGATCAGCACCCGGAAGACCCGCGGGTTCTGCAGCAGCGGCGTGATGTCGCGGAACTGCACGCCCGGCACCGGCCAGTCCGGAACGGTGCGGATGTGCTCGCGGATGTAGTCGCTCGGGCGGTCGGTGAGCAGGGCGGGGGCGATGGTCATGAGGCGGTTCGGGCTGCTTGCGCGGCCCGAGATTTTGCGCTCAACCCATCAGCCTTCCAGCAGCTTGGCCTCTGCCAGCGCCAGCGCCTCGCTCAGGCCGGACAGCACCAGCGTGTCGCCTGGCGCCAGCAGCAAGGTGTCGGCTGGCGCCATCACGTGGCCGTTGGCCCGCCGCACCGAGACCACCTGCACCTCCAACTCGGCCAGCGCCTGCGCGTGCAGCGTCTGGCCGACACAGGCCGCACCGGCGGGCAGGCTGACCGAGCGCAGCCGCGCGGCCTGGTTCTCCGGCCCGGCGTTGTCGTCGGCGCCGTGGAAGTAGCCGCGCAGCAGGCTGTAGCGCGCGTCCCGTGCGTCGCGCGCCAGGCGGATCACCCGGCGCATCGGCACGCCCACCAGCACCAGCGCATGGCTGGCCAGCATCAGCGAGCCTTCGACAGCCTCGGGCACGACCTCGGTCGCACCGGCGGCGCGCAGCTTCTCCAGATCCGTGTCGTCAATGGTGCGCACGACCACCGGCACCTGCGGCGCATGCCGGCGCACCAGGCCCAGGATCTTCAATGCCGACGGCGTGTCCGGGTAGCTGATGACCACCGCCGCCGCGCGCGACAGGCCGGCCGCCATCAGGCTTTGCAAGCGCGCAGCGTCGCCAAAGACCACGCTCTGCCCGGCCGCAGCCGCCTGGCGCACGCGGTCGGGGTCCAGGTCCAGCGCCATGTACGGAATCGTCTCCTGCTCCAGCAGGCGCGAGAGGTTCTGCCCGCTGCGGCCAAAGCCGCAGATGATCACGTGCTGCTCGTTTCGGATCGCCTTCTTGGCGATGGTCGTCAGCTGCACCGACTGCATCAGCCAGTCGCTGGCCGCCAGCCGCATCACGATGCGGTTGCTGTACATCACGATGAAGGGCGTGGCCAGCATCGACAGCACCATCGAGGCCAGCACCGGGCTGATCCAGCGCGGGTTGATCAGGTGCTGCTCGGCGCCCAGGCTCAGCAGCACAAAGCCGAATTCACCCGCCTGCGCCAGGTACAGCCCGGTGCGGATGGCCACGCCAGGCGCTGCGCGAAAGGCCCAGGCCAAGCCCGCCACCAGCGCGGCCTTGGCAATCACCGGCATCATCGTCAGCAGCAGCACCAGGAACCATTCGTCCCACACCGGCCGCCAGTCCAGCTTCATGCCGATGGTGATGAAGAACAGGCCCAGCAGCACGTCGTGGAAAGGCCGGATGTCGGTCTCGACCTGGTGCTTGTATTCGGTCTCCGCCACCAGCATGCCGGCGACAAACGCGCCCAGCGCCAGCGACAGCCCGGCGTGTTCGGTCATCCAGGCCAGGCCCAGCGTGACCAGCAGCAGGTTCAGCACGAACAGCTCTTCGCTCTTCTGCCGCGCCACCAGCGTCAGCCACCAGCGCATGAAGCGCTGGCCGCCGACCAGCAGCACCGTCAGCAGCGCAATCGCCTTCAGCAGTGCAATGCCCAGCGCCATGGCCATCTCGCCGCCCGGCGAGCCCAGCGCCGGGATCAGCACCAGCAGCGGCACGACGGCCAGGTCCTGGAACAGCAGCACGCCCATCACGCGCCGGCCGTGTTCGCTTTCCAGCTCCAGCCGCTCGGCCAGCAGCTTGACGACGATGGCGGTCGACGACATCGCCATCGCGCCGCCCAGTGCAATGGCGCCGGCCCAGCCCAGCTCCCAACCCATGCGGGTGAACGAGAACAGCCAGGCCAGCACCAGGTTGCCGGCCACCGCGCCGAGGATGGTCAGCATCACCTGGCTGAGGCCGAGTCCGAAGACCAGTGTGCGCATGCTGCGCAGCTTGGGCAGGTTGAATTCCAGCCCGATCACGAACATCAGGAACACCACGCCGAACTCGGCCAGGTACTTCACCGCGGCCGAATCCTTGGCCAGCGACAAGGCATTCGGCCCGATCAGCACGCCCACCGCCAGGTAGCCCAACATGGGTGGCAACTTGACCAGCCGGCAGGCGACCACGCCGACCACCGCGGCCAGGAGATAAAGCAGAACCAGCTCGAGGGTGGATGCCATGCAGCGGGGGACCGTTCGTCGACCTAAAATCGCCCCATTCTGAACCAGACCACCGCTTTGAACCCCACCTCACCCTTCGATGCCGAGCGCGCGCTCTCCCTGGCCCGCGAGACCCTGACGATCGAGGCCGACGCCTTGCTGGCGCTGCGCGGGCAGATCGATGGCGCCTTCGTGCAGGCCATGCAGGCCATGCTGGACACCCGCCACCGGGTGATCGTGATGGGCATGGGCAAGAGCGGGCACGTGGGCCGCAAGATCGCTGCCACGCTGGCGTCCACCGGCACGCCGGCGTTTTTCGTGCACCCGGGCGAAGCCAGCCATGGCGACCTGGGCATGGTCACGCCGGGCGACGTGGTGATCGCGATCTCCAATTCCGGCGAGAGCGACGAGCTCAACGCCATCCTGCCGCCGATGCGCCGGCTCGGCATCACCCTGGTCGCGATGACGGGCCGGCCGGACTCTTCGCTGGCCCGGCATGCCGACTTCGTGCTGAACACGGCCGTGCAGAAGGAAGCCTGCCCGCTGAACCTGGCGCCCACCGCCAGCACCATCGCGCAGATGGCAATGGGCGATGCGCTGGCGGTGGCGCTGCTGGACGCACGCGGCTTCCGCGAACACGACTTCGCCCGCTCGCACCCGGGCGGCGCGCTGGGCCGCAAGCTGCTGATGCACGTGCGCGACCTGATGCGCGGCGGCGAGCAGGTGCCGCGTGTGCCGGCCGATGCCAGCTTCAGCGCGACCATGCGCGAGATGACCAGCAAGGGACTGGGTGCGACCGCTGTGGTCGACGGAGACAAGGTGCTGGGCATCTTCACCGACGGTGACCTGCGCCGCATGATCGAGACCGGGGCCGACCTGCGCGCAATGAAGGCGCACCAGGTCATGCACCCACATCCCAAGCTGGTCCGCGACGACGCCCTGGCGGTCGAAGCGGCCGACCTGATGGAGCAGCACCGCATCACCAGCGTGCTGGTCGTGGACGCCGCCGGCCACCTGGTCGGCGCGCTGAACACCAACGACCTGCTGCGCGCGAAGGTGATCTGACGATGGCGATGCCTGCTGCCGCGCTGTCCTTTCCGCCCGAACTGCTGCTGCGCGCCCAGGGCAGCGGCCTGGGCCTGAAGGCCGCGATCTTCGACGTCGATGGCTGCCTGACGGATGGCCGCATCTACATCGGCGAAAGCGGCGAACAGTTCAAGGCCTTCTCCACGCTGGATGGCCAGGGCCTGAAACTGCTGATGCAAGGCGGCATCACGCCGCTGGTCATCACCGGGCGGGATTCCCCGGCCGTGCGCCGCCGCGTGGCCGACCTGGGCCTGCAGCATGCGATCTACGGCGTGCACGACAAACTCGCCGCTGCCGGCCCGCTGCTGGCCTCGCTGGGCCTGGACTGGGCCGACCTGGCCGTCATGGGCGACGACTGGCCGGACCTGCCGCTCATGCAGCGTGCCGCCTTCGCCTGCGCGCCGGCCAACGCCCACGCCGAGGCCAAGGCGCTGGCCCAGCACGTCACCGCCGCCGCCGGCGGCCACGGCGCCGCGCGCGAATTCTGCGACCTGATGCTGATGGCCAATGGCCGCTACGCCAGCCTGCTGCACGGGCACCTGACGACGCTGGACGGCGCCTGAGCCCGCGCGCATGAGTCCACAGCTGCATTTGCCTGACCTGCCCGAGGTGCCCGTGGCATTGGGGCACGAGAAAACGCCGCCGCCCGACCAGGCGAGCGCCGCCGACATCCGCGCCAGCTGGCGCCAGCGCATCGGCAGCCTGCTGGGCACCGCCATTCCGTTGCTGATCATGACCTTGCTGGCCCTGGGCTCCTGGTGGCTGGTGAAGAATTCGCCGCAGCCGCCAAGCGAGCGGCTGCGCTCGGCCCCGGCCCATGTGCCGGACTACCGGCTGGAGCGCTTCACGCTGCAGCGCTACGACCCCAGCGGCCGGCTCAAGGTGCAGATCCAGGGCGAACACCTGCGCCACTTTCCCGACACCGACGAGGTCGAGATCGACACGGTGCACGTCGAAGGCTACGACCCTGACGGCCGGGTGACCCGTGCCACCGCGCGCGAGGCGATTGCCGCCGGTGACGGCTCGGTCGTGCAGCTGATTGGGGGCGCGCACGTCATCAGCACCGGCAACACCGGCGAAACCGTCGACTTCGTCGGCGAGCACCTGCTGGCCGATTTCAGGGCCCACGTGGTGCGCTCCGAGCGGCCGGTGCAGGTGCGCCAGGGCCGCAGCGAATTCACCGCCGATGCGATGGTCTACGACGAAGCCAGCAGCATCTTGACGCTGACCGGCCCGGCCCGCGCGGTGATGACGCCGGACCGGAGCGGCAAACGGTGAGCGCCGTGAAACCGCTGGTTTTCATCACCGGTGCTTCCAGTGGCATTGGCCAAGCGCTGGCCCTGCGCTATCACGCGGCTGGCTGGCGCGTGGCGCTGGTGGCTCGCCGGGCCGAGGTGCTGCAGGCCTGGGCGGTGCAGCAAGGCTGGGCGGCAGCGGACTTTCAGGTCTACGCGGCCGACGTGCAGCAGGTCGACAGCATTGTCGCCGCCGGCCAGCGCTGCATGGCCGAAGCTGGTTTGCCGGATGTGGTGATTGCCAACGCCGGCATCAGCGTCGGCATGGACAGCACGGTGCGCGAGGACCTGGCGGTGATGCAGGAGACCTTCGCGACCAACAACGTGGGCCTGGCGGCCACCTTTCATCCCTTCCTCGCGGCCATGCAGGCCCAGCGCCGCGGCACGCTGGTCGGCATTGCCAGCGTCACGGCGATCCGGGGTTTGCCTGGGCATGGGGCCTATTGCGCCAGCAAAGCCGCAGTGGTGGCTTATTGCGAGAGTTTGCGCGGGGAATGCCGGCCTTGCGGCGTGCGCGTCGTGACGCTGTTGCCAGGCTATATCCAAACTCCGCTGACGGCGTCGAATACCTATCCGATGCCGTTTCTGCTGACACCCGAGACATTTGCCGACAGGGCTTTCCGGGCCATTGCGGTGGGCACCAGCTACCGCGTGATCCCCTGGCAAATGGGGGTGGTGGCCAAGCTGCTGCGGCTGCTGCCCAACCCGGTGTTCGACCGTTTGCTGGCAGGCCGCGGCCGCAAGAAGCGGCGCGGCGACAGCTGAGCCGGGGCGCTGGTTAGCGTCGGCGGGCCCCGCGCGTGGCGCTTGCGGGTGGCGTGGGCGCTTGGCGTCATTGTTCAGACGTTCGCAAGGACGCCACCGTGCGCCGCCCGAGTGCTTTTGCCGCGAGGACGAAAAAAAACGCAGCGGTGAACGCTGCGTTTTTCTTAGTGCGCGAAGCTCGCGCAACTTTGGTTTCAAACCCGCCGGCTCAAATCACCGGCAGGGTTTGGCTGAGCTTTGACTCAGTAGCCGCCGCGGCCACCGCCGCCGCCGCCACCACTGCGGCCACCGCCGCCGTAGGGGCTGCGACCACCGCCGCCGCCACCACCGCCGTAGCCGCCACCACCACCACCGCCACCGCCGTAGGGGCTGCGGCCACCGCCGCCACCACCTGCGCCGCCGCCGTAGCCGCCGCCACCGCTGCGGCTACCACCGCCGCCGCCACCACCACCAAAGCCACCCGGACGCTCTTCACGCGGACGAGCTTCGTTCACGACGATGGCGCGGCCTTCCAGAGGCTGGCCGTTCATGCCGTTCACAGCGGCTTGGGCTTCGGCATCCGAGCCCATTTCCACGAAGCCGAAGCCCTTGGAACGGCCGGTTTCGCGGTCCATCATGACCTTGGCGGACGTGACGGTACCAAATTCACCAAACGCTTGTTGCAGAGAGTCGTCGCGCACGCTGTAAGCGAGGTTGCCGACATAAAGCTTGTTTCCCATGGGGAACGCTCCTATCAATCACAAAAAGACCATGTGGAGCTTCAACCCAGCGTGAACCATCAAGCGAAGGTGCCGCGTCCATACACAGCAAACACGAGGCAGCAAAAGCAAGCTGCCCCAGCCCATTATGAGACTATTTTTGCGTTCGCGGCAAAAGCTTGCTTGTCAATTTGTCGTTTTTCTGCGCTGCATCTGCAGCCAGACCAGGGAACCACCAATTGATGCCGGCTGCACAGGCCTTGATGGCCGATGTAGCGGGTTGCCAAGCATGCGAGACTCGGCCGGTGTTTTCCATGGATCGCGGCCATGCCTGACGAATTGCAGCCTGCCAGCGCTTGCCGCATTGCCTGCCTGGTGCCCAGCCTGACGCTGCTGCTGGTGCGCTTGGGCCTGGGGCCCTGGCTGGTCGCGAGAACTGGATTCTGCATCCATCCGGCCCAAGCCGTGCGGGAAGTTTCGAAAGTCGGTGGTACCAAGGACGTGAACATGGCCAAGCTGCAGCGGCTCGCACCGACTCACGTGCTGGTCAACGTCGACGAAAACCGGCTCGACACCGTCCAGGCGCTGCGCGAATGGCGCACTGCAAATGGTGCGCCGCTGCAAGTCATCGTCACCCATCCCTGCGGGCCGGGCGACCATCCTGCCCTGCTGGACCAGCTGGCCGCCGCGTTTGGCGAGCTGCCCGGCGTGGCGCAGGCGCTGGCCGCCGAGCGGGCTGCTTTTGCTGCGGCCTGGCAGGCCAGCCTGGCACCGCCTGTGGCACGCGAGGAGGTCCTTTGCCTGGTCTGGCGCGCGCCGTGGATGTCGGTGGCACGCGACACTTACATCAGCCGCCTGCTGGCGCACGCCGGTTTGACGACGCTGCCGGACACACAAGGCGGTGCCAGCGGCGCCGCACGCTACCCCGTGCTGCGCGGCGACGAGCCGTGGCTGACCGATGTGCGCTGGGTGCTTCTGCCCAGTGAGCCCTACCGCTTCGAAGAGGCCGACGTGCAGGCCGTGCAACAACTCTGCCCGCGCGCCGAATGCCTGGCGGTGGACGGCGAGGCGCTGTCCTGGCATGGCGGCATGGCGATCGAAGGTTTGCAACTGGTGCGGCAACTGGCCGGTCGCATCCTGAACCGACTGGCCCTGGAAAACACCTGAGATGGACCTGCTCAAACCGCTGATCGCGCTGCTGGCGATCGTCAACCCCATCGGCGTCGTGCCGTTTTTCATCCACTTCACGCAGGGCATGACGCCCGAGGAGCGGCGCAGGACGCTGCGTACCACCTCGCTGACCGGCTTCCTGGTGGTCTCCATCAGCAGCCTGGCCGGCCTGAAGATCATCGAATTCTTCGGCATCTCGGTGCCCTCGTTCCAGGTGGGCGGTGGCGTGCTGCTGCTGATCTCGGCCATCAACATGCTCAATGCCCAGCCCGGCGACACCCGGCCCAGGGACGTGCAGGAAGGCCGCGCCAAGGCCGAAGCAGGCGCCTCCATCGCCGTCGTGCCGCTGGGCGTGCCGCTGCTGACCGGCCCGGCGACGATCTCGACCATGGTGATCTATGCCGAGAAGACCCGCACCTTCTGGGAGCACGCGGTGCTGGTGGGCTACGGCGTGGTGGTCGGCGTGGCGACCTTCCTGGTCTTCTCGGCCGCAGGCCGCATCGCCCGCGTGCTCGGCCAGACCGGCATCGACGTGATGACCCGGCTGATGGGCCTGATCCTCGCGGCGATGGCGGTGGAACTGCTGGCCGACGGGCTGCTGAAGTTGTTCCCGGTGCTGGGTGCGACCAGTTTCAGCTGACCTCCATCCATGGCCACACCTTCAAAGCGGGCCGAGCGCCGGGCCGCTCCCAAGCCGGCCCGCGTCCCCTTGGGGGACCGGCCGACGTACACGTCGGACGAGGGGCTGTCATGATCTTGTTGCTGGAGGATGACCCGGCAATTGCCGCCACTGTCGTCTTTGCGCTGCAACGCGAAGGCTTCGAGGTGCAGCACCACCTGCTGCTCGGCGAAGCGCGCCAGGCCGCGGCGCGCCGGCCACCGCAGGCCGCGGTGCTGGACCTGGGTCTGCCCGACGGCCACGGCATGGACCTCTGCCGCGCCTGGCGCCAGGGCCAGGACGCCGCGCTGCGCGTGTTGCCCGTGCTGATGCTGACCGCTCGCGCCGAGGAGATGGACCGCGTGCTGGCGCTGGAGACCGGTGCCGACGACTACCTCACCAAGCCCTTCAGTCCGCGCGAGCTGATCGCCCGGCTGCGCGCGCTGCTGCGCCGCGCCAGTTTCGCGGCACCGGCACCGCAGGCTGGCGGCCTGTTCGAGCTGGACGAGGCCGGCCAGCGCGTGCGCTACGCTGGCCAGCCCTTGCCGTTGACGCGCCTGGAGTACCGGCTGCTGGCGGCGCTGCTGCAGGCGCCCGGCCGCATCCTGTCGCGTGAATGGCTGCTGGACGCCGCCTGGGGCCAGCAGAGCGAGGCCACGGACCGCACTGTGGACACCCACGTCAAGACCCTGCGCGCCAAGCTGCGCGACTGCCGGCCGGACCTGGAGCCCATCACCACGCACCGTGGCCTGGGCTATGCGCTGGAGCTGCCGCCACCTGCGGCGCGCTGAGCCCATGCGCCTCGGCCTGCGCCTGCTCGGTGGCTTCCTGCTGATCAGTGGCCTGGCCGCATTCTTCGTGCTGCGCGTCTTCCTGGCCGAGATCAAGCCCAGCGTGCGCGAGGTGATGGAAGACATCCTGGTCGACAGCGCGAACCTGCTGGCCGAGTCCGCGGCCGACGACCTGGCCGTGCTGCCGCCCGGCGGCACGCTGGCCGGCAGCGCATTCGCCCGCCAGGTGCAGGCCTACGCCAGCCGCCCGGTGGACGCCAAGATCTGGGGCCTGGACAAGCGCAGCCTGGACTTCCGCGTCTACGTGACCGACGCCGCCGGCCGTGTGGTGTTCGACTCCGCGCCCACGCCGGCCACCGGCGCCGACTACTCGCGCTGGCGCGACGTCTCACGCACGCTGCGCGGCGAATACGGCGCCCGCGCCACGCGCGAAGTGCAGGCCGACGACCGCACCTCCGTGATGTACGTGGCCGCACCCGTCCAGCGCGGCGGCAAGCTGCTGGGCGTGCTGACGGTCGGCAAGCCGATGGCCACGGTGCAGCCCTTCATTGACCGCGCCGAGCAAAAGATCTTCTGGGCCGGCGTGTGGCTGCTTGGCTTGTCGCTGGCCATCGGCCTGCTGGTGACCTGGTGGGCGGTGCATTCGGTGCGGCGGCTGCGCGGCTATGCGCTGTCGGTCGGCACGCACGACACGGCCACCGCGCCGCGCCCGCCGGACCTGCCGGGTGAGCTCGGCGAGCTGGCGCAGGCCATGGACCGCATGCGCCTGCGGCTGGAAGGCCGCGAGCAGCTGGCGCACGACGTGCGCGCGCTGACGCACGAGCTGAAAAGCCCGCTGACCGCGATCCAGGGCGCCGCCGAGCTGCTGGGCGACGAGTTGCCCGCGCCGGACCGCCAACGCTTTGCGCTGCAGATCGACGACCAGGTCGACCGGCTGCGAGACCTTGTGGACAGCGCGCTGGAACTCTCCAAGCTCGAAAGCCGGCAAACGCCAGCGCACCGCGAGGCCGTGGACCTGGTCGCACTCAGCGAACAGGTGCTGGCCCAGCACCAGGCCAGCCTGAGCCAGGCCGGCTTGCAGGTTCAATGGCTGAGCCAGGAGCGAGTGACTTTGCAGGGCGACGCCGAGGCGCTGTCGCTGGCGCTGTCCAACCTCGTGGCCAACGCCTGCCGACACGGCGCCGCGGGTGGTCTGCTGGAACTGAGCGTGCGGCGCGAGGGCCGCGAGCTGCGCTGGTCCCTGCGCGACCACGGTCCCGGCGTGCCGGCCTACGCGCTGCCGCAACTGGGCCAGCGCTTCTTTGCCACCGTCAGCCCGCGCGATGGCCGCAAGGGCAGCGGACTGGGCCTGGCCATCGTCGGCCAGGTCATGGCCTTGCACGCCGGCCGCTGGCAGGCCGAGAACTGCCAGCCGGGCTTGCGCGTCACGCTGCGCTTTCCTTTGTAGCCCCACTTCACCTTCGCTTCACACAGCCCTCGCTGGCTTCACCGGCCTGCGGGAAGCTGCCGCCCATCGCATTCAAACGAACGAGAGGGCAGGCAGATGAAATACCAATTGCTGGGCAAGGGGCTGGCCGTGGGCGGCTTTGCCGTGATGTTGTCGCTGGTGCTCACGCGCATCAGCTTCCTGGTCGACGAACGCGCCGCGCGCCAGCGGGACGCCGTGCGCAGCGTGCAGCAGTCCCAGGCCGGGGCGCAGACGCTGGTCGGCCCGCTGCTGCAGCGGGCCTGCAGCGAAGAGTGGGACAGCGAGGTCGGCGAGGGCAAGGAGCGCAAGCGCGTCGTCGAGCGGCGCGACTTCACGCTGCAGGCCGCACCGGCGGAACTGACGGTCGACAGCAGCCTGCGCAGCGAGCTGCGCTACCGCGGCCTGTTCAAGGTCAACGGCTATGCCGGCCACTTCAAGCTGGACGCTTCCTGGGCTTCGGCAGACGCGATGAAGCCGCGCGCCGAGCATGTCGATGGCCGCCTGCAGTGTCGGCCCGCGGTGCTGTGGCTTGGCCTGAGCGACGTGCGCGGCGTGCGCGAGGCCAGCGCCACCGTGGCCGGCAAGACGCGGGCGGTCAAGCCGGGCACGCCCAATGGCGAACTGGCCCAGGGCTTCCATGTCGAGCTGCCGGAGGACTGGCCGGCCGCCTCGGACAGCGCCGCGCTGGCCGCACACGTCGAGCTGGAACTGGTCGGCATCGCGCGCCTGGCGCTGGTACCGGTCGGGGAGGCCACGCGATGGGTCACGAAGTCCGACTGGCCGCACCCGTCGTTTGGCGGGCGCTTCCTGCCGACCGCGCGCGACATCACCGACCAGGGTTTCGATGCGACCTGGCAGGTCTCGGCACTGGCCTCGGCGGCGCCGCGGCAGGTGCTGTCCGGCGCGAAACTGTGTGAACCCGCCACGGCTTTGGCCGAGCCGGGCGATGAAACGGCCTATCCCGCCGCGGTTGCCGCCGCCGCGCCCGAATGCCTGGACACGCTGGCCGTCTCGTTCATCGACCCGGTCAACCCATACGTGCTGAGCGACCGGGCGACCAAATACGGCCTGCTGTTCGTCGGCCTGACCTTCATCGCGGTGGCGCTGGTCGAGGTGCTGGGCCGCGGCCGGGTGCGGCGCGTGCACCCGATCCAGTACGCGCTGGTCGGCCTGGCGCTGACGCTGTTCTTCCTGCTGTTGCTCAGCCTGTCCGAGCACCTGGCGTTTGGCATTGCCTACGGCATTGCGAGCGCGGCCTGCGTCTCGCTGCTGGGCGTGTACACCGCGCACATGCTGGGCCGCCGCCGCGATGGCATCACCTTCGGCGGTGCGATGGCGCTGCTCTACGGGCTGATGTACGTGCTGCTGCAGCGCGAGCAGACCGCGCTGGTCATCGGCTCGGTGGGCCTGTTTGCCGCAGTGGCGGCGGTGATGTGGCTGACCCGTGGCGTCGACTGGTACCGGATGTTCGACGAGGCCCTGGCGACGGCGCCGACCCAAGCCGTGCCTCGTGCCGCTGCGGAGTGAGTCATGCCAGGCGTGTTCTTCGACATGTTCTTTGCGCTGCTGGCGGTCTGCCTGATTGCCTGCCCGCTGATGATGACCTTGGCCCTGGCGGGCTTGTGCCTGCGCATGACCCGCGACTGGGCCGCGCGGGTGCTGTACCGCGGTGCCTGGGGCACGATGCTGTGGGTGCTGGCGGCGCGTTGTGTCGCCGCGGCGTGGCCGGAGTGGCGGGTTGGCAGCTGGTGGGTGGCGCTGCCGGCGGGCATGGCCGGCTTCGGTGCCTGGTCGCTTGCCGGCAGCCTGCTGGACCTGCTGCGTCGCGAATGGCGCGAGCAGCACCGGCTGTCGGTCGAAGTTCAGTCCTGAACCGCTTCACTGGCCGCGGCGCCCGGCTGCCAGATGCGCGCGGCGACCTCGAACAGCAATGCGATGGCCGCGGCGCGCTCGGCTGGCAGTTCCGGGTTCGCGGCCAGCGGCCGGGCGATCAGCGTCAGTGAGGTGTCCAGCGCATGTGCGCGCGAGACAGCCAGGCCGGCCTGGTCTGCCTCGCGCAGCGCCACCGCCTCGCGCGCCAGGCTGAGGCCGAAACCGGCCTTCACCAGGTCCACCATCGATGCTTCCTGGTCAACGCGGGCGACGCTGCGTGGCCGCTGCTGCAGGCGCTTGAACAGCGGCTGCAGCAGCCGGTGGTGGACCGAGTCGCGCGGCGTGAGGATCCACGGCAGCTCGGCCAGCGCCTCCCAGCTGCGGCCCTGCAGCCTCGCCTGCCAGCCGCGCGGTGCGATGACCACGTAGCGCACCGGAGCCAGCGGCAGCACCTGTAGCCGCCTGCCGTCCGGCTCGCCGAGGCAGAACGCCAGGTCCAGCCGGCCGGCCAGCACCTCGGCCATCACGCTGCCGGAAATGCCGTGCCGCAGCTCCGGGTGCAGTTGCGGCCCGCGCTGGCGCACCGCGCGCAGGAATTCTCCCAGGCGGATGGCGGCGGGATCAAGGATGGTGCCCAGCGTGATGGGCACGTTGGCTGGCGTGGCCGCCGCTTTGTCGCCCTCACCGTGCCCGCCTTCGGCCAGCCGCGTGAAGCGCCGTACCGCTTCCACCGCATCACGAGCCGCAGGCAGCAGTTGCTCGCCCTCGGCCGTCAGTGCCAGGCCGCGGCCGGTGCGGCGCAGCAGCGTCAGGCCCAGGCGCTGCTGCAGGCCGGCCAGCTGCATGGAGACAGCGGTCGGGCTGCAGGCCAATGTGTCGGCCGCACGGGCCAGCGTGCCGTGGGTGGCCACGGCGACCAGCGCCTGCAGTTGCCGCAGGTCAGGGCGCATGTGAGTTCAAGTGGGTTGGAATCAGAGCGGGTTCACGAGTGTGCCCGCGGCCGAACGCGGGGTCTACAGTCGGCGCAGGAGACACATCACATTCATGAGCGAAGCGACTTACGACGTCATCGTGCTGGGCGCCGGCACCGCCGGCTGCCTGCTGGCCAACCGGCTCTCGGCCGACCCGGATTGCCGGGTCTTGCTGATCGAGGCCGGTGGGCATGACGACTACCTGTGGATCCACATTCCCGTGGGCTACCTGTACTGCATCGGCAACCCGCGCACCGACTGGCTGTACCAGACCGACGCCGACCCCGGCCTGAACGGCCGCCAGCTGCGCTACCCGCGTGGCAAGGTGCTGGGCGGCTGCTCCAGCATCAACGGCATGATCTACATGCGCGGCCAGGCGCGGGACTACGACGGCTGGGCCGAATTGACCGGCGACCCGGCCTGGCGCTGGGACGAATGCCTGCCGCACTTCCTGCGCCATGAGGACCACTGGCGCGGCGAGGTGCCCGGCCTGCATGCCGCGCCTGGTTTCGACCCGCGCGGCCAGCGCAGCGGCGGCGAGTGGCGGGTCGAGAAGCAGCGCCTGTCCTGGGAGATCCTGGACGCATTTGCCAAGGCTGCCGAAGAGGCCGGCATTCCGGCCACGACGGACTTCAACCGCGGCGACAACGAAGGCGTCGGCTATTTCGAGGTCAACCAGCGCAGCGGCATCCGCTGGAATGCGGCCAAGGCCTTTTTGCGGCCGGTGGTGGGCCGGCCCAACCTGCAGGTGTGGACAGGCGCCACGGTGCAGCGCCTGCTGTTCACGCATGACGCGGACGGCGCCTTGCGCGCCAGCGGCGTCGAGATCCTGCCGGTCAATGGCGGCGCGCCGGTGCAGGCGCATTGCCGCGGCGAGGTCGTGCTGGCCTGCGGCGCGGTGGGCTCGCCGGCGGTGCTGCAGCGCTCGGGGCTGGGGCCGGCGGACCTGTTGCAGCGCCTGGGCATTGAGGTGCGCCAGCCGCTGGCGGGCGTGGGCGCCAACCTGCAGGATCATTTGCAGATCCGCGCGGTGTTCGGCGTGAACGGCGTGCGCACGCTCAACACCATGGCCAGCTCGCACTGGGGCAAGGCGCGCATCGGGCTGGAATACCTGCTGCGCCGCAGTGGGCCGATGAGCATGGCGCCGTCGCAGCTCGGCGCCTTCACCCGCTCGGACCCGGGCCAGCGCTGGGCCAACCTGGAGTACCACGTGCAGCCGCTGTCGCTGGACGCCTTCGGCGAGCCGCTGCACCGCCACAACGCCTTCACAGCCAGCGTCTGCAACTTGAACCCGGCCTCGCGCGGGCGGGTGCAGATCACCTCCAGGGACCCGGCTGCTGCGCCGTCCATCCTGGCCAACTACCTGTCGGCCGAAGAGGACAGGCGCGTGGCGGCCGATTCGCTGCGCGTGACCCGTCGCATCGTGCAGATGCCGG
Source organism: Ideonella azotifigens (assembly GCF_021043325.1). NCBI lineage: Bacteria > Pseudomonadati > Pseudomonadota > Betaproteobacteria > Burkholderiales > Sphaerotilaceae > Ideonella > Ideonella azotifigens. The sequence continues at coordinate 664,053 of NZ_JAJNKD010000002.1, forward strand.
CGCTGGCGCGTTACCAGCCGAAGGAGCTCAAGCCCGGCCTGCAGTTCCAGACCGACGATGAGCTGGCCCGGCTGGCGGGCGACATCGGCACGACGATCTTCCATCCGGTCGGCACCTGCCAGATGGGCCGCGCCGACGATTCCGCTGCGGTACTGGACAGCCGGCTGCGTGTTCGCGGCGTGCGCGGGCTGCGCGTGGCAGATGCCAGTGTGATGCCGCGCATCACCAGCGGCAACACCAATTCGCCAACGCTGATGATTGCCGAACGTGCGGCGGCCTGGATCATTGCCGAGCGGCAGGCTGCGCAACGCGAAGGTGCACCGGTGGCCCATGCATCGGTTGTCTGATGACGGAAAGGGTAGGTAAAGATCCGTATTTTGACCGGGAAAGCCCTGATGCGAAAAACGTGCTTGCTCCATTACAGTGCAGGCACTTTCAGCGCAATGCCCTTCTGTGGTGCGCTGCTGAAGGGGGTCCCGAGGAGACAAACCGGGCCAATAACCAGAACTCATGCCGCCCGCAAGGCCTGTAGATCGCGAGATCGGTACAGGCCGAGCAGAAATGAAAATGTGAAAATGCAAGGGCGCCAACGCTAGTTGGCGCCCTTGCGCCATTCTGGGGCCAGGTTTTGCGGCGCTGTTGCGGCGCCCGGGCACTTTCCAATTTTTACCGACCGATGCTGGACCTGCTGGTGGTTGCGGCCGCCTCCGGGCTGGCTGGTTTTGTCGATGCAATCGTCGGTGGCGGCGGCCTGGTACTGGTCCCCGCGCTGTTTGCCACCTACCCCGGCGCGCCACCTGCCTCGCTGATGGGCACGAACAAGGGCGGCGCGATCTGGGGCACCGCCTGGGCGGCGCGGCAGTTCGCCCGCCGCGTCAGCCTGAACTGGCGTGGGTTGATGCCGGCCGTGGCCATGGCGCTGCTGGGCAGCTGGGCGGGCGCCTGGACGCTCACCCAGGTCAGTGCCGACGGCCTGCGCAAGGCCTTGCCGCTGGTGCTGCTGGCCATCCTGGCCTACACGCTGGCCCGCAAGGACCTTGGCCGCGAACACGCGCCGCGCCTGGCCGCTGCGCGCGAAAGCCTGGCAGCCGGCGTGATCGGCCTGTGCATCGGCTTCTACGACGGATTCTTCGGCCCCGGTACCGGCAGCTTTTTCGTCTTCCTGTTCGTGCGCATCCTGGGCTACGACTTCCTGCACGCTTCCGCCGCGGCCAAGCTCCTGAACACGGCCACCAACGGCGCCGCGCTGCTGCTGTTCGCCTGGAAGGGCCATGTCTGGTGGCAGGTGGCTGCGGTGCTGGCGGTCACCAACGTGGCCGGCAGCTTGCTGGGCACCCGCATGGCGCTGCGCCATGGCGCGGGCTTTGTGCGCGGCGTGTTCATCCTGGTGGTCAGCGCGCTGATCCTGAAGACCGGCTACGACGCTTTCCTTCGGTGAATGGTCTGCGGCAAAAGCCTGCCGCGCTGTCCGCAACGGTGTCTTCCCTGAGCGCCGCCGCAAACGCGGGTTCCCGCGGATGGCGGCGGCTTGGCAGGCCCTTAGCCTGCGATGACATTTGTTCATCCACAGGGTCGGTCCATGAATGCACCTCTCGCTCCCGAATCGGTGATGTCCGTGCACACCCAGTTCGTCGAGGCACCGCCCGAGGCGCTGGCACTGCAGCGGCTGTACCACTGGGAACGCACGCAGCCGCAGCGCGTGGCCTTCGTGCAACCCGTCGGCAATGGCGAGGTGCGCGAGTTCACCTGGGCCGAGGTGCTTCAGCAGACCCGGCGCATCGCCACCCACCTGCAGCAGCGAGGTTTCGAGCCTGGCTCGAAGATCGCCATCCTGGCCAAGAACTGCGTCTGGTGGTTGATGGCCGACTACGCGATCTGGATGGCTGGCCACGTCTCGGTGCCGCTCTACCCCACGCTGGCGGCCGACACCATCGGCCAGATCCTGAGCCACAGCGAAGCCAGGCTGCTGTTCATCGGCAAGCTGGACAACTTCGACGCGATGGCGCCTGGCATTCCCGCCGGCCTGCCCTGCGTGAGCATGCCGCTGGCACCCGAACGCGCACGCGGTGAACGCTGGGATGCGCTGCTGGCGGCTTGCGCGCCACTGGCCGGCGAGCCGCTGCGAGAGCCGGGCGAGCTTTGCACGCTGATGTACACCTCCGGCACCACCGGCGCGCCCAAGGGCGTGATGCACAGCTTCGGCAACTTCGCCTGGGCCATCAGTTCCGGCCTGCGCCGGCTGGAGATCGACCACCGCGCCCGCATGCTGAGCTACCTGCCGCTGTCGCACGTGGCCGAGCGCACGCTGCTGGAGCACGGCCAGCTGGCCACCGGCATGCGCGTGTACTTTGCCGAGCGGCCGGAAACCTTCACCGCCGACCTGCAGCGCGCCCGCCCGACCTGCTTCTTCTCGGTGCCGCGGCTGTGGGTCAAATTCCAGCAAGGCGTCTTGGCGCGCATGCCGCAGGCCAAGCTGGACCGCTTGCTGCGCATCCCGCTGGTGGGCCAGCTGGTGCGCAAGAAAGTGCTGGCCGCACTGGGGCTGGACAAGTGCCGCGTGGCCGCCGGTGGCGCCGCGCCCATGCCACCCGAGCTGCTGCGCTGGTACGAGCGCCTGGGCCTGTCCATCGTCGAGGTCTACGGCATGACCGAGAACTGCGGCGTCAGCCACGCCACGGTGGTCGGCCTGCCGCAGCCGGGCACGGTGGGCATTCCGTATGAAGGCGTCGAAAGCCGGCTGGACCCGCTGGACGGCGAGATCCAGATGCGCAGCCCGGCCGTCATGCAGGGCTACTTCAAGGAACCCGAGCTGACCCGAGAGGCCTTCACCGAAGACGGCTGGCTGCACACCGGGGACAAGGGCCAGTACGACGAGCAGGGCAACCTGCGCATCACCGGCCGCGTGAAGGACTTGTTCAAGACCAGCAAGGGCAAGTACGTTGCGCCCGCGCCCATCGAGGACAAGCTGGTGATGCACCCGGCGGTAGAAGCCTGTTGCGTCAGCGGCGCCAGCCTGGGCCAGCCGCTGGCGCTGCTGATGCTCAATGCCGACGCGGTCGCCAAATGTGCCGACACCGCCTTGCGCATGGAACTCGCCGCCTCACTCGCCGAACATCTGCAAGCCATCAACCAGCGCCTGGACCCGCACGAACAACTCGCCTGCCTGGTCATCGTCACCGAAGCCTGGACGGTGGACAACGGCCTCATCACCCCCACCTTCAAGATCAAGCGCAACCGCGTGGAGACGCTGTATGCGCACCACTACGAAAGCTGGACCGGGCGCGGGCAGGCGGTCGTCTGGGCGCAGGACTGAGAATTTTCCCAGCGACTGCGCCGAGGTCGTTCAGGCCCCAGCCTTTACTTTCAGCCGCCACGCGTGCAGCAGCGGCTCGGTATAGCCGCTCGGCTGTTCCTTGCCCTTGAACACCAGGTCCAGCGCCGCCTGGTAGGCCGCACCGGTGGGGTTTTTGGCCAGGCTTTGGTAGAGCGGGTCGCTGGCGTTTTGCTGGTCCACCACCTGGGCCATGCGGGCGAAGGTGTCGCGCACCTGGGCTTCGCCGACCACGCCGTGCTGCAGCCAGTTGGCAATGTGCTGGCTGGAGATGCGCAGCGTGGCGCGGTCCTCCATCAGGCCGATGTTGTGGATGTCGGGCACCTTGGAGCAGCCCACGCCCTGGTCCACCCAGCGCACCACGTAACCCAGGATGCCCTGCGCGTTGTTGTCCAGCTCCTGCTGGCGCTCGACCTCGCTCCAGTTGGCATCCTTGGCCACCGGCACGGTCAGCAGGTTCGCCAGGATGGCTTCGCGCTCGCCGTTGCTGTCCATGGCCAGCGCCTGCTGCTCCAGCTCCTTTTGGACCTGGGCGACGCTGACCTGGTGGTAGTGCAGCGCGTGCAGCGTGGCGGCGGTGGGGCTGGGCACCCAGGCGGTGTTGGCGCCGGCCTTGGGGTGGCCGATCTTCTGCTTGAGCATCTCGGCCATCAGGTCCGGCATGGCCCACATGCCCTTGCCGATCTGGGCCCGGCCGCGCAGGCCGCATTGCAGGCCGACCAGCACGTTGCTCTTCTCATAGGCCTGGATCCAGGCGCTGGTCTTCATGTCGCCCTTGCGCAGCATGGGGCCGGCAAACATGGCGGTGTGCATCTCGTCGCCGGTGCGGTCCAGGAAGCCGGTGTTGATGAAGGCGACGCGGCTGCCGGCCGCGGCAATGCAGGCCTTCAGGTTCACGCTGGTGCGGCGCTCTTCGTCCATGATGCCCAGCTTCACGGTGCTGGGCGCCAGGCCCAGCAGCTGCTCGACGCGGCCGAACAGCTCGGCAGCAAACGCCACCTCGGCCGGACCGTGCATCTTGGGCTTGACGATGTAGACCGAGCCCTGGCGCGAGTTGGTGATGCCATTGGCGCCGTGGCGCTGCAGGTCGTGCAGCGCGATGGTGGTGGTCACCACCGCGTCCATGATGCCCTCAGGCACCTCTTTGCCGTCGCCCCACAGGATGGCCGGATTGGTCATCAGGTGGCCGACATTGCGCACGAACATCAGCGAGCGGCCGTGCAGCACGACCTGGCCCTGGCCGCTGGGGGCCGTGTAGACGCGGTCGGCGTTCAGGCGGCGGGTGAAGGTCTTGCCGCCCTTGCTGACTTCCTCGGTGAGCGTGCCCAGCTGAATGCCCAGCCAGTTGCGGTAGGCCAGCACCTTGTCCTCGGCGTCTACCGCGGCGACCGAGTCTTCCAGGTCCAGGATGGTGGACAGCGCGGATTCGACGATCAGGTCGCTGACGCCTGCCGCGTCGGTCTTGCCGATGGCCGTCGTCGGGTCGATCTGCAGGTCCAGGTGCAGGCCGTTGTGCACCAGCAGGACCGAAGACGGCGCGGCCGCGTCGCCCTGGTAGCCGGCGAGCTGCTTCGGGTCGGCCAGTCCGGTCAGCGTGCCGCCCTTCAGGTGCACGACCAGCTGGCCGGCTTCGATCGCGTACTTCGTCGCGTCCACATGGCTGGCCGAGACCAGCGGCGCGGCTTGGTCCAGCACCTGGCGGGCGTAGGCGATGACCTTGGCGCCGCGCACTGGGTTGTAGCCCTGGCCCTTCTCCGCGCCGTCGGCCTCGGGGATCACGTCAGTGCCATAGAGCGCGTCGTACAGGCTGCCCCACCGCGCGTTCGCGGCGTTCAGCGCATAGCGAGCGTTCAGGATGGGCACGACCAGCTGCGGCCCGGCTTGCGTGGCCAGCTCGGCGTCCACGTTGGCGGTTGTCGCCTTGACGTCCGCCGGCACCGGCACGGTGTAGCCGATCCTGGCCAGGAAGGCTTGGTAGGCCGGCATGTCGGTGATGGGGCCGGGATGGGCCTTGTGCCAGCCGTCCATCTCGGTCTGGATGCGGTCCCGCTCGGCCAGCAGCGCGGCGTTCTTGGGCGCCAGATCGTGCACGATGGCATCGAAGCCGGCCCAGAAGGTGGCCGCCGAGACACCGGTGTTGGGCAGCACCTGTTCATTGATGAACTGGTGCAGCACCGGGGCGATCTGCAGGCGGTGTTCGGTGATGCGGGTGCTCATGGGGATGTCCTTTGCAGGGCTGGAGTCAGGAAGCGTCAATGAGTCTGAATGCGGGCGGGCCGCCATGCCGGGGAATTTATTTGATACTCTGACAAAGATTAAGTCCCGAGTCTGCGATTGATTTGTGACTTTAAGTTTGGAATCAAGCCGGGAGCACGCATGGACCGCCTGAAGCAGATGGAAACCTTCGTGGCGGTGGCCACCCGGGGCAGCCTGACGGCCGCTGCCCAGGCCGAAGGTGTGGCACCGGCGCTGATCGGCCGGCGCATGGATGCGCTGGAGGCGCGGTTGGGCGTCAAGCTGCTGCAGCGCACGACGCGCCGCATCAGTCTGACGCACGAAGGCAGCGCTTTCCTCGAAGATTGCCAGCGCTTGCTGGCCGAGGTCAACAACGCCGAGGCCAGCGTGTCGGCCGGTGGGGTCAGGGCCAGCGGGCATGTGCGCATCACCGCACCGGCGGGATTCGGCCGCCGGCACGTCGCGCCACTGGTGCCCAGCTTTCTGGCCCAGCACCCGGAGGTCAGCCTGTCGCTGAACCTGTCGGACCGGCTGGTCGACATCGTCAACGAAGGCGTGGACTGCGCGGTGCGCGTGGGCGACCTGCCCGATTCCAGCCTGATCAGCGTGCGCCTGGCCGACAACCGCCGCCAATGCGTGGCCACGCCGGCCTACCTGGCCCGCGCCGGCACACCCAGGCACCCATCCGAGCTGAACCGCTTCGCCTGCCTCACGCTCAGCTCAGAAGCCAGCCAGAGCCGCGGCTGGGCGTTTCGGGTCGACGGGCAGGTCACTTACCTGCGCCCGGCCGGCCGGCTGGACTGCAGCGATGGCCAGGTGCTGCACGAATGGTGCAAGCGCGACCTGGGCATCGCCTGGCGCAGCACCTGGGAGGTCCAGGCCGATCTCGAAGCCGGGCGGCTGGCCAGCCTGCTGGATGAATTCGCCGCGCCGCCCAACGGCATCTACGCCGTCTTTCCTAGCGCCCGGATGCTGCCACTGCGCGTGCGCCTGTGGATCGATTTCCTCAAGCAGACCTATGGCGACGCCGCCTACTGGCGCGGCAACGCGGTCCAGACGTGACAACGGCGCCGGCTGCGGGTGGCAGCGGGCGCCGTCCAATGGCGAGCCTGGCGGTTTACTTCGCGCTCAGGCAGTCCTTCATGAAGGCCTTGCGGGCATCGCCGGTGAGGGCCTTGGTCTTCGCGTCGGCATTGCAGGTCTTCATCTTCGACTGCTGCGCCGTGGCGCTCGCCGCCGCTTCCGGCGCCGCCGCCGCGCCCGCCGCGCTCAGGCACTGCTTCATGAAGTCCTTGCGCGCATCGCCGGTCAGCGCCTTGGTCTTCGCATCGGCATTGCAGGTCTTCATCTTGTTCTGCTGCGCCGCAGCAGAAGCGGAGGGCGCCGGTGCAGCGGCCGACGCAGCGGGCGCGGCAGGCGTTGCGGCAGCGGCAAGACCGACCAGGCTGGTCAAAGACAGGGCAAGGATGAGCTTCTTCATGGCGTGGGTCCTTTGTGAATCGATGGGGCGACGTGCCCGAACAGCCAGGGCCTCCTCGCCCTGACGTCGCGATTCAACGCCAACTCTGCGCGGCGGTGCACAGCGGCCGGAAAAATATTCGTCAACTCAGAGGATGCGCCGCGGATGGTCCAGTGCCTCGTGCGCGGCATGCAACCGCCGCACCAGCACGCGGATGAAGCCGCGGTCGAAGCGGTGGCGGGTGGGTGGGCTGAGCTGGTCCAGCGATTCGGGCGTGAACGAGACGGTGGTGCAGGCCTGGGTGGTGACGATGTCGGCACTGCGCTGGCGCAGCTCGGAGCTGGGGGCGAGGTAGGCCATTTCGCCGACGGAGGTGCCGGGGCCCAGTGTGGCGACGACCTGGCTGTTGCGGCGGATCTCGACTTCGCCCTGGGCAATGATGTGGAAGCGGCGGCCTTCCTGGCCGGCGCGGCCGATGTGGTGGCCCAGCGGGAAGCGCTGCCAGCGGGCCCGGTGCACGACTTCCCACAGCTCGGCGTCGCCAAAGTCGGTGAAAAAGTCCAGCGTGCGCAGCAGGTTGAAGCGTTCGGAATCAAGCACACGCTGCAGGGGGCCGCGCGGCACTTCGTTGTGGGTGATCAGGCCGGACAGCGCCTCGGCGAATGCTTCCCAGGTGGCGGGGCGGTCCGCGGGCTTTTTCTGCAGGGCGCCACGGATCACCTGGTCCAGCGCTTCGGTCACGCCGTCGCGGCAGCCCATCAGCGAAGGCGGCTCGGCCTTCCAGATCTGTTGCAGCAGCGCGCCCTGGTGCTCGGCCTCGAATGGCGGGCGGCCGGCCACCAGGTGGTAGAGCAGTGCGGCCAGCGAATACATGTCGGCACGGCAGTCCAGCTCGGCGCCGTCCAGCTGTTCGGGCGACATGTAGGCCAGCGAGCCGACACGGTGCACCTGTGTCTCGTCGGCCGTCATGTTCAGCGCGCTGCCGAAGTCGGTGACCTTCAGGTCGATGATGTCGTTGCCGTCCACCACCACCAGGATGTTGGCCGGCTTCACGTCGCGGTGGATCACGCCCTGGCGGTAGACGTAGTTCAGCGCCATCGCGCACTTGAAGCCGACTTCCACCACCTGCTCCAGCGACAGCAGGCGCTCGGGCGAGCAGAAGTGCTTCAGCGTCAGGCCGGGCACGTAATCCATCACCAGGTAGGGCGCGACCGGATCGTCGACCGCGTCGAGGATGCGCACCACGTTCGGATGGTTCAGCCTGCCCACCAGCGCGGCCTCAGCGGCGAAGAAGCGCTCTGAGAAGCGCCGCTCCAGCGCGGTCGCCTGAGGGCCGGGGCGCACGCGCTTGACGGCCACCTCGCGCTTGTGGAACAGGTCCTGCGCGAGAAAGACTTCGCTGGTCGCACCAGTGCCCAGCCTGGCCAGCACCGGGTACTTGCCGATGGCCTCGGGCAGGTCGCGGGGCGGCATCGCCAGCGTGATGTCGGGCTGCGAAGGCGAGGACGAGGTGCTCGCCGAGCCGCCGCCACGCGCGCTGGTCCGGGACGAGGTGCGGGTGGCCGAGGTCGACGAAGCGCGCGGCGAGGATCGCGAAGAGGTGCTCAAGACAGGCAGGCGAGAAAGGGTGGGGGGCGGCCTTGGCGCACAGCACCACCCGAGCCTGCACTGTGCACCTTCGCGCCAACGCCAATCCGTCGATCAGCCCGCTGCCAGCCGGGCTTTTCGCTGCCGCCCCGGGGGCCGGCGCCGGGCGCGGCAGGCCCCGAACCGTAGAATCCCGCCCATGATCCAAGCCAAGGCAGAGCTCCAGTCCGCGCTGGCCGCTGCGGTCGCGCAACTGGCGCCCGACACCGCCCTCGTCCCCCAATTCGAATCGCCCAAGCAGGCCGCCCATGGCGACCTGGCGATCACCGCTGCGATGCAGCTGGCCAAGCCGATGCGCGCCAACCCGCGCGCGGTGGCCGAACAGCTGATTGCGCTGCTGAACCAGCAGCCGGCCTTCCAGCGCTGGGTCAGCGCACTGGAAATCGCCGGCCCCGGCTTCATCAACCTGCGCCTGGCGCCGGCGGCCAAGCAGGCCGTGGTGGCCGAGGTGCTGGCCGCGCCGGAGCAGTTCGGTCGCCAGCCGGCCAACGGCAAGAAGCTGATGGTGGAGTTCGTCTCGGCCAACCCGACCGGGCCGCTGCACGTGGGCCACGCCCGTCAGGGCGCGCTGGGCGACAGCCTGTGCCACCTGTTCCAGACGCAGGGCTTCGACGTCACCCGCGAGTTCTATTACAACGACGCGGGCGTGCAGATCGCCACGCTGGCGCACAGCACCCAGCTGCGCATCAAGGGCTTCAAGCCAGGCGACGATTGCTGGCCCACCGATCCGGACAACCCGGAGAGCAAGAAGTTCTACAACGGCGAATACATCGCCGACATCGCGGCCGACTTCCTGGCCAAGAAGACGGTGAAGGCCGACGACCGCGAGTTCACAGCGTCGGGTGACCCGGAAGACCTGGACAGCATCCGCCAGTTCGCGGTGGCCTACCTGCGCCACGAGCAGGACCTGGACCTGCAGGCCTTTGGCGTGAAGTTCGACAGTTACTACCTGGAAACCAGCCTCTACAGCTCGGGCCGGGTGGACGACACGGTCGCCCGGCTGCAGGCCGCCGGCGTGACCTACGAGCAAGACGGCGCGCTGTGGCTGCGCAGCACCGACTACGGCGACGACAAGGACCGCGTGATGCGCAAGTCCGACGGTTCGTACACCTACTTCGTGCCCGATGTGGCCTACCACGTGGCCAAGTTCGAGCGTGGCTTCACCAAGGCCATCAACTGCCAGGGCACCGACCACCACGGCACCATCGCCCGGGTGCGCGCCGGCCTGCAGGCCGTGGGCGCCGGCATCCCGCAGGGCTACCCAGACTACGTGCTCAACACCATGGTGCGCGTGATGCGCGATGGGGCCGAGGTCAAGATCGGCAAGCGCGCTGGCGGTTACATCACGCTGCGCGACCTGATTGAGTGGACCAGCCGGGACGCGGTGCGCTTCTTCCTGATCAGCCGCAAGGCGGACACGGAGTTCACCTTCGACATCGACCTTGCGCTCAAGCAGAACGACGAGAACCCGGTGTTCTACGTGCAGTACGCCCATGCCCGCATCAGCAAGGTGCTGCGCGACTGGGTGGGCGAGCACGGCGGCGACCTGGCCACGCTGCCGCAGGCCGACCTGTCGCTGCTGACTGCGCCCTCGGAAGCTGCGCTGATGCTGAAGCTGGCCGAATACCCCCAGATGCTGACCGGCGCCGCGGCGGACCTGGCGCCGCACGACGTGGCCTTCTACCTGCGCGACCTGGCCTCGGCCTTCCACAGCTACTATGCGGCCGAGCGATTTTTCGTCGACGGCAATGCGGCGCTGACCCAGGCCCGGCTGGCGCTGCTGGCCGCGACCCGCCAGGTGCTGCGCAATGCGCTGGCCTTGCTCGGCGTGAGCGCGCCGGAGTCGATGTGACATGGACGTTGCGCGAGCAGCAGGAGTTGGCATGAATCGAGTTGGCGGCGTCCGTCGGGCGCAGCGCGGTGGCTTTTTGCTGGGCCTGATCATCGGCCTGCTGGTGGGCCTGGCGGTGGCGCTGGGCGTGGCGCTCTACATCGCCAAGGTGCCGGTACCCTTTGTCGACAAGGTCGGCCACCGCAGCGCCGAGCAGGACGCGGCCGAAAACGAAAAGCTCAAGAGCTGGGACCCGAATGCCGGCCTGGTCGGCAAGCAGGTGCCGCGCCCGGCGATGGCGCCTTCGGCCGCTGCTGCGGGCAATGCCGACAACGGCAGCGATCCCGCCGCGCCCGCCTTGCGCCCGGCCACGCCAGCGCAGTTGCCAGCCGTGGCGGCCTCACGCCCGCAGGCAGTCACCGGCACCGCCCCGACACCCGGGACCACCACGCCAGCGCCCGCCGCAGCCACCAAACCGGCGCGTGACCCGGCCGCCATCCTGGCTGGCGAGCCCTCGCCCGCCCCGGCGGCCACCGGGCCGGAGGCCTTCACCTACTTCGTGCAGGCAGGCGCCTTCTCCAGCGCCAACGACGCTGAGCAGCAGCGCGCCAAGCTGGCGATCCAGGGCCTGGTCGCCAAGGTCAGCGAGCGCGAGCAGTCCGGCCGCACGGTGTATCGCGTGCGCCTGGGCCCCTATGCCAACCGCGACGAGGCCGAGCGCGTTCAGGAGCGGCTGACCGCCGTCGGCGCCGAATCGGCGCTGGTGCGTGTGGAGCGCAGCAAGCAGTGAGGCTGCTGGCTGTGGTCGCATCCAACCCTTCCCCTTTTTCATCTTCTCCTCTGCGAGGACTGTTGGCATGAGCTTGAATCGGCGAGATTTTTCGGTGGCGGTCGCTGGCCTGGCCACGCTGGGTGCTGCCCATGCCCAGGGCGCCCCGGTCGAAGGCAAGGACTACCAGAAGCTGTCGCCGCCGGTGCCGGTGGCGAGTTCCGGCAAGGTCGAGGTGGTGGAGTTCTTCTGGTACGGCTGCCCGCACTGCAACGCGCTGGAGCCCTACCTCAACCAGTGGCTGGCCAAGCTGCCGCCGGACGTCTCGTTCCATCGCATCCATGTCGGCTTCACGCCGGTCCATGCGTATCACCTGAAACTGTTCTACGCGCTGGAAGCCATGGGCGTGGAGGAGCAGTACCACAGCAAGGTGTTCGCGGCGATGCACGTCGCCCACCAGCGCCTGGGCCAGGACAGCGAGATCCTGGCCTGGGCCAGCAGCGTCGGCCTGGATGGCGCCAAGCTGGTGTCCTTCATGAACTCGTTTTCGGTGGCCGGCAAGCTGCCGCAGGCCAAGCAACTGACTGCCGCCTATCATGTGGAAGGCGTGCCGACCTTCGGCGTGCAGGGCCGCTACATCACCTCGCCAGCGATGGTGGGCAGCGAGACCGGCGTGTTCAACGTGCTGAATGCGCTGATCGCAACGGTCCGCAAACAAGGCTGAGGCAGGCCCCGGGGCGCGCCGCGTCCATGCGCGTAGCGCGGCCGGCGCGGGGTTGCAAGCCGGGTGCGCAAGTCCGCACGAAATGATGGGATGAAGCCAGTTTCGGCGCGCAACTGAGGCATAGAATGGCCTGCAAGTTTCATGCCGAAATCCATGCCAGTTCGCATTTCGCCATCCCCTGTTCACCTGTTCCACAGTCTGCTGTCCACCTTGGCGCTGGCCGCCGCCATGCTTCCCTGGCAAGCCGCGCAGGCCGAAAAGGCTGACCGCAACAAGCAGATAGTGGTCGAGAGCGACGGCAAGCAGGCCGCCTCGGTGGACCTGGCCAAAAAGCTCACCATCCTCACCGGAAACGTCACCATCACCCAGGGCACGCTGCTGATCAAGGCTGAACGGGTCGAAGTGCGCGAGCCGCAGCCCGGCTTCTTCACCGCGGTGGCCTTTGCCCCGGCGGGTGGCGCGGCCAGCTTCCGCCAGAAGCGCGATGTGGCGGACCAGTACGTTGAAGGCCAGGCCGAGCGCATCGAATACGACGGCGCGGCCGAGAAGGTGCATTTCATCGGCAATGCCCAGCTGCGCAGCCTGCGCGGCACCGAAGTGGCCGACCGCGCCAACGCCTCCACCATCGTCTATGACCAGCGCGCCGACACGGTGGTGCTGGCCGGCGGCGGCACCGCCACACCCGGCCTGGAGCAAGGCCGCGTGCGCATGATCTTCTCGCCGCAGCCGGCTTCGGCGCCGGCCAGCGGGGCTGCGCCATGAGCCCGCTGGGCCGTCCCAAGGGCGAAACCGGGGCACGCAGTGCGGAGGCAGTCCTGTGAGCGAGATCGCCACCCCTGAGACGACCACGCCGCCAGCGCCACCTCTGACGCCGCCCGTCGCCGCCTGCCGCCTGGTCGCCTCCGGCCTGCGCAAGACCTACGGTGCCCGCACCGTCGTCAAGAACGTGCACCTGTCGGTCGCGGCTGGCGAAGTCGTCGGCCTGCTGGGCCCCAACGGCGCCGGCAAGACCACGACCTTCTACATGGTGGTCGGCCTGGTGCGCTGCGACGCCGGCCGGATCCTGATCGACGACGTGCCGATCGAGCGCCTGCCCATCCACCACCGCGCGCGGCTGGGCCTGTCCTACCTGCCGCAGGAAGCCTCGATCTTCCGCAAGCTGACGGTCGACGAGAACATCCGCGCGGTGCTGGAGCTGCAGGTCGATGCCAAGGGCAAGGCGCTGAAGGCCGATGTGATCCAGCAGCAGCTCGACACCTTGCTGGCCGACCTGAGCCTGACCAGCCTGCGCGAATCGCCGGCCCCGGCGCTGTCCGGCGGCGAGCGGCGGCGCGTGGAGATTGCCCGTGCGCTGGCCACCCAGCCGCGCTTCATCCTGCTGGACGAGCCGTTTGCCGGCGTCGACCCGATCGCGGTGATCGAGATCCAGCGCATCATCAGTTTCCTGAAGGCGCGTGGCATTGGCGTGCTGATCACCGACCACAACGTGCGCGAGACGCTGGGCATCTGCGATCGCGCCTACATCATCAGCCAGGGCGACGTGCTCGCCGAAGGCACGCCCGCCCAGATCATCGAGAACCCGGACGTGCGCCGGGTCTACCTCGGCGAACATTTCCGGATGTGAGATGTCGGCCCCCCGGTTCACCTTCGGTGCCCCGGCCCCCCGAGGGGGCCGCGAGGCCGCTTGGGAGCGGCCCGGCACGGCCTCGCGTTGTGTGTCGGTCCCCCGGTTCACCTGCGGTACGCCGGCCCTCCGAGGGGGCCGCGAGGCCGCTTGGGAGCGGGCCGGCACGGCCTCGCCGGAATTCAGCTCTTTGTTCACCCGCCGTGCCCTGCGTGCGCTTCCCGAGGTTGTTGTCAGATGAAGCCCACCCTACAGGTCCGCCTGTCGCAGCACCTGGCGCTCACGCCGCAGCTGCAGCAGTCCATTCGCCTGTTGCAGCTCTCCACGCTGGAGCTGCACCAGGAAGTCGAGCAGATGCTCGAACAGAACCCTTTCCTCGAACCCGAGGAAGACGCCAACCCGTTTGAATTCGGCCCGGCCGAGCGCGCCACCAGCTCGCAGAAGGAAGAGAGCGACTCGGCTGGCGCCACCGTGGGCGAAGGCGGCGACGAGCCCGCGGCGATGGACGGCGCCGCCGACTTCGGCACCACCGAGCGCGACGATTGGGAAAACGGCACCGAGCGCGACGACTTCGACGGCATCCGCGAGACGCCCTCTGCCGGCACCTCCGGCAGCGGCGGCGACGAAGACTTCGAGCCGCAGGAGCGCGGCGGCAGCGGCCCGTCGCTGCAGGACCATTTGCGCGTTCAGCTCTCGGGCATGCGCCTGTCGCCGACCGACGCTGCCGCGGTGATGGTGCTGATTGAGTCGCTGGACGAAGACGGTTACCTCGACGGCACGCTGGAAGACATCGCCGAACGCCTGGCCGATTCGCTGGAGATGGGCGATGAGGAACAGCGCGAGAACCTGCTGGACCAGCTGCGCTGCGGCCTGCACTGGCTGCAGAGCATGGAGCCCACGGGCGTGGGCGCGCGCAACCTGTCCGAATGCCTGGCGCTGCAGCTGCGCCACCGCCCGGCCTGCGCCGCGCGGGACTGCGCGCTGGCCATCTGCCGCGACCAGCTGGAGCTGCTGGCCCGGCGCGACATGAAGAAGCTGGCCGCCGCGACCGGGTTCGACGAAGCCACGGTCAAGCTGGCGCAAGGCCTGATCGTCGCCTGCGAGCCCAAGCCCGGCCGGCCGTTTGCCAAGGCCGAGGCGCTGATCGTGATCCCGGACGTCATCGTCGTGAAGTCCGGGCGCAACTGGAAGGCCTCGCTGAACCCGGACGTGATGCCCAAGCTGCGCGTGTCCGACCTCTACGCCCAGGCCATCCGCGGCCAGCGTGGCGGTGGCAACCTGTCGGCCCGGCTGCAGGAAGCGCGCTGGTTCATCCGCAACATCCAGCAGCGCTTCGACACCATCCTGCGTGTCAGCCAGGCCATCGTCGAGCGGCAGAAGAACTTCTTCACCCATGGCGAGATCGCGATGAAGCCGCTGGTGCTGCGCGAGATCGCCGATGAACTCGGCCTGCACGAGTCCACCATCTCGCGCGTGACCACCGCCAAGTACATGTCCACGCCCTCGGGCACCTTCGAGCTGAAGTATTTCTTCGGCTCGTCGCTGAACACCGATGCGGGCGGCAACGCTTCCAGCACGGCAGTGCGGGCGCTGATCAAGCAGTTCGTCGCCGCCGAAAGCACCGTCAAACCCTTGTCGGACAGCCAGATTGCCGACATGCTGGAAGAGCAGGGCATCCAGGTCGCGCGGCGCACCGTCGCCAAGTATCGCGAAGCACTGAAGATTGCTCCGGCCAACCTGCGCAAGGCGCTATGAATTCGAATCCACCTTCCGCGGCACCCGGCGCTCCCCGCCGCGTGGCGCGCGCTGGCGCTGGCGCGCCGCGTCCGGCCGCACCCACGCTGGCCCAGCTGTTCCTGCCCTGCTCCGCCGGCACCGAGCCCTGGCTGGTCGATGAATGCCAGCGGCTGCTGCCGCCGGGCACCGTGGTCGAAGCCGGCCGCGGTGGTGTCTACGTGGACGGAGGCCCCGAACACGCGATGCGGCTCAACATCGGCAGCCGGCTCGCGCAGCGCGTGCTGTGGCAGGTGGCCGCCGGCCCCTATCGGGACGAGCACGACCTCTACGACCTGGCGCGCAGCGTGCGCTGGGACGCCTGGATCACGCCGCGCGAAACCCTGCGGGTGGACGCCTCGGCCTGGCGCTCACCGCTGCAAAGCCTGAATTTCGCGTCGCTGCGCATCAAGGACGCCGTCTGCGACCAGCTGCGCGAGCTGACCGGCGAACGCCCGAGTGTCGACACCCGCTACCCGGACCTGGCGCTGGTGCTGCACGTCGGCCCCGAGCAGGCCAGCCTCAGCGTGGACCTGTCCGGCGAAGCGCTGTTCAAGCGCGGCTGGCGCGAAGCCAAGGGCGAAGCCCCGCTGAAGGAGACGCTGGCCGCGTCCATGTTGGCCGCTGCCGGCTGGCAGGGCCGCGAAGAAGACGGTGGCCTGCTGGACCCGTGCTGCGGCGCCGGCACCATCGCCATCGAAGCCGCGCAGATTGCCTGCGGCATCGCGCCCGGCATGCTGCGCCGCTTCGCCTTCGAGAAGCTGCTGCCGTTCCGCGAGCACCTGAACATGCTGCGCCACCTGCGCGAAGAAGCCCAGTCCCTGGTGCACGCGCCGAGCGTGCCGATCTGGACCGGTGATGTCTCCTTCCGCATGACCGACTTCGCCACCCGCAATGCCGAGCGCGCCGGTGTGGCCCACGCGATCGAATTCAAGACGGCCGACGCGCTGCAGCGCCCGGCCCCGGCCGACCACGGCACGCTGCTGATGAACCCGCCCTACGGCGAGCGCATCGCGCCCAAGGGCGCGGGGCAGCGCCACGTCTACCAGGCCGGCCCGAACAGTCGCGCCGAGCCGGAGACGATCCAGGGCGAAGCCTTCGAAGGCGCGGCCGACGCCAGCGACTTCTACCGCCGCCTGGCCGCCCACTGGAAAGCCCACTACAGCGGCTGGACCGCCTGGGTGCTCACGCCAGAAGCCAAGCTGCCCAGCCTGCTGCGCCTGAAGGAAAGCCGCCGCGTGCCGATGTGGAATGGCCCGATCGAGTGCCGCATGTTCCGCTTCGACATGGTGGCCGGCTCGGCGCGGCAGGACGCCGCGCCCGCGGCCTAAAGCCCCAGCAGCGCCAGCGCCGCCAGCGGCGCGGTGTCCGCCCGCAGCACGCGGGCCCCCAGGCTTTGCGTGACGAAGCCGCGGGCGCGCGCCAGCGCTTCTTCGCGCTCGTCCAGCCCGCCTTCGGGGCCGCTGAGCAGGCAGAGGGACGTGATCGCCGCAGCCGTCTCGGCCAGCATGCGTGGCGTGCGGGCGTCTTCGGCGAAGCTCAGCAGCAGGCGTTGTGAATCGTCTGCCAAGGTGGCGGGCAGGGTGCCCAGCCAGTTGTCCAGCGTACGGATGGGTTCGACCTGCGGCACGACGGTGCGGCCGCTTTGTTCGGCTGCCGCCACCGCCACGCCTTGCCAATGCGCGCGGCGCTTGTCGGCCCGTTCGCCGCTGAGCTTGAGCACCGAGCGGGCGCATTGCAGCGGCTGGATCGCCGCCGCGCCCAGCTCGGTGGCTTTTTCGATCAGCGCGTCCATGCGCTCGTTGGCCGGCATGCCGATGGCCAGCGTCACGCGGCGCGCCAATTCGCGCTGCACCGGGTCGTGCACACCCACGCGCAGGTCCACGTCGTGCCGGCCCATGCGCGTGATCTCGGCGGCCCATTCGCCGCCCTGGCCATTGAAGACGGTCAGCGGGTCACCCGGCTGCAGCCGCAGCACCTGCACATGGCGCGAGGCTTCGGGTGGCAAGGTCAGCTCGGCACTTTCGGCGAGCGGGGCATCGAGGTAGAGACGGAGAACGGCCATGCCGCCAGTGTGCCGCAGCGGCGCAGCGTTTCACCTCGTGTAGGCTTGGCCTGCTCACGGCGCTCAAGGAAACCGCATGTCCCTCAAGACAAAGCCAGGTGCTGTCATCTTCGCCAAGCAGCTCGAACGCATGGCGACCTTTTATTCAGAAGTCCTGCTGTTGCCGGTCACGCATGCAGACGGGGACCACATGGTGCTGGAATCTGATGTGTTCCAGCTGGTGATGCACGCGATCCCCAGGCAGATTGCCGACACCATTGCCATCAGCGATCCGCCCGCCATTCGGGAAGAGACGCCGATCAAGCTGTTCTTCCCGGTGGCCAGCCTGGCGGATGCGCGGGCCAGGGCCGCCTTGCGAGGCGGGCAGCTGAACCCGAGCAGCCATGAGTGGACAGCGCGCGGCTTTCGGGCCTGCGACGGCCACGACCCCGAGGGCAATGTGCTGCAGCTGCGCGAGCCGGCGCCTTGACCGGCGCGGCTCAGTGCCCGAAGTACGCCGGCCGGTCCACGCGCTGGCAGTGCGCGCGGGGGACACGCTGCTGAACACCGGCGGGGCGACCAGCAGGCCAGCGGCCTGACGCCGTTTTCGTCCCAGCCGCGGCAGCAATCTGCTTTGGCGCTCGCCTGAGCCGCCTGCTTCAGGCGCTGCGCAAGGCGCCGTAGAAGCGCTTGACGGCCGCCATGCCGTGGTCGTCGCGCAACTGTTCGGCAAAGCGCAGCGCCAGGGTCTGCAGCTCCGGCAGCCCGCCGCACTTTTCGACTTCCAGCACGAAGCGGTAGCCGCGCATCAGGCCCAGCTGGGCCTTGCCTTGCGAAGTCAGCACGTCATAGAGACCGGTGTAGGTGGCATCCCGGATGGCCTGCTGCACGCGGGCCCAGAAGGCGCTGGCGTTGTCGTCATCAGCGGCCGCTTCGGCAACCGCTGCCGGCGCGGGGGCTGCAGCGCCGGCGTGCGCGCCAGCCTTGGCTGGCGGCGGCGCCACCGCGGCTGCACCGCCGGTCTGGCCCGCCAAAGCAATGAAGCCTGCGGCCAGCAGCTGCGCCAGGTCGGCTTCGCTCACGCCGTTGACGGCCTGCAGCCAATAGCTGTCAGGCTTGCTGTCGTTGATCACCAGCAGCAGGTTGCGCACCGGCCGGCTGAGGCTGGCCGCCTTGGTCTGGATCTCTGCCAGGCCGGCAGGGGTCTTCACATAGTGAATGCTCATCACGGGACCTGCTGCGGGCCCCTGGCCCGCCCAACGACGTTATGGACAGCCTTGCCCGTCTTCAGCGGGCTGTGGCTGGCGTGGGCTTGTCGCGCAATTCGCGGCGCAGCACCTTGCCTACCGGAGTCTTCGGCAGGTCTGTGCGGAATTCAATCACACGTGGCCGTTTGTAACCGGTCAAATTCGCTTCGCACCAGTGGCGCACGTCGGCTTCGGTCAATGCCGGGTCTTTTTTCACGATCACGACCTTCACCGCCTCGCCGGCTTTTTCGTCCGCCACGCCTACCGCAGCGCATTCCAGCACGCCAGCCATCTGGGTGATCACGTCTTCGATCTCGTTCGGGTACACGTTGAAACCCGAGACCAGGATCATGTCCTTCTTGCGGTCGACGATGCGGAAGTAGCCGCGCTCGTCCATCACGCCCACGTCGCCGGTGCGGAAGAAGCCGTCGGCCGTCATGACCTTGGCGGTTTCGTCCGGCCGCTGCCAGTAGCCGGCCATCACCTGCGGGCCACGGATCGCGATCTCGCCGGCCTGGCCATTCGGCACGGTGTTGCCGTCATCGTCCAGCAGCGCCAGCTCGGTGTTGGGCACCGGCAGGCCTATCGTGCCGGTGTAGGCCGCCACGTCCACCGGGTTGCACGAGGCCACCGGCGAGGTTTCCGAAAGGCCGTAGCCCTCGCAGATCGGGCAGCCGGTCTTCTCCAGCCACAGCCGCGCCGTTGCCTGCTGCACCGCCATGCCGCCGCCCACCGAGATCTTCAGGTGGCTCCAGTCCACCTTGTCGAAGTCCGGGTGGTTGGCCAGCGCGTTGAAGAGGGTGTTGACCGCCGGGAAGCTGTGGAAACGCTCGTTCGACAGCTCCTTGAGCACGCTGGGCAGGTCGCGCGGGTTGGCCAGCAGGATGCCGCAGCCGCCCATGCGCAGGCCCAGCATCATGTTCGTGTTGAAGCCGAAGATGTGATAGAGCGGCAGCGCGCAGATGGTGACCAGCTGCTCGCCGGCCGGCACCTTGCCGAGCGCCGGCTGGTACCAGGCTTCGGACTGCAGCACATTGGCCACCAGGTTGCGGTGCAGCAGCACCGCGCCCTTGCTCACGCCGGTGGTGCCGCCGGTGTACTGCAGCACCGCGATGTCGTCCGGCCCGACGGCGGGCGCGGTGAAGGTCTTGTTGCGGCCGGCGGCAATCGCGTCGTTGAAGCGCAGTGCCTTGGGCAGCTCGAACGGCGGCACCAGCTTCTTGGCCTTGCGCACCACGTAGTTGACGATGGCGCCCTTCAGGAAGCCCAGCGTGTCGCCCATCGCGGCCAGGATCACGTGCTGGATCGGCGCGGCGGCCTGCACTGCCTGGTAGGTGTGGGCGAAGTTCTCCAGGATGATCAGGCCCTTGGCGCCCGAGTCCTTCAGCTGGTGCTCCAGCTCGCGTGGCGTGTAGAGCGGGTTGACGTTGACCACCACCATGCCGGCCCGCAGGATGCCGGCCACCGCGACCGGGTACTGCGGCACGTTGGGCATCATCACCGCGATGCGGTCGCCACGCTGCAGGCCGCTGGCCTGCAGGTAGGCCGCAAAGGCACGCGAAAGCTCGTCGATCTGGGAGAAGCTGTAGCTCTTGCCCATGAACTTGTAGGCGGGCAAGCGGCTGTATTTCTGGAAGCTCTCTTCCAGCAGCGCCACCAGCGAAGGATAGACATCCGTCTTGACCTCGGCCGGCACGCCTGCGGGATATTGCTTCAACCAGACTTTTTCCATCCAGAACTCCATGTCCAACCCCCTATTTTGTCCTGCGCCGCTGCGCTGCAGCATCGGTGGATTCGATAGCGCAGGAGAACACGCGGGCCGGGGCTTGCCCGCGGGTCTTGGCAAATGCCTGTCCTGGCTTGCAAGTGCTGTGCGCACTGCGCGGCCCGGTCAGCAAAAAGCCGGGCAATGCCCGGCCGTTGAGGTGAGCGGCCGGGTCTACTCGATGGCCTTCACCATGTCTTCGACGACCTTCTTCGCATCGCCGAACACCATCATCGTCTTGTCCATGTAGAACAGCTCATTGTCCAGCCCTGCGTAGCCGGCCGCCATCGAGCGCTTGTTGACGATGATGGTCTTGGCCTTGTAGGCCTCCAGGATGGGCATGCCGTAGATCGGCGAGCCCTTGGTCAGCGCCGCGGGGTTCACCACGTCGTTGGCGCCCAGGATGATGGCCACGTCGGCCTGGCCGAACTCGCCGTTGATGTCTTCCATCTCGAAGACCTGGTCATACGGCACCTCGGCCTCGGCCAGCAGCACGTTCATGTGGCCCGGCATGCGCCCGGCAACAGGGTGGATGGCGTACTTCACCGTGATGCCCTTCTCGGTCAGCTTCGCGGCCAGTTCCTTCACCGCATGCTGCGCGCGGGCCACCGCCAGGCCGTAGCCCGGCACGATGACCACCGTCTCGGCATTGCCCAGCACAAAGGCCGCGTCGTCGGCGCTGCCGCTCTTCACGCTGCGCTGCACGGCGCTGCCGGCTGCGGCCGCAGTGGCATCGCCCCCAAAGCCGCCCAGGATCACGTTGAAGAACGAGCGGTTCATCGCCTTGCACATGATGTAGCTCAGGATCGCGCCCGAGCTGCCCACCAGCGAGCCGGCAATGATCAACATCGAGTTGTCCAGCGAGAAGCCGATGCCGGCGGCCGCCCAGCCCGAGTAGCTGTTGAGCATCGAGACGACCACCGGCATGTCGGCGCCGCCGATGGGGATGATGATCAGCACGCCCATCAGGATGCCCAGCGCGCAGATCAGCGCGAAGTCCAGCGTGCTCTGCGAGTGCCAGAAGCCGAACATGAAGAACAGCGAGGCCAGGCCCAGCGCCAGGTTCAGCCAGTGCTGGCCGGCAAAGGTCACCGGCGCACCCTGGAACAGGCGGAACTTGTACTTGCCGCTGAGCTTGCCGAACGCGATCACCGAGCCCGAGAAGGTCACCGCGCCGATGAAGGCGCCCAGCGCCAGTTCGATGCGGTTGCCACCAGGGATCGGCGGCACGGTGCCGTCGGCGGCCTTGGCGACGATGCGGAAGGCATACGGCTCGGCGACGACGGTGGCTGCGATGAACACTGCCGCCAGGCCGATCATGCTGTGCATGAAGGCCACCAGCTCCGGCATCTTGGTCATCTCGACCCGCTTGGCCATGATGGACCCGGCGCTGCCGCCGACCACCAGGCCCAGCAGCACCCAGCACAGGCCGGCGGTGGCCGACAGGCCGGCATCGCCCGCCAGCTTGAAGATCAGCGCCGCGGTGGTGAGCACCGCGATCGTCATGCCGGTCATGCCGAACAGGTTGCCGCGGATCGACGTGGTGGGATGGCTCAGGCCTTTCAAGGCCTGGATGAAGCAGACGCTCGCAATGAGGTACAGCAATGTCACCAAGTTCATGCTCATCACGCGCCCTCCTTCGCCGGCGCCTTGCGCTCTTTCTTCTTGAACATCTCCAGCATGCGCCGCGTGACCAGGAAGCCACCGAAGACGTTCACCGCGGCCAGCGCCACGGCGATCACGCCCATCGTCTTGCCGGCCGGGGTTTCGGTGAGCGCCGCGGCCAGCATCGCGCCGACGATGACGATGGCCGAGATCGCGTTGGTCACCGCCATCAGTGGCGTGTGCAGTGCAGGGGTCACGGTCCAGACCACGTGGTAGCCGACATAGATGGCCAGCACAAAGATGATCAGGTTGGTGAGGGTGGGGGAAATGACGTCCATGGGTGTTCTCCTCGCAGGCCGCTCAGACTTTTTTGACTTCGCCGTTCTGGGTCATCAGGCACGCGGCCACGATGTCGTCGTCCAGCGGCACCTGGAAGCCCGCTTCCTTGGTCAGCACCAGCTTCAGGAAGTCCAGCACGTTGCGGGCGTACAGCGCGCTCGCATCGGCCGCCACCAGCGCCGGCAGGTTGGTTTCGCCGATGAGGGTCACGCCGTGTTTCATCACGGTCTTGCCGGCTTCGGTCAGCGGGCAGTTGCCGCCTGCTTCACCATTCGGGCCGTTGGGGCCCTTGCCGGCCGCGATGTCGACGATCACCGAGCCCGGCTTCATCGCCTTGACCATCTCCTCGGTGATCAGCACCGGCGCGGCGCGGCCGGGGATCAGCGCGGTCGAGATCACCACGTCGGCCGCAGCCACGCGCTTGGCCACTTCGACCTGCTGGCGCGCGAGCCACGAAGGCGGCATCGGCCTGGCATAACCGCCCACGCCGACCGCGGCTTCCTTCTCCTCGGCCGTCTCGTAGGCCACATCGATGAACTTGGCGCCCAGCGACTCGACCTGCTCCTTCACCGAAGGCCGCACGTCTGACGCCTCGATCACCGCGCCCAGCCGCTTGGCCGTGGCAATCGCCTGCAGCCCGGCCACACCCACGCCCAGGATGACGACACGCGCGGCCTTCACGGTGCCGGCTGCCGTCATCAGCATCGGGAAGAAGCGCTGGTACTGGTTGGCCGCCATCATCACGGCCTTGTAGCCGGCGATGTTGGCCTGCGAGGACAGCACGTCCATGCTTTGCGCACGTGTCGTGCGCGGCGCGGCTTCCAGCGCGAAGCTGGTCACGCCTGCGGCGGCGATCTGCGCCAGGCCGGCCTTGTCGAAGGGGTTCAGCATGCCAACCAGTGCGGCGCCCGGCTTCATCAGCCCCAGTTCTTCCTGCGAGGGCCGCTGCACCTTGAGCACCAGCTCGGCACCAAAGGCGGCATTGCGGTCGACGATGGTGGCGCCGGCCGCTTCATAAGCCACGTCCGTCACGCTGGCAGCCAGGCCCGCGCCGGACTGCACGTTCACCGCATGGCCCTGGGCCACGAACTTCTTCGTCGTTTCGGGCGTCACGGCGACGCGCGTCTCCCCCGCTGCTGTCTCAAGCGGTACACCAATCAGCATGGATCTCTCCTCTCCAACGCCTGGAATCTGTGCAGCGGCCGAAGTGGGTTCCTTGCCTGCCTGCTGCTTGCTCTGACATTCAGCTTACAGGAGATAAGGAGAGGCGCCGGCATGCGAAAGACGTGGGTGTCGCGCGCTCGCCGCGAGGCCCCCTAGAACCCGTTGCCGCACGTGTCGCGGAGCCGCCGGATACCATCGCGCCATGCCTGAAGACCGCTGGAAACCAAGCGTCACCGTGGCCGCCATCATCGAGCGTGAAGGCCGCTACCTGCTGGTCGAGGAACACACCTCGCAAGGCCTGCAACTGAACAACCCTGCCGGCCACCTGGAGCCCGGCGAATCGCTGCCCGAAGCGGTCGCCCGCGAAGCCCTGGAAGAGACCGCCTGCCCCTTCGTGCCAGAGGCATTGGTGGGCGTCTACCTGGCCCGCCTGGTGCATGCGCGCACTGGCGAAGACATCCACTACCTGCGCTTCGCTTTTTGCGGCGCGGTGGGCGAGCCCGAGCCTGGCCGCGCGCTGGACGAACCGGTCGTGCGCACCCTCTGGTTGACGCTAGAAGAGGTGCGCGAAAGCGCCACCCGCCACCGCAGCCCGCTGGTGCTGCAGTGCATTGAAGAACACGCCGCTGGCCGGCGCTTTCCGATGGACACGCTGGTCACTCATGAAAGCGTGCAGCGGCTGGGGCCATTGCTGCACAAATAAGCACGACCGTTCGATCTTTTTACAATACGAAATATGACGCCACAACGTGTGGTCGTCGGCCTGTCCGGCGGCGTCGATTCCGCGGTCTCCGCCTGGCTTCTGAAACAGCAAGGCCACGAGGTCGTCGGCATCTTCATGAAAAACTGGGAAGACGATGACGACAGCGAATACTGTTCATCCAACATCGACTTCGTCGACGCCGCCGCGGTGGCCGACGTGATCGGCATCGAGATCGAGCACGTCAACTTCGCCGCCGACTACAAGGACCGCGTCTTCGCCGAATTCCTGCGCGAGTACCAGGCCGGCCGCACGCCCAACCCCGACGTGCTCTGCAACGCAGAGATCAAGTTCAAGGCCTTCCTGGACCACGCGATGCGCCTGGGCGCCGAGAAGATCGCCACCGGGCACTACGCGCGGGTTCGCGAGGTCAATGGTCAGCATCAGCTTCTCAAGGGGCTTGACCCGCTGAAGGACCAGAGCTACTTCCTGCACCGCCTGAACCAGGCCCAGCTGTCCAGGACGCTGTTCCCGGTTGGCGAGCTGCCCAAGACCGAGGTGCGCCGCCTGGCCGAGGAAATCGGCCTGCCCAACGCAAAGAAGAAGGACTCCACCGGCATCTGCTTCATCGGTGAGCGCCCCTTCCGCGAGTTCCTGAACCGCTACCTCAACCACGCCCCCGGCCCGATCCTGGACGACCGCGGCCGCAAGCTGGGCGAACACGTGGGCCTGAGCTTCTACACGCTGGGCCAGCGCCAGGGCCTGGGCATCGGCGGGGTGAAGGATGGAAGGAGGCTCGCCACCAGCGAGCACCTGCCCTGGTACGTCGCCCGCAAGGACCTCGAGCGCAACACGCTTTACGTCGTGCAAGGCCACGAACACCCCTGGCTGCAGTACCGCAGCCTGGTGGCCGCCGATACCAGCTGGGTCGCCGGCGCTGCGCCCACCGCCGGCCAGCTAGGCGCCAAGGCCCGCTACCGCCAAGCCGATGCCGCCTGCACCCTGGCCGAAGGCGCCGGCACCGGTTTCGCGCTGAACTTCAGCGAGGCCCAATGGGCCGTCACCCCGGGCCAGTCCGCCGTGCTGTACGACGGCGAGGTTTGCCTGGGGGGCGGGGTGATTGCGAGTGCGGAGTTGATGGCGGGCTGATCCGGTTTGGGGCGTAGCTCGACGAATGCTCGTTAAATCGAGCATTAATGACGTGCAGCTCGATTTAACGAGCAATCTGGTGGAAAAGCCGCCAGCTCGCTATGATGTTCGTCAAATCGAGGATTGATCTCTTAATGCTCGATTTAACGAGCATGAAAGTCGCCCAATCCACTGTTTTATCCGAAAGCCAGTTGGCCCAAAGTGCCGAACTCGGGCAGCGTTTGGCCCGGCTGCGGCTGGCACGTAAGGTCAAGCAGACCGACGCCGCATTGCGCGCTGGTTTGTCTCGCAACACCGTCTACCGGCTCGAAAAAGGCGATCCAGGCCTGGCCATTGGCCAGGTGCTTCGTTACTTGGAAGCCATTGCCCCCGGCAGCACGCTGGCCGATCTGATGACCGAGGCCGATCCCGCGCTGGCTGCGCTGCAGGTGCGCGAACGCTCCAGGCGCGTGCGCGACCTGAGCGCTGCCGAACTGGAAGCGCTGAACTTCTGAACTCTCAGACGATGGCCGCCCGCGAATCCAGACTCACGGCCTTCATGCACCTGGATACCGCTTGGGCGCCGTGCGGTCAACTGCTGCTGACCGAGGAGGGCGACCGTCTGCTTGCGTCCCGCTTTGCTTACGGGTTGAACTACCTCAGACGCAACGATGCCCAGGAAGTCGACCCCGTGAGCCTCGGCATCTCGGACCGGGCGGCGGTGCTGGGCAAGCAGTTGTTGCCGGTCCGGAACCTGTCATTTTTCGGCGGCATCCGGGATGCGGCACCCGACGCATGGGGCCGGCGCGTGATCGAGGCCAAGCTCAAGGTGCCGGCCAACAGCTTGCCCGAGTCGCAGTACCTGCTGCATGCTGGCAGCGAGCGGGTCGGCGCGCTGGACATTCGCAGTGGCCTCGACCAGGGCCCGGCCGCAGGGGTTGGCGGATGGCACACGCTGGCGCACTTGCTGGAGGCGGCTGATCGCATCGAGGAAGGGCAGCCCGTGCCCGCAAACTTGGAAGCCATTTTCATGGCCGGTACAGCGCTTGGCGGCGCGCGGCCCAAGGCTTCCGTGCGGGACGGAGCGGGTGTGCTCTGGCTGGCCAAGTTTGCCAGCACGCACGACAGCTTCGACGTGCCCGGCATCGAATGCGCCGCCCTGCAATTGGCAGGTGCCGCAGGGCTGAATGTGCCCCCG
Organism: Ideonella azotifigens; assembly: GCF_021043325.1. Taxonomy (NCBI): domain Bacteria; kingdom Pseudomonadati; phylum Pseudomonadota; class Betaproteobacteria; order Burkholderiales; family Sphaerotilaceae; genus Ideonella; species Ideonella azotifigens. The sequence continues at coordinate 690,636 of NZ_JAJNKD010000002.1, forward strand.
GTGCGGACGCTGATGCTGGGCCAGCGCCGCATCATGCTGATCCGTCGCTTCGACCGCTTCTGGGCCGCGCCGGGTACTGCCGTGGATGCCAAAGACGACCTCCTGGCAACGACTCCCGGCGAAGACCGAGCCGAACATCGCATGGCCTTCGTCAGCGGGCTCACCATGCTGGCCTGCGACGAAACCGAGTCACGCACCAAGGCCTATGCCGACCTGGCCGAGGCGGTGCGGCGCCACTGCCACCCCAGCGTGATCCGCCAGGACAACGAAGAACTGTTCAAGCGCATGGTCTACAACATCCTCGTCAGCAACGACGACGATCATCTGCGCAACCATGGCTTTGTCTGGGACGCACGGCTGCCGGGCTGGCGGCTCAGTCCGCTGTACGACGTGCTGCCACGCGCCAGCCTCTCGACCGAGCGCTTCCTGCACCTCGGCGTTGGCCCGCAAGGCCGCCTTGCCACGCTGGACAACGCGCTCGCTTCGCATCCCAGGTTCACGCTGTCACAGGCCCGGGCAAGTGAATTGATGGCCCAGGTGTGGCGCGCAACCCGCCAGTGGCGCGTCGCCTTTGAGTCCTCGGGCGTCTCGGACCTGGAGCAGAACAAGATCGCCCCGGCCTTTCGCCACATCGACGACGTCTCCGCGCCAGGTTTGCGCAAGCTGCTGCCTTGACCCACGAAACGCGGGCCGATTTCAGCAGGCCTCAGCCCTTGCCGCTTTACAGCCCCACCATGCCTGCCAGCTGCGCCGTCTCCAGCGCCCCCGTCTGGCTGCCGTATTCGCCGGTCTTGCTGTTGCGGAAGACGATCAGCGGCACGCTGTCCACGCCCATTTGATCGAACAAAGCCATGTTGGCCTTGACCTTGGCGAGCACGGCGTCGCCCGCGTTGGGGTTCACTTCGATGCCGCCCTGGCGTGCCATCAGCCGGGTTTCGTTCAGCTCCATCGCGGCGACCGGGTCGGTGGCGGCGAGGATGGTGGCGCCCTGGGTGAGCGACTGCGGGCGCAGGTAGGGCACCGGCACCCAGACCATCTTCAGCTTGCCGTGCAGCGGCTTGGACTGTTCCCACAGGTGGCCGCAGTGCGGGCAGGTGGTGTCGAAGTAGACGTAGACGGTGTTGGCCGCCATCACCGGGCCGACGGTGAAGCCCTGGGCCTTGGCCGACAGCTCGTAGGCCTGCTGCGGGTTGAGCTTGGTGGCCGAAGGCGCTGCGGCCTGGGCCGGCTTCTCGCTGCAGGCGGCCAGGCCGGCGGCCAGCAGCATGCTCGAGGTCTTGAGGGCGAAGTGTCGACGGTTCACTGCGATGTCCTTGGGAAAACGGATGGAAATGGCGCGCTGCCGCGGCTGTGACTGCTGCTGCAAGATTTGGTTTCAACGATTATCCGCAGGCTTTGGCTGACCCGCCGCCGGGCGGCTGCCTCGGGCCGACGAACGGCGCGCATGACGGCGGCGTGACTTTCGCGCTCCCGCTCCCATGGCATGCTCGCAGTTCCGCCTTCGTGGCTGACGCAGCGCATGCTGCCCGTTCCATGGCCGATGCTCAAGCCCCGCTGACGAACGACCCCACGGCTGCCAAGACGCCGACATCCGCGCCCGCCGCGGCACGGCTTGCCGGGCTGAAGATCCAGCGTGGCGGTCCGCAGGGTGGCCGTCGCAGGCGGCGGCGCTGGCCCGCAGCGGTGGCGGTGATCGTTGCGGCCGGCGTGTTCTGGCTGGTGCTGGTGCCGCGGCGGGCCGAAGTGCAGGTCACGCCGGTGCAGACGGCCTATGCCTCGCAGCAATACCAGCAGCTGGCCGCCTCCGGCTACGTGGTGGCGCAGCGCAGGGCCGCGGTCGCCTCCAAGGCCACGGGCCGGCTGATGGAGCTGACGGTGCGCGAAGGCAGCGTGCTGAAGAAGGGCGACCTGATCGCCAGGGTCGACGCCAGCGACGTGGCGGCCAACCTCGTCGTCAGCCAGGCCGGTGCGCGCCAGGCAGAGGCCGCGCACAAGCAGGCCGAGGCCGCGCTCACACTGGCCCAGGTCCAGCAGGCCAATGCCGACGATGACCTCAAGCGCGTGCAGGGCCTGGCTGCGCAGAGCTTCGTCTCGGCCCAGGCCGTGGACGCTGCGCTGACCAAATCCCGCGCCGCCCAGGCCAACACCGCCGCCGCTCGCGCCGCGGTGGAAACCGCCCGCGCCGCCATTGGCCAGGCCCGCGCGCAAGTCCAGGTGCAGCAGGTCAACCGCGACTCCACCGACATCCGCGCCCCGTTCGACGGCGTGGTGCTGGTCAAGAACGCCAACGTCGGCGACCTGATCACGCCCTTCTCCAACGCCTCCGGCACCTCGGCCGCAGTGGTCACCATGGCCGACATGGGCACGCTGGAGGTCGAGGCCGACGTGTCCGAATCCAGCGTCGCCAAGGTCAAGCCGGACCAGCCGGTCGAGATCACGCTGGACGCCATTCCCGACACCCGCTTCCGCGGCAGCGTCGCCCGCATCGTGCCCACGGTGGACCGCGCCAAGGCCACGGTGATGACCAAGATCCGCTTCGAGCAGCTGGACCCGCGCGTGCTGCCCGAGATGAGCGCCAAGGTCACCTTCCTGTCGCAGGCCGTCAGCGCCGAGCAGCAAAAGCCGCTGCAGGCGGTCAACCCCAAGGCCATTGCCGAGCGCGACGGCAAGCAGGTCGTCTTCCGCATTGGCGAGGGCGATCAGGTCGAGGCCGTGCCCGTCACGCCCGGCCGCCAGCTCGGCGAGCTGCGCGAGGTGGGCGGCAGTGGCGGCGCCAGCGGCCTGAAGACCGGTGACAAGCTGGTGCTCTCGCCGCCCGAGAAGCTGCAGGCGGGGCAGAAGGTCAAGCTGGTCACCGCGGCGCCGGGTACGAAGTAAGCCATGAGCGACCCGTCACATGACATCGCAGGCCATGCCGCCGCGCCGCTGATCCGCATCCGCTCGCTGTCCAAGGCCTACCGGCGCGCCGGCCAGGCCATCCCGGTGCTGCTGGACATCCACCTGGACGTGATGGCCGGCGAATTCGTCGCGCTGATGGGCCCTTCGGGCTCGGGCAAGAGCACGCTGCTGAACCTGATCGCCGGCATTGACCAGCCCAGCAGCGGCACCATCGAAATCGGTGGCGTGGACATTGCCACCCTCAGCGAAGGCGAGCTGGCCGACTGGCGCGCCGCCAACGTCGGCTTCATCTTCCAGTTCTACAACCTGCTGCCGGTGCTCACCGCGTTCGAGAACGTCGAGCTGCCGCTGCTGCTCACCTCGCTGTCGGCCCGCGAGCGCGGCGAGCGGGTGGACGCGGTGCTGGACATGGTCGGCCTGACCGACCGCGCCGACCACTACCCCAACGAACTCTCCGGCGGCCAGCAGCAGCGCGTGGCGATTGCCCGCGCGCTGGTGACCGACCCCGCGCTGATCGTCGCCGACGAACCCACCGGTGACCTGGACCGCACGACAGGCGGCGAAGTGCTGGCGCTGATGGACGCGCTGGTGCGCGACCTCGGCAAGACCATCGTGATGGTCACGCACGACCCGAAGGCCGCCGCGCGTGCGCAGCGCATGGTGCACCTTGAAAAGGGTGTGCTGGTCGATGAGGTGACTGAATGACCCACCCCCGAGCGCCTGCGGCGCTCCCCCTCAAGGGGGCGCAACCAGCGGCCCGGCAAAGCCGGATCCGCGGCTGCCGCTGGGTTGAGTCTTCGCATCGCCTGCCGGGCGTCGGCATGCCGCGTGGGACGCATTGAATGTTCTTGCTCAAGCTCCTGTTGCGCAACGCCTTCCGCCACAAGCTGCGAACGGCGCTGACCATCGTCGGCCTGGTCGTTGCCGTCAGCGCGTTCGGCCTGCTGCGCACGCTGATCGGCGCCTGGTATGCCGGCGTGGAGGCCAGCTCCAGCACGCGGCTGGTCTCGCGCAGCGCCATCTCGCTGACCTTCTCGCTGCCCATCAGCTACGCCCAGCGCATGAAGGCCATTGACGGCGTGACGACCATCAGCTGGGCCAACTGGTTCGGCGGCATCTACCAGAGCGAGCGCAACTTCTTCCCGCAGTTCGCGGTGCATGCCGAAACCTACCTGAAGCTCTACCCCGAATACGTGCTCAAGGAAGAAGAGAAGATCGCCTTCCTGAAGGACAGGCAGGGCGCCATCGTCGGCCGCAAGCTGGCCGAGACCTACGGCTGGAAGATCGGCGACCAGATTCCCCTGCGCGGCACCATCTACCCCGGCACCTGGACCTTCACGCTGCGCGGCATCTGGGACGGCGCCGAGAAGAAGACCGACGAAGGCCAGATGCTGTTCCACTACGAGACCATCAACGAGTTCATCCGCAAGCGCGCGCCGCTGCGGGCTGACAACACAGGCGCCTTCATCCTCGGCATCGACCAGCCGCAGAACGCCGCGCTCATCGCCCGCGCGGTCGACGCCGAGTTCAAGAACTCGCTGGCCGAAACCCTCACCGAAACCGAAGCCGCCTTCCAGCTCAGCTTCGTCTCGATGAGCGAAACCATCCTCGCCGCGATCCAGGCCGTCAGCTACATCATCGTCGTCATCATCATGGCGGTGATGGCCAACACCATGACCATGACCGCCCGCGAGCGCCTGGCCGAATACGCCACGCTCAAGGCCCTGGGCTTCTCGCCCGGTTTTGTCGTCAAGCTGCTGTTCGGCGAAAGCCTGGTCATCTGCCTGATCGGCGGCCTGCTGGGCGTGCTCGTCACCTTCCCCGCGGTGCATGCCATTGCCAAGGTGCTCGGCTCCTTCCTGCCCGCCTTCGAGATCACCGCGCTGACCATGGGCCAGCAAATGCTCGCCGCACTGATCGTCGGCGTGGTCGCCGCCGCTTGGCCCGCCTGGCGCATGAGCCGGATCGACATCGTGCAGGGCCTGCGCCATGTGGGGTAACGGCACACCCGGCCGCGGCGTACCGCGTCCACCCTCCGAGAGGGTGCTCAGGCCGCTTGGGAGCGGCCCGGCGCCGGCCTGAGCCCGCCGCCTTCACGGTTGCGATCAAATGAAACAGATACCTCTGAGCTACATTGCCCGGAACCTGTGGGTGCGGCGTGTGACCACGCTGCTCACCGCCGGCGGCATGGCGCTGGTCGTCTACACCTTCGCCACCGTGCTGATGATGAGCGAAGGCATCCGCGCCACGCTGGTCGCCACCGGCCGGCCGGACAACGTCATTGCGCTGCGCCGCGGCGCCGGTGCCGAGATCAACAGCGGCGTGGACCGGGCCCAGGCCAACCTGCTGGCCACGCTGCCGGACCTGGCCATCGGCCTGGACGGCCTGCCCATGATCAGCAAGGAAATGGTGGTGCTCAACTCGCTGCCCAAGCGCGGCAGCGGCACGCCCAGCAACGTCAGCATGCGCGGCACCGGGCCCACTGGCCTCGCGCTGCGCCCGCAGGTCAAGCTGATGGCCGGCCGCTTCTTCCGGCCCGGCACGGCCGAGATCGTCGTCGGCAAGGCCGTCGCCACGGGCTTCGAAGGCACGCAGCTCGGCCAGCGCCTGCGCTTTGGTGGGCGCGACTGGGAGATCGTCGGCGTGATGGACGGCGCCCACACCGCCTTCGACAGCGAGATATGGGGCGATGCCGAACTGATGATGCAGGCCTTCCGCCGTAACGCCTTCTCTATCGTGCTGTTCCGCCTGTCAGACCCGGCCGGCGGCCTGGCCCATGTGCAGTCCCAGCTCACTGGCGACCCCCGTGTCACCGTCGAGCTCAAGCCAGAGATCCGCTTCTACGAGGAGCAGAGCGAAGCCCTGGTCAAGTTCATCACCATCCTCGGCACGGCGCTGTCCATCATCTTCAGCATCGGCGCCATCGTCGGCGCCATGATCACCATGTTCGCCGCCGTCGCCCAGCGCACCGGCGAGATCGGCACTCTGCGCGCACTCGGCTTCCGCCGCGGCACCGTGCTCATCGCCTTCCTGGCTGAGAGCCTGCTGCTCAGCCTGGTCGGCGGCCTCATCGGCCTGGCCGGCGCCAGCCTGATGCAAACCGTCAACATCAGCACCACCAACTTCCAGACCTTCGCCGAACTGGCGTTTCAGTTCAAGCTGACGCCCGGCATCGCCGTGCAGACGCTGGTCTTCGCCCTCTTCATGGGCTTCATCGGCGGGTTCATCCCGGCTTGGCGGGCGGCGAGGTTGAAGATTGTGGATTGCTTGCGGGCGGCGTAATCTGTCTGATCAGCCCACGGGCAGCTTTGCTCGGCGGCCACTTTTCATGAACGCGGGCAAAAGGTTTCTAGTCCAAACAGAATGGGATTTCGAATGGATGTCATTCTTCCGCAGGGTCAATATTTCAAGGGATTTTTGGGACCCTTTTCTTGGAGAGGGGTGCCTAATTTTGCAGTTTTAACTGGCGAAAATGGGGCAGGCAAGACTCAACTGCTTGAAATGATATACCAAGCGACTCAGGGACACATCCCAAGATCAATACTGCCGAATGTGACTATTCCTCGGGATTCTGTGGCGTTCTTCCGACAAAGTTTGCTGTTGAGCCGAGAAGGTGGACCGGTCGAATTGATTGAGGTTCAAAAGAGCGCTGAGAAGTACGCGCGAGCTGTTAAAAGTGGTGACCCTATTGAAGATGTCCCATATTCTGACTATTTTCCAGAAGTGGAGCGCGCGAATCTCTCTGAGCTTCGAGCTATGGATCTTCCAGAACTGTCTAGGCGCTTGCCGTCTACTATGGATATTCCACGTCGAGTGGACTCCGAACGATTTTTTGATCAAATATTTATTTCGATCTCGAAAGCGTGCCTACGGTTTGCCTTGAGAGAGGCAAATGCTGCTCATGTAGCATTGCTTGAAAGTCGGCAAACTACCATTGATATCATTCGGTCGCAAAATCGGGAGCGTCCGCCTTGGGAGGAGATTGGCAGGCTATTTTCATTGGCAAATCTAGGCTACCAGTTTGAGCCACCGGGGCAATTGGATGGTGCTCCTTATACCCCACGGTTGAAAACGCCGTCTGGTGCTCTTATCTCCTTCTTTGATCTTTCAAGAGGAGAACAAAACATTTTAGGGCTTATCCTGCTTTTCTATGCAATGCGCATGAACGGAAGCAGATTGAACTTATTGCTTTTGGATGAGCCGGAGGCGCATCTTCATTCAAGCTTGATCCCGAAGTTCATAGCTATAATTCAAGATATTATCGTGCCGGAATTTGGTTGTCGCGTCATAATGGCTACCCACAGGCTTGAGACAATCGTGCAAGCGCCCGAAGCGGCACTCTATTTCCTTGCTCGAAATCCGCGAGCTGTTTCGAAAACTACCCCGCGTGCCGCTACCGCAGCACTGTCTTCTGCCTTGATTCTCGCGCAGAGATCGAGTGTGTCGGTCCTCGTTGAGGATCAGGATGATGAACTATTCTATAGGACTGTGTTTGAGTCATTGGTTAGGTTAGGTGTTTGGGAATCTGAGCATGCAATTGAGTTTAAGAGTGTCGCGAAGACTGCTGTTGATATAGAGGACGGTGGAGGGGCGACCATGGTCGCCAAGAAGATTGAGGCAATTCATAAAATAGTCGACGTGTTTGACAACATCGCTCCATACCGTCTTTTGTTTGGTCTTATTGACAGAGATGCTGAAAACAAGAAATCCCCTGGTATGGAGGTGCTCCAACGATATAGCATGGAAAACTATGTGTTTGAACCGATGGTAATATATTGCCATTTACTTTCCTCTTCAGCGGCACCATATGTTAAAGGTTTGGATTGGTTGGGGCCGGGCGACCAAGCCAAAGTAAGAGAGTTACCTTGCGGGCAAAAGCAGGCAATTACTGATGCCATCGTTTCCCAGGTTGAAAGTATATGGAAGTCTGGGCCGGTGGCTAACGTCGTGAAGCTTGAAAGCGACGAGCTGGAGAAGGTTTCAGTTTTATATGTAGAAGGCCTGGATGTTTTTACGACACTCCAGCTTCCAAAATGGTTGATTGATCGACGTGGACACGATCTGCAGAAGGTGCTGCAAGAGGTATTTTCTGCGAAAGTAAACGCTGGGGCACTTCGCAAAGTCTTCGGTGAACTTCGTGTTGTGCCTCAGGAACTCCACGAAATTTTTAGTTCCTTTGTTCAGCAGAATACGAAAGAGTCCGCTTGAGGTCTGGAGGTTTGCGGAAATGCATGCGAATGCATAAAATGCATGCACTCAAGGCGCAACAAGGGGACGACGATGGCGATGCTGACTGTCCGCAACATTTCCGACGAGGTGCACCGCGCTTTGCGCGCGCGCGCCGCCCAGCACGGCCACAGCATGGAGGCGGAAGTGCGCGAGATCCTGGAGTCCGCCGTCAGCCCGGAAGGCCGGGTCAAGTTGGGCTCCCTGCTCGTTGACATTGGTCGGCAGGCGAAGCTGACCGACGAAGAATTTGCAGTCTTCGATCAGGTGCGCAACAAGGCGCCGGCCAATCCGCCGAGCTTCGAATGATCCTGCTGGACACCAATGTGGTGTCGGAGCCCATGCGCCCGGCACCCGAGGCTCGCGTGATCGAGTGGATCAACGCCCAGTCGCTGGACACCCTGTTTCTGTCCGCCATCACGGTCGCCGAGTTGCGCGCCGGGTTGGCGCTCCTGCCCGCAGGCAAGCGCCGCACCGGCCTGCAGGGAAACCTGGAGACACGAGTGTTGCCGCTCTTCGCTGGCCGCGTGCTGCCCTTCGATCTGGCTTGCACCCAGGCCTACGCGGCGCTGATGGCCAAGGCGCGCGCGGCGGGGCTGGCCATTGCCAGCGCAGACGGCTACATCGCGGCCATCGCCGCAGCCAACAACTTGGCGGTCGCCACCCGTGACACCCGTCCCTTCGAGGCAGCGGGCGTGGCGGTCATTAACCCTTGGACTGCTTGAAGGCCGGACCATGATGAGCGTGGGCTGGATCGACGACCTCGATTTCGATGCGCCGGCCCAGCGGCAAGGTGGCAGGCCGGCCCCTTTCTACGAGCCGGCAATGGGTTCAAGAGTTCGTCGTCGATCCAGCGCTGGTAGATATCTTCAGTAACGGCGTCTCACCCGGCATGCCCGCGCTGGATTCGAATCAGCCTGGTGGATCCTGGCGGGCGGCGTCCCCTCGAAAGGGGTCAACCCCGGGGTCTCATCCCACGATGTCGTGATGGAATTGGCCGAGCGACGTGACCGGGGTGCTGGTGGCATCCGCAGCCTGCCGCGTTGCACCCAAACTCCGGCGCACCCGTGCCATGACCAGCCCCCGCCCCTTCACCCCCCGCAGCGTGCGCGACGGCATGGCCGCGCTGTATGGCGCCGCTGGCGCCGAAGCGGCGCGCCTGCGCGGTGCGCAGCTCAATGCGGTGGTGCGACTCACGCCGTTCACGATGGTGGCCAACGTGGGCAGTGCCTCGGTGGTGCTGTGGGTCTTTCGCGGCGCCGTCCCGCCGGGCATGTGGCTGTGGTGGCTGGTCATCCTGGCAATGTCGGGGCTGGCCACCTTCCGGTGGTGGCGCATGCGGGGCCAGGTGCTGGAACGGGCCTCGCGGCGGGCGCTGCACCATGCCACCTTGCAGGCCGCCTTGCTGTCGGGCGCCTGGGCGTTCATGCTGATCTGGTTCCCGGCTGCCAGCACGCCGCAGCAGCTGGCGCTGGCCACGCTGGTGACCGGCATGCTGGGCGCCGGCACCTTCGTGCTGGCCAGCCTGCCCTGGGCCTGCATGGCCTACGCCGCGATCTACATGTTCGCCTCGACCTCGGCCCTGTGGCTGGCGGGTGATCCGCTGTATGCCGGCGTGGCGGTGCTGCTGATGCTGTACACGCCGACCGTGGTGCTGGGCGCGCTGTTCAGCTGGCACAAGGGCACCGCGCAGTTCCATGCCGAGGCCCAGGCGGTGCAGCGCGAGCGGCTGCTGGCGGTGTTGCTGCAGGACTTCGAGCAACATGCCGGCGAGGCCCTGTGGGAGTTTGGGCGCGATGGCTGCATCAGCCATCCGTCGTCGCGCTTGGCAGAACTGCTGGAGACGGCCGAGACCGAGTTCCGTGCGCAGCCGCTGGTCAGCCTGATCGCCCGGCGCAGCCCGGCAGCAGCAGTGGCGCTCCAGCGGGCCCTCGACGCCGGCCGGCCGTTTCGCGACCTGCAGCTCACGCTCGACTGTCCCAGCGGGCCGCGCCACCTCAAGCTCAACGGCAAGTGCCTGCTGGACGAAGAAGGCCGGCTGCAGGGCTGGCGCGGTGTGATGGCCGACGCCACCGACTCGGTGGAGGGCGAGCGCCGCCTGCGCGAGCTGGCCAGCACCGACTCGCTGACCGGCCTGGCCAACCGGCTCACGCTGCGCCAGGCCCTGTCCGAGCAGCTGCGCGAGGGCCGCCGCGGCGCCTTGCTGAGCATTGACCTGGACCGCTTCAAGGCCGTCAACGACAGCCTGGGCCACAGCGCGGGTGACGAATTGCTGAAGCTGGTGGCCGAGCGGCTGCGCGCCTGCCTGCGCCCGGGCGACCTGATCGCCCGCCTGGGCGGCGACGAATTCGCGGTGCTGATGGGCCACGCCGAACCGGGCCCGGATGCGGGCGCCCTGGCCGAGCGCCTGATCAAGGCGCTGGCCAGGCCCTTCGAGCTGCAGGAGCGGCATCAGCAGGTGGGCGCCAGCGTGGGCGTGGCGCTGCTGGACGGCTCGGTGGCCGGCGTGGACGAACTGCTGGTGCAGGCCGACACGGCGCTCTACGACGCCAAGGCCGCCGGCCGCGGCCGCCACACCGTCTACTCCGACGCGCTGGGCGAGCGCAGCCGGCGCCGGCTGGACATCGAGCACGGGCTGCGCCATGCCATTGCCCAGGGCGAGCTGGCGCTGCACTGGCAGCCCAAGGTGCACATCCGCGACTGGCAGATCGTCGGTGCCGAAGCCCTGATGCGCTGGCAGCATCCGACGCTGGGCCCGATCTCGCCGCTGGAGTTCATTCCGGTGGCCGAGCAATGTGGGCTGATCGGCGCGCTGGGCCAGTTGGGCCTGCGCGAAGCCTGCCGGGCCGCGGCCGGGCCGCTGGCGGGGCTGCGGGTGTCGGTCAATGTCTCGGCGCTGCAGCTCAAGGAAGAGCGCTTCGTGGACAGTGTGCGCGAGGCGTTGGCGAGCTGCGCGCTGCCGGCCACCATGCTGGAGCTGGAGATCACCGAATCGGTGTTCATCGACAACGCGCAGGGCGCGCTGAGCCAGCTGCACGCGCTGCATGCGCTGGGGGTGCAGATCGCACTGGACGACTTCGGCACTGGCTACTCCTCGCTGGCCTACCTGCGCCGCTTCCCGTTCGACACGCTGAAGATCGACCGCGCCTTTGTCAACGAGGTGCTGCTGCGCGAGGACGCCCGCATCATCGTGCGCACCATCGCCCAGATGGCCACCGCGCTGGGCATGAGCACCGTCTGCGAAGGCGTCGAATCGGCCCAGCAACTGGCTGCGGTGAGCCAGGCCGGCTGCGAGCAGATCCAGGGCTACCTGGTCTCCAAGCCCCGCACGCTGGCCGAGTTCGTGCAGCTGCGCCAGGACTGGCACCGCCTGCCGCCAATCACCGCACAGCTGCACTGAACCGCCGGGTTCGGGCAAACGCAGCGCGCGGGCCGGTGGCCCTGCCTACACTGCTGGCCACCGCCTGCTCGAAGGCGATGACCCCACAGGAGCCTGAATGAACCCGCGTGCCGTGATCGCCTTCCTTGTTGCCGCGGCAGCCTGTGCCTCCGCAGCCCATGCGGCAGAGCTGAAGATCCTGTCGGCCGGCGCCTTCAAGCCGGTGCTGCTCGCGCTGAAGCCCGGCTTCGAACAGCAGACCGGCCACACGCTGAAGATCGAGAACGACACCGCGGGCGCGCTGCAGAAGCGGGTGTTGGCGGACGAGGCGTTTGACCTGCTGTTCTCCAGCCCGGCGTCGATGCAGCCGCTGCAGGCAGCCGGCAAGCTCGCCAGCGAACAGCCCACACCGGTCGCACGCGTGGCCATTGGCGTGGCGGTGCCACGCGGCGCGCCGCTGCCGGACATCGGCACGGTCGAGGCCTTCCGCCAGCTGCTGCTGTCGGCCCGGCACGTGGCCTACATCGACCCGGCTTCGGGCGGCTCCAGCGGCATCTACCTGGACCAGCTGTTCCAGCGGCTGGCCGTGGCACCGCAGGTGCGGGCCAAGGCGGTGCTGGTCAATGGCGGGCTGGTGGCGGCCAGGCTGGTGGACGGCTCGGCCGATGTGGCGATCCACCAGATCAGCGAGATCCTGGCGGTGCCCGAAGCAGTGCTGGTCGGCCCGCTGCCGGCCGAGATCCAGAACTACACGGTGTATGCCGCGGCACTGCCGCCGGCCGCTGCGGCCAGCGCTGCGCACAGCGAGGCCGTCAGGGCCTTGCTCGCGGCGCTGCAGTCGCCCGGCACGGATGCGATCCTCGCGGCCAAAGGCATGGAGCGCGCGCCTTGAGGACCGACAGCCGCCTGTCGCGCATGCTGCACGTGCTGCTGCACATGGCGCGGGACGACCAGCCGATGACCTCGGAGCGCATCGCGCAGATGCTGGGCACCAACGCGGCTGTCGTGCGGCGCACACTGGCCGGCCTGCGCCAGGCCGGTTTCGTCCGCTCGGAGAAGGGCCACCAGGGCGGCTGGATGCTGGCGGCGAACCTGAAGGACATCACCCTGCTGGACGTGCACAACGCGGTGGGTGGCCCCAGGCTGTTCGCCATCGGCGCGGACCACGCCAACCCCAGTTGCGCGGTGGAGCGGGTGGTCAATGGCGCGGTGGCCGGCGCGCTGCAGCAGGCGGAGGCGCTGCTCGTCGAGCGCCTGGGCGCGGTGACGCTGGCCGACCTGGCCGGCGAGTTCGACACGCTATGCCGCGGCCAACCCGCGCCGCACGGCGAGCACGCGGCCAAGGCCACGCCCGCAGCGCCGGCCCGCGCCCGCCGCAAGGCCTGAGACGGTGTGAGCGGCCGGGCCGCCGCCCCGGTCTTCTTTCCGCCAAGCCCTCACGCATCACTTGCTGCGCATCATCAAGTAACATTAAAAGTATCGTGACTTGGCCTCATGGCCCGGAAGGCGCACATGGACTGCGACGTGATCATCATTGGCGGCAGCTATGCCGGCCTGTCTGCCGGGCTGCCACTGGCCCGCGCGCGGCGCTCGGTGCTGGTGGTCGACGCCGGCGAGCGTCGCAACCGCTTTGCACCGCACGCGCACGGCTTCCTGACGCAGGACGGCGTGCCGCCGGCGGACATCGCCGCCGAAGGCCGCGCGCAGCTGATGGACTACACCACGGTGGACTGGCTCAACACCGAGGTGAGCGCGGTGCGCACCCTGCCCGAAGGCTTCGAGGTGGCGCTGCGCCACGGCGCCCCGCGCCGCGCGCGCCGGCTGATCCTCGCGGCGGGCGTGCGCGACGAACTGCCAGCTTTGCCCGGTCTCGCCGAGCGCTGGGGCCTGCAGGTCTTCCACTGCCCGTATTGCCACGGCTACGAGCTGCACGAGGGGGCGGTGGGCGTGCTGGCCGTCTCCGAGCTGTCGCTGCACCAGGCGCTGATGCTGCCGGATTGGGGCGCCACCTGCCTGTTCCTGAACGACAGCTTCGAGCCCACGGCCGAGCAGCTGGCACAGCTGCAGGCGCGCCGCGTGGACCTGGTGCGCGGGCCGGTGGCCCGCCTGGCCGGCGAGCGGCTGACGGTGGTGATGCGGGACGGCCGCAGCTTCGCGCTGGACGGCCTGTTCATTGCCACGCGCACGCACCCTTCGCCGCTGGCCGCGCAGCTCGGCTGTGAGATGGCCGAAGGCCCGATGGGCCGCTTCGTGAAGACCGACGAGATGAAGGCCACTTCGGTGCCCGGCGTGTTCGCCTGCGGCGACCTCGCGCGGCCCACCGGTTCGCTGCCGCTGGCCGTGGGCGACGGCGCGATGGCCGGCGTGGCGGCGCACCGCTCGCTGATGTTCGGGCTGGGCTGACGGATCAGGCGCTGGCCTGCCTGCGCAGCGACAGCGCCAGCCCTGCGGCCACCAGCCCGGCGGCGACCGCGAACGTGACCCGCATGCCATGCGCCACGGCGTCGGGCGTGGCCGTGCCCAGGTCCTCCGCGCCCGCGGCCCACGCGAACACCGCGCCCATCAGAGAAGCGCCGGTGATCAGGCCCAGGTTGCGCGCCAGGTTCAGCAGGCCGGAAATCACGCCGCGCTGGTCGGCGGCGACCTGGGCCATGACGGCGGTGTTGTTGGCGGCCTGGAACAGCGCGTAGCCGACGGTGAGCAAGGCCAGCGGCGCGACGTAGCCGGCCACGCCGAAGGCAGCCGGCGCCAGGCACAGCGCGAGGCAGCCGGCCACCATCGCAGCCAGGCCGACACTGCACATGCGCGTAGCGCCGAAGCGGTCCACGCTGCGGCCGGCCGGCACGCCGGTGAAAGCGGAGACGACCGGGCCGGCTGCCAGCACCAGGCCGACCAGGGCGGCGCCCAGGTGCATGCTGCGGGTCAGGTAGAACGGGCCGACGACAAAGGTCGTCATCATCACGGTCGACACCAGCGCACTCATCGCCAGGCTGGCACGCAGCGCAGGCTCGCGGAACTTCGCGAGGCGGATCAGCGGCGACGCGGCACGGCGCTCGGCCGCGACGAACAGTGCAGCGCCGAGTGCAGCGGCCAGCAGCAGCGCCAGGTTCAGCGCGCCGAAATGGCCGCGGCCCAGCGTCATCGCCAGCGCATAGGCGGCCAATGTGAGTGCCAGCAGCAGCGTGCCAGCGTGGTCAAAACCCGGGCGGTTCGTGGCCGGCCGGTCCGCCGGCAGGTGGCGCTGCACCAGCCACAGCGCCAATGCGCCCAGCGGCAGGTTGACGAAGAAGATGGCCTGCCAACCGAAGTGCGCGATCAGCACGCCGCCCAGCGACGGGCCCAGCGCGGTGCCCACGGCGGACATCGTGCCCAGCAGCCCCATCGCCGCGCCGGTGCGCGACTTGGGCACGGCTTCGCCAACCAGCGCCATCGTCAGCGCCAGCATCACCGCTGCACCCAGCCCTTGCGCGGCGCGCGCGGCCAGCAGCAGCCCCAGGTCTTGCGCCAGGCCGCACAGGCCGGAAGCCACGGTGAACAGCGCGATGCCGGCCATCAGCAGCCGGCGCCGGCCCAGCAGGTCGCCCAGCCGGCCCACGCTGACCAGCAGCGTGGTGCTGGCCAGCAGGTAGGCCAGCACGACCCACTGCAGCTGCTGGAACGCCGCGTGGAAGGCCTCGGCGAGCGTGGGCAGCGCGACGCTGGCGATGCTGGTGCCCAGCGAGGGCAGCAGCATGCCCAGCGCGAGGCTGGCCAGCACCCAGCGCAGGGAAGCGGGCGGCGCAGCTTGAGGGGTTGCGACGGTGGGGGTGGACAGGTTCATCGGCATGTCCTGAAGATAGGCCGGTCGCTGGCATGGCGGAAGGCGCAGCAGTTGCACTTCATTGATGCACGACGCGCCCTATCATGGCTGGCACGCTGCAAACCTCCCATGGCCCGACCCGACCTGAACCTGCTCGTCACGCTGGACGTGCTGCTCACCGAAGGCAGCGTGGCCGCCGCCGCGCGCCGGCTGCGGCTCAGCCCTTCGGCAATGAGCCGGGCGCTGGCGCGGCTGCGCGAAGCCACCGGCGACCCGCTGCTGGTGCGCGCCGGGCGGGGGCTGGTGGCCTCGCCGCGGGCGCTCGAGCTGCGCGAGCAGCTGGGCCCGCTGGTGCAGGCGGCCGAGGCCGCGCTGCGGCCGCAGAAGCCGCTGCAACTGGACCAACTGCAGAAGACCTTCACGCTGCGCAGCCGCGAAGGCTTTGTCGAGGGCTTCGGCCCTGCGCTGCTGGCCCGCATCGCCCGCGAGGCGCCCGGCGTGCGCCTGCATTTCCTGCCCAAGCCGGACAAGGACAGCGCGCCGCTGCGCGATGGCAGCGTCGATTTGGAGACCGGCGTGGTGGGCGACAGCACCGGCCCGGAGGTGCGGGCGCAGGCGCTGTTCCGGGACCGCTTCGTTGGCGTGGTGCGCGCCGGGCATGCGCTGGCCGAAGGTGGCGAGGTCACGCTGGCGCGTTACCTGGCTTGCCGGCACATCGAGGTCGCTCGCCGCGCCGGCCCGGTCGGCCGGCATGGGCCGGTGGACGAGGCGCTGGCCGCGTCAGGCCAGGCGCGCGACATCGCCACCACGGTGGCCGGCTTCTCAGCCGCGCTGGCGCTGGCCCAGGCCACCGAGCTGGTGGCCAGCGTGCCCGAGCGCCACGCCACAGGGCTGCACGGCGGCATGCACCGCTTCGCGCTGCCGTTCACCGTGCCGCCGCTGACGGTCTCGCTGCTCTGGCATCCGCGCCTGGAGGCCGACCCGGCACAGCGGTGGCTGCGCGGCTGCGTGCGGGAAGTGGTGGCCGAGGTGCTGGGCGGCGACCCGCTCAGCTTTCCCGGTTGAACCTTCAGCGCGCTGCGCTGGTCCGCCAGATCACGTTGCCCACGTCGTCGGCCACCAGCAGCGCACCCTTGCTGTCGATGGCCACGCCCACCGGCCGGCCGTGCGCGTCGCCCTGGTCGTCGACGAAGCGGGTCAGCACATCGATGGGCTGGCCCGAAGGCTTGCCATCCGTGAACGGCACGAACACCACCTTGTAGCCCACCGGCGGCTTGCGGTTCCACGAGCCGTGTTCGCCAATGAACATGCCGCCGGCAAACGGCGCCGGCAGCGCAGTCTTGTCGGCCGCGGCCAGGCCCAGCGCGGCGACGTGCGCGCCCAGCGCGTAGTCCGGTGGGATGGCCTTGGCGACCAGCGCCGGGTTCTGCGGCTTGGCGCGCTCGTCCACGTGCTGGCCGTAGTAGCTGAAGGGCCAGCCGTAGAAAGCGCCCTGCTTGACGGAGGTCAGGTAGTCGGGCACCAGGTCGTTGCCGAGCTCGTCGCGCTCATTGGCCACGGTCCACAGCACCTTGCCCTGCCAGGCCATGCCGTTGGGGTTGCGCAGGCCGGTGGCGAACAGGCGCTTGCTGCCGCTGGCGCGGTCCACTTCCCAGATCGCCGCGCGGCCCTCTTCGGCGGCCAGGCCGTTCTCTGCCACGTTGCTGTTCGAGCCCACGGTCGCGTAGAGCTTGGTGCCATCTGCCGAGGCGATGATGTTCTTGGTCCAGTGGTGGTTGATCGTGCCGGCGGGCAGGTCGGTCAGCTTCTGGCCTTTTTCGCTGATGCCGGTGGCCCCTGGCGTGTACGGGAAACGCACGATGGCATCGGTGTCGGCGATGTAGAGCTCGTTGCCCACCAGCGCCATGCCAAACGGCGAATTCAGGCCCTGCAGGAACACCGTCCTGGTCTCGGCCACGCCGTCGCCATCGGCGTCGCGCAGCAGCGTGATGCGGTTGGGCGACTGCACGCCGGCGCCGGCCTTGGCCTGCACCTTTTTCTGCACCGCGCCCCGGATGCCCTTGCCGTCGTCCGGCTTGGGTGGCGCGTCGGTCTCGGCCACCAGCACGTCGCCGTTGGGCAGCACGTACAGCCAGCGCGGATGGTCCAGCCCGGTGGCGTAGGCGTTCACCGCCAGGCCGGCGGCGGCCGTGGGCTTTTCGCCTGCGGCCCAGCCCTTGGCCGGCGCGATCTGCATGGTCGGCAGCAGGCTTTTGTCGACCGGCTTGATGACCGGATTCGGGCCAACCGTGTCCGCCGGCGAAGGCACCGGGCTGCGGCCCGCTTCGACGATGCCGGCGCAGGCGGCAACGCCTGCCAGCGAAGCCGCGAGGGCCGAGAGTTTGAGGAGTGTGGAACGGAGCATGGGTGGTGCGTCGCATCGGGTGCGGCAAAGCCGCGATCCCCAATGCTTGCCCCCGGCCCGCGCCGTGGCTGTCAGCCAGCCGACCCATCCCGTGTGGGACTGGGCCTGCAGAGCTTCTCAGCTCACAACCTCAGGTCACAACAACAGCCACGCCAGCAGCACGCCCACCGGCAGCGTCAGGTAGGGCGGCTGCTTCAGCCGCCAGACCAGCAGCCAGGCCACCGCCACCATCAGCCCGCCCTGCCACGACAGGCCGTGCCCCGGCAGCTTCAGCAGCAGCGAGATTGCGCCGCCGGCGATCAGGCCGACCACCGCGCTGCGCACACCCAGCATGGCGTGCTGGAAGCGGCGCGAGCCTTTGAGCTGCTCGGTCATGCTGTTCACGCCCACGGAAATCACCGCGGTGGGCAGGTAGATGCCCAGCGTGGCGATCAGCGCGCCACCCAGGCCGGCCACCTGCATGCCGGTGAAGGTGGCGATGCTGAGGATGGGGCCCGGCGTGACCTGGCTGGCCGCGAGGCCGGCGCTGAAGCTGGCATGGTCCAGCCAGCCCAGGTGGTCCACGATCAGGCCTTCGAGCATCGGCACCATGACCAGCCCGCCGCCGAAGAGCGTGGTACTCAGCCCGCCAAAGACCAGGCCGACCTTGGCCAGCAGCACCTCGGGCAGCAGCGCCGGCACCACCTGGAACAGCGCCAGGCCCGCAGGGGCGATGCACAAGGCCAGTGCCAGAGGATGCAGGCGGCGCTGCGCGGCCTCGGGTGCCACCACCTTGGGCGCAGGCCAGGTGAACAGCGCCACCAGCGCCGCCATGGCCAGCACGTAGATGGCCGCGCCCCAGTACGGCACCGCCAGCAGCAACACGCCGCAGACAACCGCCAGCCCCCGCTCCTTCAGGCCTGGCGTGGCCTTCTTGGCCTGGTTGAAGGCGGCCTGCCCCAGGATCATGGCCAGCGGTGGCAGCACGCCCGCCATCAGCGCGCGCTGCAGGTCGGGATGCTGCGCCAGCAGCGCGTAGCCGCCCCACAGCATCAACGTGATCACGAAGCCCGGCAGCACGATGCCGGCCAGCGCCGCGGCAAAGCCGCCCCAGCCGGCCAGTCGGTAGCCCATCACCGCCAGCGCGTTGACGGCCTGGGGGCCCGGTAGCATCACGACCAGGGCGATCAGGTCACCGAAGTCCTGCTCGGACAGCCATTGGCGCTGCTTGACGAAGCGTGTCTGCGCCTGCGCCAGCAGCGCCATGAAGCCGCCCCAGGCGGTCAGCCCCAGCACCACGCAGTCGGCGAACAGCAGGGCCTTGCGGGGGCCCGGCAATGCTTCATCGGGAGGCGAGGGCGGGGTCAACGTGGTGGTGTTCATGGCGGCGCCTCGTTCAGGCCGCCACGCCACGGGCGCGGATGGCGGCCAGCAGGTCTTCCTGCGGCTTGCGGGCAGCGGCGTCTTCGGGGGAGAGTTCCTCCCGCACCGCGGACTTGCGGCGGCGGTTTTCTGCACCCAGGGCCATCATCATGGCCTCATCGTAGCTGCGCGGCAGTTCCTGCGTGCCGACCAGTTCCAGCTCGTAGTCCAGCGCCACCAGTGCGTCGCCGGCCACCGACTCGAAGTCGATGATCTCGTCGCGGGTCAGGCCTTTGAGCCACTTCTTGCTGTTGCCGGCCATCACCGGTTGCTTCACGTTGGCCCACATCTGGCCCGAGGCTGCGGTCTTGCTGGCTTCTTCGGACTGGTGGAAGTCCAGCATCGCCGGATGGAAGTCGATGCCCAGCCAGCGACACAGCAGCTGCAGCGTGGACTCCGAGTTGCGGGTCAGTTCCTCGTAGGACAGCGCCAGGTACTGGGTGGCCGGCACGCGGCGGCCGCATTCCAGCGCCAGCATCTGCTCGCGCTGCCACTGCTGGGCCACGTGGAAGGCGGTCTTCTCGCCGACCACCGCCTTCAGGAAGGACAGGCAGACATCGCGTCCGTCGCGGTACAGGTACAGGTAGCGGGCTTCGCTGCCGAAGTAGCGCTCGATCTCGGGCAGGAAGTGCACGTTGGCCAGCGACTTGCACATCCAGTGCGGCTTGCCGTTGGCCTCGGCCATGGAGTCCATCACCGCGCCGAAGATGGCCACCAGGCTGTTCTCCCTGCAGCGAGCGCGGATCTCGGCGCGGTCGAACGCCACGCCCCAGGGCACTGGGTTACGCTCGATCATCGTCACGGCGTCGTCGATCAGCTGCTCGAAGTTCGCCTCGTCCCGCAGATCGCCGTAGGCCGGCAGCAGCGGGGTGAAGCGCTCAAGCAGGTGAGGCGGGTGCGGCGCCGCAATGGACTCGGCCTGGTTGACCATCAGGCGCAGAAGGTTGGAACCCGAACGCTGGGTTCCGATCATGAAGACTTTCACTGGAAACACTCCTTGAGTGGGGCCATCGAAGGCCTCTTCTTGTGGGGCTGGGGGGGTGGATGGCAAGCAGGTGCTGATTTCTGCCCTATGCGGAAGAAACCTTCCTTAAGAGGCATCCAAGCACTGTTTGCGCATAAGAAGTGTCCGAAACTGCACCCTGAATCAATTCGATGAACTGCCCGCGGAAAGCCCCCGCTTTTCCGCGGATTGCGACTCTTGACAGGAGGGCGTGCCGCGTGCTCGAGTCGGCCGCCCTTCTGGGTGACTTTCTGCGCGACCTTCCGTGTGACCTTCCGCTTGAGGCTGCCCAGCCCGGCCGTCAGGCCGCGACCTTGCGGGCGCGGATGGCGGCCAGCAGGTCTTCCTGGGGCTTGCGGGCGGCCGCGTCTTCCGGCGACAGCTCTTCCTTGACGGCGGCCTTGCGGCGGCGGTTTTCGGCGTCCAGCGCGTCCAGCGCCGAGGCGTCGTAGCTGCGCACCGGTTCTTGCTTGCCGGCCACTTCGAGGTCGTAGCCCAGCTCGGTCAGCGAGCGGCCGGCGACCGACTCGAAGTCGATGATCTCGTCGCGCGACATGCTCTTGAGCCACTTCTTGGTATTGCTGGCCATCACCGGCTTGCGCACGTTGGCCCACATCTGGCCGGAGGCGGCCGTCTTGCTGGCTTCTTCGGACTGGTGGAAGTCCAGCATGCCGGGGTGGAACTCGATGCCCAGCCAGCGGCACAGCAGCTTCAACGTCGATTCCGAGTTGCTGGTCAGCTCTTCATATGAAAGCGCCAAATACTGCGAGGCCGGCACGCGGCGGCCACATTCCAGTGCCAGCTGCTGCTCCAGGTCCCACTGCCTGGCGACGTGGAAGGCGGTCTTCTCGCCGACCACAGCCTTCAGGAACGACAGGCACACATCGCGCCCGTCGCGGTACAGGTAGAGGTAACGGGCTTCGGCGCCGAAGTAGCGCTCGATCTCGGGCAGGAAGTGCACATTGGCCAGCGACTTGCACATCCAGTGCGGCTTGCCATTGGCCTCGGCCATGCGGTCCATCACCGCGCCGAAGATGGCGACCAGGCTGTTGTCGCGGCAGCGCGCGCGGATCTCGGTGCGGTCGAAGCTCACGCCCCAGGGCACCGGGTTGCGCTCGACCATGGTCACTGCATCGTCCACCAGGCGCGCGAAATTGGCCTCGTCGCGCAGGTCGCCGTAGGCCGGCAGCAGCGGCGTGAAACGCTCCATGAAATGCGGCGGGTGCGGGGCGGCGATCGAGGGCGCCTGGTTGACCATCAGGCGCAGCAGGTTGGAACCCGAACGCTGGGTGCCAATCATGAAAATCTTCATCGAGAAACTCCTTTGGGGGACGGTCCGCACCGTGTGTTCGGTATGCAGTGGGGGTGAGACGGTGCCGGGGCGATGACAGCCGGCGGCGTGAGGACTCCCCCGCTATCGGCCGCGCCAACGGCCCGTTGAGCGCAGGGGCAGCTGATGCGCGTGAAAAAACGCAAACGCTGCGGTGTGGCGTGAAGGACCGCCCCAGCTCTGCGGCGTGGCGGTCATGAAGGGTCGGAATCCCGACACATTCGCCAAATGGGGGCTTCACATCCGCCGCGCGGGACCGAAGACCCGGACAAGGCGCCGCATCAGGGGGCGCAAACGTTCTTCACCACGGCCCGCCATGAATCGCACCACTCTTGCTACCCGGCTCTATGCCGCCTTCGGCCTGCTGGCCGCGCTCCTCCTGCTGTGCGCCGGGCTGTCCTGGCGGCTGGCGTCCACCGCGTCGACCGCGCTGGCGGTCGAGCAAGAGGCCACGCTGGGCACCACGGCCATTGCCGACGCGCAGGCCGCCATCTGGGCCATGCGTCATGGCGTGGCGTACTACATGTCACCGATCGACGCCGAGACCCGCGCCAAGGTGGCTGCGGCCAGTCCCAAGCTGCGCACTGATTTCGAGCAGGCGATGGACGCGTTTGCCAGCAAGCCGCACAGCCCCGCGGTGCAGGCCAAGGTCAGCGAGCTGCGCGAGGCCTTCCCGCGTTATGCCGAGGCCCGCGTGGACCTGTTCAAGCTGCTGGAAGCTGACAAGATCGACGAGGCCACCGAGCTGCGCAAGACCCGCGCAAACCCGGCCGGCACGGCGGTCACCAAGGCCTTTGCCGAATTGATCGACCTGCAGCGCGAGGAGGTGAAAGACCGCAGCGGCGAAGGCGCAGGTGCGCTGGCCGCCGCGCGCACGCTGGCGCTGGCGCTTTGCGCGGCCGGCCTGGTGGCGGCGGTCATCGCCTCGTGGTGGGTGGTGCGCAGCACCATGCGCCAGCTGGGCGGCGACCCGGGCGACGTGACGCGTATCGTGCGCCGCATTGCCGACGGTGACCTGGACTCGCCAATGCCCGCCAATGTGCAGGCCGACAGCCTGCTGGGCGCGATGGGCGACATGCAGACGCGCCTGCGCCAGCTGGTCGGCCAGATCGAGCAGGCCAGTTCGTCCATCGCCACCGGCTCATCCGAGATTGCCAGCGGCAATGCGGACCTCAGCCAGCGCACCGAAGCCCAGGCCGGCCATGTGCAGCAGACGGCCAGCGCCATGTCGCAGCTGACCACCTCGGTGCAGACCAATGCCGACGCCGCGCGCCAGGCCACCGAGCTGGCCGGCGATGCCCGCGCCGTGGCAGAGCGCGGCGGCACCGCGGTCAACCAGGTCGTTGCGACCATGGGCGAGATCAGCAGCGCCAGCAAGCGCATTGCCGACATCACCGGCGTGATCGACGGCATTGCCTTCCAGACCAACATCCTGGCGCTGAACGCTGCCGTCGAAGCAGCGCGGGCCGGCGAGCAAGGCCGCGGCTTTGCGGTCGTCGCCACCGAGGTGCGCAGCCTGGCGCAGCGCAGCGCGGCGGCGGCCAAGGAGATCAAGAGCCTGATCGGCGCCAGCGTCGAACGCGTCGAGGCCGGCTCGGCCCAGGTCGACGCGGCCGGCCGGACGATGCAGGAAATCGTCACCCGCATCCAGCGCGTCAACGACCTGGCTTCGGAGATCAGCCACGCCACGTCCGAACAGCGCCACGACATTGAACGGGTCAGCAGCGCCATGATCCAGATCGACCAGACGACGCAGCAGAACAGCGCGCTGGTCGAGCAGTCCGCCGCGGCGGCCGAGAGCCTGAGGTGCCAGACCGAATCATTGGTCGGCGCGCTGGCTGGGTTCAAGAGGCAGCCAGCGCTGGCCTGAGGCTCACTTGCCGGTCACTGCACGATCTTCAGCCAGTTCAGGTTGAAGCCACCGGCCAGCGCCTTCACGGCGATCTGCTGCTGGCCCGCAGGCAGCTGCACCTGGTGCTGCACCGTGGTCCAGTTCTGCCAGCCGCCGGTGGCCGGCACCGCCACGCTGCCATAGACCGGCGCGCCGCCGGCCTTCTCCAGCTGGATCACGCCGCCGCCGCCGGGGCTGGCCACGCGGTACTGCAGCGTGTAGGTCCCGGCGCTGGGCACATTGACGTTCCAGACCATCCAGTCGTTGGCATCGATCCAGCCCACGTTCTGGCCGCCTTCCGAGCAGGCTTCGGTCTGCACCCCCGCCATGTTGGCGAAGTTCTCGGCTTCGACCTGCTGGCTGAAGCCGCCGGCCCCGGCCTGGTAGACGCGCACATAGTCCACGTACATCCTGGCCGGCATCGCGCCCTCGTCGATGTTGAAGCCCGGCCAGTTGCCGCCCACAGCGAGGTTCAGCAGCAGGAAGAAATCCTTCTGGAATTCCTCGGTGCCGTTCACCCCGTTGGTGATGTCGATCACGTGGTACTGCGTGCCGTCGACGAACCACTTGATGGTCTTCGCGTCCCACTCCACTGCGTAGACGTGATACCCCGTCACGTTCGCGCCGGTGTGGCCGCCGTACTGCGCGTGCCCGCCGCTCAGGTCCTGCCAGTGCACCGTGCCGTAGACGTCCGACTCGGCGTTGACGTGCTCCATGATGTCGATCTCGCCCGAGGCCGGCCAACCCACCGTGTTGATGTTGCTGCCCAGCGCCCAGAAGGCCGGCCACATGCCCAGCGACGAAGGCGCCTTGATGCGCGCCTCGATGCGCCCGAACTTGAAGCTCTTCTTGCCCTGCGTCTTCATGCGCGCCGAGGTGTAGCGGTAGCCGCCGTAGTCCTCGCGCTTGGCCGTGATCACCAGGTTGCCGTTTTCGATGGTGGCGTTTTCCTTGCGGTAGTACTCCAGCTCGTTGTTGCCCCAGCCCCCGCCACCGGTCTCGAACACCCAGTCCGGCCCGATGCTGCCGTTGAACTCGTCCTGCCATACCAGTTGCCAGTTCTGCGCCCAGGCCGCCTGGCCCAGCATCAGTCCCAGCGCTACACCCGCGACGCCTCGAAAGCTTTTGTTCATGTCTCGCCCCTCTGGTTTCAGCCCGCCGAAAAGCGGCCCGGCCCTGGGGTAGGAGGCATCTTCGCCCCGTGCCCCAGCGCTGCCGGCGATGCTATGCACTCAGCCGCCGTCAAGGGTTGATTCAGGATGCAAGAGCTGTCAGCTGGTCTGCAAAAGGTATTCGATTGGTTTTGTTGGGCTGCTACCGGGGTTCACCAGGCCCCCAGCCGGTTGTAGTCCAGCATGCCGGCGCCCAGCGGGTCGTCGTGGGCGTAGCGGCGGTGCAGGGTGTCGCTGAAGGCCCAGAAGTCGGGGTGGGTGCGGCGCACGGCCCAGCGGCGGGCGAGGCTGTCGAAGTCGGCCTTGGCGCGCAGTTGCTGCAGCGCGGTGGTCAGCGCGGGCAGGTCCGAGGCCTTCACGCGCAGCAAGACGTTGGGGTAGCTGCCGATCACGCCGGGGGCCAGGGTCAGCGTGTTCTCGGCCGGCAGCAGTTCCTTCTGCTCGCCCAGCAGGTGCGAGACGCTGGCGTGCGCGGTGTTGCGCAGCAGGGTCCAGGTGCTGGCGCTGCCGTCGGGCTGGTCGATCTGCAGCAGCGTCATCTCGGGCAACCACTGCAGCGACGCGCCTTGCAGCGTGGCCAGCGCTTGCAGCGGGGCACGCAGCGCGGCGGGGCTGTGGCGGGTCCAGTCGAAGCGGTGGTCCAGCACCGGTGCGAGGCGCTTCTTCAGCAGGTCGTAGAGCTCCTGCTGCGGGTTGGCGCTGGTGTAGTGGATGCCGCTTTCGAGCGGCAGCGTGGTGCCGGGCCCGCCGTAGACCTGCTCGCGCCCGCCCTCGCCCACGCCGCGGTACCAGTGGTTGCGCGTGGGGATGCGCTGGGCCTGGGGCAGCAGCGCGAGGAAGTTGAACTCGCCCTCGGCGCGCAGGTAGTCCATGTAGAGCCGCGAGTTCAGCTGGTGGCCCAGGTTGCCGTAGACGTCGTAGTTGGCCACCAGCAGGTAGTGGATGCGCTCCAGCAGCGGGTAGCCGATGACCCAGGCGGTCTTGGGCGATTCGCCGACAAAGCCTTTGACCACGCTGGCGCTGTCGAAGTGGCGGAAGACGGTCAGCGCGGCGTTGTCGTTGTGGCCCTCGCCGTCCCAGATCAGCTGCTCGGTGAGGTTCTCGGGCTTTTGCAGGGCCTCGGTGTATTGCGCGGTGCGGGCCTTCAGGTAGCCGCTTTCCAGCCGGCCGTAAGCCAGCCAGGCGACCAGCACATCGGTGTTGCTGCGGCCGGTGGGCAGGCTCATCAGCTTGACGTCCTGCTGCAGCAGCTTGGCCATCGCGTTGTCGTAGGCCTCGGACGGCGCCAGGAAGCTGACCCAGAACTGGTCCTCGATCACGTCCAGCGCGATCTGGCCGCGGCACACCGGGCCCTTGATGAAGCCCATGATGGTGAACTCGGCCTCGTCCAGCATGAAGCGGTAGCGCGCGCCCACCGGCAGCGCTGCGAAGGTGGCAAACGGGTTGGCCGCCGTGTCGGCGCTGTAGCCCGGCAACCGGTCCACCGTGTAGGGGGCGTCCAGGAACAGCGTGCGCCAGCGGGCCATGCGTTGCGCGTCCAGCCGGTACGGCATGTGGGTCTTCGCGACGAGGGTCTCGCGCTCCAGGTCCAGCCGGTAATAGACGCGCCCGACAGCCGGGTCGTCCACCGGCCGCGCCGTGGGGATCACCTTCAACGGCTGGCCCGGCGGCGTGGCCGAGCGCACCAGCTTGAAGAAGCGCTGCGGTGCTGCGCCATCGCCGTCGAAATACAGGTGGGCCAGGAACAGGTGCTCGTAGGCATAACGCGCGAAAAGCTGCGTCTTCAGCGCGTCGCCGTTGAAGAACTGCTCCCAGCGGGCGACCTGCTGCTGCGTGGCCGCTGGCAGCGGCGCCGGCGCTTCGGCTGGCGCGCCCTGTTCGATCCAGCGGGTCAGCACCCGGTGCTCGGCAGCCGGCAGGCCGGGCAGGCCATAAGGCATGCCGCCTTGCGGCAGGCTGCGTTCGTAGCCGTCCATCTCGGTGCCGGCGGGGCACATTGCGGCCCGGTCGGCCGACACGTCCAGCGCCGCCTGCTGGGCGGTTTCATCGGCTGATTCGGCCGGCCACGGGTGCTGCTGCTTGAGCATCAGCATGCGGTGCACCAGGCCCACGCTGCGGTTGGCCTCGGGCGTGCGGTCCTGCTCGTTGAGCACCGGGAAAAAGCCGCGCGTGCGCCACTCGGAGCTGAGCTGCGCGTCCACGTAGAGCCGCGAAGGTGGCGCGGCCAGCAGCCGCGTCGCGTCGTACACCGGGGTCTTGTTCGCGCCACGCGTCATGCCTTCCCAGCTGGTCGTCTTCAGCTGGCAGGGCGCGTCATAGCAGGCATGGCAGACCACGCAGCGCCGGTCCAGGATGGGCTGGACGGTCAGCGCATACGACTCGCCAGCGGGCGGCGGCGCCGGATGGTCGAAGCGGGTCGGGTCGGCGGGCCCGAAGCGCGGGTCCAGTGCGGGGGCGACCAGGGTGGCGCAGGCGGCGAGCAGGCTGATGGCGACCAGCAGGAAGACAAAACGGCGCATCGGGACCACAAGGCAAGGAGAAGGACGACGGGCCGCATCGTACAAAGCCCGGCGGCGGCTTCAGCGCCTGGGGTTGCGGGCTGGCGGCGGCCTGTCGCCAAGCAAATAGCGCGCCCCCTGGCCCTTGGCCGCAGCCTGGTCGCCCTGGTTGTACAGCCCGCAGGTCTTCAGCGACAGGCAGCCGCAGCCGATGCAGGAGGTGAGCTGGTCGCGCAGCCGGGTCATTTCGGCAATGCGGGCGTCCAGCAGCGTGCGCCAGTCGCGGCTGAGCTTTTCCCAGTCGGCCTTGGTGGGCGTGCGGTGCTCGGGCAGCGTGGCCAGCGCGGCGCGGATCTGCTCCAGCGTCAGGCCGATGCTTTGCGCCGCGCGGATGAAGGCAATGCGGCGCAGCTCGCTGCGCGGGTAACGCCGGTGGCCGGCGGCGCTGCGCTGGCTGCGCATCAAGCCCTCGGCCTCGTAGAAGCGCACGGCGCTGGGAGCGACGCCAGCGCGTTGCGCCAGCTCGCCGATGGTCAGCGGCGAACTGGCACTGAGGCGGATCGATTCGGGCATGCGCGTCATCCTCCGGATCAAAAAAGCTATTGACTTCAAGTTCACTTTAACTCCGAGCATGGCGACCATCGCATCAACAGGACGCCTCGCCATGCCGCTGCTCTCCTTCGCCGACCTGCCCGCCCGCCAAGCCCTGGCCACGCCCGCGCCTGTTCGCCGCCAGCGCCGCCCAGCCTTGCGCGAGCTGCTGGACCAAAGCCTGGCGCTGCCACCCGAAACCCGCAACGAGCTGAGCAGCCACATGCCGATGGCGCTGCATGCGCTCAGCGAGCTTGGCGCCAGCGATGCGCGTCTGCATGCCTTCTACGCGCACTACCTGCGTCGCTTCGAAGGTGCGCCGCCCGCACAGGCCTGGGTGCCCGCGCCAGTGGACTGGCCCGTCAGGCTGGGCGACTTCAGCGCCTTCGCCGGCCTGCGCACTGCGTTCACCGAGGCGCTGGCCGAACAGCGGCGGGACGCGGTGCTGAAGGCCGTGCTGCCGCGGCTGTGGCCTGGCGTTGCGGCGGCGGCCTTCCATGGGCCCATCCGCGTGGCGCACGCGGTCGAAGCTGCGCACGAAGGCGAGCTGGCCGCGGCGCTGGCGTATTGGGCCGCGCGCTGGCAGCCGCTGGCGCCGCCGGAGCCAGCGCCGCTGCACCTGCCGCTGCGCGACTGGTCGCGCCAACTGGCCGAGTCCGCGGCCGACTGGCGCAGCAGCGCGCCGCTGATCTCGCTGCGCATGGGCGCGGCCAGCGCCACGCCGGTCTATCGCCGCCTGGCCGGCGCGCTGGCACCGGCCGGGTCATTGACGGCGCGCTGGCAGCAACTGGTGACGCTGGCGCTGAACACCTACGCCGACAGCGGCAACTTCACCGTGCTGCACATGGTCACCGGGTTGCGCGCGGTGGACCTGCTGTCGCCCTGGCTGGCGGGCGCGGCCTCCGGGCGCCCCCAGGGCCGGGCGATGCCCAGCCCGCCCCCCGAGGGGGTCAAGGAAACTTGGGACGGCCCTGCGTTGCCTTGCGATGAAGCGGTGCTGGACCACGCCTTCACCGCCGCCTGGATGGCCGCGCGCCTGCCGGCGATGGATCCGCTGGGCTCGCGCAGCGTCCCTCGGCCGGCGGCCGAGTGGCCGGCACTGGTCGCGGCGGCCATCGCGTCGGATGACGACCATGTGATCAAGCTGGTGCACGCCTGTGTGCGCCTGTCGCCGCTGGTGGGCGACGACCGGCTGTGCCGCGAGGCGGCCACGCGGGCGACGCGTGCGGCCTGACCCGGGTTCAACTGCCGCTCAACTCCCCATCAGCAGCTGCATCTTGCCGTTGTGCAGGAAGCAGGCCTTGCTGAACAGCGACAGGTCCACCGGGTTGGGCAGGCGCACGTCGTCCAGGTCCGGGCAAGGCCGGCCGGCGGCTTCGTAGTCGCGGCGGATCTGCGACAGGCAAACGACGATGGCCTGGCGCGCCTGCGCAAAGGCCTTCAGCGTGCGCACCTGCTGGTCCAGCGGCGGGTGCTCGCGCGGCTGGTCCAGCAACTGCAGGTAGTCGATCACCGCCAGCGTGCGCGGTGGTGCGTCGGCCAGGCGCGTGGCGATGTGCTCGGCCGAAATCCGCTCGGACAGGTCGAGCACGAAGCGCGCGCCGAAGTCGGCCAGTTCATGGCCCAGCTGGCCGAAGCAGCGGGCCACGTCGGCCGCGGTGAATTCCATGGTGAACAGCGCCGCGTGTTGCCGCTGCTGCATGGCCTCTATCGCCAGGCCGATGGCCAGCAGCGTCTTGCCCTGGCCGGGGCGGGAACCGACCAGCACCAGGTCGCCGGGCTGCAGCTGCGCGAACAGCGCGGCACCGGGCGACTCGGGTTGCCAGCGCGCCGCCAGGTGGCTCCAGGCCTTGAAACCTTCGCGCGCCGCGATGCGGTCCAGCGCGGCATGCAGGCGGATGTTTTCCTGGCGAGACAAGGCCTTGGCCTGCTGCTTCAGGACGTGGATGGGCGCTGAGAGCTTCATGAGGGATCACCTTCGATGGGCGGCCGTCTTCGCGTCCCTCCTTGCGCGACCGGCCGGATCAAAGGCCATGGGTGTGCGCCAGCCCTGCATGTGAAATGCTGCCCCGTCTGGAGGGTGGGAGGCACGGGCGGTGTGCCTGGGGTGGAATGGTAGCGCGGCGGTCGCCGTAGCATCGGGCCCCCGAATTGCTTTGCGGTCCCCATGTCCTCGCCGTCCCGCCCTCGCCTGCTCATCGTGCAACCCATGGCCGACGACGGACCTGCCTACCTCGCCCGGTGGTTGCAGCAGTCGGGCCTCTCGTTTGACTTGGCCAGCGTGGCTGCAGGCGACGAAGTGCCGGCCTCGGCCGAACCGTATGACGCGATCGCGATGCTGGGCGGCGCGATGAGCGTCAACGACAACCTGCCTTTCCTCGCGCGCGCCGAAGCGCTGCTGCGCGATGCCGTGGCGCGCGGCCGACCGGTGCTGGGCCATTGCCTGGGCGGCCAGATGCTGGCCAAGGCACTTGGCGCGCCAACGACCGACAACCTGGTGCCCGAATTCGGCTGGACGCACATCACGCCAACCGGGACGCCGCTGGCGCAGGGCTGGTTCGGCCGCGGCACGCCGCTGCCGGTCTACCAGTGGCACTTCCAGACCTTTGCCCTGCCCGCAGGCGCCACGCTGCTGGCCGGCAATGCCGCCTGCCCGCACCAGGCCTTCGCTTTCGGCCCGCACCTGGGCATGCAGTTCCACATCGAGGTGGACGCCGAGAAGCTGAACCGCTGGTGCAGCGAAGCGCCGAAAGATGGCGACCCGCTGCGGCAGCACGCGACGGTGCAGGGCGAAGCAGCGATGCGGGCCGACACCACGCGCTTCCTGGCCGACAGCCAGGCTACCGCCGCGCACATTTATGCACGCTGGCTGGCGCTGGCGGGTCTGTCGAGCTGAGCCCGGCGCCGCTTCGTCGCGCGCACCGGCCAGTCCGTCGGACCCTGCCGCCATCGGTCACATCCGGCGGACACCGGCAGCGCCGAAGCCTAAGCTTCAGTCATTCCCTCTCCACGGCCCAGGAGGCTGACATGACTGAAAGCGAACAACTGAACCAGCTTGGCGAACTGCACCGCAGCGGGGTGCTGAGCGACGAGGAATTTGCCCGCGCCAAGGCCCGTGTGCTGGCCGGCAACGCGCAGCACACGCCCAGTGGCTCGCCCATCGTCGACGCGGTCAACGGCCTGCGCCGCAGCCGCGATGACCGTTGGGTTGGCGGCGTCTGCGGTGGCCTGGCGATGTCCACCGGCCTGGCCGCCTGGGCCTGGCGCCTGCTGTTCGTGCTGCTGTTCGTCTGCGGCGGCACCGGCCTGCTGGTCTACCTGCTGATGTGGTGGCTGGTGCCGCTGGCGCCGTCCATGTACATGAGCTCAGGCAGCGGTGGCAACTTCACGATGCGGAGTTGAGTGGGCGGGGAAAAAGAGGTTTCTCTTTTCCCATTCGCCCTGAGCACCCCCAACCCGTTCGCCCTGAGCCTGTCGAAGGGCCTGTGCGGCGCCAGGTTGGATGCCAATCAAAGAAGGCTTCGACAGGCTCAGCCCGAACGGGGAGAGGTGTCGTGTTTTCCGTTCACCCTGAGCTTGTCGAAGGGCCAGGGCTTCGACAAGCTCAGCCCGAACGGTGTAGATGCTCAGCCCGAACGGCAAATCGGTTCAATCGTGCAACGAAGACAGGAACTGCTGCAGTTCCGGCGTCTTCGGGCTGCCGAACAAATCCGCCGGCGGGCCCATCTCGTGCACCCGCCCCTGGTGCATGAAGATCACGCGGTCGCTGACCTTGCGGGCGAAGCTCATTTCGTGCGTGACCATCAGCAGCGTCATGCCCTCGTCGGCCAGGCTCTCGACCACGCGCAGCACCTCGCCCACCAGCTCAGGGTCCAGTGCCGAGGTGATCTCGTCGCACAGCAGCACGGCCGGCTCCATCGCCAGCGCACGGGCAATCGCCACGCGCTGCTGCTGGCCGCCGGAGAGCTGCTCGGGCATTGCGTCGAACTTCTCGGCCAGGCCCACGCGGGTCAGCAGCTTCTTCGCCTGCGCTTCGGCGTCCGCGCCGCTGCGCTTTTTCACCAGCGTGGGCGCCAGCATCACGTTGCGGCCCACGCTGAGGTGCGGGAACAGGTTGAAGCCCTGGAAGATCATGCCCACGCGCTGGCGCAGCGCGCGCATGGCCATCGCGCTTTCGTGCAGCAGCGGCTTGCCGTCCACCGTCAGCGAGCCGTCCTGGAATTCCTCCAGGCCATTGATGCACCTCAAAAGCGTGCTCTTTCCCGAGCCGCTCTTGCCGATGATGCAGACCACCTCGCCGCGCAGCACGTCCAGGTCAATGCCCTTGAGCACCTCGTTCGTGCCGAAGGACTTGCGCAGCGCGGTGATGCGCACCACGGGCGCGCCCACGGCAGTGGTCGTCTCGGTCGTCTCAAGCACGGCTGACATTCGTCTTCCTTTCGAGGTTTTTCGCGAACAGGCTGATCGGGAAGCACAGCGCGAAATAGAACAGCGCCACGCAGGCAAACACGGTGAACGGGCGGAAGGTGACGTTGGCGATCATCGAGCCGGCCTTGGTCAGCTCCACGAAGCCGATCACCGAGGCCAGCGCCGTGCCCTTGATGACCTGCACCAGGAAACCGACGGTGGGCGCGGTGGCGATCTTCACCGCCTGCGGCAGGATCACGTGGCGCATCTGCTCGCCAAACGACAAGGCCAGGCTGGTCGACGCTTCCCACTGGCCCTTGGGAATGGACGCTACACAGCCGCGCCAGATCTCCGTCAGGTAGGCGCTGGTGTAGAGCGTGAGGGCCAGCGCGGCAGCGGTCCATGGCGACACGTCCAGCCCCAGCAGCCCGAGGCCGAAGTAGCCGAGGAAGAGCTGCATCAGCAGCGGTGTGCCCTGGAAGACCTGCACATAGCCGGCGATGAAGTGCTGCGCCACCTTGCCGCCGCGCAACCGCAGCGCCAGCAACGCCGCGCCGACCACGCTGCCGCCGACAAAGGCGATCAGCGACAGCACCACGGTCCAGCGCACCGCCAGCAGCAGGTTGCGCACGATGTCCCAGGAAGTGAATTCGGTCATGCGGATATGTCCTTCTTCTTCACTTGCCGAACAGGAAGCGCGGGCCAAGCCAGTTGAACAAACGCCGCGCCAGGATGGCCAGTGCCAGGTAGGCCAGCGTGGCGATGATGTAGGCCTCGAAGGCGCGGAAGTTGCGGCTCTGGATCAGGTTGGCCGCGTAGCTCAGCTCCTCGACCGAGATCTGCCCGCAAACGGCCGAGCCCAGCATCACGATGATGATCTGGCTCACCATCGCCGGCCAGACCTTCTTCAGCGCCGGCGGCAGCACCACGCGCCAGAAGACCTGCGCCGGGCTGAGCGCCAGGCTCACCGCGGCTTCCATCTGCCCGCGCGGCGTGGCCTGCAGCCCGGCGCGGATGATCTCGGTCGCATAGGCACCGAGGTTCAGCACCATCGCGATCAGCGAGGCGGTGATCGGCGTCAGCATCACGCCCGCGGCCGGCAGGCCGAAGAAGATGAAGAACAGCTGCACGATGAAGGGCGTGTTGCGGATCAGCTCCACGTACACGCCCACGGCCCAGCGCAGCGGCGCCGGCCCCCAGGCACGGGCCCAGGCGCCGCCAATGCCTACCGCCATGCCGACGAGGGTGGCGACGACGGTGAGGCCCAGCGTCCAGGCCAGGCCCTGGAGCAGCAGCGGCCATTCGGCCAGCACGGCCCAGAAGTCGAAGGTCATGCGAAAACTCCGGTGAAGGAACGCAGGGCCGGAAGGTGATAAAGAAGTGCCTGTTTACAGAGGCAAGTCACCCGCGGTCTTGCCGAGCCACTTCTTGGACATCGCGTCCAGCGTGCCGTCCTTCTTCGCGGCGGCGATGATCTCGTTGACCTTGGCCTTCAGCGCGTCTTCGCCCTTGGCGATGCCGACGAAGCACGGACTGTCCTTGAGCAGCAGCTTGAACTCGGCGCCGGCCTGCGGGTTGCGGCGGATCATCTCGGCGGCCACCGCACCGCTCATTGCGATGGTCTGCGTCTGGCCGGCGATGAAGGCGGCCATGGTGGCGTTGTTGTCCTCGAAGCGGCGGAAGTCCACGTTGGACGGCGCAACCTTGTTCAGCTCCTGGTCCTCCATCGCGCCGCGGGTCACGGCCACGGTCTTGCCCGAAAGGTCGGCGAAGGAGGTGAGCTTGAGCTTCTTCGGTGCGAACACGCCCTGGAAGAACGGCGCGTAGGCGGCGGTGAAGTCGATCACCTTCTCGCGCTCGGCGTTCTTGCCCAGCGTGGAGATCACCAGGTCGGCCTTCTTGGTCTGCAGGTAGGGGATGCGGTTGGCGCTGGTCACCGGCACCAGCTCGACCTTCACGCCCAGCTTGGTGGCGATCAGCCGTGCCATGTCCACGTCCAGGCCCTGCGGCGCCATGTCGGGGCCGACAAAGCCGTAGGGCGGGTAGTCGGTCGGGATCGCGACCTTCAGCGTCTTGGACTTCTGGATGTTCTCCAGCGCGCTCTGGGCCTGGGCGGCACCGGCGGCGGCCAGCAGGGCGGCCGCGGTCAGGGCGGTGGTGAACAGGCGCTTGGACAGCGAATGAGTCATAACAGGGCTCCGAGGTAAGGGGAGGGATCGTCGGTGGGGGTGTCGGTTGATGCGTTCGCTGCGGGCTTGGCCTTGCGACGGCGCGGGGCCGGGGCGGGCTGGGTCTGTTGCAGTGGGGCCAGGGCCTGGCGCAGCTGGGCCAGCGGGTCGTGTTCGTCGTCGCTGGCGCGCAAGGCGTCCTGCACGGTGCCGATGTGCGCGGCCATCAGGGTTTCGGCCTCGGCGGCGTCGCCGCGCGCCAGCGCCTCGACGATGCGCACATGGTCCTCGCAGGACTCGGCTGCGTCGTGCTGCGACTGGTAGAGCATCGCGATCAGCGTGGTGCGGGCGGTGAAGTCGCGCAGCGTGTCGGCCAGCAGCGAGTTGCCCAGGCATTCGGCCAGGCAGACGTGGAAGTCGCCCAGCAGGAAGCTGCGCGCACCGACGTCGTCGCCCTTTAGCGCGGCCTTCTCGCGCTGCACGTGGGCGCGCAGCTTGCGCAGCGCCGCGGCGTCCATGCGGCCGGTGCTGCTGCGGATCAGGCCGACCTCGATCACCCGCCGCGCCTCGAAGGCCTCGCGCGCCTCGTCCTGCGAGGGTTCGATGACGTACCAGCCGCGCCGCGCGCTCACCGTCACGATGCCGCGCGCGGCCAGCCGCGTCAGCGCCTCGCGCACCACGGTGCGGCTGCAGTCGAACAGCAGGGCCAGCTGCTGCTCGCCCAGCCGCGAACCGGGCGCCAGCTTCTGCGCCATCACCGCTTCGACGATGCGTGCACTGATTTCGGACGGGGAGATGGCCATGCCAGGCTTGTATGCACACCCCGTGCCAACTTGTATGCAAGCTTTGCGCACGGGTTTGGTGTGGCCGGCGCCACCTCGGCGTGCGCAGGCCCGGCGACGGTGCGCTGCGGCGGGCCGGGCGGATCAGGCAGCGCTAGCGCTGGGGGCAGTGCGCAGCGGGCGCAGCAGCCGAAGCACGTCGGCAGTGAAGCGCAGGAAGTCCAGCGGCTTGGTCCAGTAGTCCGTTGCGCCGCCCGCCAGCGCCGCGGCCACTTCGTCGGGCATGGCGCTGGCGGACAGCGCCACCACCGGCAGCTGGCAGGTCTCGGCGCTGCTGCGCAGCGTGTGCAGCAGTGCCAGGCCATCCATGTCGGGCAGGTGCATGTCCAGCAACACCAGGTCCGGCTGCAGCGTGCGTGCCATGGCCAGGCCGCTGGCACCGTCTTCGGCCTGCACCAGCCGCACCTGGGGCCAGCGGGCCAGCATCTGCTCGACGAGCTGGCCGTTGACCGGGTTGTCCTCGATGTAAAGCACCACGCCGGCTGGCTGGTGGGCGCTTGCGGGCTGCTCCGCAACCGCGTCTTCGACGCGGCCAGGCTCGGCTTCGGGGCCGGAGGCGGCGGCAGGCCGCCAGGGCAGCGTCAGGCAGGCTCGGGTGCCCACGCCGGCCTCGCTGTCCAGCGACAGCTGCCCCTGCATCAGCTGCACGAGCTGGCGCGTCAGGGCCAGGCCGATGCCGGCGCCTTCGATGCCGCCGCGCTCGCGGCCCAGGCGATTGAAAGGCTCGTAGAGGTGGGCCAGCTGGTCGCGCGTCATGCCCAGCCCGGTGTCGATGACCTCGACGATCACCTGGCCGTCCTCGGCCCTTGCGCTGAGCTGCACCGTGCCGGCGGGGCGGTTGTACTTGAAGGCATTGGACAGCAGGTTGATCAGCACCTGGCGCAGCCGGATAGGGTCGGCCTGCACCCATAGCGGGGCCTGGTCCTTGTACGGCGTGGCGATGCTCACGGCCAGCGTGCCGGCCTGCGGCGAGGTCATGCGCAAGGCGTCGTCGAGCAAGGGCTGCAGCGCCGTCGGCCGGGCGTCCACGCGCAAGTGGCCGGTCTCGATGCGGGAGACGTCCAGCACGTCGTTGATCAGCGCCAGCAAGTGCCAGCCGGCGTCACAGATGTGGGACACCTGCGTTTGCTGGCGCGGCGAGAGCTGCTCGGGCGCGTCGGCCTGCAGCAGCTGGGCAAAGCCGAGCACCGCGTGCAGCGGCGTGCGCAGCTCGTGGCTCATGCGCGAGAGGAATTCGGTCTTGGCGCGGCTGGCGGCCCTGGCCTGGTCGAGTGCGTCGCGTGCCTGCTCGGCCTCGCGCAGGGCGCTCAGGTCCAGGCTCATCGTGATGTGGCAGGGCTCACCCATGAACTCGATGGCCTCGGCATTGATCAGCTCCGGCAGCACCGTTCCGGCGCGGTCCAGCGAGGTGGTGATCAGGTTGCGCACACGGCCTTGCTGGCGCATCTCTTCGTAGAAGCGCGCGCGGCCCTCGGCCACCACGCCAATGCCGAGCGAGGAAAAGGTGCGCCCCATCAGCTCTTCGCGCGTCACCCCGTAGCGCTGGAAACAAGCCTCGTTGGCGTCCATCACCCGCCGGTCGATCATCGAGAGGATGGCGCCCGGCAGCGGTGCCAGGTGGAACAGCCGGCTGAAACGCTCGAAGCCTTCCTCGGCCTGGCGCAGCGCCGCCACCAGCGCGGCTTCGCGGTCGATGTGCTCCAGCGCAAACGCCACGCCGCCGACCATCTCGGTCAGCAGCTGCATCAAGGCCTCGGTGAAAAAACCGGTCTCGTCGGCCGACAGCATCAGCACGCCAATCACCTTGCCGCCGCGCCGCACCGGCACCCAGGCCATCGCCCGCACGCCATGGCGCAGTGCCAGCTCGCGCCATGCGGCGGCACGCGGGTCGTTGGCATAGTCATGGCTGACCAGCGGCAGGCCGTCGCGCATGGCCGCAACCGTGTACGACTGTTGCGCCGCCGGGGTGCTCATGTCCCAGGGCTGCGGCACATCGGCCAGGAATTCGTCGGCCGGGCCGGCCGAGGCGGCACGCACGGCATGGTGGCCTTCGCGCAGGTACAGGCAGGCCATCTGCGCATGGCCGGTGTCCACGCAGGCACGGCACATCTCGGTGAACAGCGTCTGCGCATCCCGCTCGCGCACCATCAGCTGGCTGATGCGAGACAGCGCAAGGTAGAAGCGGTACAGGCGTTCCATGCAGGCTCGAAGAGGCCCGGCCAAGGCTCGTGCCGGGCCGGGGCCGCGGCGCCGTGCCATCTTGCCCCAGCGGCGGGTGGGCCGCAATGCGGAAAGAGCGCCCCCCAGCCGTGCCGGTCAGCCCTTGGCGCTGGCCATGCGGATCGCATCAAACGGACAGCGCCGCTGGCAGATTGCGCAGCCGGTGCAGCCGGCTGCGTCGTGCAGCACCGCATGCTTCGGGCCGAAGCCGCGTGGGTCGGGCGTGTCCAGCCACAGCACCTTGGGCGGGCAGGCGGCAATGCAGCGGCCGCAGCCGGTGCAGGCGGTGGGGTCGATGGCGGGCAGGGGCGGGGCTGGGCGTGGCATGGGCGGCGGCGTGGCCTCTTGCGTGGCCTCTTTGTACCGCGTTCGGCTCAGGGCGGTGAGGCGGGCCCGCGCAGCGGGCGGGCCTGGTCTGCGCGGCAGCCGTGCCGCAGCGAGAGGAAGACGACCGCTGCCGTCAGCAGCGTGATGCTTGAGAGCCCCAGCAGCAGCCAGGAAAAGGCCTGTTCGTAGGCCCGGGCCAGCGCCTGGGCGGACAGGCCCGGCGCGAGCGCGGCGGCGGCCTGCAGCCGGCCCCCGGCGAGCTGCTGGGCGACCGCAGCCATGGGTTCGCCTGCCGGCAACTGCATGCGGACCAGCCCGGCCAGCGCCGTGCCCACCAGCGCCAGCGCCACGCCTTCGCCGGCCACCCGCGTGGTGCTGAAGATGCCGGCCGCCATGCCGGCCCGCTCGCGCGGCACCACGCTGAGCGCCAGCCCGTCCATCAGGCCCCAGGGCAGGCTGATGCCGGCGCCGATCAACGCCATCGCGACCAGGGCCTGTGCGCCTGTCGCATGCGCCAGCCAGAACAGCCCGCCGGCCGCGCCGAGCAAGCCGG
Organism: Ideonella azotifigens; assembly: GCF_021043325.1. NCBI lineage: Bacteria > Pseudomonadati > Pseudomonadota > Betaproteobacteria > Burkholderiales > Sphaerotilaceae > Ideonella > Ideonella azotifigens. The sequence continues at coordinate 728,745 of NZ_JAJNKD010000002.1, forward strand.
CGCCGCACAGCGTGGCCGGCGCGAACCACCGCGTCAGCGCACCGGCGGCGATGGGCAGCACCATCAGCGGGGCGGACAGCGCCGCCATGCGCCAGCCGGCTACGGCGGGCGAGGCGCCTTCGATGCCGGCAAAGCGCGCCGGCAACAGCACCAGCAGCACCACGTAGGCATAGGCTGGCGCGGCGGCCAGGCATTGCACGCCGATGAAACGCCGGTAGCGCAGCAGCGACAGGTCGAGCATCGGCTGCGGGGCGCGGTGCTCGGTGCGCACGAACGCGGCGAACAGCAGCGCTGCAGTGAGCAGCCCGAGGGCGACCGGCGCATTGGCCCAGCCCCGTGCGGCGGCCTGCAGCACGGCGCAGGTCAGCGCCGTGAGCGCCAGTGTGAAGCTGGTGGCACCGCGCCAGTCGAAGGCACCGGCCTGCGGCGTGCGCGACTCGCGCAAGGTGCCGGCACCCAGCCCGGCGGCCAGCGCGGCCATCGCGATCACCAGCGCGAAAATGGCACGCCAGCCGAAGGCCGTGGCCAGTTGGCCTGCCGCCACCGGGCCCAGCACCAGGCCCAGGCCGAAGCTGGTGCCCAGCCAGCTGAAGGCGCGGGTGTGCGCAGGCCCGTCGAAGGCCTGTGCCAGCAGCGCGGCGCCGCCGGCGAAGATCGCCGCGCTGGCCAGCCCCTGCAGCGCGCGCAGCAGATCGAAGCACCACAGCGACGGCGCTGCGGCCAGCGCAGCCGAGCTGCCGACGAACAGTGCCAGCCCGGAGCGGAAGACCCGCCGCCGGCCGAGCCGGTCGGCCAGTGCACCGGCCGCCATCAGGCTGCTGCCGAAGGCCAGCATGAAGGCATTCGTGACCCAGGCCAGTGCGATGGGGCTGGCGGCAAAGCTGTCGGCAATGTCGCCGAGCGCCACGGCCGGGCCGGTGAACGTCATCGGCATGGCCGCGCAGGCCAGGCATACGGCGGCCAGCGTGCGGGCCTGGCGGCGGGGCTCGGCGCGGGCGTCGGGATGAGCGGCGGTGCAAGCATGGGAGGGCGACATGGGAATGGGGTGAAACGAAGTTCAGGCTGGTTTCACGATAGAACTTCACGCCCAGCCGATAAACAGGCCGAAAATCCATTCATTCAGGAAAAATTGGCCGCAATCGGCTGCCCGCATGGACAAACTCACCGGCCTGATCGCCTTCGTCCGCACCGCCGATCTCGGCAGCTTCGTTGCCGCCGGCAGGGCGCTGGAGGTGTCCGCCTCGGCGGTCGGCAAGGCGGTGGTCCGGCTGGAGCAGGAGCTGGGCGTCCGGCTCCTGCAGCGCAGCACCCGTCGCGTGTCGCTGACCGAGGAGGGTCGGCTGTTCCACGAGCGCTGCCGCCGCATCCTGGACGACCTGGAAGACGCGCAGGCCATGCTGTCGGCCGCCATGCAGCAGCCGCGGGGCCGCCTGCGCGTCAGCGCACCGGTGGTCACCTACCACTTGCTGCTGCCCTTGTTGCCCGAGTTCCTGGCGCAGCATCCGGCGGTGGAGCTGGAGGTGGACTTCAACGACCGCCTGGTGGACCTGATCGATGACGGTGTGGACGTGGCGTTGCGCAGCGGCGTGCTGCCCGATTCGCGGCTGGTCAGCCGGCCGTTGCGGCCCTACCGCCCGCTGCTGTGCGCCTCGCCGGCCTACCTGGCGCAGCGCGGCGTGCCGGGCAGCGTGCAGGCGCTGGCCGAGCACGACGGCATCCGTTTTCGCGAGCCGAACGCCGGCAAGCTGCAGGAGTGGACGCTGGGGGATGGCACGGCGGACGCCGGCGTGCATCTGCGCCGCACCCTGGTGTTCAACAACATGGAGGCGGTGCGCGGCGCGGCGCTGGGTGGCCTGGGCATTGGCCACATGCCGGACTTCCTGATCCGCGAGCCGCTGGCGCATGGCGCGCTGCTCACCGTGCTTGAACACGAGACGCCACCCGGCGGTCGCTTCCATGCCGTGTGGCCCAGCAGCCGCCACCTGTCGCCCAAGGTCCGTGCCTTCGTGGATTTCCTGGGTCAGCGGCTGGCGGGCGACTGAGCCGCTTCAGCGGGCCGCGAACATCTGCGCCGGCGTCACGCCGAATTCGGCGCTGAAGGCGGTGATGAAGGCCGAGGCCGAGGCGTAGCCGCTGTCCAGCGCCACGCCGGCCACCTTGTCGCCTGCGGCCAGCGGCGAGAGCGCCAGCAGCAGGCGCAGCCGGCGGCGCCAGGCGCCGGGCGCAAGCCCGGTCTGCTGCTGGAACAGCCGCACCAGCGAGCGCTCGCTGATGCCGATCTCCTGCGCCCATCCGGCCCAGGTGCGCAGGTCGGCCGGCTGGGCCTGCAGCGCGGCGCACAGGCGCAAGAGGCGCTTGTCGGTCGGCAGCGGCAAGGCCATCACCGCCGGGCGGGCCTGGGCCAGCTGGTCCAGCAGCACCTGCACCAGCCGGCCCTCGGCGCCGGCTTCGTCGTACAGCTCGGGCAGTGCGCAGACGGCCAGGATCAGCTCGCGCAGCAGCGGGTCGATTTCCAGCACGCGGCAATCGCCTGGCATGCCGTGGCCTGGGCTGGCCACGTACAGGCTGCGCATCTCGGCCGGCCCGGTGTTGACGACGGTGTGCGGCAGGCCGGCCGGCACCCACACCGCGCGCTCCGGCGGCGCGATGAAGTGGCCCGCCGCGGTGTGCACCTGCAGCACGCCCTGGCTGGCATAGGAGAGCTGGCCCCAGGGGTGGCTGTGCTCGGCCGACCAGGCGCCGGCCGGCAGCGTCTCGACACGCGCCAGCACCGCGCGCGGCAGCCTGGGCAGGCGCGGCACGCTGCGCTCGGCCTGCGGGCGGCCGGTGGGCAGCGTGGCGGAGAAAGAGGGGGCAGTTTGGCGGTTCGGCGGCATGGCTTGGCGGAGGAGCGGCAGTTGCCCGTGCCTTTGGCGCCTAGCCTAACCGGTCTCGCAGACCGACTGTTCCACCGCATGACCGCTTCCCGCCCGCTTCCCCGCCGCCCTCGTTTCGCCGCCCAGCGCGGCAAGGTCGATGGCTTCATGCTCGGCATGCTGGCCGCCGTGCTGCTGGCTTCGGCCTGGCCGGACCTGGGCCGCAGCGGCGGGCTCGTGCATGCCGACCAGCTGGGCAACATCGGCATCTTCGTGATCTTCTTCCTGCACGGCACCGGCCTGTCCAGCGAGAGCCTGCTGCATGGCGCCTCGCGCTGGCGGCTGCACCTGCTGGTGCAGCTGTGCACCTTCGCGCTGTTCCCGCTGTGGTGGCTGCTGCTGAAGACGCTGCTAGGCAGCATGGTGCCGCCCGAGCTGGTGCTGGGCTTTTTCTACCTTGCGGTGCTGCCGTCCACCGTGTCCTCGTCGGTGGCGATGACCGCGCTGGCGCGCGGCAACGTGGCCGCGGCGGTGCTGAACGCCAGCTTGTCCACCTTGATCGGCGCGGTGCTCACGCCGCTGCTGGCCAGCCTGGTGTTCACCGGTGCCAACGGGCAGGGCATGGCGCTCGGCCACACGATGCTGAAGATCGCCCAGATGCTGCTGCTGCCGTTTGCGCTGGGCCAGATCGCGCGGCTGTTCGCCGCGGCCTTCTTCAAGAAGATCAAACCCATCACCACGCTGGTGGACCGCGGCGTGATCCTGCTCTTGGTCTGGTGCTCGTTCAGCGACTCGGTTGCCGATGGCCTGTGGCGCAACCACGGCTGGGGCCTGCTGGCGATGACGCTGGTCGGCGCCGCGCTGTTCCTGTTCCCCATGCTGTGGTTCACCCGGCGCGTGGCCCGGGCCATGGGCTTTCCGGTGGCGGACGAAATCGTCGCCGTCTTCTGCGGCTCGAAGAAGACGCTGGCCTCCGGCGTGCCCATGGCCCGCCTGCTGTTCGCCGGCAGCCCCGCGCTGGGCATCGTCGTGCTGCCCATCATGGCCTACCACCAGCTGCAGCTCTTCGTCTGCTCGTGGCTGGCCCGGCGTTATGCGGCGCGGCCGCAGCCCAGCGAACTGCCCAGCGAGCTGGCCGCCGAGACCCAGCCCGGGGCGGCGCAGCCGGGCTGACCCGGCCCGGTGCCGCCACCGCCTCGCCGGGGAGGCGGCAAAACTCGGCGCTGCCGGGTGCGACATCCTCAAGCTTGAGGAGATGCGATGCGCTTCGCAGCAACAATCGGCCCGCAATCGCCTTGCAGGCCAGCGCGCCGCTGGCAGGATGGCGATGGGCGAGGCAACTCGCGGCCCCCGGTGGCCCGCAGCAGCTTGCTGCGCCCAGGCCAGTTTGTGCGGTTGTTGTTTGTCCGGAAGGTGCCGTGTCGCAGTTGGGTCACATCGAGCACTGGGAAACCGAGGGCGGCTACGGCTTCGTCCTGGCCGAGCAGACGCGCTATTTCTTCCACATCACCGACTTCGAGCCGGCCACGCCCGGTGCGGTGCCGGCCATCGGCCAGGCGGTGTGTTTCGAGCTCTCACACGACAGCGGCCCCGGACGGCGCGCAGTGCTGGTGCGGCCGGTGGCCGGTGCCACGTGGCGCTCGCCCTCGCGCCGTCCGCGCTGGGGTGACGCGCCGCTCACCGCTGCCGACGAAGTCAGCCGCGCCTGGTCCAACGCGCCGCCCGCCGGCCGCCGCGTCAGGCCGCATGCAGGGCGTGCCGCGCCGGCCAGCATGCTGCTGCTGGCGTTCACCGTGGTCTGGCTGCTGCTGCTGGCCCGCGGCATTTCCGAGGGCCGGCTGCCCGGCGCCACCTGGCCGGCGCTGGCCGCGCTGAACCTGCTGACCTTCCTGGTCTACGCCTGGGACAAGCAGGCCGCGCGCAAGGGCCGCTGGCGCATCCCGGAGAAGCTGCTGCACACGCTGGCCTTGCTGGGCGGCTGGCCTGCCGGCTGGGCGGCCCGCCTGCTGCTGCACCACAAGACGCTGAAGCCCGGTTTCCGCGAGGCCTACTGGGGCACGGTGCTGCTGCATTGCGGCACGGTCGCCGTGATGGTCTTGCACGGCTGAAGCGCCGCTGCGACCATCGGCCTGCCCCGGCGTTCGGTGGCGAAGGAGTGTTGCGATGCAGCTCGGTGCGTTTTCGATCAGCCTGGCCGTCAAGGACCTGGTGGCCTCGCGGGCCTTTTACGAAGCCCTGGGCTTTCGCGAGTTCGGCGGCAACGCCGGCCAGGGCTGGCTGATCCTGAAGAACGGCGAGCACCTCGTCGGCCTGTTCCAGGGCATGTTCGAGAAGAACATGCTGACTTTCAACCCCGGCTGGGACCAGCACGCCAAGCCGCTGGCCGAGTTCACCGATGTGCGCGAACTGCAGCGCCAGCTGAAGGCCCAAGGCATCACGCTGGCCACCGAGGCCGACGAAACCACCGTCGGCCCGGCCAGCTTTGTCGCCATCGACCCGGACGGCAATCCGGTGCTGGTGGACCAGCACCGATGAAACTGCGCCGCCTGATCCTCAGCCTGGCGACCAGCGTGGTGCTGGTGACATTGACCTGCCTGGGCGCCGGCGAGGCCTTGAGCCGTCCCGCTTCGCGACTGATCGGCGAGGCACCACCGGACCTGCAGGCGCGGCTGTGACCTTGCCGCTGGCCGGTGGCGGGCAGGTGGTGGGCTGGGCGGTGCAGGGGCAGACCGGACACGGCACGGTGCTGCTGCTGCACGGCGTGCGTTCGGACCGGCGGCAGATGATGGAGCGGGCGCGGCTGTTGCGCCGCGAAGGCTATTCGACGCTGCTGATCGACCTGCCGGCGCATGGCGAGAGCAGCGGTGAGCGCATCTCGTTTGGCCTGCGCGAGGCCGAAGGCGTGAAAGCCGCGCTGGCCTGGTTGCGGCGCGCGCGGCCGGGCGAGCCGGTGGGCGTGATCGGTGTGTCATTGGGCGCGGCCTCGCTGGTGCTGGCCCATGCCGAGCCCGCGCCCGACGCGGTGGTGCTGGAGTCCATGTACCCGACGATTGCCGATGCGGTGACCGACCGGCTGGCGCGCCAGCTCGGCGCCACCTCGGCCCAGGCGTTGGCGCCGATGCTGCTGTGGCAGTTGCCGCTGCGGCTGGGCATCAGCGCCGACGAGCTGCGCCCGGTCGAGGCCATTCGTTCGCTGCACTCGCCGGTGTTGATCGCCGCGGGCACGCAGGACCTGCACACCACGCTGGCCGAGAGCCGCCGCATCTTCGACGCCGCGCCCGAACCGAAGCGCTTCTGGCCGGTCGAAGGCGCAGCGCATGTGGACCTCTATGTCCACGCGCCCAAGGCCTACGAGGCCCAGCTGCTGCCCTTCCTGGCGCAGTACATGGCGCCGCGCAGCTGAACCCACGCTTGTCCGCTGTCATTTCAGCAACCATTGCTGGAACCAGCCGACGATCTGCTGGTCGACCGCGCGCATCTGCCCGCGGTCGAAGCCCGGCGGGTCGTTCAGCAGCGAGCCTTCCAGGCCGGTGAGCCCAGGCGGCAATGGCGAGAGCAGCGAGCCGTGGCCGGCGCCGGGCGGGTTGGCCAGGTGCACGCAGGCACCGGCACAGGCCTGCAGCACGCGGTCGCTGTGGAAGCGCGGATGCAGCCATTGGTCGCCCGGCGCGGTGACCAGCGCCAGCGGCACCACCGGGTGCGCCAGCGTGGCCATGTCGAAATCGGCCGCAGCCGGCACGCCTGCGACGATGGCGGCGATGCGCGGATCGGTGTGGCCGTACCAGGCGGTGTCGCTGCCGAAGTACCGGCGCAGCACGGCCTGGGCCACCCAGCGCTTCAGGCCGTCCAGCCAGTTGCCGTGCAGCGAGGTGATCAGGCCGACGCAGGACTGGAAGTCCTGGTCCAGGTGGGCGGCGCACTGGCGCTGGAACTCGGCCGGTGACCAGTGGCCGCCGGCCAGCGTGAGCGCGGTGTGGCCGCCGGCGGACATGCCGTAGACGCCGACCCGGTCGACCTGCAGCAACGGGCCGAAGCGTGCATCGGCCGCCACGGCGTCGATCGCGCGGGACACCTCCTGCGGCCGCCGCTTCCAGCTTTCGGGCCCGGCGTCACGGGTGTCGCCGAAGTGGTCGCCGCGATGTTCGGGCAGGGCCACCACGAAGCCGGCCTGCACCAGCGCTCGCGCCAGGTCCGAATGCACCACCGGCGAGCCGCCGGAGCCGTGCGAGATCACCACCAGCCGGCCGTTGCCGGGCTGCGGCGGCGCGTCCGGCGCCAGCGCCAGCGTGAACGCGCCCAGCTGGACCGGCCGCTCCGGCGCGGCACTCGGGTAGTAGAGCGTGACCGGCCCGTCTTCTCCTCGCGGCGGCAACTCGGTCATGCCGACGGCCGCGTGGGCCCCGCAGGCGGCCAGCAGGCCGAACACCAGGGCACCGGCGGCCTTGTGCCAGCCGGACTTCTTCTTCGCAAGGTCAATGTGCATCGTGAACCCTTTTCGGCGGCCCCCAGGCCACCAGGGCTTGCACGATGCGGTGTTCGGTTGCGGGCGTCTCGCCGCGAGTTGGAATGCCCATCCGGCGGCAGCTTTCGGCTGGCCGGAAGCTGCGATTTCAGGTTTCGGCCAGTCGCTGGCGGCGGAATTCGCTGGGCGTGAGGCCTTGTGCCGCCTTGAAGGCCCGATTGAACGGGCCGATGGACTGGAAACCCGCGGCCATCGCGATGTGCAGCACCGACTGCTCGCGGCAGGCCGGGTCGGCCAGCGCCTGGCTGGCCGCCCGCAGCCGCCAGCTGTTGACGAAGGCCGTGAAGTGCCTGTGGCCGAGTTGGCCGTGGATGGCGCGGCGCAACCGGTATTCGGGCACCGCCAGGCGTGCGGCCAGCGCCGCGATGGTCAGGCCTTCGTCGCGCATCAGTTGTTGCAGCCGCTCGGCCAGTTGCAGGTCGGCTGCGTCGGTTTGCGGGGAAGGCTCGGCGGCCAGCGGCGCGTCAACCGGCGCCGCCGCGGGTGCTTCGGCCACCACCGGGAGCGCTGCGGCCAGGCCAGCACCGCCGCGCAGCATCAGGCCGATCAGCAGCGCCAGGCCCGCGAGGTCGACCAGCGCCGCGGCAGTCGAGAGCCGTCCGTCGTCGCCAGCCAGCCGCAGCGCCAGCTGGGCGGCGGTGTACAGCACGCCGCCGGCCACCACCAGCAGGCGCAGGCGCCGGCGCGGTTCGACCAGGTCGCCCCGCCAGTGCGCCAGCGTGGCCTGCAGCGCAGCCAGTGCAAAACCCAGCGGCATCAGGCGCAGGACGACATGGGCCACCTGCTCTGCGGCGCTGGCACCCGGCCGGGCCAGCCAGCTGCAGTTCAGCGCCGCGAGCAGCACGACGGCCAGCCAGGCCAGCAGGTGCCGCGGCCCGAGCCGCGCGTCGTCGTCGAACAGCGCCTGCGCAAAGGCCCAGAACAGCACGCTGTTGGCCGTGGCCACCGCAATGCAGGGCACCTGCGACAGCAGCGGCACCCGGGCCTCGAAGCTGGGCGCGGAGCTGACGAGCTGCACCACCAGCCCGGCCGCGAGCCAGCCGCCGGTGGTGGCCAGCGCACTGCCGCGGCGGGCTCGCCACAAGCGGCCAGCCAGCACGGCCAGCAGCGCGATCAAACCGCCGCGCCAGGCGGCGTCCAGCAAGGCGGCGAGCAGGTCGGCATCGGACATCAAAGGAAGCGCAGCCCGGCCCGGGAGGCGTTCACTGGTGTTTGGCGTGGGCCGAGAAGAAGTCGTAGATGCCGGTTTCGCTCATGTGACGCGCATCGGCCAGTTCGCCGCCGCGGGTGGCGTAGATCAGCTGGTTGTCCGGCGACAGCACCACAGCGGCCGGGATGCCCTTCTTGATCGGGTTGCCGTAGCTGTTGGCCAGGTCCAGGTTGCGGTTGAAGTTGCCCACGTCCACCTTCACCACTTTGAAGGACTTGGCCATCAGCTCGGCGTTCTTGCCGCTCTTCAGCGCCGCGTCCAGCGCCCGGCAGTCTTCGCACCAGTTGGCGCCAAAGATCACCAGCACCGGCAGCTTGGACTGCCCCGCCTGCGCCAGCGCGTCGCGCAGCTCGGCCTTGGCATCCGCGGTTTCGTTGTAGGGCAGCGTCGCGGCCAGTGCCGCGGTGGTGGCAAGGGTGGCCAGCAGAGCCAGAAGGGGTCGCCTGAGCATCGGGATCTCCAAAGCGTGAAGGAACAGGGCCGCGCTGGATGGGCGCGGTGGCATCGGCAGGAATGTACCGAAACCCCGGCGCCCCGAAAGCACCTCAAAATCCGGTCCTTCCCATCCGCTGCCTTTCCATGCTCACCGACCTCATCGCCGCCAAACCCCAGGAAGCCGAAGCCATCCTGAACACCCAGGGCCACGCCAACGTCTGGCCCACGCTGGAAAGCCACAGCCTGGACAGCCTCAAGCTCGCCACGCTGGCGTTCATCCTGCAGGGCAAGCCGATGGACGCGCAGGCCGTGGCGGCGTTTGCCGAATCCTTCCAGCGCCTCGTGGATGGTGGCGAAGACGGCCCCTGGATCGCGCTGGTCCCGGAAACCCTGGTGGACGACCTGGCCCATCTCAGCGACGAGCAGGTCGACACGGTGGCCCTGGCCTGGGCCCGGACGGAGCAAGCGCAGCTGGATCGCTGGGACACGCAGGACGTGACCGTTTACCTGCGGGAACTCTCGGCGTTCGCCGCCTCGGCCCACGCCCAGCATCAGTCGCTGCTGCTCTGGGCCTGCCTCTGAGGTTTGGGGGCGCTGCGCCTGACCCGCTACCGCCGGGCCTCGCTGCCGATGTCCTTCAGCAGGCGCTGCAATTCAGGCGACTGCCGGAACAGCGTGTGACCTGCCTCCAGCACCTGATCCACCGCGGCGGGTGGCAGGCTCAGCGCGGTGGGCAGGGTGCGCAGGCTCAGCGAGTTGGACAGGCCGGCCAGTGGTGAGCTGCCGACGGATTCGCCGCTGGCGGCTTCCAGGGCTTCGAGGCTGACTTCGATCAGGTAGGTCTTCAGCGGTGGCGGCGCGTTCGGGTCGGCGTTCGGGCCGGCGGCTTCCTGGGGCCAGCGGGCGACGGCTTCGCGCAGCAGTTCCAGCGAGTCGTTGGAATGGCGGCCCAGCGGGATGTCGGCCACGGCCTGGGTGACGCGCAGCACCGAGGGCACGAGCTCGGACTGATCGGCCTCCAGGCCGGCGTGGCCTTCGGCATTGACGACGATGCAGACCAGCCAGCGCACGCCGAGGATGCCGGCCTGCGCCATCACGGCGCGCAGCCCGCCGGCAGCCATCGTGGCTTCCAGCATGGCGCGGATCGCGAGGTTGTCGGCCAGGCCGCCGTCCAGCAGGTGGATGTAGGGCCTGGCCTTGCCGTCCTGGTAGCTGGTGGCCTGCTGGTAGTACTGGGCGCGGCGGCGTTCGCCGAACAGGCCGTAGAGGTCCAGCTGCGGCGGCTGCGGGCAGTGGCCGGCGTAGTTGCGCAGCGTGATGGGCGACAGCGCGATCGGCACTGCCGACGACGCGGCGACCGCGGTGGCCAGCTTCACGCTGCCCAGGTCCGAGCACATCAGGTCGAACTGCTCCTGCTTGAATTCGAAGCGTGCGCCCAGCGACATGTCGGTCGCATTCAGCGTGACCCAGGGTCGCTGCCCGCGGGCCAGCACGTCGGCATAGGTGGCGCCGTGGAAGACCTCGCGGTCCATGAACTCGGCGAACAGGTCGCCGCGGCCATAGGTGGGCGAGAACAGCCAGCCCCATTGCGCGGGGGCCAGCAGTTCGTGCACGAAGTCGCCCTGCAGGTCGCGCCGCAGCACCTGCTGCTCGAAGGCCGGGAACATCGCGTCGCCATGCTGGGCCAGGTAGGCGGCCGGCCAGCTGCCGCCGGAGACGGCGCTGATGACGTCCAGCTCGTCGAACAGGCTGCGCGGGCCGCGGCCGTCGCCGAGGTCGATGGGCACCTGGCGCATCGCGTCCAGCACCGCGTAGGCCAGCGTGGCCGCGCGGGCGCCGCCACCGGAAAAGGATGCGACCACCAGCAGCTCGTTGCTGTTGCGCCCGCTGGCCGGCACGTTGCTGAGTCGGTAGCCGCCTTCGGCAGTCTCGGCCGCGGCCTTGGCCGGCAGCGGCTGGTTGTAGACCGGCCGGGTGGCCGAACAGCCGGCCAGCCCCGCCATGCCGAGGACCAGCGCCAGCGCAAGACAGCGGCGGCGAACGAACCGGGCGGTGGCGAACAAGGCGGGCATCAGCGCCAAGCCTAGCCGACCGCGCGGTCGCCCGCCATCACCCGGATGGCCTGCAGCATCGTCGGCCGTTCTCGGGGCGACAGCGCCAGGCAGGCATCGCGCAGCGCGGGCAGCGGCGAGCTGGTGGGCAGCGCCGAAGTGAGCGCCAGCAGCTCGTCCAGCAACACGCCGAAGGCCCGCACTTCGAGCGACTGCAGCGCGACGGCCAGCGGTGCGTCGCCTGCCGGCAGGCGGGTTGCGGCGCCGAAGTCGCCCAGGCGCACGCTGCTGCCCTGGCCCGGCAGCCAGTGCAGGTTGTGCGCATACAGGTCGCCGTGCAGCAGGCCGCGCGCATGCAGCTGGCCGACCGCCCGGGCCACGCCCAGCGCCAGCGCGTGCGCGTCATCTGCCGTCAATTTCAGGCTGGGCGGGTACACATCCCGCGTGCAGCTGGCCAGGCTGGGCGGGCCGGCCAGCACCTGGTGACCCGCTGCGAGCAGCGGCATCAGCAGGCCCAGCGTGCCCAGCGGGTGGCCTTGCAGCCGCGCCAGCACGCCGACCAGGTTCGCATGGTCGCCGGCCGCCAGCGTGGCTGCCATCTCGTGTTCGGGCAGGCCGTCGCTGGTGACTTCGCCCTTGAACAGCTTCAGCGCCACGTCGACCGGCTGGCCCTGGGCAGGCGACCAGCGGGCACGGTGGATCAGGCCCGAAGCGCCTTCGCCCAGCAGTTCGCCGACCGCGAGCTCGGCCCATTCGGCCACCGGCAGCGGTGCTGGCGCAGCCTGTTGCCAACCCAGCTGGTGGCCGGCCAGCGCCAGCCAGCTCAGGCGTGGCAGCTCGGTCAGCCAGCCGGGCAGCGCCTGCAGCGGGTTGGCGGCCAGGCGCAGCAGCTCCAGTGTCGCGTGGCCGGCAAAGCTGTCTGGCAGGCGGCTCAGCCGGTTGCCGGCCAGCATCAGCTTCTGCAGCGGGCGGCGGCCGAGCTCGTCGGGCAACTCGGCGAGTGCGTTGTCGGTCAGCGTGAGCCAGCGCAGCCGCGGCGGCAGCGCTTGCGCCGGCAGCTCGGCAATGCGGTTGGCCTTGAAGCCGACCTGCAGCAGGCCCTCGCAGCGGCCCACGGCTTCGGGCACGCGGGTGAAGCGGTTGCCCGAGGCGAACAGCACCTGCAGCCGGTGCAGGCGGTGCAGGTCGGGTGGCAGGTCGCTGAGCTGGTTGTCGCTGAGGTCCAGCACCTCCAGCGTGTCGGCCAGGTCGAACAGCTCGCGCGGAAACTCGGCCAGCCCGCCGCGCAGGTTGATCCGGCGCTGGCCGGCCAGCGCGCCGCTGCGCAGGGAGTCGAGGGTGTGGTGCATGGGGCAGGCAAACAAGCAAGACAGGCGAGGCAAAGCGTGCCTCGGCGTCCCAAAGCGTGAATTTGGCAGGAACCTGAGGGATTGTCCCAGCGCAGGCCGGCCCGCCGCGGTGCCCGGCTCAAGAAGTGCCGCCGCGGGACGAAATGAAGCTGTGCCCCGCTTGGTTGCCCGAACCCGGGGATTGGCCCTTGCCTGCCTGCGTGCTGTCCATGTTGTTTCGAAAATCCTGTCGGTGCGCCTGGGGCGCAGGTCTGCTGAGCCTGGCGCTGCTGGGCGCAGCCCGCGCCGATGACCTGACCGAGCTGCCGCTGGAGCAACTGATGAACACCGAGGTGCTGAGCGCCGCGCGCTTCGCCCGCCAGGTGACCGACGCGGCCTCCGCCGTCTCGCTGCTGACGGCGCAGGACATCCAGGCGCTGGGCCTGCGCACGCTGGGCGAGGTGCTGGACCAGATGCGCGGCCTGCAGGTGAGCGCCGACACCAGCTACCTCTACCTCGGGGCCCGCGGTTTCGGCGGCCCGGGCGCCTACGCCGGCCGGGTGCTGATGCTGGTCGACGGCGTACCGGCCAGCGACAACCTGTTCGACCAGATCTTCCTCGGCCATGACGCGCTGATCGACGTGGCGATGATCGACCGCATCGAATACGCGCCTGGCGCCGGCTCCGCCATGTACGGCAACAACGCCTTCCTGGGCGTGATCAACATCGTGACCCGCCGCGGCCGCGACCTGAACGGGCTGGAAGCGGCCGTGTCGGGCGGCCGCAATGGCGACGGCAAGCTGCGCCTGAGCTGGGGCCAGCGGGCCGACAACGGCGCCGAATGGCTGGCCTCGCTGACGCTGCATGCCAACGATGGCACGCCCAGCTCCGACCTGGGCAAGATCCCCTACGAGGACAGCGATGCCGAAGCCTGGCAGCTGCTGCTCAAGGGCCAGTGGCAGGCGTTCAGCCTGCAGCTGCTGAGCTCGGCCCGTACCGTGCGCTCGCAATACCCCAGCGTGCCGGCCACCACCAGCCAGCAGGACGGCGGCCATGTGGTCTCGCTGGGCCATGACCACAGCTTCGACGACGGCGCGCTGGCCGGCTGGCGCAGCTCCGTGCGGGCGCAGCTGGGTGGTCAGCGCTACAACTACGACGTGGACCTGCAGGGCTACCACGGCAGCATCCGTGCCGAAGGCGCCTGGTGGAGCCTGGACACCCAGGCCAGCTACGAGGGCTGGCAGCGCCAGCGGGTGGTGCTGGGCCTGCGCCTGCGCGAGGACCCGAAACTGCACTACGACCAGGTCGACTCCGGCTACCCGGACGAGAACCTGGCCATGCACCGGCGCAGCCTGGGACTTTCGGTGGAAGACGAGCTGCGTCTGAGCGAGCAGCTCGTTGCCACGCTGGGCCTGCGCGCCGACCGCCGCACCAACGTCGACTGGACCTACAGCCCACGCGCCGCGATGGTCTGGACGCCGCTGCCGGATTGGCAGTTCAAGGGCTCACTGGGCCGCGCCACGCGTTTTGCCTCGGCCGCGGAGGAGTCCTTCGGCCTGTCGCCGCAGGACCATGGCGAGCACGTGCTGCACCGCGAACTGGCCACCGAGTACCGGCACGACACGCTGCGCTGGCTGGCCACGGTGTACGACTACCGCGTCAGCGAAATGATCTGGCCCGACCAGGACATCACGGCGCTGCGCGGTCACGGCCTGGAGCTGGAGGCCGAGTGGCAATGGCAGGGCCTGCGCCTGCGTGCCAGCCAGGCCTTCCAGCGCAGCCACAACAACCTCGGCAACGAACTGGCCTATTCGCCGCATCACATCAGCAAGCTGCAGCTGTCCGTGCCGCTGGATGGCGAGCGCTGGCGCCTGAGCGCTGCCGTGCGCCGCACCAGCAGCTACCTGCCCACGTGGGACGGCTACACGCCCAAGGACCTGGTGCCGGTGCCGTCCAGCACCCGCGTTGACCTGACGCTGCAGGCGCTCAAGCTGATCGGCCCGCTGGACCTGACCATCGGCCTGCGCAATGCCGGCAACACGCCCGAGCACGGGCTGGACCCGTACATGGGCACTCCAGCCGAAATGGGCCGCAAGGTGCGCTATGGCTGGATCGAACTGCGGGGGCATTTCTGATGCGAACCCTGCTGCGCCATGGCCTGGCGGTGCTGCTGTTCGCCAGCACCGCCGCATACGCCCAGGTCGACGAGCGCGCGATGAAGGCGGCCTACCTCTACAACTTCATCCAGTTCGCCCAGTGGCCGGTGCCGCCGGACGAGCCCTTTCGCCTGTGCGTGCTGGGCCGCACGCCGATGGACGAGCCGCTGGCCAGGCTGGAAGGCAAGCGCGTGCTCAATGACGTGCACATCAAGGTCGTGCACGTGAGCCTGCAGGACCCGCTGGCGCCCTGCCACGCCCTCTACCTCGACGACAGCCAACGCAAGCTGGCGCCTGAGCTGCTGGCCAGGCTGGACAGCGCGCCCATCCTCACCATCACCGACGGCGACGGCCTGGCCGACCAGGGCCTGATGATCGAGATCCAGAAGCGCGACCTGAAGCTGGGCTTCGAAGTGAACCTGGCGATGGCCAGGAAGGTCCGCATCAGCTTCAACGCCCGCATGCTGAAGATGGCCAACTACGTGGCGGGCGCCAAGTGAAAAACCTGCGCCCGCGCCGCAGCCCCGTCGCCCCGCAGGATGCGGCGCCCATGGACCCGGCCGCCGCCCCGCTGCCACCTGCGCCGGACGCCGCGCATCCCCCCATCCGCCGGCTGATCGCCACCTTCGGCCTGTGGCTGACCGGCGCACTGCTGGCCGGCTTCACGCTGGTGATGACGCTGCACGAGCTCAACAACCGCCACCACGAATTGAAGGACAGCCTGCGCACGGTGGCCGGCATCATCGCCACCAACAGCGAAGCCGCCGTGATGTTCGCCAGCGACCGCGAGGCCAACGACATCCTGGCCTCGCTGCGTGCTTCGCCCGACGTGCTGCAGGCCCGGCTCTTCACGCCCGACGGCCTGACCCTGGGCGCCTACAACCGCGACACGCCCGAGCAGCGCCCCGACACCTGCCACACGCTGCAGCCCGACGGCCAGGGCTGGCTCACGCGCTGGTGCGGCGTGGCGTTCTACCTGCCGGTGCAGCGCCACGGCGAGCGGGTCGGCACGCTGGCGCTGGAAGCCGAGCTGCGGCCGATGTACCTGGCCCTGGCGCGCAGTGTGGGCTTCAGCATGCTGGTGGCGCTGCTGGCCTTCGGCCTGTCGGTGCTGCTGTGGCGCCGCGTGGCGGCGCGCATCGCAGACCCGTTGGCCGAGCTGGTGGACGCGGCATTGCACGTCTGGCGCCATGAGGACTTCGAGCGCCGCGCCAGTGCGGCCGGCGCCGCCGAAGTGGTGGCCCTGTCCAGCGCCTTCAACCGCATGATGGAGCAGCTGCAGCAGCGCGACGTGCGCCTGCACCACGAGCTCGGCCAGCGCCGCCAGGCCGAGGCCAGGCTCAACGACCTGGCCTACTTCGACAACGTGACCGGGCTGCACAACCGCCACTACTTCATGGAGCGCATCAGCCAGGCCCTGGCCCGCGCCGGGACACAGGACAGCGGCAGCGCGCTGATCTACATCGACCTGGACGGTTTCAAGCGCGTCAACGACACGCTTGGCCATGACCAGGGCGACGCGCTGCTGCGCATGGTCGGCGAGCGGCTGCAGCAGACGCTGCGCGGCAGCGACGTGATCTGCCGCCTGGGCGGTGACGAGTTTGCGGTGATTCTGGAGCAGACCGGCAGCCGCGCGCAGCTGGAAGTCGTCGCCGGCCTGCTGGTCGACGTGCTCTCGCAGCCCTATGCGCTGGCCGGCGGCGTGGACCATGTCTCGGCCAGCCTCGGCGTCTGCACCTTTCCTGAACAAGCCAGCGAACGCGAGCCGCTGCTGCGCCGCGCCGACCAGGCCATGTACCAGGCCAAGCAAGCCGGAAAGCGGCGCTATCACTTCTACGCCCCCAAAGATGACGCTGCGCGCTCCGACGAACCCGCGAGCCAGCCCAAGCCGCCGCGGTCGGCACCCCGGCAAATGCTGGACTGCTGACCTGGGAGGAGGCACCACCGGGCCCTGCGCAAGCGCCGGGCCCGTCAACATGCAAACGCTGGGCTTGAGCGTGGCGGCCGAGCGTCCGTACCGGCAGTTGCTGCGCACACCGGCCCGCCGCTTGGCGAAGTTCCGTCATGTCAGAACTTCGACAAGCACCGCCGCCATGAATCCTCTTCTAATGGGCCTGACTCACAACGGTCACATGAACAAGAAGGAATGGCAATGAAGCAAGCAGCAAATCGCGTCGCCCGGGGGCGGCATCTGGCGGTGGGGGCCGCACTGGCGCTGGGCCTGGCAGGCGCGGCCATCGCAGCCAAGAAGCCGAACTGGGTCGCCCAGGGCACCGAGGCCAACGAGCAGTTCGGCGTGGCACTGAACGCCGAGGCCGACCTCAACGGCGACGGCTACCTGGACCTGATCGTGGGAAGCCCCGGTGGCACGGACTACAAGGGCGCTGTGGACGTGTTCTACGGCACCAAGAAGGGCCTGTCCACGACGGCTGGTTTCCACTACAGCATCGACATGGCCTGGGCCCAGGTGGGCTTCAGCCCGGTGGTGGCGGACGTGAACGGCGACGGCTACCCTGACCTGGTGGTCGGCGCGGACAGCTACTCCGGCGCGAAGCAATACACCGGCGCGGTGATGGTGTTCCTCGGCTCGGCCAAGGGCTTGCCGGCCCAGCCCTCGCAAATCATCGAGGGCGAGTCCACCAACGACTTCTTCGGCTTTGTCATCCGCAGCCTGGGCGACTTCAACGGTGACGGCTATGCCGACCTGATGGTCTCTGCCATTGGCAAGAACGACGGCCTGGGCAGGATCTACGTCTACAAGGGCAGCGCCACCGGTCTGTCCACCGCGCCCGTCTCCGTCATTGACGGCCAGGCCCCGCAGCTGTATTTCGGCCGCGCGGTGACCGTTGGTGATGCCAACGGCGACGGCATCCTGGACATCATAGATGGCCAGTCACCCGTGCAGACAGCAGGCGTGCCCGGCATGGTGAGGGTCTACAACGGCAGCAAGCAGGGCTATGCCAGCACCGCTGCGCAAACCGTGTACTCCGACGGCGCCGACAACTACGACTATTTCGGCGACACGGTGGCCTTCCTGGGCGATACGGACGGTGACGGTTACCCGGATCTGGCCGTGGGCGCCCCCAAGCGCTACAAGGACGAGACTCACCTGGGCTCGGTCACGGTGTTCTACGGCTCGGCCAACGGTTGGTCGACCCAGGGGCGCACGCAGGAGTTGTACGCCCAGAACTTCCCCTACTTCGGCGCCAACATCGTCGGCGGCAAGGACCTGAACGGCGACGGCCGGCAGGACCTGGTGGTGGGCAGCTCGTTCTACGGCCTGCCCAACGACCCCAGCGCCGCCTTCCCGGGCAAGGTCGCCGTGTTCTATGGCGGCAAGAAGGGCTTCCCCAAGACGCCGGCCTACAAGATCTCCGGCGCCGACGGCAGCCGCGACGGGCTGGGCCTGGGCGTGGCCGTGGCCGACTTCAACCGGGACGGTGTGATGGACCTGGTGCTGAGTTCTTCGATCTACTCCGGCACCCTGTCCTACCAGGGCCAGGTGCTGGTGTACCGCAACGGTGGCCAAAAGCCGCCGGAGTCGGCGGCGGCCGACTGAGGAACACCTCGGGCGCAACAGCACCCGAGGCGTACTGGGCGGCTCAGGCGGCCACTGCCTGCCGCACCGCCCGTTCCCAGCGCGTCATCAACTCCTCCGCCCGTTCGCGCGGCAAGGTGGGGTGGAAGACGCGTTCGGCTTTCCACTGCGAAGACAACTCGTCCAGCGTGCGCCAGACGCCGCAGGACAGGCCGGCGAGGTAGGCAGCACCCAGCGCGGTCGTTTCGATGACCTGCGGGCGCAGCACCGGGATGCCCAGCAGGTCGGCTTGGAACTGCATCAAGAGGTCGTTGACGCAAGCGCCGCCGTCCACGCGCAGTTCGGTCACCGGGTGGCCGCCCGCAGCAACCGCGTCCCTGCTCATGGCTTGCAGCAGCGCCGCACTCTGGAAGGCAATGCTCTCCAGCGCGGCGCGGGCGATGTGGGCCACCGTGCTGCCGCGCGTGAGGCCGACGATGGCGCCGCGGGCTTCGGCGTTCCAGTAGGGCGCGCCCAGGCCGGTGAAGGCGGGCACGAACATCACGCCGCCGGCGTCCGGCACGCTTTCGGCGAGGCCTTGCACCTCGGAGCTGGCTGAGATGGCCTGGAGGCCGTCGCGCAGCCATTGCACCACCGCGCCACCGATGAACACGCTGCCTTCGAGCGCGAACTCGGGCACCCACGCCGCTGAAGCGTCGACACGCGCTTGCGCGGCCGAGGTGGTGATCAAGCCGTTGCCGCTGACCTGGAAACGCGCGCCGGTGTGCATCAGCATGAAGCAGCCGGTGCCGTAGGTGTTCTTGGCCATGCCGGCCTTGAAGCAGGCCTGGCCAAAGAGGGCACTTTGCTGGTCACCGGCCATGCCACCGACCGGCAGCGAGGCGCCGAGCAGCGCCGCGTCCGTCTCGCCGAACAGGTGGCTGCTGGGGTGGACTTCGGGCAGCAGGCTGGCGGGGATCTTCAGCAGGTCAAGCAGGCTTTCGTCCCAGCGGTTCTCGCGCACGTTGAACAGCATGGTGCGGGCGGCATTGCTCACATCGGTCGCATGCACGCGGCCACCGGTGAGCTGCCACAGCAGCCAGCTGTCCACGGTGCCGAAAGCCAGCTCGCCGCGCTCGGCGGCGGCGCGTGCGCCGGCCACGTTGTCCAGGATCCAGCGGATCTTGGTGCCGGAGAAGTACGCGTCGATGATCAGCCCTGTCGCCGCCTGCACGGCCTGCGCGTGGCCCTGCTCGCGCAGCTCGGCGCACAGCGGCTCGGCGCGGCGGTCCTGCCAGACGATGGCGTTGTAGACGGGCTGGCCGGTGCGGCGGTTCCAGACCAGCGTGGTCTCGCGCTGGTTGGTGATGCCGATGGCCTTCATGTCGGCCGACTGCAGCCGCGCCTTGGCCAGCGCCTCGCGCGCTGTGGCCAGCTGGCTCTGCCAGAGCTCCAGCGGGTCGTGCTCGACCCAGCCGGGCTGCGGGAAGTGCTGCGTGAACTCGCGCTGCGCCTGCGCGACGATGCGGCCGCTGTCGTCGAAGACGATGCTGCGCGAACTTGAGGTACCTTGATCCAGGGCGAGGATGAAACTCATTTTTTCTTGTCTCCTTTGACGACGGCTTGAGTCGGTCGTCACTTCGCATTGCACGCCAACCTTAACCCGGCGCCACTTCGCATTGCACGCCGGCCTCGGCCAGCAGCGCGGGGAAGGGCGCGGGCGGCTCGGCGTCGGTGAACAGCCGGTCGAGCTGGGCGAAGCGCGCCAGTTCGACCATGGCCGGGCGGTTGAACTTGCTGTGGTCGGCCGCCATCCAGACCTCGCGCGACTGCTCCATGATGACCCGCGAGACCTTGACCTCGCGGTAGTCGAAGTCGCGCAGCGAGCCATCCGGCTCGATGCCCGAGATGCCGATCAGCCCGATGTCCACGCGGAACTGGCGGATGAAGTCCAGCGTGGCTTCGCCGACGATGCCGCGGTCGCGGTGTCGCACCAGCCCGCCCGCGACGATGACCTCACAGTCAGGGTTGTCGGCCAGGATGCTGGCCACGTTCAAGTTGTTGGTGATGACGCGCAAGCCCTGGTGCTTGAGCAGCGCACGGGCCACGGCCTCGGTCGTGGTGCCGAGGTTGATCAGCAGCGAGCAGCCGTTGGGCACCTGGGCCGCGATGGCGCGGGCAATGCGCTGCTTGCCGTCCGCATGCAGGGCCTCGCGCTGGCGGTAGGCGATGTTCTCGGTGGTGGAGCCAGGCAGGCGCACGCCGCCATGGAAGCGCGCCAGCAGCCCGGCCTCGGCCAGCAGCTTCACGTCCCGCCGCACGGTCTGCAGCGTCACGCCAAAGCGCTCGGCCAGCGCCTCGACCGACACGCTGCCGCGCGCCTTCACCTCGGACAGCAGCTCGGATTGGCGGGGGTTGGGCGTCATGCGGAAGATTGTCGGCGGCGGCGTGGAGCCTGAAGCAGGCGTTCGGGGCGCAGCGTAATCGAACCCAAACGAAAACAAACCAACGAAACCTCTCTTGCAAACGAACATCGAATTCGGTTAAAACGAAAAAGGACGAACAAAACGAACCGAGGAGACAAAGCTTGCCCATTGCCCCGCCCGCATCGCCAGGCCACAGCGCCAGCACTTCGCAGAGCTGCGACGTGCTGGTCGTTGGCGGCGGCATCAATGGCTGCGGCATTGCACGCGATCTGGCTGGCCGCGGCTGGCGGGTGCTGCTGGCCGAGCAGGACGACCTGGCCGCGCACACTTCGTCGGCCTCGACCAAGCTGATCCACGGCGGGCTGCGCTACCTCGAATACCGCGAATTCGCGCTGGTGAGGAAGGCGCTGCAGGAGCGCGAGGTGTTGCTGAAAAGCGCGCCGCACATCATGTGGCCGCTGCGCTTCGTGATGCCGCACGACCCCAAGGCCAACTTCCTGCGCCCGGTGTGGATGATCCGCCTGGGTCTGTTCCTGTACGACCACCTGGCCAAGCGCGAAGTGCTGCCCGGCTCGCGCGGCGTGGACCTGCGCCAGCACCCGACCGGCGCACCGCTGCAGCCCGGCTTCACGCGTGGCTTCATCTATTCCGACGGCTGGGTGGACGATGCGCGCCTGGTGGTGCTGAACGCGCTAGACGCGCAGGCCCGCGGCGCGCAGGTCCTCACCCGCACCCGCGTCGTTGCAGCGAAGCGCAGCGCCGATGGCTGGCTCGCCACGCTGCGCGGGCCGGACGGCACCGAGCGCCAAGTGCAGGCGCGCGCGCTGGTCAATGCCGCCGGCCCGTGGGCCGAACGCTTCCTGCGCGACACCGCCACGCCCGCCGCCGGCGAGGCGCTGGCCACCAAGCACCTGCGGCTGGTCAAGGGCAGCCACATCGTCGTGCCGCGCTGCTTCGAGCACGACCATGCCTACATCTTCCAGAACCCCGACAAGCGCATCATCTTCGCCATCCCCTACGAGCGCGACTTCACGCTGATCGGCACCACCGACCAGGAACTGCACGGCGATCCACGCGGGGCCAAGATCGCCCCCGACGAGATCGCCTACCTGTGCGAGCAGGCCAGCCGCTACTTCACGCGGCCGGTGCGGCCAGAGGAAGTCGTGTGGACCTACTCCGGCGTGCGGCCGCTGCTGGACGATGCGGCGGGCGATCCGTCTGCCGTCACGCGCGATTACCTGCTGGAAACGCAGACCGGCGCGGCGCCGCTGCTTTCAGTCTGGGGCGGCAAGATCACCACCTTCCGCAAGCTTGCCGAAGAGGCGGCGGACGAGGTCGGCGACATGCTGGGCGAGCGCCGCAAGCCGTGGACCGAAGGTGCCTTTTTGCCCGGCGGCGACCTGCGCGAATGGATAGGCCCACCGCAGCGGCCGGACACCGATTTCGAGCGCCTGGTGCAGACCATCGGCCAGCGCCACCCGTGGTTGCCACGTGAGCTGACGCGCCGGCTGGCGCGCGCCTACGGCAGCCGCATCGGCCTGGTGCTGGGCAAGGCCGAGTCGCTGGCCGAGCTGGGTGCCGAGGTGGCGCCTGGCCTGCATGAGGCCGAGCTGCGCTACCTGGCCGAGCACGAATGGGCCCGCAGCGCCGACGACGTGCTGTGGCGCCGCAGCAAGCTCGGCCTGCACCTGAACGAAGACGCACGCCAACGCGTGCTGGACTGGATGACGAAGTACATGAACGAACAGCCGCAAGCCAGCAGCGCGGGGGTCACATGCAGCTGACGCTGGACAAGATCAGCCAGCGGGTCGGCCCGCAGACCTGGCTTTACGAAATGAGCATCGCGCCCAAGCCCGGCGCGGTCACCGTGCTGCTGGGCGCGACGCAAGCCGGCAAGACCACGCTGATGCGGCTGATGGCCGGGCTGGACAAGCCCACCACCGGCCGCGTGCGGGTGGACGGCGCCGACGTGACCGGCAAACCGGTGCGCGAGCGCGACGTGGCCATGGTCTACCAGCAGTTCATCAACTACCCTTCGATGACGGTCTACGACAACATCGCCTCGCCGCTGAAATTGAGCGGCAAGCCGAAGGCAGAGATCGACCGCCGGGTGCGCGAGCTGGCCGCCAAGCTGCACATCGAGGTCTTCCTGGACCGCCTGCCCGCCGCGCTTTCCGGCGGCCAGCAGCAGCGCGTGGCACTGGCCCGCGCGCTGGCCAAAAACGCCCCGCTGATGCTGCTGGACGAGCCGCTGGTGAACCTGGACTACAAGCTGCGCGAAGAGCTGCGCGAAGAGCTGACGCAGCTGTTCGCCGCGGGCGATTCGACCGTGGTCTATGCCACCACCGAGCCGGCCGAAGCGCTGCTGCTGGGCGGCTACACCGCGGTGATGGACGCCGGCGAACTGCTGCAATACGGCCCCACCGCCGAGGTCTTCCACCGCCCCGCTTCGCTGCGCGTGGCAAGGGCCTTCTCCGACCCGCCGATGAACTTGCTAGAAGCCGTGCCGGCCGAAGGTGGCGTGCGCGTGGGTGGCAAGGAAGTCTGGCCGCTGACCTTGCCCACCGGCACTTCGAGCAGCTTCACGCTGGGCTTGCGTGCCAGCGCGGTGCGCGTCACCACACGCCCCGGCGACCTTGCGTTGCCGGGCCGCGTCGAACTCGCCGAGCTGTCCGGCTCGGACACCTTTGTGCACGTGCACACCGCCGTGGGCGAACTCGTCGCGCAGCTGACCGGCGTGCACGACTTCGAGCTGGGTGCCAACGTGACGCTGCACCTCTCGCCGGCACAGCTCTACTGGTTCGGTGCCGATGGCGCGCTGCTGCGGGCCCCCGCGGCCCGGGGGATCTGACATGGCCAAGATCGAACTCGACCTGGCGCACGCCTACCGGCCCAACCCCAAGCAGGACAGCGACTATGCGCTGCTGCCGCTGAAGATGACGTTTGACGACGGCGGCGCCTATGCGCTGCTGGGCCCCTCGGGCTGCGGCAAGACGACGATGCTGAACATCATGTCCGGCCTGCTGGTGCCTTCGCAGGGCACGGTGAAGTTCGACGGCCAGGACATGACACGGGCCACGCCGCAGCAGCGCAACATCGCCCAGGTCTTCCAGTTCCCGGTGATCTACGACACGATGACCGTGGCCGAGAACCTGGCCTTCCCGCTGAAGAACCGCAAGGTGCCGGCGGCGCAAATCCAGCAGCGCGTCGGCCAGATTGCCGAGATGCTGGAGATGAGCCACCAGTTGAACATGCGCGCCGCGGGCCTGAGCGCCGACCAGAAGCAGAAGATCTCGCTGGGCCGTGGCCTGGTGCGGCCGGACGTGTCGGCGGTGCTGTTCGATGAGCCGCTGACCGTGATCGACCCGCACCTGAAATGGCAGCTGCGCCGCAAGCTCAAGCAGATCCACCATGAGCTCAAGCTCACGCTGATCTACGTCACGCACGACCAGGTCGAGGCGCTGACCTTTGCGGACCAGGTGGTCGTGATGTCGCGCGGCATGGTGGTGCAGCTGGGCACGCCCGAGGCCTTGTTCGAGCGGCCGGCGCACACCTTCGTGGGCCACTTCATCGGCTCGCCGGGCATGAACTTCCTGCCGGCGCAGTCGCAAGGCACCCAGCTGCAGATTGCCGGCCAGTCGCTGGCAGCGCCGCGGCCCTTGCCGGCTGGCGCGCTGAAGCTTGGCATCCGGCCGGAGTACCTGGGGCTGGACGTGGTGGGTGCACCGGGCACGCTGCCCGCCAAGGTCAAACAGGTACAGGATATTGGGACGTATGTGCTGGTGACGATTGAAGCGGCCGGCCAGTCGCTGAAGGCGCGGCTGTCACCCGACGCCGTGCGGCCCGAGGTCGGCAACGCGCTGGGCATCCAAGTGGTGGGCGCACATACCTGCTTCTATCAAAACGAGGAGTTGGTGGCATGAGCGCGACCACAAAACCGGTGAACCAGAAGGCGTGGTTCCTGATCCTGCCGGTCTTCATCTGCGTGGCCTTCTCGGCCATCCTGCCGCTGATGACGGTGGTGAACTACTCGGTGCAGGACATCATCTCGCCCGAGCGGCGGGTGTTCGTCGGCACCGAATGGTTTGCCTCGGTGATGCGGGACGAGGACCTGCACGCCGCGCTGTGGAACCAGCTGCGCTTCTCGCTGGCTGTGCTGGCGGTGGAGCTGCCGCTGGGCATTGGCCTGGCGCTGGCGATGCCGGCGCAGGGCTGGAAGTCTTCGGCCACGCTGGTCATCGTCGCGTTGTCGCTGCTGATCCCTTGGAATGTCGTGGGCACCATCTGGCAGATCTTCGGCCGCGCCGACATCGGGCTGATGGGCTACGGCCTGGCGCAACTGGGCATCGACTACAACTACACCGGCAACGCCACGCACGCCTGGCTCACTGTCCTGCTGATGGACGTGTGGCACTGGACGCCGCTGGTCGCGCTGCTGGCCTTCGCCGGCCTGCGCAGCATCCCGGATGCGTATTACCAGGCCGCGCGCATCGACGGCGCCAGCAAGCTCGCGGTTTTCCGCTACATCCAGCTGCCGAAGATGCGCGGCGTCTTGATGATCGCGGTGCTGCTGCGTTTCATGGACAGCTTCATGATCTACACCGAGCCCTTTGTGCTCACCGGTGGCGGCCCCGGCAATGCCACCACCTTCCTCAGCCAGTACCTGACGCAGAAGGCGGTCGGCCAGTTCGACCTGGGCCCGGCGGCGGCGTTCTCGCTGATCTATTTCCTGATCATCCTGCTGTTCTGCTTCGTGCTCTACAACTGGATGCAGCGCGTGGGCCAGGCGCAAGAGGAGACCGGCCATGAATGAATCACGCTTCCAGAAGCGGACCTTGCTGCTGATCGCCTACCTGGTGTTTGCGCTGCTGCCCATCTACTGGATGGTCAACATGAGCTTCAAGACCAACCAGGAGATCCTGGCCAGCTTCAGCCTGTGGCCGCAGCACTTCACCTGGGACAACTACAAGCTGATCCTGACCGACGAGAGCTGGTACTCGGGCTACGTGAACAGCATGATTTACGTGGCGATGAACACCGCCATTTCGCTGACGGTGGCGCTGCCCGCCGCCTACGCCTTCAGCCGCTACAGCTTCTTGGGCGACAAGCATGTGTTCTTCTGGCTGCTGACCAACCGGATGACGCCGCCTGCGGTGTTCCTGCTGCCCTTCTTCCAGCTCTACACCACCGTGGGCCTGATGGACACGCACATCGCCGTGGCGCTGGCGCACCTGCTGTTCAACGTGCCGCTGGCGGTGTGGATCCTGGAAGGTTTCATGTCGGGCATTCCGCGCGAGATCGACGAGACCGCCTACATCGACGGCTACAGCTTCCCGCGCTTTTTCCTGACCATCTTCCTGCCGCTGATCAAGGCGGGGGTGGGCGTGGCCGCCTTCTTCTGCTTCATGTTCTCGTGGGTGGAACTGCTGCTGGCGCGCACGCTGACCAGCGTCAATGCCAAGCCCATCGTGGCGACGATGACGCGCACCGTGAGCGCCAGCGGCATGGACTGGGCGACGCTGGCCGCCGCAGGTGTGTTGACCATCGTGCCGGGCGCGATCGTGATCTGGTTCGTGCGCCACTACATCGCCAAAGGTTTTGCGATGGGGAGAGTTTGAGATGCTGGATTGGATGGTTTGGACGACACCCGTTGCGGTGTTTTTCTGCTGCATCGCGCTGATGCTGGTCGGCATGACGCTGTGGGAGATCAAGTCGCCCACGGTGATGCGCAAGGGCTTCCTGCCGATTGCCACCACGCGCGGCGACCGGCTGTTCATCGGGCTGCTGACGGCGGCCTACATCAACCTGGCGTTCGTGGGCAGCGCCGGCTGGTTGGCAGAGGTGCTGAAGCTCGGCAGCGAGCCCAGCGTGTGGATCAGCTTCGTGTTGTCGATGGGCGCGCTGGCGCTGATCATGCGGCGCGGCTGAAGAGTTTCGTGTGTGAGTGACCCGTTCTACAAGAGGAGACAAATGATGATGAGCAAGTTGCGCATTTCGACCCTGGCGCTCGCTGCGCTGGCCGCCCTGGGCAGCCATGGCGCCTGGGCAGGCGAGGCCGAGGCGAAGAAGTGGATCGATGGCGAATTCCAGCCTTCGACGCTGAACAAGGACCAGCAGCTGGCCGAGATGAAGTGGTTCATCGAGGCGGCTGCGAAGCTCAAGGCCAAGGG